>JBBRNO010000054.1:0-36857 GCA_038230275.1 Bryobacterales bacterium
CGACGAACGATACGCCTCCTCCGCCTCCCCGGTGCGGCCGAGGCGCTCCAGACAGCTTCCTAGAAACGACTGCGCCTGCAAATATCCGGGATTTCGCTCCAGAGCTTTCCGAAACCAGCGGACCGCTTCCTCCGGATTGTCGAGCTCGCTATCGTAATGCCTGCCGAGATAGTAATAGGCGCCGAAGTCGTCCGGATTATGGCTGATGGCATCCGCCATTTGACCGCGAAAAAGAAGGTACTGGCCCGCCAGATAATAAGCGACTCCAAGCGTTTTCGGGTCGCCGGTGTGACGCAGAATTCGAATGGCTTTGTTCGGATCGTTGCGCACGATGGCAAGAATGCCCAGCCAGAGCGGCCGGGCTGCGGGATCAAGGGATTGGACGGCGACATGGGCCCGGCCGTCTTGTCCAGAGAGAAGAGCCTCGCGAATGGCCTGCGTGGCCGGTGTTGGCGCGGGCAGCAGGGGGACCAGATCGGGCACTTGTGCTGAAGCTGCCGTCTGCCGCACCACCATGCACACTACAATGAACGTTATGCGGCGGGCTTGGTTACTCACGGTATTCACGGCATTGAGTGTTCCAGTATACTCCCAGTTTCTGCCGGATTTACAGGCGAAAACGCCCGAAGAATTCGATGCCTATCTGGATGCTCTCGACGGGCCGGTTCTGGATAAGGGCGCGGCGTTTGAGCACGCGTTTCCGTCTTCGACCTTACTTTTGCCAGTCTATGAACTGATGTCTCGCGAGTGGAGAACGCGCGGGGACGCCGCGCGGGCAATTGAGGCCGCGGAACGCGGTTTGGCGATTGCACCGGACTATGTACCGCTGCTGGTGGAACTCGCCGACCTAGTCGCGAATGGCTCTACCAGGCTGGAGGGCGCCGCCACCGCAGCCCGGCGGGCGTTGGCGTTGCTGGAAAACACCAAGGCGCCGCGCCGGGTGGGAATTGACGAGTGGACGACCTCTGTATCCAAATTGAAGGCGCGGTCCCGGGCCGCACTCGGATCGGTACTGTTCAAGCGAGACGACGTGCCAGGAGCCATTAAGGAATTTGAGGCCGCCCTGGCCGAACCCGTCGCCCACGAACCGTCTCTTCACTACCGGCTCGGCCGGCTCTATGCAATCAGCGGCCGCAAAGCGGAAGCGCGAAGTCAACTGGAGCAGGCTGCGCGTCAAGGGGATCCTGTCCTCCGCGAGCGTGCGAATGCCGCGCTCGCGGAACTTCGTTAGGTGGCAGGGAGCGCTAGAACTGCAAGCGCAAGCCTGCAGGGTGGTCAATGCAGGTATGGCCGCGTCTCGGTATAGCCGCATCCGGCACCCTTCACCTATAGAGGGATCGTCAGCGTCAGCAGTCCACCACCCTGTATACCGCCGCCCTTCTGTGGCCCGATGTTCCCCTGCAGACCGAAGGTGGCGCTCCGGGTCTGGTACGACGCTCCGACGGTGCCGCTCACGGCGTCGTCCTTATACATGGCCCCCACGCCGATCTTGAACTTGCCGTTGTCAATCGCGCCCTCATAATCCAGTTTCAAGCCTAAATTGATCTTCTGGGTTTGTGGCCTCCCGTCACCGGTTAGGCTGACGCTGAACGATCCTGAGGTGATGATTGCCGCACCCTGCACCTGCTGTACGTCGGGCCCTTTAGCGATAATTCCCAGCTTCAGTTCCAGCTTGACCTTCTGCCATTCTTTGCTGGCGGAAATGCGGGCGCCCAGGATCCGCGCGTCCGGCTGGAAATCGAGCAGGCCCGCCGAGAGCTTCAAGGTGCCAATCTGGAGAACTTCGAAATCCTTGCCTTTGAGCGGATCGATGGCCGTGTTCAATAGCGATCCACCAGTCTTGGTGATGTAGAGCACGCTGGCGCTTCCCACCACCAGCGCAGCGCCCACCACGTAGAGAATCTTCTTGTTCTTGTCGATCCACACACCCAGGGAAGACGACGCCGCTGCCGACTTGAATGCTTCAATGCTGCCTTCCAGCTTCTTATACTCAGACGTCTTCTTGATCTGTTCCAGCAGGTTCTTGCCGGCAGCGTCTTTGATACCGGTACCCAACGCTTCCAGCAATTTCTCGCCGTCTGCGTTGGACGGAACTGTCCCTAACCCGCCCTTGGTGTTGGCAAAGTCCAGCAGTGTTTTTTTGATGGCCTGCTGCACCGGAGGACTTTGTAAGGCGTCCGAAATTTGGCTGGGAAGGTTAGCGATCTCAGCGTCTGTCAGATCGAATGCCAGGACGATGACTTGGTGTGCAGCGTCGATTGCATCGGGTTTTTCATCTGCCATGGGTCTGCCTCTCCTTCCCTAAGAATCCGGTACGACGAACTTATCCACGGAAACGCTTTCAGAAAATGTACTTCAGCCCAAGCTGAATATTGCGCGGGGAATTGGCCTGCCCTCCAATCTTCCCGAACGTCGCCGGTGCGTTGATATTGGACGACGGGCCGCCGAAGACCACCCGGTTAAAGATGTTGAAGAACTCGGCTCGGACCTGAAGCCGGTGCGCCTCATGGATCCCAATATCTTTGAGCACGCTGAAATCTTCGTTAAACAGCGCGAACGCCCGGACATTGCCCAGCACTGGAGGCGAATTCCCCAACGTGAAGGGCGCGGGTTGCGAGAATGCATTGATGTCCAGGTAGCGGTCGCGCGCAGGATCGAAATCGCCGCGCGAAACGCTGGTGCGCGCCGGCGTGCCCAGCACCCGATTGGGGCGGTTGCCCCCGTTGGAAAGCGGAATTACGCCGCCACCGCCAACGCCGATCGGGGTTCCGGAAACATAGCGTTGAATTGCGTTCACCTGCCATCCGCCGGCAAGCATGTTCACTCCGCGGCCCATGCTGGAAAGGAACCGCTTGCTGTTGCCGAACGGCAATTCATACCCCCAAGCCAACACCAGATTCTGCGGTGTGTCAAAACCTGCCAGCCGTTTTTCAATGCGCCGGTTGTTCGTATCCAGCGGCCGCGAACCTGCGGCATCGTCGCCCAAGCCGGTGTAACCACCACCGCTCACCAGGCTCTTTGAAAGTGTATACGCCGCCAGGAAATTGATGCCCGACGAGTGACGTTTCTGCAGGCGCATCTGCATGGAGTTGTAGGTGCTCCAGCCAATGGGTTCGTATAGATTGCGGATGTCGGAATACTGTGGGTACGGCCGCAACGCCTGGGAGACCGATCCCGTAAAGCCAGGGTAGGGAAGACCAACTCCCGCCGCCCGCGCCGCCGCCGAGTTGATGTCCGCGTTGAGTGTGTTCCCCAGGCTGAGGTACTTGAAGTCAACCTGATTCAGGTTCTCCAAACCCGAAGGCAGCGCCGTACCCTTCTGGCCGACGTAGCCGATATCCAGTAGAAATTGGAACGGTAATTCGCGTTGCAAATTGAGCGTCCAACTGCTCATGTATCCCGGCTTCCCGGCTCCAGGGTTCATGAATTCGATCACGCCACCATTGACCAGCGAAGGATCGGTCGTGGGCAGCGTCCCAGCGAATACCGGAAGTCCACTATCAAGAATCAGCGCCGGAACACGGCCCGAAGTCACTTGCGGGAAGTTCTGCGTAAAGGAGAAACCGCTGGAGAACAGCCCGGATTGGCGCCCCACGCTGGAGGCGTTGGTAGGCGAATAGAAGATTCCGAATCCTGTCCGGATCACCGTCTTCTCGTTCACCATATAAGCGATCCCCAGTCTGGGTGAGAAGGCGCGCATGTAGGTCGGCGTCAGCAGCTGGCCGGGTTTGATGAAGTCCAGCGCACCAAGTCTGCCGCCAGCGCCGGGGTTGGCAAGGCTCAAGTTCAGCCGCGATTGCCGGCTATCGGCTTCACGGACAACGGTAGGTATTTCGTGCCGCAGTCCTACCGTGACCGTCAACTTCCGGTTCAGCTTGAACACGTCTTCGACGTACCATGCGTAATAATCGTTCCGCATCCGCCGCAGCGGAGCGGGAATCAGTCGCTGTGCGGAGAACACCTGTCCCAGTAACAAACTTGCCCACCCATTCCCTTGCTGGGCGGAATTCGCCGAACTCAGGTCCGCGGTGGAAAGAGGATTGAATGCATAGGCGCCGCTTAAGCCGCCGTTCACCGTCCCTGCGAAGTTGTTGTACTGGAAGAACCGGAAATCCACACCCGCCTTGAGTTGATGGCGGCCCTTGACCCAAATGATGTTGTCGATGAAGGCGAAGTTCCGGTTTTGCGAGGGATCGTTTGGCTGTTGATCGGAGTTCCCCAATGCCAGCGCGCCATAGTTGTTCGCTACGTTGAAGACCGGAAAGCCAGGGGAATCCGCCGCTACACCGGGAACCTTATAGATCTGGTTCCCTTGCCTGGTGTCGCGCTGGCGAATCGGATTGCTGGCAGTATAGCCGAAGCCAAAATGATGCAAGAGATTCGGCCGGATCGTCCAATCGTAACTGCTGCGGAGTCCCGCACCGTTCACCGGGTTGAAGCCCCAGAATCCGATGGGCGTGGACGGTCCTAATGGCGAGTAGCTCGGCGTGTAAGTGGAAGCCTTCCAGAACGCAACACTCACCCGCTGGTTCGAAGTAATGATCTGATCTCCCTTGAGCGACCACGAATAATCCTTGATTGGATTCGCCGTTCGATTCAGAAAGTTATTGAAATAGCCAGGAAAATCCGGCTTCGGGATCAACGGAATCACGTTCTTTGCAACGCTGGAGAAGCGGCCCGCCGGAATGATGTTCCCAGGAAACGGAGTTCGCGCGCCGTCGGCCGTAGTGGTGGCCGGATCGAAGATGGGGATCAGTCCGCCGCCCGCGTCACGATAGCCGGAGAAATCGCCCCGCAGAAACGAGTCCGTGGGCAGACTGACAAAGCTGCCATTCGGGGCCGGTTGGTTGCGCAGTCCGGTATAGTTGAAGTTGAAGAAGGTACGGTCCTTGCCGTTGTAGATTTTTGGAATCAGCACCGGCCCGCCAAACGAACCGCCATATTCATTGAATCGCACACGCGGCCGGGCGGCGGCGAAGAACGGTCGCGAATCCAGTTTATCGTTGCGGAAGAACTCGAACAGCCCGCCGTGGATTTGGTTGCTACCCGAGCGCAGCGTGAAATTGATGACGCCGAAACCGCGGCCATACTCGGCGGGAAACAGCGAGTTCTGCACCTTGAACTCCTCCACCGATTCGTATGGCGGGGATGTTTGCGCCAGAAATCCCGGCGTTACCGCAAGCTGCGCGGAGATTCCGTCATATAACAGATCCTGGCTGAAATCGGGACTTCCGTTGATGTTCTTCGACCACGGAATGCCGCTGACTCCCGGCGTCAGAAAGATGAAGTTCTCCGGCTGACGGCGGCCGCTGGCCGCAGTAGTTGCGCCGGACCCGCCCACTTGAATCGGAAGGTCCAGAATCACTCTGCGGTCTAGAACCGTGCTGACTTCCGGTGAGGTAGTTTGCAGCGTCACGCCGGTGGTTGCCACCGTGATGGATTCGTTCACTTGACCAACGGAGAGTTGAATGTCAAGCGTAGTGACGGTGGCGGTCTGCACGGAAACGCTCTCCTGCACGTACTTTTTGAAGCCCTGCTTTTCCGCTTCCAATCTGTATTGACCCGGAGGCAATCCACGGAAATTGTAGGTCCCGGCGCTGTCCGCTACTACGGTGAACGAAGAATTCGTTCGAATGCTGGTCAACGTCATCTTCACTTCAGAGACGGCGGCATTGGAAGTGTCGGCGACGGTTCCGGTGACACCTCCCAGGTTGCCCTGAGCGAACGCACTCACGGCAAGGAAGAGCGGCAGCAACACCCGCACGAACCGGGTCAGCCCTTGGCACGGAATAGTCATTGACATGTAAGACCTCAAAAGATTAGTTTGGCTGCGAACTGGAACAACCGACGCGAAAAATCGTCTTGGTCTGCATCACGGTGCCGATCTCCGCCGAAGTCGTCTCCAGTTGCGCCGTGCCGCCCGCAACCGTGACAGACTCACTCACGTCTCCCACGGCAAGACTGAAATCTACGGTTGAAACCGTGGCCGTGCTGACCGTCACCGGTTCTTGAACCACTGTTTTGAATCCGGGATGCGCCGTGCTGATTCGATACCGGCCAGGCTGAAGACTGGGTGCCAGATACTCGCCGGTCGAGGTGGAAATCACTTGCAGTTCCGCGCCGGTGTCCATGTTCTTGATCGTCACCGTGACTGCCGGAACCGGAGTTCCCGTTGAATCCCCCACGCGGCCCGTAAGCCCGCCCAGGCTTCCTTGGCACCAAACGGGCGTGACATTTGTCAGCGCGCACGATGTAAGCACCGCAATTGTCCAAATCAACGATCGAATATTCGAAAGTCTAAGTTCCATCGAATACCTTCCCTTAGTCAGTTGTTCTTGCACCCAAAGTCAATCCGGCAAACTATATATCTTTTTGTGGCCGGGAGCAAGGGTGGGGTGCGGAGTAGTGACATAGAATGCTCCGAAAACATAAATCTCGTGCGGATCGCTGGAGCGCAGAATCCTCGCCACCGCCCGGCCTTGCTCGACAACTCTAATTTCTTTGTCGGTGAGCTGGGCATGCTTCTTATAGAAAGTGTGCAGTTCGCCGGCACGGCACACTTGCGCCGCCCTGGTCATCGTTCCCCTGTCGCCGTTGAGCAGTTCGCGAAACGCGCGTTACTTTCAACTAACCCCTACTTGGCGGCGTAAGTCTTCGTATACTTATTTCGCAGATTCGTCACCGTGAAGGAACCGTCCGCGCCGGCCGAAAGCTTCAGCGCCTTCCCTTCGTCGTTCTCCTCGGTGATATTGGCAACCATCGGGTCCGGCACGTTCGTCTCTTTTCCGCCGGCAAGGGCGAAGTGAACTTGCCACATGTCTTCCAGACCCGGCGAATTCTTAATTATCTTCCAAGCCGACGGCACACCGCCCTTCTTAGCGCCGTTATTCATAATGGCAACACGCGGATGCAGCGCTTCCACAATCGCCTTAGCGTTGGAAGCATCCAGCCCATGGTGCGTGGTGAGGTACACGTCCACAGTACCCAGCAGATTGTTCGGACACACCAGATTCAATTCCTTGGCGCCGGTAAGGTCGCCCAAATCGATAAACCGGAACTTGCCGAACGTAAGCACAAACCCCAGGGAGCGCGCGTTCTCTGAGTTGTCCTCTTTGAATGACGGCGCAGCGGCGCACAGCGGATTCGCCGCACCGCCGCCCGCAAGCGCACTGGCGATATGTTCGCCATTAGCTGCAACCACGGTAATATCCAGGCCCTTCAACGGGATCTTATCGCCCGGCTTCATCACCAGGTGGTTGCCGGTCTTCACCGCCTGATCATAGGCCTCGCTCAACTCCTTAGCGCCTTTGTTGGTTTCGTTGTTGGGGCCGTGGTCGACGAAGTTTTTCACCGGCAGCATGGCCGCAATCTGCGGTACGCCCCCGGCGTGGTCTGTGTGATAGTGGGTGACGGCCAGATAATCAATGTGCTTGATGCCTGCTGACTTCGCCGCCGCTTTGATCCGCTCCGCGTCGCGTTTGTTGAAGCCGGGCCAACCGGCATCCACCAGTAAGGACTGTTTGGAGGGCGTTACAATCAAGGTGGCCTGTCCTCCCTCCACGTCGATAAAATAGAAATCCAGGGTCTTGGCGGCGGGTAATACCGTGGCCATGCAGAGAGAGAGAACGAGTCCAGCCAAAAGTCGCATGGTTCGCATCCTATCACACGGCAAACCCGCTGCCATTGCGTTAGTGCTCGCATTGCTGGCGTGCGCCGTAATCCTGGCGAAAGTGAACATCCTCGGCTATTGGTGGGAGAACCCGCTGCCCTTTCAGCAGACGCCAAAAGGTTTGAAATCCATTCGCGCGGAAGATTGTGGCGTGTGTCACGTGGAGATCTATCGGGAATGGAAAGCCTCCACCCACGCGCACGCGCTCAGTGACCTGCAATTCCAGGCCGAGATGGCGAAGTCCCCCAAGACGTCCTGGCTCTGCCTGAATTGCCACACGCCGTTGTTGAACCAGGTGGAAAACGTTGCCGTGGATGTGCGCAACCGCTCCACCAGCGATCCTGTTCTAACCAAAAATCCGCGCGCCGACGCGGTTCTCCGCAACGAAGCCGTTACCTGCGCGGTGTGCCATGTGAAAGACGGTTACGTATACGGGCCCTACGGCAATACCAACGCTCCCCATCCCGTAAAGCGCGATGAAAAGCTGCTGACCGTGGACACCTGCGCTGCCTGCCATCAAGCCACCGCGGCCTACACCGATACCTTGGTCTGCACTTTCGATACGGCGACCGAATGGAAGGAGAGCCCCTATGCGAAACAGGGCAGAGGCTGCTCCAGTTGCCACATGCCGGCGGTGGAACGTCCGCTGGTGGCCGGCGGCCCGATCCGTGTCACGCGCCGCCACTTCTTCGGCGGCGGCATGATTCCGAAAACACAAGGGCAACCCGCCACTCCGAATCGGTCCGGACTCACCGTGGAGATCCTCACCGCATCGCGAATCGCCTCTGGCCTCATGGTCCCCATCCGCCTCAAGAACGCGTACGCCGGACACAAACTGCCCACCGGCGACCCGGAGCGCCATATTCGAATTGAGGTGGATTTGATGAGCGGCGGCAAGGTGCTGGAAACCCGGCCTATCCGCATCGGCCAACAATGGGAGTGGTGGCCCAAGGCCAAACGAATTGCGGACACGCGCCTGAAGCCGCTGGAAGAACGGACGGAAACGCTGCGGTTCAAGGCTGCGAAAGTGCCCCCGCACAGCAGAATTCGCGTCACCGTGACCAATGTAAGAATGACCGAAGATGCCGCGAAGTTCCACCACTTGAACGGCAAGTATCCGTTGGAAGCACAGGTGCAACAGTTCGAGCGAACGTTGGTGGTGACCCCTACGCCGCAATCCCGGGAACAATCCGGGCTAAAATAGCGTACTTCCTGATAGCGATGCCTTTTTGCACACAATGCGGGAATGCGGTCGGCGGCACAGACATCTTCTGCGCCAAGTGCGGCACGCGCCAACCCGGCGCCGGACCAGGGACATCGGCAAACCCGCCGGGCAACGCGTTCCTGAACGGCATCCCAACACGCACCGCGGCCATGCTCTGCTACATCCCCGTCATGGGCTGGATTCCGGCCATTTTTGTGCTGGCGGCCGACCGGTTCCAGAACGACCGTACGGCGCGCTTCCATGCCTTTCAGGGTCTGTACTTGTTTGTGGTGTGGCTACTGGTGGACCGCGTATTCTCACCCATCTTCCGCTACAATTCCGATTTCAACCCCGGAGCGCTATTGCACATTGCCGTCTTCGCCGCCTGGGTATTCATGCTGATCAAGACCAGCCAGCAGCAGATGTTCCGCCTCCCCATCGTCGGCGAGCTGGCCGACCGCTCCGTGGCCGAACAACGGTAAGAACAGCAATTCCGATCAAATGAGCGGCCGGAAGAGCGGCTATTCTGGCTGTGTGAACCCCGTAGCCAAAGCGCTCTGGTTTATCGAAACCCACTTTGGGCAAGAGATCACGCTGGACGATGTATCGAGCGTTGGCGAGGTATCGCGCTTTCACCTGTCGCGAGCCTTCGGTCCGGCGACGGGCCTATCGATCATGCGCTACGTACGCGGCCGCCGCCTGACCGGGGCGGCCCGAACGCTGTCCCAGGGGCCCCCGATATTCTCGCCGTCGCCGTTGAGGCCGGATACGGTACTCACGAAGCGTTCCCCCGCGCGTTTCGCGATCAGTTTGGAGTAACGCCCGAAACGGTTCGCGCACGCGGCAATCTGGACGAAATCAAACTCACGGAACCAATCAAAATGGATGAAACTCTACTCACCAAGCTCGACCCGCCACGATTCGAGGACGGCAGGCCGCTACTCATCGCCGGATTGGGTGAACGCGATAGCGCAGAGACCAGTGCGGGCATTCCGGCTCAGTGGCAGCGCTTTGTGCCTCATCTGGGGCATATTCCCGGACAAGTTGGCCACGTAACCTATGGCGTGATCTGCAACGGCGACAATGTCGGCAACATCGAGTACATCTGCGGTGTGGAAGTGTCCGCGTTCGACCGGGTGCCCGCCGAATTCAGCCGTGTACGAATCGCCCCGCAGAGATATGCCGTGTTCACTCATCGCGAACACATTTCCACCATTCGCCGGACGTGGTTCAGCATTTACAAGTGGCTGCCGGAGTCCGGAAATACGGCGGCCGAGGCTCCGGAATTCGAACGGTACACGGAGGCGTTCAACCCTGCCACCGGAATGGGCGGCGTTGAGATTTGGATACCGCTCAGGGGCTAGGAACCGCCTGGGCGATTCGCCACCCAAGGTAGTGGCCTGCGGTTGTGTTGTTCAAGCTATCTCAGGTTTCCTGGTGGCTGGCCGGCTCCTTAGCACGATGTTCAAGGAGTTCGTTAAACAGATTCCAGGCCCGCGTTCTTGCCGCTCTGCAAGATCGACAGTGCTGTCGCCACCATTCTTATCGACTAATTCCCTTTCGATCAGCGTCCCGAGGTGATTCATTCTCAAGCAAGACTCCGCCTATCGCCTTAGCACCTTTCTAGGAGTCTGTCGGAATGAAACTTTTCCGGACGAAGAATCAACAACTTACAGACCATGCTGTGCTCGTAAGTCATTGATTCTTCATTCGAGAAATTCTATCTCCGACACACTCCTAGAAATCTGGACGTCTCAGCGGAAAACGATCAATCCATCAACAAACAGGCCTAATCGTAGAACACTTCCCAACGCCGCGACAGCCCCGCGCACGTGGTTTCCACGGGGAAAACAGACGTGTACGGCGACCCAGATTTTGCCTCATCTCCACATCACATATTCGAACGTCAGAACGGATCGCTGCGCCGATAGTGCAAGCGTCTCACCCGCCTGACGTACGCCTTCAGCAAGAAGTGGGAAAATCTCCGCGCGGTACTCGCGCTTCACTTCGCCTACTACAATTTTTGCCGCGTCTGCCGCACCATCAACATGATGCCCGCAATGGCAGCGGGGATCACGGATCGGATATGGACGATGACGGAACTCCTGTCGTAGCATGCTTAGGTGGACTGTATAAGCGGTCGCTCGCATTTATCTTCCTACGGCTGTAGTATGCAGGAGGCAGGCGTTGTGCTAAATTAACTCATCATGATATGATGACGTCTACAAAACGCTTTACTTTCGCCATTTGTTCGCCCTATGATAGCGATTGAATTGCGTGGTATCGGGACCGTCTGAAGGGAGGGGATTTGACGGCCATTTATCACATCACGCACATTCGTAACCTGCCTTCAATAATTGGAGCCGACGGTCTACATTGTGATCAAACGAGGATGGACAACTCCTTAGCGAGCGTAAGCATTGCCCACCAACACATCAAAGATCGACGTGCTAATCGGAAAGTTCCCATCAGCCCTGGAGGCACCTTGGCTAACTATGTGCCGTTTTACTTTGCGCCGCGATCTCCGATGCTTTTCGCTATAAGCAAAAACCAGGTGGACGGGTACACAAGCGGCCAAGCTCCAATATTGCATTTGGAGTCTGATGCGGAGTCGGTTGCTCGCGCGGGAGTGCCGTTCACGTTTACTGACGGGCACGCCGAGATGGCTGTTTCGGAGTTTTCTAGTGATATATCAGCGTTAAGATCGAAGATCGATTGGTCGCTGATGAATTCGCGGTATTGGAACGATACGGTTGAGTATCCAGATCGGAAACGAAAGCGGCAAGCTGAGTTTCTATTACATGCTTTTGCTCCGTGGACTCTGATTATGTCGATCGGGGTTATCAATCAGCAATTGAAAGAAGAAGTGGAGGCGATACTATCGCCATCACAGCACAGGCCTCCGGTGAAGATTACACCCAACTGGTATTACTAATATGCTGCAACTCACAAGGGGAAATCTGATTGATGCGCAAGTAGAAGCGCTTGTCAACACAGTTAACACAGTGGGGATTATGGGCAAGGGCATTGCGCTACAGTTTCGACAAGCTTTCCCTGATAATTACAAGCTCTACCAAGCGGCATGCAAACGTCAGGAAGTTGTTCCTGGCAAGATGTTTGTTGTAGCAACTAATCGACTAGACAACCCCAAGCTGATCATCAATTTTCCAACGAAAAGACACTGGAAGGAAAAATCTAGAATTGAGGACATCGAGTCCGGGCTTATTGATTTGGTACGACTCATTCAGGCTGAGGGTATACGTTCAATAGCGATCCCGCCGTTGGGATGCGGGAACGGAGGATTGGATTGGGGTGAAGTTCGTCCTAGAATCGAAAACGCTCTGGCGCGAGTTCCAAACGTAGAAGTTCTTCTTTACTCTCCAGGCGGGGCACCAGCCGTTGAAGAAATGTTGGTTGCCACCCCGAAGCCCCAAATGAATGACAATCGCGCGGCGCTCATTGCGATGATGATGACCTACGGCGTAATTGGTTATCGGTTGACCTTACTCGAAATACAGAAACTTGCCTACTTCCTCCAGTTAGCTGGACAACCTCTTAAATTGAGCTTCGTGGAACAAAAGTATGGACCGTATGCTGAGGCGTTGAATCATGTACTTCAACACCTTGAGGGCCATTACTTGAGAGGCTATGGCGACCGAAGCAGCGCTGCTTCGGTTGAGGTCTTAAAGGGTGGCCGTGAAGACACCACCGCATATCTTGCGGACGATGATGATACTAACAAGCGAATCGATCGGGTAAGCGAGTTAATTGAAGGGTTCGAGACTCCTCATGGCATGGAGTTGCTCGCAACGGTTCATTGGGTAGCGACGGAGAATTCAGCGGCAAAGAGCAGCGTCGAACAGGCTATCAGAGACGTTCATGCTTGGAACGAACGCAAAGCTAGACTTTTCACGCCGCACCACATTCGTACTGCTTTCGCCCAACTGCACAACTTTAGATGGATTTGAATCTCTGATCTAGCCCTTCCCCCCGGATGAATAATCAACCAACACAACCGTAGGACACTACCCGACGTCACCAGTGTTATAATTATTCATAGCAGTGAATAATTAATCATCCATGTCTACCCCTATCGGCATTGTCGGCTTTCGAGGCTATAGCGGCGCCGAACTCGTCCGTATTCTGGACCGCCACCCTCGCACCGAACCCGTCCTCCTGGAACACCGCAGCGATTCCGCTGCCGACCCGTCTCCTCGTGGCGCAAACAAACCTCGTAAGCTCTCCTCCTCCGCTGATTCGGTGAAGGCCGCCGGCCTCGCCGTCGTGTTCCTGGCCACCCCGCCGGAAGTCTCCATGGAACTAACCCCGGCCTTGCTCGACGCCGGCGCGAAGGTGGTCGACCTGAGCGGCGCGTTCCGGCTGCGCACTCCTGACATATATAAGAGGTGGTACAAATCCGACCACACCGCCCCCGCGCTGCTGGCGGAGGCGGCCTACGGACTGCCGGAATTCTTCCGCGAACAGATCAAGCCGGCGCGGCTCGTCTCAAACCCCGGCTGCTACCCCACCGCGGCAAACCTGGCCATCCGTCCGTTGCTCGAAGCAGGCATCATCGACCGCGGCGCCGGCATCGTATGCGATGCGAAGTCGGGTGTCAGCGGAGCCGGCCGCAAGCCCGGACTCAAGAACAGCTTCTGTGAAGTGACTGAAAATTTCTCCGCCTACTCGTTGCTGGATCACCGCCACGTTCCAGAGGTGCTGCAAAATTCCGGGATGCAGGAATCCGAGTTCAGCTTCACCGCGCAATTGCTGCCAATCGATCGGGGAATTCTGGAAACCATCTACTTTCGCGCGGCGAAATCCACAAGCGCGGCGGAAATCCTGTCCATATATGAAAACTTTTACAATGGCGCGCCGTTTGTCCGTTTTTACGACCCCGGCTTCATGCCCGACCTGCGCGCGGTGCAGCGGACAAATTTCTGCGACATCGGCATCCGGTTCGATGCTGCCACCGGCCGCGGCATCATCGTGGCGGCGATCGACAATCTGATAAAAGGGGCCGCGGGCCAAGCCGTCCAGAACATGAATCTCATTCTTGGCTTCCCTGAGCATGAGGGTCTGCTGTGAGAATTCTTGTCAAACTGGGCGGAACCTTGCTGGACGAGCCGGAATCGCGCGCGCGCCTGGCGGCTGAGTTGAGCCAGATCCAGCGCTCCGGAGTGGAGATGGTAGTGGTGCACGGCGGCGGGAAGCAGATGACGCGATTCCTGGCCGAGCGTGGTGTGGAAAGCCGTTTCGTCGGTGGGCTGCGCGTGACCACCCCTGAAGTGGTGGACGCCGTGTTGAAAGTATTGGCCGGCAGCGTCAATCATGAGTTGGTCTCGGCCTTCGTGCAGGCAGGCAGCCTGGCCGTCGGTCTCAGCGGCATTGACGCCTGCCTCACCGAAGCCGAGCAGATGGATCCCGGCCTGGGCGCTGTGGGCCGTCCCGTGCGAACCAATCCGGAATTGCTGCACCTCCTCACTACGAACGGGTACCTGCCGGTGGTGGCCTGCGTGGCTGGCGACCGCCAGGGACATATCTTCAACGTCAATGCGGACCAGATGGCGGTGGCCTGCGCGGTGGGCTTTCAGGCCGAACAATTGCACTTCCTTACCGATGTGGACGGCGTGCGCGGCGCCAATAGCCAGGTTATTCCCACGCTAACCGTCGCCGATTGTGCGGAATTGATTCGTAACGGTGTGGCCACTGGCGGAATGCAGGCGAAATTAAACGCGGCCAGCGACGCGTTGCGCGGTGGAATCGGCCAAGTGATTATCGCGCCCGGCGCGCTTACCGGCGCATGCGCAAGGCTCTTGGCGGGCGATCTGATAGGTACGCGTCTGCGCAGGGAATCCAATGCGTAACGTACTGGAGCTGGATATCCCCGGGCAATTCCTGCAAAGCGGAGTGCCATTGACAGTTCGCAAGGCGTCGATGTCCGATATTCACGCGTTACTGGAACTGATTAACGGCTATGCGGCAAAGGGCGTGATGCTACCGCGAACAGAGTTCGAAATGTCTGAGAATATCCGCGATTTCACACTGGTGTTCTCGGGCGAAAAGCTCTACGGGTGCGGCGCCTTACACTTTTATAGTCCCATCGTGGGGGAGGTACGCTCACTCGCGGTCCACCCCGATGTAAAGAGCCAGGGCATTGGACGGGTGCTGGTACAGGCTCTGGAAGAAGAAGCGCGCCAGTTCCATTTGCATTCCATTTTCGCTTTTACTTACGTGGAGAAGTTCTTTGCGCGGCTCGGCTTTAATGAGGTGGAGCGCGGCGAGTTGCCATTGAAAGTATGGAAAGATTGTCTCCGCTGTCCGAAATTTCAGTCCTGCGATGAAATTGCCGTGCTGAAACATTTGGTGCCAGCTACTGTGGAGTCTGTACGCCTTAGGACAATACAACCGATCACTGTAACCTTCCCTATAGTGAAATCGTAATCAAGATCATAATTCCCCTGAATTCTTTTCAGTGAGAATAATTTTGTGGTAATTGCACTCTAGGAGAGTATACTTGCCTTGAGCTAAAGGCTTAGGCTTTCCAGGGGTGACTTAATGCGGGCGCAAACCATTGATGTAAAAGGATCAACCGGCCGGATACTGTGCTGTACTATATTCCGCGCCGGTGGAAAGAAGCTGCTGGCGAAGGGACATCTATTGAACGACGATGACGTTCGGCTCCTCGCCACCGAGGGGTTGGAAGAAGTTTGGGTCACCCAATTGGAAGATGGGGAAGTCAGCGAAGACCAGGCCGTTGCCATGGTTTCCAGCGAAATGGGCTGTGGCTGCCTGGAAATTCGGCTGGCGGCCGGTGGCAGGGCTAACCTGGTTGCCACCGAAGATTGCTGCGTGCTGGTGGATGACGAGTTACTCAGGCAGATCAATTGCACTGCCAGCGTCGCCATCGCCACCGCGATCAACTTTTCTTATGCCAAAGCCGGCCAGCGCATTGCTACCGTCAAGAGCGCTCCCTTCGCGGTGGCAGCGTCTCAACTGGAAGCGGTGATCTCCATCTTGAAAGAACGCGGCCCCATTCTGCAGGCCAGACCCATCCGCAATCCTTCTGTATCCATACTGTATTCCGATGTCGCCAGCGGTGAGCGGGCACGCCAGCTTTTTGAGAACATCGTGCGCCAGCGCCTGGAAAAGTTCGGCACCGCGCCGGGCTTCACTCTTGCCTGTGTCGAAGAAGAGTCGGCGGTGGCAAGGTCCCTGCAACAGTTGATGAGAATGAAACCCACCACCATCTTGGTGGCTTCCACCACAGCGCCGGCGGGCCCGGAGGACGTCGTTGGCCGCGCCATGGCGCGCATCGGCTGTCATCTGGAACGCTTTCTCGCTCCGGTCGAGCCGGGTAATCTGCTGCTTCTTAACTACAAGGACGATGTCCCCATTGTTTCCGCTCCGGGCTGTTTCCGCTCCGCCAAGCCAAATGTGGTAGATTTGATACTTCCAGCAATGCTGGCGCGATATCGAGTCTCCGGGTGGGAAGTTGCCTGCCTGGGCCATGGCGGATTACTGGTTTAGCTAGGACGATCTCCTCCACTACCACACGTCGCACCTCCGAGCGGCATGTGGGTGCTCATAAGCCGGATGCCTGACCAGCATCCGGCTATTTTTGTTTCAGCCATCTTACCTGTCCGCCTTGACTTTCGTGGCCATTGAGCGAAATGCTGTTAACAGAAGATGAAGATTACCAAAGTCCAGGCGTTTCTGCTGTCCTATCCATTTGAACAACCGGTTCATCTTGGCTACCATGGCGGGGATCGCACCATCCTGAAGCGGGACGCCATGCTGATCCGCGTGGAGACGGATCTGGGTCTTGTCGGATATGCGCCGGGACAGCCCACCGAAGCCGCAAAGCTGGCTATCGATCAGACGGTAGGACCGTTTCTCACCGGCCGCACATGCGCCGATCCCGACGCCCTGCGTATTCTGTTCTTCCAGGGCCCCGGCGCCAAAGAGTCTCTGGCAAAGATCTACTGCTCGGTGGAGATCGCCCTTTACGATGTACTGGGAAAGGCGTTAAGCGTCCCGGTAAGCGAACTTCTGGGCGGCAGGGTACGCGATCACATTCGGCTTTATGGAAGCGCCGGTATGTACATGCCCCCCGAGAAATACGCTGAAGAAGCGGCCGCCATCGCGGAATTGGGATTTCTCGCTTATAAGATGAGGCCGGCATTGGGACCGGAGAAGGACCTGGAAACCGTCCGGCTGATGCGCCAGGCGGTGGGCCCCACATTCGATCTGATGGTGGACGCACACACCTGGTGGCGAATGGGTGATAAGAGCTATGATATGCCAACCGTGGAAATGCTGGCCAAGGAAATGGGCGCGCTCGATATCACCTGGCTGGAAGAACCACTCCCCCCGGACAACCACGAAGCCTACCGGAAATTGAAGGATACAGGGTATGTTCCGCTTGCCAGCGGTGAACATGAACCCAACCACCTGCGTTTCCTGGATCTGATCCTGACCGGCAGCGTCGATTACGTCCAGATGGATATTGTCTGCCAGGGAGGCTACAACAGCGCTCGCCGTATCCTTCCCGATATCGCCCACTCGGAGCTGCGTTTCGCCTTTCATAGCTGGGGCACCGCGCTCGAAGTGATTGCCGCGGCGCACTTTGGAATTTGCTGGCCCCATACTGTTGCCGAGTGGCTGGAATATCCCGTCTATTCCACGCCAAAACTCCAGACCATGTATCCGTTTCCGCTGGCCGCCGAAATATTGAAAGAACCGCTGCAGATCGAGCACGGAGAATTGATCGTTTCACGGGAACCGGGCTTAGGCGTGCAGATCGAGGAGGCCGTCATCGATCGTTACCCCTGGATCCCGGGGCCATGGTCCACCTTCACGCTGCATTCCCCGCGCAAGACTTTCGCTGTCACCGGCGACCACACGGTTCGGTTTGCGGAGCTCTAACGCCATGTGGATTGCCGCGGGCAGCGCTCTTGCATGCACCACTGCCGGTGTACTGGCGTACGGTGTGCGTGGGCGATCCGCATCCTGGATCGCGCCGTCGGTGTCCCACGGTTCCACGGAACGCCGCGCCCTTGCGCTCACTTTTGACGATGGGCCCAGCCCGGCCACCCCGCGGCTGCTTGAGATTCTGGGAAAATACCAGGCTAAAGCGACTTTTTTCCAATGCGGAGCCAATATCCGGCGCCTGCCGCAAATCGCTCGCTCGGTTTTTGAGGCAGGCCACGAGATCGGCAATCATACCGATACCCACCCCCTGCTTTCATTTCATTCCAAGGGACTTATCCGGCGCGAGATCACCCGTGCCCAGGACGCCATTCGCGATACCACTGGCTGCACCGCTACACTATTTCGAGCGCCCTATGGCGTAAGGTGGTTCGGAATGAGGCAAGTGCAGCGCGAACTTGGTTTAATGGGAGTGATGTGGACTGCGATCGGGCTCGATTGGAAGCTCGATGGCGCCGCGGTGTGCCGCCGCCTGTTGCCCGCCGTGAAGAACGGGGCGATACTTTGTCTTCACGATGGACGTGGAATCTCGACCGAACCCGATGTTACAAGTACAATTGAAGCTGTCCGCACAATGATCCCATTTTTGCTGGATCAAGGCTTTCGCCTTGAGACTGTGAGTCAACTTTTATGCCCGACGATCTAATGACCCGAGTGATCAATGTGATCGCCACGACACAACATATTCCGGTGGAAAGCATCACCGCCGACAGCACGTTTGAGGAATTGAAAATAGATTCGCTCGACGGAATCAACATCTTGTTCGCGCTGGAGAACGAATTCAGCATCAGTATCCCCGACGATGAGGCGCGTGGCATCCGGACTGTCCGGGAGATGGCGGCCGGTGTGGAGAAACTGACCGCCAGTGCCTGAGCGCCGTGTGGTTGTCACAGGAATCGGCGTGATTTCCGCCTTGGGTGCGGATCGAATCGCATTCTGGAAATCTCTGTCGGAAGGCCTTTCCGGCATCCGGCCGATAGAATCCATTGACCGGCAACCGTTCCGCTTTCAAAACGGTGCGGAAGTCTGCGGCTACAACCCGCTGCGCTATTTCGACGAAAAGCAGATCGGCCTCACCGACAGGTTTGCGCAATACGCCGTGATCGCCGCCCGCGAGGCGGTGGCGCAGTCCGGCATTGCCTTCACGAACCCGTCACGCACCGCCATAGTCACCGGATCCTGCGTGGGCGGACAAGGCGCCATGGACGATGGCTTCGTCGACATGTATAAGAAGGGTTTGCCGCGCGTCAATCCGATGATGATTCCCCGCGTGATGGCCAACTCAGGCGCCAGCCAGATCTCCATGGGCTTCGGCATCACCGGCCCCACCTATACCGTATCTACTGCCTGTTCGTCTTCCAACCATGCAATCGGCCAGGCCTACCAGATGGTCCGCTATGGCATGGTGGATTCCGCCATCACCGGCGGCAGCGAAGCCGTTTTTAGCTTCGGCTTTCTGAAAGCGTGGGAAGCCATGCGCGTGGTTTCGCCCGACACCTGCCGGCCGTTTTCAAAGGATCGCCGCGGTCTGGTGCTGGGCGAAGGCGGCGCCATGCTGGTGCTGGAAACGCTGGAAGCAGCCCGTGCACGCGGGGCGGAAATCCTGGGAGAGGTAGTGGGCTTCGGTATGTCCTCCGATGCCCATCACATCACTCAGCCCAATCCGGATGGAGCCGCGCTGGCAATGACCACCGCGCTAAGCGATGGCGGCATCGCGCCGGAATCTGTAGGCTACATCAACGCGCACGGAACCGGCACCATCGCCAACGATGTCAGCGAGACGGCAGCCATCCGCAAAGCATTCGGCGCGCATGCGGACCACTTGCTGGTTAGCTCCACGAAATCCATGCATGGACATGCGCTGGGCGCGGCTGGCGCTATTGAAGCCGTAGCCACGTTGCTCGCGCTGCGGAATGGCATCGTTCCGCCCACGGCGAATTTCACCGGGAACGATCCGCTATGCGACCTGGACATCGTCCCAAACACCGCGCGCGCCGCCAAGGTTGAGTTCGCCATCTCCAACTCATTCGCGTTTGGCGGATTGAATGCCGTGCTGGTGTTCAGATCCCCAAATGCTCTTTAAGCGCCTTCACCCGATCTCGCGCCACGGTAAGTTCAGTCTTCTTATCGTCCTTTAGCCGCAGCAACATTCGCCCGGCGAACCAGGAATACAGCTCATGCACAAAGCTGGCGTTCACAATGGTGGACCGGTGAATGCGCACAAACTTCTTCGGATCCAGCTTCAATTCCAACTCGGAGATAGTCAGATCCAGACAGTGATCCTTCGTCGCAGTGGCCGCGTAAGTTAGCTTGTCCTTCGCGAACAGATGCGTCACCCGTTCCAATTCAATAAACTCCACCCGTTCGCCCAAGCGGGAAGCCAGCCGCTCCGGATACTGCGGCGCGCGCGTCTGCAACACGGAGGAGATCTGCTGCAACAACGCTCCCAACTCCGGACGCGGCTCGCTCCCGCCACGGATTCGGTCCAGCTTATTCAATGTCCGCTCCAGCTGCTGCGTCTCCACCGGCTTCAACAGATAGCCAATGGAATTGACCTCAAACGCCTGCAGCGCATACTGGTGATAAGCGGTGGTGAAAATCACCAGCGGCTCATCGGACAATTGCGACAGCATCTGAAAGCCGGTCATTCCCGGCATTTGAATATCCAGAAACAGCACGTCCACGGCAACCGTCCGCAACTGCGCAATGGCATCCACCGGATCGGCACTGCGCCCAACAATTTCCACCCGGCCCGTCTGCTCCAACAGCCGCGCCAGGCGTTTTAAAGCCAGTTGCTCGTCGTCCACCAGGAATGCTCTCAAAGGCTTCATCGCAGCGCCCGCGCCGGTAACGACAATACGACGGACATTCCGTCACCGCTGCGTTCCATTCCTAATGCGGCATCCACCGCGAACAGCGTCAGCAGGCGCGCCTGCAGGTTGTCCAAGCCGTGCCCGCCAAGCACGGATTCCACACTGAATCCCGGCCCGTCGTCCCAAACTTCCAGCTCCATCCCGCCCGCGGTTCGCGCCGCCGTCACGCGGATTGCCCCGCCCTCGCGCCGCGGAGCCACCGCAAACTTCACGCTGTTCTCAACCAGCGTCTGAATGGAAAGCGGAGGCACTTCAAACTGCTCCAGTTCCGCCGGAATCTCCACCGCAAATCGCAGACGTTCTCCAAACCGCGCGCGTTCGATCTCCAGATAATCGCGCACGATTTTCATTTCCTGATACAACGGCACCAGCCCCGCCTGTCCGGAATCGAGTGAGAACCGCAGCAGCGCCGCCATTCGTTCAATCAACCGTTCGGCGCGCTTCGGGTCGTCCTGAATCAACGACGAAATAGAGTTCAACGTATTAAACAGAAAATGTGGATGGATGCGGCTCTCCAGCGAAGAAAGGCGCGCCTCGGTGGCCAGCTTCAGCGCGCGCTCCCGCTCCAGTTCCTTCGTCCGCAATTCCAGCGTGGTCTGCTGCAACTGCGCCCGCATGGTCTCATAGGCGATAATGATGCCGCCCACCACCAGCGTGATCAACACGCAGATGCTCAGGCTCTGTTTGTAGAGGCTCCAGAATTGCGCCGCGGGATACACGCCGCTGGCCACCAGCAGGCCGCCCGCAAAGGAGCATCCCACCGCCGCCAGCACCGTCAACGCCACCGCGGCAAGCGGCCAGCCGAACACCGCCGGCTTGGACACGGACCACGCCCACAGATACGGCATCAACCCGTGCGTCAGGCATCCGATGGAAATCGAGTACACGAATGCGGTGCAGAAATAGCGCACAGCATCGGCCAGGGTCGCATCGTTCGTTAAGGAATAAGTGAATACGGCGATAACCAGCGCCAGCGCCACATTCGTCAACAGCACACGCTTCCACTTGAACTTGTGCGTGAACCGGTTCCCCATACACCGCCTATTTTACGCGCGCGCACCACGCGGAACCGCCAGAATCCCGATGAAATGCAGAACCCGCCGATGAACACCCGCTGCGCGCCGATGAAGCGAACACGGACAGACGAAGTAAGATAGCCATTCGATGCGAGTTTGGATTCCCACCATCACCATGTTGCTGGTTTCGCTAATCAGCTACATCGATCGCAACACCCTGGCCCTACTGGCGCCAACCATCCTCAAGGAAACCAACCTCTCCGTTGAGCAATACGGCTACATCATCTCGGCCTTCTCCATCGCCTACATGATCGGCAATCCGGTTTGGGGCGTATTGCTAGATCGCTTCGGACTGCGCCGCGGCATGACGGCCGCCGTCTCCTTCTGGACCCTTGCCTCCGTAGCCCATGTCTTCGCCAGTGGGCTGTTCAGCTTCGCCGGCGCACGCATGTTACTGGGCTTTGGCGAAGGGGCAACATTTCCCGGCGGCTTGCGCACCGCCGTACAGACGCTGCCGCCCTTCCGGCGCTCCCGCGGCATCGCCGTCTCCTACAGCGGTGGATCGCTGGGCGCCATCGTCACGCCTATCATCGTCACGCCCATCTTCCTCCACTTCGGCTGGCGCGGCGCGTTCTGGTTTACGGGACTGGTTGGCTTGCTGTGGCTCGCCATCTGGTGGCGCGTCAGCCGCGACATCCCGGATACGCCACAATCCACCGTCCCCCGTACCAACGGCCCCCGCGCGCTGGACGGCCGCGTCTGGGCGTTCATGTCGGCCTACGCATTTGGCGGCCTGCCGCTCGCGTTCGTAATTTACGGCGCGGCCATTTACTTGAGCAACGCCAAGGGCCTCTCGCAAAGCTCCATCGGGCACCTGCTCTGGATCCCGCCCCTCGGCTGGGAGATCGGCTACTTCTTCTGGGGTTGGATTTCCGATCGCTTCCGGCGTGGCGGCGTCATCTCCTACCGGTCCGTCCTGCTGATCACCATGCTGCTGAGCCTGCCGCTCGCCTTGACGCCCTACACAAGCTCCCTGCCGCTGGTGATGTTCGAACTTTTCTTCGCCATGTTCGTGGCCGCCGGCTTCGTCATCCTGTCCATCGCGTATGCAACCGACGTTTTCCCGCCGGAAGATTCAGGCTTGATCGCGGGCCTCGGAGCCGGATCGTGGTCCGCGGCCGTGGCACTCATCATGCCGGTCTTCGGCAGGCTCTTCGATCAACACCGCTACGAACTGGCCTTCTTGATTGCCGCCCTGTTCCCGGTAGCGGGATTCGCCCTGTGGACAGGCTTGACCAGGACGCATTCTCAAAAGGCAAGGACCTGAGTCCGCGATAGGCTACATCGAACCAAAGAGCTGGTCCTATTCGGAGTGGCTATCAATCCAAACCCACATGATCGTATCCGAATCGAGTGGACTTTTGTGCGCCGCTCTTACGGCCCAACCGCTCCCTTACGGTCACGGCTCAGCCGGCGTTTCCGAGCCGTGACCGTAAGGGAGCGGTTGGGATTGGAACGTTTGCAGATAGGTACTAGCACGCCAAGCGATCAATGGCGTCCTCAATCTCCTCGATCTGGCTAATGCCTGGAGCCTAGCGTCCTCCCCCAATCCCCTACAATAACCGGGTGGACGAACAAACCGGCGAACAGCGGACTCAAACAGGGGAACTGAACGTCGAGCTACACAGCGCCGAACTAAAGAAAGAGTTATCCCTGCCCAATCTGGTCTTCACCCAGGTCTTGTCCATCCTGGGCCTCGCCTGGATCGGCACCGCAGCCAAGCTGGGCTCCTCGCACTTCGTCTTCTGGCTCGCCGCTATCGTGCTGTTCTACATCCCATCCGCCGCCGTCGTCATTCACTTGAACAATGAAATGCCGCTGGAGGGCGGCCTCTATCAGTGGGGCAAACTGCGCTTCAACGAAATGACCGGCTTCCTCGTGGCCTGGAATATCTGGATCTACTCCATCGTCTTCGTATCGGAAATCGGCCTGCTGGTGACCAACAACCTGTCTTACGCGCTCGGCCCCTCCGGCGCATGGCTCGCCGGCAGTAAACTGACCATCGTCACCGCCAGTGTGCTGGTCACCGCCGGCCTGGTGTCGATTGCCAGACTCGGCCTTGCCGTCGGCAAATGGATCCATGGCCTGGCCGGCTTCACGCTTCTTTTCCTGTTCGCCGCCATGGCCTTCTTCGCCATTCCTCACTGGTTTCACGGCAACGTGGCTCATGCGCCGCTAGCTTTGTCGATCCCGGCCTTTACCCTGTTAAGCCTGAATATCCTGGGAAAGATGGGCTTCGGCGCCATGGGCGGCTTCGATTTCGTGGCCATTTTCGCCGGAGAATGCCGGGGCGTGGACGTTGCCAAGCCCATCCGCCGCTCCGTATGGATCGCAACGCCATTGATCGCCGGCGCCTTTATTCTGGGCACCGCGTGCGTTCTGGTTTTCGTCAAGCCGGATGACATCGACCTCATCTCTCCCATCACCCAGGTGCTCAATCGAGGCATCCAATCGGCCGGCTTCTCCGGCTCCGGCACTTCCCTGGCAGGCATGCTGATCGTATTTACATTGCTGGGCCAGGCGGTACTTTCCTTCAACGCCAGCGCGCGCCTGCCATTGGTTGCCGGCTGGGATCACCTCCTGCCTTCCTGGTTCACCCGCCTCCATCCCAAACACAAAACTCCCGTCGGCTCCATCGCATTTATCGGCGCCGCCACGCTGATTTTCGCCCTCGCCACCAATATGGGCGCCGGAAACCAGGAAGCGTATCAAATACTCCAAAGTGCCTCGGGTGTCGCCTACGGGGTGGCTTATCTGGTGATGTTCGCCATTCCCCTGATAGCACCGGGCAAGAAACCTTCCTGGATGCTGCGCGTAGCAGCCGCTTCCGGCTTCGGCATGACGCTGCTGAATATTGTGCTCTCGGTGGTTCCCATCATTGACGTTCCCGACCGGCTCTCATTTGCCATCAAAATCGGCGGAACCGTCATCGGTCTGAACCTTGCAGCGGCGCTCTTCTACCGGCGGGCCGAGGCGCGGCGAAAACTCCAGTTAGGCTGATCCGTTCACTTCCCCACCACCAGGATGGAAAAGGAATCCGCTATGATCGGGCCCCGTGCTGGACGTCCACCCGCCGGCGCCGCAGCGGCAGGCGGACCAAAGTCAGCGCCAATCAGCAGCACATGATTCGTCTTGCTGTCGAGCGTCAGCGTCTTGGCGCTTTGCATGGTTTGCACTGTCTGCAGGGCCGCAAAACTGGTAGGGCTCTCTTCTTTGATGATGGTCAGCGTGCCATTGCCCGCCGAACTGAACACCTCTTTCGTCGCCGGGTTGAACACCGCCCCATCGGAGGGCCCGGCCAGCGGCACGGTCGCGATGATCTTGCCGCTGTCGGCATTCATCATTACCATAACACCCGGCGCCGGCGTGCGGCATGCCACAAAGAGTATTCGATTCTTGGCATCAAACGCCAGTCCCGCCGGCGTACCGCCTTTATCGTTCAGATCGTAGTGCGCCGTGACCGTCATGGTTTTCGCGTCGATCACCGCGACGTTAGCCTTGTCTTCAATATCGACATAGACATGACCCTTTCCATCGGTAACCGCCTGCTCCGGAGCGCCGCCCAGATCGATGGTGCCCACCACCGATCCATCCCTAGCGTTGATCACCGTCGCATTTGGCGCTCGATGGCTGAACACGTAAACCCGCTGATTGAAGGGATCGAACAAAATCGCATCTGGCCCGCCCTCCACATCGATCGTCTTGATCGTGGCCAGAGTCTTGGTGTCCCACATCATCACCGGTTTGCTGCTGGCAAAGCCGTGGCCGGACTTCGTATCCACCGCCACTCCCCGCGCGCTGTTATTACCGATTTCACCAACCGGGGCAAGCGTATCCAGATGGAACACCGATACCCGGCCCGGCGATCCGCCGCGCGGAATGTATAACCGGCGTCCATGGGAATCGGCGAATACATAGTCGAACCCGCCCTCTCCTCCAACCTTTGCCGTCGTCAGTACCTTATAGGGACCTGCGTTGGGGGATTGCTGGGCGCCCGCCGTTCCCATTAGCGCTAACACCGAAATCCCCGACGCAATCAGGGCGCGAATACGTTGCATAATCATCTCCTCTCCGTACCATCTTCGGCTTTTTGGGATTTCCCTGCTGCCCCACACCTACCGTAGATGCGCCCTCTCCCAGGCACCGGGCTCTAGTCGGCCGCTACTTCTTTACTTCCGCCGGTGCCGGCGCCGGCACGTCGGAGTTAAAGATGTCGGCCACCGTCTTCCAGTTGCCATCGGCCTGTTTCTTCCAGACTTCCAACAGTTTCCCAAGCTCTGTCGCGGGCTTGCCCTGGGCATCTTTCGCAGTCAACGTATAAGTGCCCATCACATAGGCCAGATCGCTGGAGCGGGCGACTTCGATTTTGGTCACCTGCCAGGAAACGGCAACGTTCGGACCCAGCAGCGAGGCCCACACCGCCCGAATCGCTTGCTTGCCGCTGGCAATAGGCGCGTTCGGGGGCAGCAAATACGCGTCCTCGCTGTAATAGGAAACGGTGCCTTCCAAATCGTTGGCGGCTGCCGTCTTTGACCACTTAGCATCCAAGTCTCGGATGACAGCTTCATCCGCCGCACGAGTGTCCGCCGGCGTCTGCTGTGTACAAGCCGATGTCAGCAGCACAAGAGCAACACTTCCACATAGCGCCAGTTTCGTGCTTCGTCCTTTTTCAGAACTTTTAATCATTAGTGGTAAATCCTCCTGGTAAAGCTGATCAGCATAGCAGAGAAACAGTTCCTGCGGTCATACAAAGTTCTGGGCTGCCCCAACCAGTCCTAGGGCACTGTCCGACAAATAACTGGACACAAGTAACGGCTTGCTCACGCGCGCGCCTCGGTCTCGAACTCGTTGCTGCAACAGTAGTTTCCGAGCCGCGACTGTAAAGGAGCGGTTTCCCGTAGTGTCCACCCAATTCGCGGACCCTACACTAGGCCGAACCCTTAGATCCGAAGTAAGTAACTCTTCGATTCCCCGTAAGGCCCGCCTCGATCATGCCCTGAACTTGGCATTTGGCGTATCTCACCCTCATCGGGGGGTAGGTACTATCGGTACCCTCAGAGATTGCGTGATTCGCCTTATTGCCTAAAATTCGCGCTTTTGTAATCCTGAAACCCAAGAAGAAAGTGCATATGCTTCCACGAATACTTGCAGCCACTGTGCTGCTCACGGCCTCGGTTGTATTATATGCATCCGGTCCCTATTCCCCCCCTCGTGCAACCCCGCAACGGGACGATATGTATAACGAAGGGAAAAACGTTTTGTGGGGCGGGGCGATCGCTGGGCAGAAAACATCCTGCTCCGGATGCCACACCGGGAAAGAATCTTTGAATAAAAGCAAGCTTGCCAAGGTGAAATACAACCTGGAGAGCCGGATCAACATTTGTCTAAAGGACCCCGACAGGGTGAACGGAACCATGGATGAGAAACAGATGGAGGCGCTAGTCCACTACTTGGCTAAGCGATTTCGACTGTGATGAAAACATATATTACAAGAGCACTTCTGGCTGGCTGTCTCGGCATGCAGGCAACAGCGATGTGGGCAGCCTCGCCTTGGCTCCCAGAGCCCGGAAAACTGTCCATCACCACCCTCTATGTCTATGACAGTTTCCAGGACTACCGGCAAGGCAAGTTCCCCAACCGGCTCATTGCGCCTTACAAACAATTCACCGGCTTCACGTTCTTCGAGTACGGCATCAGCAACAAACTGGCCCTCGACGTGGATACCGGTTACACCGCTACCGACTTCCGCGGCAATGGACTGAAGGGCATCACCGACACCTCCATCGGTTTACGTTGGCACGTCGCCCAAGGCGAGCGCTGGGTCTTAACTTTGCGCGGCGCCGGAATCATCAAGGGCAGCTACCCCATCTCAACCGTCGCCAATTTTTCACCTGGCGACAGGGCGTCTGGCGGTCTCGGTTCGGCCATTCTCGGCGCGTACTTACCGAAGGGCTTTTACACCTTCACCGAAATGGGTTACCGGATTCGTACCGCACCGGTACCGCAGGATTTCTTCGGCAACGCCGGCATTGGGCACTCGTTCAAGCGCCTGAGCTACAGCACCAGCTACCAGACATCCCGGTCGATCAACGGCGTGGACATCGTCGGCACCTTACCGAAGTTCTCGCCGTACTTCCAGGCCTATCAGTTCCCCGCCACCAAGAAGATCTTTGGAGCCATGGATTTCAATACCAATTTTCGACTGAAAGGCGGCACCAGCATCGGCTTCAACTACAGTAAGATATTGCACGGCCGGAACGTCGGCCTGAAAGATGTAATTGCAGTCAGCTTTGGGTTTACCCTTCCGGGTCAACTCCCTCATATCCACTAACCAGGTGAATTTCTTACGGGACGCGCGGCAACAAGCGCGTCCCCTTTCTTATTTCCTGCCTCTGCAACAAAACCTTCCCGCGTAAACTTCTAGATATAAGCCGTGGTCTTCACTCCGGAGATGTCAAATCGTTTCCGGCAGCGCATATTCTTACACATCACCTTGTCGTCCACCAGCACCATATAGCTCTGCCATTTCAAAAACTTCGCCCGGTCCCGTTCATCACCGCCCGGCGGCAGCCGGTCCTTCTTGGTGCGAACCAGCCAGCGCAGATCGTAGGCCTCCGCTGTCCGGCAGGATGGGCAGTTCAGCGTAATAGGCTTCGTCGTGCTGGTCTCGTTATAGTAGGATCGTTCGTCCATTGCCCCCGTATTGTATCGCGATCCGCTGCGGGGGTGGGGCAAACATCCTTGCGGGGATGGCCCTTAGTCCATTCGTACGCCCCCTCACTTGCGTTCGCTAAGGGACCACCGCGCCTAAACAGACGGATCAGCCGCCAATTTCAACCACCAGAGCAATCCGCGTTTATCGGCGTGCATCGGCGGCCAAAAAACTTGGCCGGTAGATAACGAGATCCAATAGCTCGCACCCGTTCACAACTATTCTGAAAATTCTCAATCCCTCCCCCACCAAACAAAACAGGCCACTTCCCCCTTTCCGGCCATCCACCCCCAAGAGCAGCTCAACCAGCCTTCTGTATCCTGACAATGGCTTCGGTGCTGGATAAGGGAACGCTGATCCGCTCCCTGGTCAGCCAATCCAAGTTCGGCGCCATCCACCTGAAAGCGTAAAACTACGCCAACACGGGCTATCTCTTCCCTGCAGGCGTCAAGGTGCCCAGCACCGGTTCCGTCATCAGCCGTACGCTCGGCCGCCGCAATCCGAATGTCCCCGGCTACATTTACATCGGCCGTGACATCGATTCCAGCGACGAAGAGAAGCTCTTCATCAGCGAGTACCTCGGACCCGGTTTCTACGGCGTGAACTACGCGCCGTTCATGATTCCGGAACCAGCCAAAGGCTTATCCACGCTGAACGCCGTAAGCGGAATGAAGATGGACCGGCTCGACCGGCGCCAGGAATACCTCAAGACCATCACCGGCCTGGAACAGAAGGAACTGTTGACCGCGAACAAGGCCAGTGACTACGTCAAAGTGATGGAAGACGCCCGCGCCATGATGGATTCGTCGGTTAAGAAATCCTTCGACTATTTCAGGGACGAAAAGCCGGAAACCATCCGCGCCTACGAACCCGATATCACCAGCGATCAATTGATGGACAAGACGTACTACAACGGCAGCCGCTTCGGCCACGGCCTGCTGCTGGCGCGCCGCCTGGTGGAATCCGGCGCCCGCTTCATCCAGGTGGAGTATCAATACGGACCGTTCAAAGGCTTCGACATGCACGAGAACAGACAGGCCCGAATGGTGGAACTGAAACGTCAGATCGATAAGCCGATTGCGCAACTGATCCGCGACCTGGACCAACGCGGATTGCTCGACCGCACCATGGTGGTGATCGCCAGTGAGTTCGGCCGCACCATCGCCTCGCAGCCCGCGGCAGGCCAGGAACCCGACGGCTTCGCCGAGCGTCACAACGGCAGTCAATTGGTGATTGAAAACGAGAAAATGTACGGCTTCCACGGCCATTTCAGCAGTTGCAACAGCATGCTGCTCTTCGGCGGCGGCTTCAAGCGCGGCCTGGCCTATGGAAAATCAAGCCCGGAGCATCCCATGGTTGCGATTGAAAACCCGGTGGATTTAATCGACATACGCGCGACGATGTTCAAGGCGTTGGGAATCAAGCCGGACAAAAACTTCGTTACCGAAGGCCGCCCGTTCTACGTCACCAAGGATGGTAAGGGAGTACCGATCGACGCGTTGCTGAGTTGACCGATTGCGTTACCTCTGACGATCACAACTATTTTCGTCGCGCAACCTCATGAAACAACAAGCCATCCCCCAAACGGCAGTTCGGTGTCGGAGCGAGCGTCACTAGAATGAACACCACGGGAAGCGACGAATGTCTCTCCCCGCTCGCTATTTGACAACCGAATATTTTAGTCCCGTAAAGGGATGCAATCGTGGCGATTCTGCACAAACAAAGCCAAACCCAAGGAACAGGCCAGTGCCCTTGGGTTTGGCTTTGTTTCGCAAAACGGGAACCCGTTCTAAAGGAAGTAATCCTTCACCTTGTCTAGCAGGCCCTTTTCATGCGGCTCATTCTCGGCTGGCAGCGATTCCCGCAACTGCTCGAACAGTCTCTTCTGTTCCCTGGTCAACTTGGTCGGCACCCGCACATCGATGTGTACAAACAGATCCCCGCGGCCATGGCCGTTCACGTTGGGAACGCCCAACCCGCGCATGCGAATCTTGGAACCCGTCTGGCCGCCGTCGGGAATCTTCACGCTCTTCAGCCCGTCGAACGTAAGGATGTCGAGCTCGGTCCCCAATGCAGCCTGCGCCACGTTCACCGGGACGGTGCAATGCAAATCGTTCCCTTCGCGGTCGAACACCGGATGCTCTTCCACCTTCAGCACCACAAAAAGATCGCCATGCGGACCGCCGTTGGCGCCGGGCTGTCCCTCACCGGTTAAACGCAATCGCGTGCCGGTATCCACACCCGCCGGAATGTTCACCTTTAGCTTACGGTCACTGCGGATGTAGGCCTCGCCCTTGCACTGAATACACGGACGCCGGATCAGTTGCCCGCGGCCATTGCATTGCGAACAAGTTCGCCGCACGGAAAGGAAGCTCTGCTGATAAATCACTTCGCCTTTGCCGCGGCACATCGGACACACCGTGAGCCCGTCCTGCGGCTCAGCGCCCGTCGCCTTGCAGCGCGAACACGACTCCATGCGCGGCACCTGAATATCCGCGCTCATTCCACGCATTGAATCCTGGAATGCGATTTCCAGGTCGTAGCGGACATCCTGTCCCCGCTGCGCCCGCGTCTGATTGCCCCGCTGGCCGCCGCCGAACAGGTCGTTCAATCCAAAAAAATCGCCCAGAATGTCGCTGAAATCGGTGAATGCTTCCGGATTGAAACCAGCCGCCCCAGCTGCGCTTTGAGACAAACCCTGATGCCCGTAGCGGTCGTAAACTGCCCGCTTCTGCCCGTCGCTCAGAACGCCATAAGCCTCTGCCGCTTCCTTGAACTTCTCTTCCGCCGCGTGGTTGTTAGGGTTGCGGTCCGGGTGGAATTGCAGCGCCAGCTTGCGGTACGCGGCCTTCAGAACGCCGTCCTCGGCCCCCTTCTCCACTCCCAGCACTTCATAGTAATCGCGCTTGGTCACTTCTGCACCGACACCTTGACCATCGCCGGCCGCAGTAACCTGCCCTTGAAATTGTAGCCCCGCTGGTACTCGTCAAGGATCGTGTGATCTTCCACTTCGCTATTCTCCACCATCTCCACCGCGTGATGGGAATGAGGATCGAACTTCTGATTCGCGGTTTCAATCGCCTCAAGCCCAAGCCTCTTCAACGACTCTTGGAGACGCTGATAAATCAGCTCGACGCCCTTCACGAATTCGCTGGATTCCGGTCCCGTTGGAGCCGATTTCAGCGCGCGCTCGAAATCGTCCAGACTCGGCAGCAGCGCCCGAACCGCTTCCATGCTGGAGTATTCGGCAAACTCCATCTGTTCGCGCTGCGCCCGCTTGCGGAAATTTTCAAACTCAGCCTGCCGCCGCATCACCAGGTCTTGCAACTGGTCACGCTCCGCCGTCAATGCCGCCACATGTTCAGACGGCTCCGCTACCGACGCGGTGTCGCCGGAATTTACTTCTTCTTCCATTTGTTCACTCACAGTTTTTAGCCTATCAGACCTACGCCTGAACGCTTTGAAATGCCTGGCCCACATGAAGTACCGCGGAGATTGTCCTTTCGTAATTCATGCGCATCGGTCCCAATACTGCAATCTTCGCGGACAAACCACTCGGCAGGTCCACGGAAATTCCAATCAGGGAGAGTTCTCCCATGGTTGGGTGCATTTCCGCCAATCCCACCTGGATGCCGATCTCCCCTTGCGGGTGTTCCAGAAAACGATCAAGCAAAACCAGAATTTTCTTCTTCTGCTCCAGCGCGCGGAATAACTCGCGCATCTTCTCTCGTGTTAGATGAAGATCGAGCCCAACAAGATTCGACGCGCCTTCCATGTGAACTTCCGGGCTATCGCCGATATCCAGCAGACCCTTCTCATAAAGCACGTTCAATTTCTTCAGAATGGCGTCGTAGGCCGCGCTCTCCTGCTCCAGGCGCCTTTCCAGCTCCACCTGCACGTTGGAAAGCATCCAGCCGCTGAAGTTCTGGTTCAGGTAGTTGCGAATGGAATGCAGTTCTTCCTGAGCAATCGTCTCGTTCAACAGGACCACGCGATTATGCACCATCTGATCGCGCGTCACCACCACCATCAACACCCGTCGATCCGCCAGAGCGAGCAGATCCACTTGATCCAAAGTTTGGCTGGAACTGGGAATCGCCGCCGCAATGCAGAAGCCACGGGTCATTTCCATCAGAATGTGAGACGACCGCTCCACGCGCCCGCGCATCGATTCCACTTCACCCAACTCGGTCCGCAACCTTTGCACTTCCGCCGACAAAATCCGCCGCGCCACCAAAGTCTTCACGTAGCTCTGGTAAGCCTTTTCAGTCGGAACGCGTCCGGCCGAAGTGTGCGGTTGCGAAAGATAGCCTTCCTCGTAAAGGTCGGCCATGATGTTACGAATCGACGCCGGACTCAGGTCCTGCGTCAAACGACGTGCGATGGTACGGGAAGCGACGGGTTCCCCGGTCTCTATATATGTCTGCACGATAGCGTGCAGGATCGCAACGTTTCTATCGGTTAACGCCGATTGCCTGCGCATGGATAGACACGACTCCCTGTTATCAGTCTATCACTTCTGCTGCAGCCTTTGAATTTCGGCAGTGATGACCTTGGTGAACATATCGACGAATGTGCGACCGCTTTTCAACAAGTTATCTTTTGTCATGTAGTCGATTTCGATATCCGGCCTCACTCCCACGTTCTCAATCAACGCGGTCGCCGGAAAGTCAGACGTAACCACCGGGGCCCGGCGCAGCAGCATCGAAGTCGTCGCCGAAGTGGTCGCCTCGCCGTAAACTCCGGCTGAAAACTCGTTGATACTCCCTCCGCCTCCGGCCGTCCGCCAGCCCACTACCGGCCCTCGCTTCGCGTCCTGGAAGAGCGCCGCAAAAATGTCCCCGGCCGAGGTGGTAAACTCATCCGTCAGCAGAATGGCAGGTTTGGTATAAGCAATGGAGTTGCCGTCGCTATCGGTCGCCGGATCCCGTTCAAAACGATACGTACAAAGCGGCAGCGGTCCGGTCATGCCGCGATTTTCCGCGTTTGCCGTCTCCATCTCTTTTAAGTAGGCTGCCAGCAGATCCAGCCGCCATTGCGGAATGCCGAATTGCGGATCGCTTTCGAGTTCCAGTTCATCGCTGAAGAGGTTCAACCACGACAGCGTCGGTCGGATTGCAATCCCAATCGACTGAAACTGGTAGGGAATCAGACGGCGCAACAGGTTTTCTCCGTAGCATCCGAATCCGCCGGGGTTGCGCATCACGTCAATCACCAGTCCATCGGTGTTCGCCTGAAAGTACTTGATCTCCCGTTCAAAGTACGGGTAGATCAGGCTCAAATCCGCCTCAGCCGCCGGCTCAAAATCCGGAATGCGGATGAAGCCGATATTCAAAGCGCCCGACTTGAACGTGCCCGAAAAGAAGACCCCATTCCGCCGGTTGACGAAATTCGTGGGCATGCGGAAGACCGGCGACGGATCGCCAAATCCCTTCAAATTCAGAATATGGTTGGTGCGATGACGGTCGAGCAGCGCCAGCGGGTCCCTGGTCGGCTCAAAGTGGGCCGACTTAACTCCTGTAGACTTCGGTGTGGGAACCGGACCGTTCGACAGCAGCGGCCGGCCTGTTTTGACCCAGGGCACCTTGTAGTTCTCCAGCGTTCCATCCTGCCGCCGCACCACGATTGCGGCACGCTCTCCCACTTCCACCGCGCGAGGGTACACAATCTGGTCCCGCACGGTTACCGAAAACGCCGAGTAACGCTTGGTGGATCGTGCGTTTCCAAACGCCAGGAATCGGGATGCATCCCTGATGATGTCGTCGGACGCGATGCCGTCCACCGAGACCAACTCGTCTCCAATATCGAACGGGAAATCTTCCACGGCGAGCGCATCCCGGTCCACCTCATCGATCAGAACCTTTCCATCGTAAATATCCACCCGAAAGCCGAGATCGGCTCGAAAGTTTGACGGCAGCAGGAAGGTGGAATGTACGTCGTTCAACGAGGCCACGTACTCGGCGCAGATTTCATAAAACGCCAGATCGCCTTTAGATTTTGCAATGCGTTCGAGCCAGGACTGGATGTCGTACAGATCGAAGTGGATCACATCGCGCTTCCAGCCATACAACGCGTAGTTCTTGGCGTAAACCCCAGCCAGAATTTGAAAGTCGAGCGCCTTCTGCCCGGCGGAAAGCTCCGCGAATAGTCCGGATGCCGAAGCTAGCAGCAGGCAGGCGGTCAGTATGATTTTCATGAATCCTCGTTCCCGGTTTGGTACGCAGATCGCTGCGTTCTATAGTTACTTGTACCATCAAGGCTGGATGGAAGATTGCCCTACGCGGGATTTACCCGACGCCGAGCGAGGTCATTCGCGCAGCTCTTCGGCTGCTCCTGGGAGGGCGGTCACACGCGCGAATCCCACACCCTGGAAGCCGGAACCCGCCGCGACGAGTCCGAATCAGGATTTCGCGGAAGAAGCCTGACCCAATCCATTGAGAACGCGCACTCGCTGAACTCCTTGCAGAGACTTTCAGCCAATACTTGACAATAAGACACTAAGCTTTGATAATAAGGAAGGGCTTAAGTTACCGCCTGATCGGCGAGCCCAATAGTTTGCAGCAATTTTGTTCTGGAGGATACACACATCATGAGCAAGATCATCGGAATCGATCTTGGAACTACCAACTCTGTCGTCGCCGTGATGGAAGGCGGCCAACCGGTTGTCATACCGAACCAGGAAGGCGGCCGCACGACGCCTTCCGTCGTCGCATTCACCAAGAGCGGTGAGCGCCTGGTGGGACAGGTGGCCAAGCGCCAGTCTGTGACCAACCCTGAAAACACGATCTACTCGATTAAGCGTTTTATGGGCCGGCGCTTCGACGAGGTCAGCGAAGAGATGAAGCTGATGCCATACAAGGTGGTTCCTGGCGACAACCGGGACGCTCGTGTGGACATCTCGGGCAAAAAGAATTCCCCGCCTGAGATCTCGGCCATGATCCTTACCAAGTTGAAGGAAGCGGCGGAAGCGTATCTGGGCGAAAAGGTTTCCAAGGCCGTCATCACCGTACCGGCTTACTTCAACGACGCGCAGCGTCAGGCAACCAAAGATGCCGGGCAGGTTGCCGGTCTGGAAGTGATGCGCATCATCAACGAACCGACGGCGGCGGCACTGGCCTACGGTCTGGACAAGAAGAAGGACGAAACCATCGCGGTGTTCGATTTCGGCGGCGGTACGTTCGATATTTCGATTCTGGAAGTCGGCGACGGCGTGGTGGAAGTGAAGTCCACCAACGGCGATACGCACTTGGGCGGTGACAACATCGACCAGCGGCTGATCGATTGGATCATTCAGGAATTCAAGAAAGAGCATGGCGTGGATCTTTCGCGCGATCAGATGGCGTTGCAGCGGCTGAAGGAAGCGTCGGAGAAGGCCAAGATTGAGCTGTCGACGCTGCTTGAGACGGAAATCAACCTGCCATTCATCACCGCCGATGCCTCCGGTCCAAAGCATCTGTTGCTGAAGATTACGCGGGCGAAGTTTCAGGATATGATATCCGACATTCTGGACCGCATTATGGGACCTTGCAAACAGGCCATGTCCGATGCCGGTGTCACTCCGCAACAGATTGACGAAGTGGTGCTGGTGGGCGGTTCCACACGCATGCCGAAGGTGCAGGAGATGGTGCGTAATCTTTTCGGCAAAGAGCCGAACAAGAGCGTGAACCCGGATGAAGTGGTTGCGATCGGCGCGGCGGTGCAGGGCGGCGTGTTGGGCGGCGAAGTGAAAGACGTGCTGCTGTTAGACGTAACGCCGCTGTCGCTGGGCATTGAAACGCTGGGTGGCGTGTTCACCAAGCTGATTGAGCGCAACACGACGATTCCTACACGCAAGGGCGAGACGTTCTCTACTGCCGGCGACAATCAGTCTTCGGTGGAGATCAAGGTCTACCAGGGTGAGCGTTCCATGGCGCAGCATAACCGGTTGCTGGGCGTGTTCCAGCTTGGCAATATCCCGCCGGCCGCGCGCGGCATTCCGCAGATCGAGGTGACATTCGACATTGACGCCAACGGCATTCTGAATGTGACCGCGAAAGACAAGGCGACCAACAACGAACAGAAGATCACCATCACTTCCTCTTCCGGCTTGAGCAAGGACGAAGTGGAGAAGATGGCGCGCGATGCGGAATCGAACTCGGCCGAGGACCGGCGCAAGAAGGAAGAGATCGAAGCCAGAAACCGCGCGGACGCGATGATCTACAACATCGAGAAGATGTTAAAAGAGCATCGCGACAAGATCAGCGAGGCCGATGCCAAGAGCGTTGAGGAATCCATTGAGGAGACCAAGAAAGCGGTGGCAGCCGGTAACTCCGAGCAGATCACGGCGGCAACA
>JBBRNO010000055.1:0-36205 GCA_038230275.1 Bryobacterales bacterium
CACCGGAGACCCAGACGCCCTGGAATTCGGCGTCGAGGAGCTCGCGGATGCGGGCGTTTAGCTCAGTGACGGTGAGGAGTTTGCGCTCGGGCTCCAGGCTTAGGAGGAACTGTTCCATTGGATAGAGGCATGGTAGCAGGCCCGGTTATTGCACCACTGCATGGCTGATAATTTCCTTGCGAATTCGTTGAAACGCGGGCCAAAACTCCTCTGGTCCTTTGGCGACAATTACGGAACCTGCGGGTTGGTTTTGTTGAAAGGATGGCGAACTTGATTCGTTGACGAGATTCTTCAGCGGGCCGCCTGGGCCGGCCATATCTGCGTCAGGGCTGTCGTCGAAAGCGATAACGTAAACGAAGGCCGGATGACTTGGGTCGGTTCGAAGTCGTCTTGCGGCGTTCTCAACCTGGTTGGCGGTGGCGTTCTCCCTATTGCTCCTGCTGTCAAGTCGAATCTTCCCGGCGAACGGACCATCTGGAAAGCGCAAGAGAGCGCGTGATCCGGTCAATGGAATTCCGTGGAGGTCGATCTCGGGGATAGACTGGAAACCTATCATCCTGCGATCACCGAAGCAGGAGGTCGGGCTTGCCCGCGGCATGTTGTACAACCGCTCTTCCTTTTCAGACGATCCGGCTTGGACGAACATTCCGGACTCAATTCTTAGCGATGCTGCCACCTCTCCATTTTTGGTTTCAGCACACTGCCGTGGACCGGTGACGGGCCATTTGGCCGTGAGTACGTTTGGCAATCCATCGGTGAAAAGGATCACGGCGTTGATGGCTTGTGGATCTGGGTGCCGATCCAGTTCCTGTTGCGCGATTTCCAGCGCCTCGCCGGTGTTCGTTTCACCAAAGCAACCTATTGCGGCGATGCGATCCGGTGCCTCCGCCCTAAATTGATCCGTCAGAGGAAGAACTGTTTGGACTGTCACTGCGTAACTAATCACGCTCAGCCAATCGCGGCCATCCACGAAGAGCCGTGAGAAGCCTGTTGCAGACGCCTTCATGAAGTCGCAGGATTCTCTCGCGTTCATGGATCCCGAACGATCGAGCACGAGCACGGCGTGAATTTTCCGTAGGGTGGCTTCCGTGGAAAAATTTGCAGCGAGGTTGTTCGAAGGTTTTGGCACGTCCGGGACTGGAAGCTCAGGCTCCGCCTGTCTGATCTTGTTCAGTGCCGCGGCGCGGGCTGCGGCGGCTTCCTGTTTGCGGCGGGTCAGATCAGAGTCGACGATCACAGTCAAGTCGACGTAATGGCTAAGTTTGGAGGTTCGTGCCGTGAGTCGGATTGAATAGTCACCTGGGGGGATGTCCGGGTCTGTTCTGATAGAAACCGTTAACGGATGTCCTTCCCGCCAATAAACCACGAAGATTGAAGTGCTGGGTTGCGTTATTACGTGGACCCGGCTGTCCGTTGCCTCGACTGTCGTTTGAAGAGGCTGCCCGAGCGCTCCGGTAAACCGCATTCGAATCGTAGCGTTGCGAAAGTCCCCGGCGGCTATTCGAATCGGATCCTGCGGGACGAGTTCGAAATCAAAGGATGGGCTGTCAAAATCCGTGGGACGCAGGTCCGGTATCGGGTACGTGCGTTTGTCTTCTGCTGTGTAACGAGTCTTGTCGCCCTCAATTATACAATTCAGCCTTAGGTAGGAAATGGCAAGCCGGGTGTCTGGAGCCTCACGCGCGATCTGCGGTCCGAAGAAATCTAACGCGACTATGCTTTTCCCGGGCGCCAACGCCAAGGGCCAAAGTGTATCTTGGCCTAGTATCGATCCTCCGTGCGGGGCAGTAAGATGAGCGCCCAGTGAGCAATTCGCTCCCGGTGTAACCACGCCAATGGTTACCCGCATGGCACCGAACTTCCCTGTAGCGGACGGTTCGATGCCTTTAGCATCCACCTCTCCAGTGAAATAGAACGCAGCGCCATTTACGCCCGGGGACTGCGCCAGTGCTGGTTGCATGGCGGCGAATAGCAACAAGAGAATCGACCTTCGCATAAAGAGATTGATCGGCAGAAAGGCCGTTGGGAATTAGGTCATTTGACCCATTGCTACGCGGTTGGATATCCTACGGGTCGAACGTACCAATTGAGGGAGGATCAATGAGTCCGAAAGAAGTGCTTGAGTACGCCAAGAAACACGATGTTCGCCAACTGGACATGCGATTTACCGACATTCCGGGAATTCTGCAGCACATCTCCTATCCAATCAATATGGTGACGGAAGACTCGATGGAAGAGGGATTCGGAATTGACGGGTCCAGCATTCGGGGATGGGCGGCTATTAATGAAAGCGACATGCTGCTGATTCCCGACGCCTCCACGATTTATATCGATCCGTTCTCTGAAATTACGACGATGGTGATGACCGGTGACGTCATCGATCCGATTACGCGGCAGCACTATGATCGCGATCCGCGCTGGATTGCCAAGAAGGCGGAACTTTTTCTGCAGAACAGCGGCGTGGCTGACACCGCTTACTTTGGCGCCGAGGCGGAATTTTTCATCTTCGACAATATTCGTTTCGATCAGAACGCACACTCCGGCTACTACTTCATCGATGCCGAAGAGGGGCGTTGGAACACAGGCCGGGAGAAGGACAATCTGGGTTACCGGCCCCGTTATAAGGAAGGTTACTTCCCGGTGCCGCCCACCGATCACTATCAGGATCTGCGCAGCGAAATGGTGCAGACCATGATTCAGTGCGGCTTGAAAATCGAATGCCATCATCACGAGGTGGCGACGGGCGGACAGTGCGAAATCGATCAGCGGTTCGACACGTTGGTGAAGTCGGCCGACAACATGATGCTGTACAAGTACATTATCCGGAATGTGGCGTATCAGTATGGCAAGACGGTGACGTTCATGCCCAAGCCTCTGTTTGGCGATAACGGGTCTGGCATGCATACGCACCAGAGTTTGTGGAAGGGCGGGGTGCCGTTGTTTGCCGGGGAGAATTATGCCGGGCTCAGCCAGATGGCGCTTTGGTACATCGGCGGATTGCTGAAGCACGCGCGGGCGCTGGCGGCAATCATTGCGCCTACTACGAATAGCTACAAGCGACTGGTGCCTGGGTATGAGGCTCCGGTGAATCTGGCTTATTCCAGCCGGAACCGGTCGGCGGCGGTGCGCATTCCGATGTATTCGGCGAGTCCGAAATCGAAGCGGGTGGAATTCCGTCCTCCGGATCCGGCGGCGAATCCTTACATGGCATTCGCGGCGATGATGATGGCGGGTCTGGATGGCGTGCTGCATAAGATCGATCCGGGGCAGCCTTTGGATAAAGATATCTACGATCTGCATCCGGAGGAATTGAAGAAGGTTCCGTCCATGCCTGCTTCGCTGGAAGAAGCGCTGGAGGCATTGGAGGACGATCACGCGTTCCTGCTGAAGGGCGATGTTTTCTCGGAAGAGCTGCTTGAGACCTACATTGGTTACAAGAAGAAGGCTGAGGCGGATGCAATCCGGTTGCGGCCGCACCCTTACGAATTCGCGCTTTATTACGACATCTAGATGGCCGCTTCGGTTGTGCGGATTCATACTTCGCTTGGGGGGCTTCCGAAGTTCCCCGTGGCGGAGGCGGTGGTGCATCGTCTGGGAATCGAGGGCGATGCGGTGGCGCACCCGAAATTTCACGGTGGTCCATTGCAAGCTTTACTCATCATTACCGAAGAGGGGATTGAGGAGCTGAAGGCAAGGGGATATCCGCTGTTTCCGGGCGCGATGGGCGAAAACATCACTACGCGTGGACTGGACCGGCGGCAGATGCGGATCGGGCAGCGGTATCGCATCGGGCAAATTATTGTAGAGTTGACGAAAATACGGGTTCCCTGTTTCGCGCTGGATGTTTATGGGCCATCGATTAAGAAGGCTGTTTACGACGCGCGGGTGAAGGCCGGGAACCCGGATACGCCGGTTTGGGGGTTAAGTGGTTTCTATGCTTCGGTGTCCGAGGGCGGTTTGCTGCGGGAGCAGGATATAATTACCTTGGTAGACCACGCCGTCTAGCTTTACATGCAGAGCTTGCTTATAGGTGACGAACTTAATGCGAAGATCAAGTTCCTTCTTGGTTCGTCCGCGGACCCTGATGGTGCGCGGCACTATTTAGGCCGTCTTTCGCAGGAAGAACCCGTTGCGTTTGCAGAGCTTTCGGCATCGGACACAGCGCTGCAAATTTTGATCGCCGTCTTCTCTCATAGCCGCTTTCTGTCCGAAGAAGTACTCCAGCACCCGGACTGGGTGGAAGCGTTGGTGGCTTCTCCGGAGTTGTTCCGCGTGCTTTCGGCGGAAGAGTATGCGCATAAGCTGGTGGAATTTCTTGGCCTTGATTCGACCGAGGCCCCTTCGGCGCTGGCGCTGGCTGTGTTCCGGCGGCAGCAGTTGCTGCGTATCCTGGTGCGCGATGTGCTGGAATACGGCGAGCTTTCCGAGATCACGGAAGAAATTTCCAGTTTGGCGGATGCGATTCTTGACGTGACCTACAGGCGGATCCGCGCGGAGTTGGTACTGCGGTTCGGCATGCCGCGGTTCGAAGGAAAAGAGTGCGGGTTTTCCGTGCTGGCGCTGGGTAAGCTGGGCGGATGCGAGCTGAATTACAGCTCTGATATCGACCTGATGTTTGTTTACGCAGGGAATGGCTACACAGATCGCCCGGAGCCGATTACCAACAAAGAATTCTTCAAGCGGGTGGCAAACCAGTACACCGACCTGCTGTCCACCTATACCGCGGAAGGAATGTGCTACCGGGTGGATTTGCGGCTGCGTCCGGACGGACGTTTGGGTGAGGTTTGCCTGTCTCTGGACGGCGCCAGGGGTTATTACCAAACCCGAGCGCGCGACTGGGAATTGCAGATGCTGATCAAGGCTCGTGTGGCTGCGGGCGAGCCGGAGCCGGGGCGTATATTGCTGGATGAAATGGAGTCCAGGATCTATTCTTCGACGCTGGATTTTTCGGCCGTGGAATCGATGTCGGTAACGAGGGAACGGATCAGCGAGAAGATGGCGGCGAGGGTGGCCAGCAAGCAGCGGGTCGGGGACACCGATCTGGATATTAAGCTGGCGCGGGGCGGTATTCGCGACATTGAGTTCCTGGTGCAATGCTTGCAGCGGCTGCATGGCGGCAGGGAGCAATGGGTGCGGCATGGCGGAACATTGCAGGCGCTGCTGCGGCTGCGCGATAAGGATTTGCTTTCCAATGCGGAATATTCACGGCTGGCTTCGGCCTATCAATTCCTGAGGCACTTAGAGCATCGGCTGCAATTCGCCGACGACCGGCAGACGCATACGCTACCCTGGCGGACGCAGGAATTGGATCTGGTGGCGCGAAGAATGCCGCTTGGCCAATTGGGCCGGATGCCGTCGGCGGATAAGTTGCTGCACCAGCTGAATACGCATTTGGAAGAAGTGCAGGAAACCTACGATCGGGTGATTCATTCGCAACAGCCTTTGTATTACAACGTGCTGCCGCCTGGACCATCGAAACGCGATGCGATTTTGCCGCAGACTTCCCATCTGGTGGATTTGGCCGGGACCAGCAATTTGATTCGTGTCCTGGATCAACGGGCGCCGGGGCTGGCCGCGTCACTGGCGGTGAGTCAATTGCGGCGTGGGCGGAAATCTTTCGAAGTGTTTCTGGAGAAGATTGTCTCCAATGCCGATCATTTGAACATGCTGAATGAAGACCGGGCGCTGGTTGCGGATACGGTCGATCTGTTTGAGAACAGCCCGCACTTTGCGGAAGAGCTGATTCGAAATCCGGAATTGATTGAAGAACTGGCGCATGTGCGCGACGGTGTCAATCCGAGCTACGGCGACCTTTCCGAATTGCTGGGGGACGCCACCCAGTTGCGGCGGTTTTTCCGGCGGGAGATGCTGCGGATCCAAGCGGCCAGTATCTGCCTGAGCATTCCGATTTTCACTACGCTGCAGCGCACCTCCGAACTGGCCGATGCCGTGGTTTGCGCCGCCTACAAGATGGCCGTGAAGCAAGTGATTGATGCGCATCCGCCGAAGACGGCTGGCTATGTTCCCTGTGAGCAGATGATGGTGATCGCCATGGGCCGCCTGGGGATGGGGGAGTTCGACCTGGGGTCGGATGCGGATTTGAATTTCGTGCTGCCTGATGAAGACGCGCCGGAGATTGTGTTCTGGACTCAGGTGGCCGAGCGGCTGATTGACGTTCTGACGGCTTATACCGGCGGCGGCGTGCTGTTTGCGATCGATACGCGGCTGCGTCCGAATGGCCGCAACGGGGCGCTGGTGCAGCAGGTGAGCGGTTATCAGGAATACCTGGCGAATACGGCGGAGGCCTGGGAAGGAATCACCTATATGAAGTCGCGCGCCGTGATTGGTGACAACCTTAAGGCGACGCGGTTTCTGCACGAGTTGCAGGAAGTGGACTGGCGGCGTTATGGGCAGAGCGGGCGTTCGCGCACGGACCTGCGCAACATGCGTGCGCGGCTGGAGAAGGAACAGGGGGCCAGCAATCCGTTAAAGGCTGGGCCCGGCGGATTTTACGATATCGATTTCGCGGTGATGTATCTGCGGTTAAAGAGCGCCGGCATTTTTTATAAAGTGCTGAATACGCCGGAGCGGATCGATATTATTGAAAAAATGGGGCACCTGGAGCGAAGCGATGCGGCATTTCTGAATGACGCGGCTACGTTCTACCGGGCTATCGATCATGGGCTGCGGGTGTATTCGGGGCATGCGGAAGGGAAGCTGCCGAACTCTGAATCGCACTTGGAAGTTTTGACAAATCTGGTGCACCGGTGGACGCCGGAGAGCCTGCACGATCAACCGCTGCCGGTGAAGTTGGCTGAGATTCAGCGGCGCACGCGGGAATATTTCAAGCGGTTGTTTGGATGAGACGGATCGCTGCCTTTCTGATTCTGTTCGCTTCGGCGTGCGTGGCATCTCCGCTGGATCTGGCTTTCGACCGTTTGTACAATTTCGATTTTGTGGGAGCGCACCGGTTTATCGATCAACAGGTGGCTACCGATCCGGCCGATCCACTGAGCTATGCGGTGAGAGCCTCCGCGCTGCTTTTCCAGGAGCTGGACCGGTTGCAAATTCTGGAAGGCGAATTTTTCTCCGACGATAAACGGCTGATCGACAAAAAGAAGATCAAGGCGGACCCGGCGTTGAAGGACCGGTTTTTTCGAACCATTAGCGATGCGCAGAAATCAGCGCAAGCGCGGCTGGCGAAGAATCCGCAGGACGCCGATGCGCTGTTCGCGCTGGCGCTGGCATCCGGATTGACCGGCGACTATAGTTCGCTGATTGAGAAGCGGCAGCTGAATAGTTTTTCTTATTACAAGGAATCGACCGGCTTCGCGCAGAGCCTGCTGAAGGCGCATCCGTCGTTTGTCGACGCGCATATGACTACGGGGTTCAGCGAATACCTGATCGGCAGCCTGCCATTCTTTGCGAAGTGGTTTGTGAAGATCGACGGCATAGAAGGCAGCAAAGAACTGGCGGCGGAGAAGATGCGGAAAGTGGCGCAGTCGGGCCGCTATTTGAAACCGTTTGCCAAGATTCTGCTTTCCATTTATTACCTGCGGGAGAATCAGCCTGCGCAGTCGCGAAACTTCATGATGGAGCTGACGCGGGACTATCCGAACAATCCGCTGTTCCGGAAAGAACTGGTCAAGCTGGACGCAATTCAAGTTAAGTGAAGATGAGTGGGTTGGCTTGAAAAACCATGCCGCTGATTCACGCAGATGCACGCTGATAAAACACTATTGTGGTTTTGCTTGCGCCGGTCTACGCTTTGCAAGCATATGATAGGTCTATGAGCCCCGGACGCTTGCTGCGCATATTCCTGCTTCTTGCGATCACTTTTTTAGGGCTCCCGGCGCAGATTATCGAGTTCGAATCCGGTGGGTACAGGTACCAGACGCTTACTCGAAACGAATTGACCATCATGTTCGCGCAGCTTCCTTCGCACGTGAAAGGCTATGCGATTTTGCAGGTGGCGGTATCTAATGGATCTAAGATTTACTATACGTTGAAGCCGGAAAACTTTGTGTATTATCGGGAAGATGGTAGCGCGATTGAGCCGACGCCGGCGCGGGATGTGGTGAATTCACTGGTGGAGAAAGCGAGCCGGGGCGATGTGGTGAAGCTGGTTACGGCGTACGAATCCAGCATTTACGGCAACACGCAGTACAAGTCAACCAACGGATATGAGCAACGGCGGCAGTCAGCGCTGGCGGAGGTTTCGTCAGCCAAGATTAAGGCTGCTGCGGCGGCGTCCGCGATCGCTTTTGTTCAGATACGGCTGGCCCCCGGACAATCGACGGACGGCGCGGTTTTCTATGCCAATTCAGGGCACATGCTGGGGGCGGGGAAGTTGATGATTAAGGCCGCAGGCGCCACGTTTGAGTTCCCGATGGTATCATCAAACTAAAGCGTGCAAACCAGATCGGCTTTAGGATAATTGACCTGTCTTCCTACTCTCATTTTGACTCCGTTGCGCCTGCGGAACTGTTGCAATGGGCGATCCAAGAGTTTGGCGAACGGTTGGCGATCACTACCAGTTTCCAGGCGGAAGGGATGGTGGTGGTGGATATGGCGGCCCGGATTTCCAGTAATATCCGGGTGATTACGCTGGACACCGGACGTTTGCCGGAAGAAACCTACGCGATGATTGAGACGGTGCGTTCCCGCTATGGCGTGAAGGTGGAAACAGTGTCGCCGGCGAGTGATGAACTGGAGGCGATGGTAACGCGTTTTGGCCCGAATCTGTTCTATGAGTCGGTGCCGTACCGTTCGCTGTGTTGCCATCTGCGCAAGGTGCGGCCGCTGGAGAGGAAGCTGCAAGAGTTCCGGGCGTGGGCAGTGGGATTGCGGCGGTCGCAATCAGAGACGCGGGAATCGTTGGGGAAAGTGGAAGAGGCGGACGGACGGGTGAAGTTGAGTCCACTGGCGGACTGGTCAAAAGAGCAGGTTGAAGAGTATATCCGCGTAAATGATGTTCCGCGGCACCCACTTTACGCCAAGGGCTATTCCAGCATCGGGTGTGGACCGTGCACGCGGGCTACGCAAGCAGGCGAGGACGAGCGGGCGGGCCGATGGTGGTGGGAACAGGACGCCAACAAGGAATGCGGCATTCACTTTACGCCGGATGGCAGGGCGGAGCGGACGTTGGACGTGCTGATCCGAGACGTGCTTAGCGGCAACCGCACGAATATACAGAATGCATAAGGGATTTACGATTTGGTTCACCGGCCTTTCCGGCGCGGGAAAGAGCACTGCGTCTGAGCGAGTCTACGCGCAGTTGAAAGAGGCCGGGGCGAAGGTGGAGTTGCTGGACGGGGACGTGGTCCGGACGCACTTGTCGAAGGGGCTTGGGTTCAGCAAGGAAGATCGCGACATCAACGTCCGGCGGATTGGGTTCGTTTGTGAGTTGCTTTCCAGGAATGGTGTGATTGCGATTGTAGCGGCGATTTCGCCCTACCGCGCGGTGCGGGAAGAGGTGCGCGCGACGATTCCGAATTTCGTGGAAGTGTACGTTCACTGCCCGATTGAAGTGCTGGCGGAACGTGACGTGAAGGGTCTGTACAAGAAAGCGCTGGCCGGCGAGATCGCCTCTTTCACCGGCGTCTCCGATCCTTATGAAGCGCCGGCGAATCCGGAAGTATCGATTGATTCCTCGAAAGAAGAGATTGAGGATAGCGTGGCGAAAGTGATGGCTAAGTTGAAGGAGCTGCACCTGCTGTGATCGATCTTCACAGCCACACCAGCGAGTCCGATGGGACTTATTCGCCGCGAGAATTAGTGACGGCCGCGGACTATTTGAAGCTGGACGCGCTGGCGATTACCGATCACGACACGTTTTCCGGATATGAAGAGGCGCGGCCCTACGCCGATGCCGCCGGATTGAATTTGTTGTGCGGGATTGAGATCAGTACGGCGTTGGGAAATCCGAAGACGAAGACGGTTCACCTGCTGGGTTACTTTCTGCATGGCGGCCCGTCGGCTGGGTTTCGCGAATGGGTTTTGAAAATGCAGGCGGCGCGGCGCGACCGGAATGAGCGGTTGGCGGAGCGGTTGCGGTCGCTGGGCGTGGAGATTCAGATTGAAGAAGTGAATGCGCTGGGGCGGAGCATGGCCGGGCGTCCGCACTTTGCGCGGCTTCTGGTGGAGAAGGGATATTGTAGCAGCATTCAGGATTCGTTTGCGAAGTATCTGGACGAATCGGCGCCGGGGTATGTGGACCGGGATGAGCCGAGCGTGGAAGAGGCGATCGAGCGGGTTGCCGATGGCGGCGGAATTTCGTCACTGGCGCATCCGATCCGATTGGGGAAGCGGAATCATGCGGACGAAGATGAACTGATCGGGCAGATTGCCGGCTGGGGACTGCGGGCGATTGAAGTGTATCACTCAGACCAGACGGCGGCGGATTCGGCGCGGTATCTGGAACTGGCACGGAAGTATGGATTGCTGGTGACCGGCGGTTCGGATTTCCATGGCGGGAACAAGCCGTCGATTCAGTTGGGGACGGGATACAAGGGGAATTTGGATATTTCGAAAGATTTGTTGGACGCGATGTTGGCTTAGCGATCTGCCAGCAGAGCCTTGATATTGGACTCGACGTCGGCTTTATCGACAATGCCTGCCCGATACGCCGCTGCTATTCTGCCATGCCTCACCTGGAACCAAAGAAGACATCGAAGCAACGGAAGTTTCTGGAATTATTCTGTATTCCCCCCGGGGGGGGGGAATTCAGGAAAAGTGGCATGATTGAGGACGCGTTCCGGGCCGCTATAGCTTTTGCGTTCCGTCGATCTTACCCAGGTTCCGGTCAAACGTGCCGAGCGGGAGATGTCCGGCTTTGCGGGCTAGATGCAGCATGAGGCAATCTGAGAAACCCAGTGCCGGTTTTGCCCGGAACAGTTCCAAAGCCGCTGCCACCGTCTCGGGATCCTGCAGTGTTAAGACATGGTGGTTAAGCAACATTTCAATTGCCTTAGCTAAGTCCTTCGGCCCCAGTTCATAGACGCTGGCAAGTACCCAGGTGGTTTCGGCCAGAGCAAGCAGCGAAACCCACGCTCCCTTGGCGATAAAGCTCTCGGCTGAGACGACTTGACGGGAATCATCCCGGGTGATTAAGCGCACCAGAACATTCGTATCAATCGCGAGCATAACGCTTCCGGGCGTAATTCCGGATGCCGGCTTTTAGATCATCGACACTTTTGGCTTGCGGTTTCCGAGCTCCGAACAGAACCTGATGAATGTCTTCGGAACTGAAACGGCTAGCGCGCCGAACAACAATCTTGCCGTCCACTTCTTCCCATTCCAAGATTGAGCCGGGGCCAATGCCGAGCTTTCGGCGAATGCCGGCTGGGACTGAAATCTGCCCTTGCCCGGTAACCTTTGAATGGGCCAGTGCCATGCTTTACATTACCACGGTAATGGGGTGGCCGTTGACCGTCAATTCCTTTGCCGCCAACGCATCCACGCGAACAATCGCCAGCGCGACTACTTTGCCCCGGCTGGGCGAGAAGGCAGCGGAGGTGATTTCGCCGGCATCTTTTCCCGCCGACTGCACCTTCGTGCCGGTCATAGGCGCCTCTTGTGTGTCGATTTCCAGCGATGCCAGCATCTTGTTCACATGCCCCCGCGATCTGACTCGCTCGACGATTTCCTGTCCCAGATAGCAGCCTTTGGAAAAGTGCAGCGCGTGCATCTGCTGCGTCTCTTGCGGGATGTGCGCCTCGGTGATGTCGAGGCCGTATTGGGGTTTGCCGTGCTCCAATCGAACCGCATCCGCTGCTTCGGCGTCTACTTCCACAACCCCGGCGGATTCCAGTTGCGCGATGAGATCGGGCTTTGTCTCGGGCGGGGTGAAAATGGAGAAGCCCGGGGAGCCGGTGCTGTTCACGCGAGCAATCCACCGGCTGCCCCATGGCAGGATGTCCCACGGGGAGGCGGGAATTGGGACATCGAGCGACGCCAGGGTTTGCTCCGATAGAGGTCCTTCCACATTGACCGTGGCCAGGCTGCCGGTGACGTCTTCCAGCGTTACGTCGTCGGCGATGATGAACTTGTCCAGGTGATCGAACACCTTGCGGCGCGTTTCCGGTTCCGTGTCGAGTAGGAACTCGTCAGGAAGGCAAAACAGATTCACATCGCTGAGGATGCGGCCTTGGGCGCTGAGGAAAAAAGCGTAACAGCCTTGGCCGGGCACCAATTGTTGGACATGGTTCGTCGTCATTGCGTGCAGCAGGCGGGCACGATCTTCCCCGGTGGCGCGGATTTTGCCGCGGCCTGAAAGGTCAATCCAAGCCGCAGGTCCACGGTGGAGAGCTTCATAGCCGGCGGTATTCACGATTGCATCCAGTTGGTAAGGAATCGGAGATAGGCCGAGAGTAATACGATGAGTCCGCCGGAAATTACTACGCCGGTGGTCATGCGGCGTCTTCGCTCCGGAGTTACGGAGCCACTGGAGAGCAAGAACGACACTGCAATGACGTGCAACGCCAGCAGCATCTTGATGCCGAACCACATGTGATAACCGGGAGGAAGGTTCGCTTTCGTCACCAGATTGTAGATGCCCGAAACGATTAAGGTGAACAGGGAGAGGCGAAGCAGCGGGCGGAAGCGGTCGTTGACAGCGGCGGCAAATGCCGGGCGGGTTTCCGCAGCCAGAGCGCTAAGCGCGGGTGCAACCACGAGGCTGGAATACAGCAGACCTCCGATCGCCGTGACAACCGAGATGAGGTGTATCCACCGCATCAAAATGCCTAAACTTGCGCTGGTGATTGGGTCCATAACCCGAGTATACAGGCCGGGGGCGCTGGCGCCGGGGTGCAAGGCCATGTAGACTGGCATTACGGAATAGAGACCATGAAATATCTGGCACTTCTACTGGCACCGGCAGCATTGGTTGCGGCGCCCACCTTCAGCAAAGACATTGCGCCGATTTTTATCCAGCACTGCGTAGGCTGTCATAAGCCGAAAGACATTGCACCGATGTCGCTGCTGGACTATAAGTCCGCGCGGCCGTGGGCGAAGTCGATTCGCGCGGCGGTGATCAATGGCAAGATGCCTCCGTGGTTTGCCGATCCGCGTCATGGTAAGTTCTCCAACGACGCTCGGCTGTCGATGACGGAGATCGAAACCATCAAGGCCTGGGTGGATGCGGGTGCACCCGCCGGCGATGCCCGTGAGATGCCTGCGCCGCCGGCGTTTACCGAAGGCTGGCACCTGGGCAAGCCGGATCTGGTGATCGACATCGGGGAAGACTTCAAAATTACGCCGGGTCAGGATGCCTACGAACATTTCACCGTGGCCACGAATTTCACCGAGGGCAAATGGATTCGCGCGGCCGAGATTCTTCCGGGTAACCGGCGGGTAGTGCATCACGTTCACGTGATTCTGGTGCAGGATGCGGCCACCATGGCGCCGTCGTCTCTGGAGGCGATGCCGCAATTGAGCAAGTTCCTGATCCATGAAGGAAAGCTGAGCCGGATCCGTATGGACGCTCCCGTTGTGAATGATGCTTGTGCCGCCAATGCGCCGAAGCTGCCGAACCTGACAGGATTTCAGGAAGGTTCGCTGGCTGCGTTTCTGCCAGGCCGGCCGCCGGATGTTTTCCCGGCTGGCACCGCGAAGTGGATTCCGCCAGGGGCGAAGTTGGAATTTGTGATCCACTACGCGAATACGCCGGGCGAACGCCAGACCGACCGGACCAGCGTGGGCCTGTATCTTGCGCCGGGCCCGCCCGAGCAGGTGCTGCGGAGGATGGATCTGCGAAACTTCTTCATGCAGATTCCGGCGAACGAGCCCAATCAGGAAGTGAAGCGCTGCATCACCTTTGAGAAAGACACGCTGCTGTTGTCGTTCACTCCTCACATGCACTATCGGGGGAAGGATATTACGTACGATTTGGTACGGCCCAATGGCGAACATGAAATTCTGCTGGCTGTTCCGCGTTACGATTTCAACTGGCAACTGGTTTACCGCCTGATGGAACCGGTGCGAGTGGAGAAGGGGAGCACACTGATTGTGACCGCGCATTACGACAACAGCCCGAACAACGCGGCGAATCCCGATCCCGGAAAAGTGATCCGTTGGGGAGATAAGTCCGAAGAAGAAATGATGACCAGCTGGATTGAATACCTGGACGTCAAACCTGCGCGCCCCGCCGAAGCTGCCCGCCGATAGTCTCTGGTTGCGGCTGCGGTTACCATGGGAATATATCCATGACGGAAGTTCCCTCGGCCATCGTTGTCCGCGACCTGCGAAAGGTGTATGGCGCGAAGGCTGCGGTGGATGGTCTCAACCTAATTGTGCCGCAGGGTTGCTTCTTTGGTTTTCTTGGACCGAATGGAGCGGGGAAGACCACCACGATTCGGATGTTGATGGGATTGGCGCCGCCCACCTCTGGCACCATTGAACTGCTGGGATTGCCGATGCCGGCGCGTGAAGTTGAGATCAAAACGCGGATCGGCGTGGTGCCCGATGAATCGTTGTTATTCGACCACCTCACTGGACCGGAGTACGTGGAGTTCGTCGGGCGAATGTACCGCTTACCGAGAGACGTTGCGCGGGAGCGGGCGCGGGAGCTGATCGCGCTTTTCGAGCTTGACGGCAGCAGCCGCAAGCTGATTGGCGAATATTCGAAAGGAATGCGCAAGCGCGTGGCCATGGCGGCTTCCTTAATTCACCGGCCACAACTGTTCCTGATGGACGAACCGTTTGAAGGCGTGGATGCGGTGGGTGCGCGGCTGATGAAAGATATCCTGATCGATCAGGTGCGGCAGGGCGCCACCATCTTTCTTACGTCGCATGTGCTGGAAGTGGTGGAACGGCTTTGTGAGCGGATTGCCATAATTCACGACGGCAAGATTGTCACCGAGGGTAACATTTCCGAGCTCCGTTCGGGATCAGAAAGCCTGGAAGATATCTTTGTTCGGGTAGTGGGCGCGGATCGCATGGGGGAAAGCCCGGCCTGGCTTTGACATGCGCTCGCAAGCACTAGCGATACTTTGGGCGCAGTGGAAATCGATACGCAATCACTTTCCGCGGGCAGGCACGTCGGACGCGGTCAGCATTGCAGTGACTTCGCTTTGGTATGGCGTCTGGATTGTGGCTGCGGTGTCAGAGGGTCTGATCTGCGCTGAGTCAGAACCTGCGCTGCTCTCGCGGATCATGCCGTCGGGGCTGATGCTCCTGACCCTTTACTGGCAGCTGATTCCGATTCTTATGGTGAGCACCGGACTTTCGCTCGATTTGCGGCGGCTGGCGGTGTATCCCGTGCCGCATTCCCAACTATTCACCATTGAAGTGTTGCTGCGAGTGACCACCGCGGCAGAGATGCTGTTTATGGTGGCTGGCGCGTTTGTGGGACTGCTATTCAATCCGCACCTGCCCGTGTGGTGCGCTTTCAGTCTGGTGATCTACGTTGCCTTCAATCTGTTTCTATCGGCAGGGTTGCGCGATTTGATCGGACGCTTGTTCGCCCGGAAGCGAATTCGCGAGGTGATGGTGTTTGGCATGGTGCTGCTGGCCGCCGTGCCGCAACTGCTGCTGCGAACTGGCGACCCGGTGACACTGCGACGGCTTCTTTCAGCCCAGCCTACGCTTTATCTTCCTTGGGTGGCGGCGGGCAGACTGGCGACGAACCGCAATGGGATGCTGCCGTTATTGATCATCACGGCTTGGACTGCGCTTGCTTTTGCATTTGGACGCTGGCAGTTCGAACGGAATTTGCGGGTGGATGTTACCGAGATTCAGGCGAAGGACACGGTTCAATCGAATCGAATTGGATTACTGGAACGATTGTTCCAACTGTTGCCGAAACTGCTGCCCGACCCGCTGGGTGTGCTGGTGGAAAAAGAGATGCGCGTGCTGACAAGGTCGGCCCGGTTCCGTCTGGTATTTCTGATGGGCTTCTCGTTCGGCTTGCTGATCTGGCTTCCGCTGGCGTTCAAAGGCGGCAGTTCAGCTTCCAGTCTTTCCAACCACTATTTGACGGCGGTGACCGTTTATTCGGTGATGCTGTTGGGAGAAGTGTGCATATGGAACATCTTCGGTTTCGATCGCGGGGCGGTGCAGCTTTACTATTCCGTGCCGGTGCCGATGTCCACCGTGATTCTGGCGAAGAACCTGACAGCGATGTTTTTTGTGATGGTGGAAATCCTGCTGATCTTTCTGATATGCAGCCTGATGCGCATGCCGGTGACTGCGGCGTCGCTGCTGGAGACGTTTTGCGTGGCCATGACGATAGCGGTATTCCTGCTCTCCATTGGCAACATGATGTCCGTCAGGAATCCGCGCGCGGTAGACCCGGATCAATCCTGGCGGCGCAGTTCAGCGGGACGAGTGCAGGCAACGCTAATGTTCATTTATCTGCTGGTCGCGGCGCCCATCGCTTTGGCATACGGTGCGAGATACGCATTCGATTCCGAGCTTGCGTTCTATGGCGTGCTGCTGTTTGACCTGTTGCTGGCGTTGGTGATTTACTGGCTGGCGATAGAATCCACGGTACAGTCCGCGGCGGACAGGAAGGAGTTTATTATCACGGCGCTTTCGCGCGGAGAAGGGCCCGTCAGCTGATGCAGAAGTATCTACTTGCAATCTTAATTGCGGCGCCGGCGATGGCGCAAATGCAATCGGCTCGCGGCGTGATTCAGGGAACTGTGCTGGATGGCAGCGGATCGGCGCTGGCGGGAACGCGGGTGACGGCGACGCAGCTGGATACCGGACTGGTGCGTGAATCCGCTACGGATGGGGAAGGGAACTTCCGAATCGCGGCGCTGCAGGTGGGCGCCTATCAACTGCGGCTGGAACACGAAGGGTTCGGCACTACGGTGATCAAGGAGCTGAACGTATCGGTAGGGCAGACGGTGGTACAGCGCATCGATATGAAACTGGCTCAAGTGGCCGAGCGCCTGGAAGTGATTGAGCAGGCCAACGCACTGGAAACCACCGCGACCAGCGCCAGTGTTGCCTTGGGGAATGAACGGGTAGAGGAGACGCCGTCACAGAATCGGAATTACTTAAACATCGTGTTGACTGCCCCCGGCGTGGCGCCTTCGGCCGGGTCTGGCGCGCAACGGTCTAGTTCGGCGGTGCGCAGTGCATCCACGGATAGCGGTTTCAGCTTTGGCGGGATGCGCGGCCGCAATAACAGCCTTTCCATAGATGGCGTGGATAATCGCGACGAAACTACGGGCGGCAGCCGGGTGGCCGTGGGACTTGAGATGGTACGGGAGTTTCGCGTGACTGGCGCGTCGTTTAACGCTGAATCCGGCGGGGCAGCCGGTGGATCGGTGAATTTGGTGACGCTATCCGGCACTAATAAATGGCATGGTGATGGGACGTTCTTCACGCAGAACGAATTCTCCAACGCGCGCAATCCGGAGGCGCCGGTGAACCGGAATCTGGAGTACCGCCGATACCAGCCGGGCGTTTCGTTGAACGGCCCCATTGTTCGGGACCGGACTTTCTTCTCGTTGGCGCTGGAGCAGGAGTGGGAGAGGAGCGAAGAATTCTCAGAGACTCCGGGGGGCGTTGTGCTGCCGCAATCGCTGACTCGCGGACTATTCCCGGCGAGTTCTTCGCAAACGGAGTTCTCGCTAAAGCTCAATCACCAGATTGGGGCGAAGCACACGCTATCTGGACGCTACGCATTCTCACGTGGACGCACGTCGCACGACATGCAGGACGGCGAGAATTTCACCGATGCCTCGGCCCGCGGCAGCAGCCTGACACGCGACCATTCCATGGTGGGGGATTGGATTTACGTGATCACGCCGTCGCTAGTGAACGATCTTCGCGGACAGGTGTCGGAGCGGACGGTGGGCATCACGCCGAATTCCATTGGTCCGATGATTGAGATTCCGGGCGTGATTACGTTCGGCCAATCCTACCGGTTGAACGCGGCGCGGACGGAGAAACATGCGGAGGTGGTGGATAGTATTCACGTGGTTCGCGGGCATCATCAATTTAGTTTTGGCGGCAGCGTGCATCCCATTCGATTAGATTCCAGTATCGCCAACCGGTTTGGCGGAATTTTCATTTACCCAACGCTGGCGCGGTATCAGGCTGGTGCGCCGGATCTGTACATTCGGGCGATGGGCGATCCGCGGACGAGGATCGCTACGGTGCCGGTGGGGGTTTGGGCGCAGGACCGCTGGCAGATTGCGACGGGTTTGAGCCTGGATGCGGGCGTGCGCTATGACCGGCAGTGGTTACCCGCGGCGATCCCTTCCGCTGGCCGCAATATTGCGCCGCGTGTTGGGCTGGCGTGGAACCCGTCGGGCACCTCGGCGTACGTTTTCCGGACGGGCTTCGGATTGTTTTATGACCGCTATCCGCTGGCGTATTTGAACGATGCCATTCAGAAAGACGGCGTGCATGCGTGGGAAGAGTTCCAGTACGGCGGCGGGCCGCTGCTGCGGGCGCGTTATCAGGCGGCTGCGGATTTCCCCGCAACGTTCAGCCGCAAGTTCAGTGCGGGCGTCGAGCGGAGTTTGGGGAAGGACACTACTCTCTCCGTGGAGTATTCGTCGGTGGTGGGCCGGCATTTGCCGCGGACCAGAAATATCGAGGCAGGCGCGACGAGCGGTCCCGTTTTCCAACTGGAGCAAACGGCGAAGTCTACATACAACGGAGTTTCGTTCTCGGTAAATCGCCGTCTGACGAAGGAGATGGCGTATCTGTTTTCCTATAACCTGGCGGTCGCGCACGACGACGCGTCCGACTATGATGAGCAGCCGCTGGATCCTGGGAATGTGGCGCAGGATTGGGCGTTATCGCGGCAGCACCAGCGGCACCGGTTCGCCGCCAGCGGTCTGTTCGAATTGATGGATCATCTGACGCTGGCGCCCATTTTCACATATGGCAGCGGGCGGCCCTTGAACGCGCTGAATAGCACCGACACTTACCGCACGGGTGCGTATCCTTTGAGCGCGAGGCCGGCGGGGTTGGGGCGCAATCCGTATTTTACGCCGGGGATTACTGCGCTGGACGCACGCTTGATGCAGACGTTTCCGGTGCATGAAAACCGCGCGGTGTTGCAGATGGGAGTGGAGTCGTTCAACATTTTGAACCATACGAATGCGCTGCGGGTGAGTCCGTTTTACCAGGCGGCGGGGAGCTTGCTTTCTTCTTATCGGGGCGTTGTGGAAACGCTCAATGCCCGGCAGGTGCAATTCTTCATTCAGTTCGAGTATTGACCTGCTGAAACGCCGCCAATCTGCTAAAATTAAGGCTACTTCCCGATATATCAGCAGAGGCGAAGAAACGACGAAATTCGTCGTGTTTAGGAGCTCCATTTGTCAGATCCGCAGAACCCTGTTCCACCGATTCCGCCTGGCGGCGACATCAACAAGAGTCTGATTCCGGTAAATATTGAAGACGAGATGCGCAAGTCGTATCTCGACTATTCGATGAGCGTCATCATTGGCCGGGCGCTTCCGGATATCCGCGATGGATTGAAGCCGGTGCACCGGCGCATTCTTTACGCCATGAGCGAAATGGGTTTGAACTACAATCGCCCAACGCGAAAGTGCGCCAAGATTGTCGGCGAGGTTCTGGGAAAGTTTCACCCGCATGGAGACGCCTCGGTTTACGACGCATTGGTGCGAATGGCGCAGGACTTTTCGCTGCGCTACCTGTTGATTGACGGGCAGGGAAATTTTGGTTCCGTGGACGGTGATCCACCGGCGGCCTACCGGTATACAGAAGCCCGATTGTCGCGCGTTGCCGCGTCGCTGCTGGAAGACATCGATAAGGAAACGGTCGATTTCAAATCGAATTTCGACGATAGCGAAGAAGAGCCGGAAGTACTGCCAACGCGTGTGCCGAACATGCTGGTGAACGGTTCGTCCGGTATCGCGGTGGGCATGGCGACGAACATTCCGCCGCACAATCTGACCGAGATTGTGAATGCGACCATCGCGCTGGTGAACAATCCGGCGTTGACGTTGATCGATATTCTGCCGATGGTTCCCGGCCCGGATTTTCCCACTGGCGGCTATCTGCTGGGACACAACGGCATCCATGATTACTTCACGCGCGGACGCGGGTCCTTGAAGCTTCGCGCCAAGGCGGAAGTGGAGCCGATGGAGAAGGGTGGCCGTGAGGCGCTGATTGTAACGGAGCTTCCCTACCAAGTGAATAAGGCGCGGTTGATTGAGCATGCCGCCGGCCTGGTGAACGAGAAGAAGATCGAAGGCATTTCGGAAATTCGCGACGAGAGCGATCGCGACGGAATGCGCATTGTGTTTGAGTTGAAGCGCGGCGAGCAGGCCGATGTGATCCTGAACAATCTGTACAAGCAGACGCAGATGCAGATCAACTTCGGCGTGATCATGCTCTCCATTGTGAACGGGCAGCCGCGCGAGTTGGGGCTGATCGATTGCATCAAGCGGTTCATCGACCATCGCGTCGACGTGGTCCGGCGCCGCACCGATTATTTGTTGCGCAAGGCTCGCGAGCGCGAACACCTTTTGCTTGGTTTCAAGAAGGCCCTGGATAATCTGGATGCGGTGATCGAGTTGATCCGCCGGTCGAGGAATCCGAGAGAAGCGCGTGAGGGCTTGATCGCCACCTTCGATTTCAGCGAACGGCAGGCGCAGGCGATTATCGAATTGCAGCTCCAACGCCTGACCGGCATGGAGCAGCAGAAAATTCTGGATGAGCTGGCGGAAATCCAGCGCATGATCGGCGAGTACCTGGAAATACTTGGTTCGGAGAAGGCCGTGCGGGCCGTGATCGTCAAGGAATTGAAGGAAGTCCAAAAGGACTTCGGCGATGAGCGGCGCACGAAGATCATTGACGATCCGGGCGATATCAACCTGGAAGATCTGGTACAGGTGGAAGACGTTGCGGTGACAGTGACGCGGGAAGGCTACCTGAAGCGCACGGCGGTGGACACCTACACGCGGCAGACCCGCGGCGGCAAGGGCCGCATTGGCATGGGTACGCGGACGGATGATTTCATTGAGAACCTGATCATTGCGTCGACGCACACCTACCTGCTGATCTTCACCAATATGGGCCGCGTTTACTGGCTGAAGATCTACGAGATTCCGGACGCTAGCACTACGGGCAAAGGGAAGAACATCGGCAGCCTGATCAATCTGCAGCCGGATGAAACGGTGAAGACGTTCCTGCCAGTGAAGGATTTCAACACGCCGGATCAATACATTGTGATGGTGACCAAGCACGGCGTGATCAAGAAGTGCGAGTCGACTGAGTTCAACAATCCGATGGCGCGCGGCATTATTGCGGTGTCGTTGGATGAGGGCGATGAGTTGATTGCGGCGCGGCTTACCAACGGCAAGAACTATATCTTCATGGGCACCTACGAAGGCATGGCCATCCGGTTCAAGGAAGAAGAAGTTCGCGCCATGGGACGTCCGGCTCGCGGTGTGCGGGCGATGGATCTGGCGGAGGGCGACTATCTAGTGGGCGTGGAGGTGGTGGAAGAGGAAGGACTGATGCTCTCCATCTCTGAGAACGGCTTTGGGAAACGTACTCCGCTGAGTGAATACCGGCTGACGGCGCGTGGACGCAAGGGCGTGATCAATATGAAGACCACGGCGCGGATCGGCAACGTGGTGAGCATCATGTCAGTGAAGGAAGACACGGAGCTGATGATCATCACCAAGGAAGGCAAGATCATCCGTATTGAGTCGGGGCAGATTCGCCAGGCGGGACGCTCCACGCAGGGCGTGCGGCTGGTGAAGATGGAAGAGCCGGATCATGTGGCGGCGGCTTGCGCGATTCCGGAGACGCCGGCGGTGGAGCCAAATGGCGATGAGACGGTGCAATAGAGGGATATAATCTGGTCATGGCAACCTTGGTTGGTATCGCCGGAATCGGTGCGGCTCCTGTATTGGATTCGGTCGTACTGCAACGGAAAGAGGAGAAATTGTTCTCGATCCTGGCGGGCATGGGGCAGGTGATTGTCGCTTATTCCGGCGGCACGGATTCCGCTTATCTGATGTGGGCAGCCGGGCGCGTGTTGGGTGAGAAGGCGGTGGCGATTACCGCGGATTCGGCGTCGATTCCGGAGTCGCACAAGAAAGATGCTGAGGAATTTGCACGGCGCAACGGCTTCCGGCACGAGTATGTGTTGACGTATGAGTTCGACAATCCGGACTACGTAAAGAATGGGCCGGACCGCTGTTTTCATTGCAAGGACGAACTATTCTCGCGGCTGGATCAGGTGGGTGCGGAGCGGGGTGTTGCGAATATTCTTTACGGCGTGAATAAGGACGATCTGGGCGATTACCGGCCTGGCCAAAATGCCGCGAAGATTCATGAAGTGAAAGCGCCGCTGGTGGAAGCGGACTTGACCAAGGCGGAGATTCGCGAGTTGTCGCGGATTGCGGGATTGCAGACTTGGGATCGGCCGGCTTCGGCTTGTTTGAGTTCGCGGATCCCTTATGGCACGCCGGTGACGCCGCAAACGGTGAAAACCGTGGAAGTGGGCGAAGAGGCGATTAAGGCGTTGGGTTTCCGGCAGTTTCGCGTGCGGTTCCATGGGGAACTGGTGCGGATTGAAGTGGCCAAAGAAGAGATGGAGAAGGCGTTGACGGCGGAGATGGCGAAGGCGTTTGCCGGGATTTTTAAGCCGCTGGGTTTTCTTTATGTGACGCTGGATCTGGAAGGCTACCGGCAAGGTTCCATGAATGAGGCGCTGCGGTTGCAGGGGTGAGGGCGGCCTTGCGACCACGGTCAGTCTGCACTTGAGGGATGTAAACTGAAAGTGGATAGGACACGAATGGATTACATGATCGCCAATAAATCCAATTTGTTCGATGAACTGCTGCAAGTTCTCGGCAGTCACCAGAATGAGCCGGGAGTGGTTAGCGCGCTTGAAGATTTGAAAGCCGCAAAAGTCAACTATACTCAGCGCAGCATCGATCACATGCTGAACTGTCTTGTGCTTGTCATTCACGATTTGGTTGTACATCCTCCAAGCAAAAAACTGCAGACGGAGTTAAGCACGGTAATTCATCGGCATTATACCGGGATGTTCGAGGCTGGTTCAAGACTGAGCGAACTGGCTCTCGAATATGAGACCAGCGGGGGCAAGCTTTTGTCCCGCGATGAGATCCTTGCGGAAGTTGACGAGCGGCGTGGAACCGCCCGGTAGCGGCCCTTGGCGATTCGAACGTTTCTTGACACATGCGTCCTATTGGCAGCGCATCACGGAAAACCGGGAGTGCAGAAACCATCGTTAGAAATTATGAACGAGCACGCCCGCGCTTTCAGTGCGAGCCCGTTTTTATACCTGGAAACGATGCCGAAGGCGATCTACCATAAAAATGGGCTGGAGATCGAGTTTTATCGGGCGTACTTTGATAAAGCCCTGATTTGGATCAATGATGTTGAGTCAATCGTTAGCGTGGCACGCAGCGAATCGGAACAGTGCGGTCTCAGCGCAATAGACGCGCTACACGTGGCTGCGGCTTACCTGGCGGAAGCTCAGGTTCTGTACACACTGGAGCATCGCGAAAAACCAATTCACCGTACTTCCTTGGTGCGTGTAGTTTCTATTGAACCTGAATAACGTCGCGCCGTGGGTTCTAAATTGGGCGCGCAGTCCGCGGGAGCGCTAAGCCATGGCCAAGGGATCCCACGAGCAAACCGTCCGGTCGAAGTAACTCTTGTTCGTAAGTAACGCCGGTCCCGCGGCGCGCAGGCCGAATACTCCATCCTCTACCGACGGCTTCCGGTTGCGAACGGAATCGTAGAAATTCTGGTGATGGTGCAGGTTCGCGTCGTAACCGGCAGGCGTCGTATAGCGCGACTCGCCCTGCATGGCAATCGACTCCGCCGTTAGTGGCTTGCGCGGATACTTGACCCGGTATGCGTCCAGCATCTTTTGCTGCATCGCCTTGGGAAATGTTCCGGTGGTGAAGCCGGGTTCGGATTCGCGCGGCTCCTTCGCCAGCTTCACCGAACTGTAGCCGGTGGTCATCACGCCTTCACTGCCGACGAAGCGGAAGCCGAAGTTTTCCTCCGCCACGCCGCTGGCGAAGTTGACGCGCAATGCCAGGGTGAACTCCGGATGCGCTGTGGTTTTCGGGTAATCCATGGTGGCCAGCATGACGTCCGGAACATCGCGGCCGTCGTCCCAGAAGCGGAGGCCGCCGGTGGCGAAGACACGCCGCGGCCCCAGTGATCCGGTTACTATGTGGAGGCCCGACAGCAGATGCACGAACAGATCGCCGGCGACGCCCGTGCCGTAATCGCGATAGTTGCGCCAGCGGAATAGGCGGATTGGTTCGAACGGCTGCTTGGGGGCATTGCCCAGGAATCGATCCCAGTCGATGGTGGATACGGACGCGTCCGGTGGAATGGAATACTGCCAGGCGCCGATGGCGGTGTTGCGGTCCAGGTAGGCCTCCACCATGTTCAACTCGCCGATGGCTCCGCTCTGCATAAGGTCGCGCGCCTTCTGATAAACCAGGGAGCTGACATACTGGCTGCCGATTTGCAAGACCCGGCCGGAGGCCTTCTGTGCTTCGATCACCGACTTACCTTCGGAGATGTCGTGCACCATGGGCTTTTCGCAGTACACGTGCTTGCCGGCGGCCAGTGCTTCCCGTGTGATCTGCGCGTGCCAATGGTCCGGCGTGCCGATGATCACTGCGTCCACGTCTTTGCGCGCCAGCACTTCGCGGTGGTCGCGCGTAGTGAAGACGCCGCTGCCGAACAGCTCCTTCGCTCGTGTCAGGTGTCCGTCGTAAATGTCAGCGGCGGCCACCACCGCGACTCCGGGAATGCGTAGCGCGATTTTCGTATCGGCCATGCCGCGACCGCCCGCGCCGATGAGCGCGATTTGGATTTTGTCGTTTGCCGAGGTCTGCATTAGCTTTTCAGTTTCATGTTTTGCGGGTCCCAGTTGCACGCGCGCTGTTCAAAGTAGCTCATGTTGGAAAGCAGCGCTGGCCCGGCGGCGCGCAGCCCGAACGTTGGGTCCTCAATCACGGGGGTGCGGGTGCGCACGGCCTGGATGAAGTTGCGGTGATGATCCAGATGATCGTTGTAACCGCGCGGCGGCATGAAACGCTCCTCCGCTTGGGGGCGAATGGCATCGGCGGTTGCGCGGACTTGCGGATACTTATCGCGGTACTGTTTGAGATACTGCTCCTGCACGGCTTTTGGGAAGGTGTCGACGGTGTAGCCCGGCTCGGCTTCGCGCGGTGTCTTTGTCAGCGTGACTCCATTGCCCACGTTCATGATTCCTTCGCTGCCTACAAAGCGGAAGCCGGAACTCTCGCCCGCGCCGCTGACGAAATTCACGCGGAGGGCAAGATTAAATGCCGGGTGTTGGTCGCTGGCCTGATATTCATAGAGGCCCAGCATGACGTCCGGCACGTCCCGGCCATCCTTCCAGAAGCGCAGGCCTCCGGTGGCGAACACACGACTGGGCCCAATGGCTCCGGTGATGAAGTGCATGCCGGAGAAAAGATGCACGAATAAATCTCCCGCCACGCCGGTGCCGTAGTCGCGATAATTTCTCCAGCGGAACAACCGGATGGGCTCAAACGGCCGCTTCGGCGCAGTACCCAGGAAGCGGTCCCAATCGATATTTTCCGCTGAGGCATCGGGCGGAATGGAATACTGCCAGGCGCCGATGGCTGAGTTCCGGTCCCACCACGCTTCCACCATATTCAACTGGCCGATGGCGCCCTGGCGGAACAGATCCTTCGCTTTCTGATACACAATAGAGCTTACCCGCTGGCTGCCCACTTGCATGATGCGCCCGCTGCTCTTCTGCGCCTCGATTACTCGATGCCCGTCTTCTACTTTCTGCACCATGGGCTTTTCGCAGTAGACGTCTTTACCGGCCTTCATCGCATCTACGCAAATCTGCGCGTGCCAGTGGTCCGGAGTGCCGACGATAATGGCGTCGATATCGGGCCGGGCGAGCACTTCGCGATAGTCGCGCGTGGTGAAGAGGTGATTGCCCCAGCGTTCTTTTGCGCGGGTGAGGCGTCCGTCGTAGATGTCGCTCACCGCAATCAACTCGACACCGGGCTGCGCCAGCGAAGAATCTGCATCCCCGGAGCCTTGCCCGCCAGCGCCTATTAGCGCAACACGAATCTTGTCATTGGGGGACAGCTTCTTGCCCGCCTGCGCGGCGAGCGATTGTGCGGCTAAACCGATAGCGGCAGTGGACTGAAGAAAATGACGTCGAGAGGATGACATACCTGGGCTCCTCCCACTAGTCTACTTTGTGGACGAATCTTTTGTCGCAGTGGGTGTAGCAGTCGCGGGTGCCGGCGTGCTTTCGGATTTTGAATCGGACTTGCCGTCGGACTTACTATCAGACTTGCCGTCGGACTTGGAGTCTGACTTTGCTGCCGCATCGCCGGCAGGTTTCGGAGCAGGGTTCGCGCCGGAGCCCTTTGCGTAATCGGTGGCGTACCAGCCACTTCCTTTCAAATGGAACGCGGGCGCGGAGACTACCTTTTCTAAATCTCCGCCACAACTTTCATGCACGGTCAACGGAGCATCGGAGAATCGTTGGATCAGTTCGAAAACGTGCCCGCACTTCTGGCACTTATACTCGTACATTGGCATATCGTTGAGAGTACTACTTTATTCCTTCTTCGCGGTTTGTTGGGTCTTACCCTTTGTCAAGACTTCAATCGCACGCTTCATCAAAGCGTCGCCCTCTTTCTTGGGCTGCGCGTCGGGTTGCTGCGCCTCTTCTTCGCTATCCGCGGTTCCGTCGTTGTCTGTTACCAGAATGGTCGGCGTGACGCCAGTATCCTGAATCGCTTTGCCGGAAGGAGAATAATATTTGGCCACGGAGAGAATCACCGCCCCGCCGTCGTCCATCGAGATAGCCCGGCGCATGGCCGCATCGCCATAGGTCCGTTCTCCCACAATCTCCACACGCTTGCTATCCAGCAAAGCGGCTGCGGCCACTTCCGCGGCTGTCGCGGTGCCACGATTTGTGATTAGAACCAGTTGTTGCTTGTAAAGTGCCTTGGCAGGATCGGCGTCGAAATTCTGACGAGGTACCTTTTGGCCTTGCAGGTAAGTGAGGGTTCCCTTATCCACAAAAAGATTCGCCAGGGTTGCACCGTCTTCCGGCTTCCCAGCGGCGGAATTCCGCAGGTCGAGCAAGAACTTCTTGGCGCCTTGCTTTTGCAACTGGGCCAGCGCCGCGGCTACGTCGTTCACCTTCGTGCCATCAAGCGACTGAATTTGAACCAAGCCAATATCGTCCGGCAACAGTTTGGATGTTATGGCCGGATACTTGACCGCCGCGCGGGCCAGCGTGACCTTCTGCGGCTCGGGCTTGCGCAGCCGTAGGACTGACAATTCGACCGAAGTATTCGCATCCCCGGCGAGCAACATTTCGGCGTAGGCCAGCGGCATGTCGCGCGTAGCTATGCCGCCAATGCTCTCCAGCAGATCGCCGGTATTTATACCGGCTTTCGCGGCAGAGGAACCTGGAATGGAATCCACCACGCCGACGTATCCAAACTTCTTCGACAGAATAAGCCCGACGCTTGCTTTCCGGGAATCCTGATTCTTGACATACTGTTTATACTGCTCGGCGTTCAGGTAGCTGGCGTACGGGTCGATGGATTCGAGCAATCCATTCATCGCTCCCAAAGTCACATTCTTGATGTCCGGCTCTTCTACGTATTCGCTCTTGATCCGCGACAACACCTCCGTGTAGACGGCGAGGTGACGGTAGGCGTCTTCCGGAGAAGCGCTGCGGCCCAGAACTGCTCCCAACAGCAAGAAGACCACCAGTACGGTGGACGATGTGACAACAACCAATTTAAAGCCGCTATTCATAGAATTCCAGCCTTTTCGGGTTACAACCCGCACCTTCTACGATTACTCTAGTGTAACAGACGGACGGCAGCGGCCCCGTATTCGTTTCCACAACAAAACTGCCGCCGCCGTCATAGATTTAGACGGCGCACGTTCGCGGAATGAATCAAGGAATAAGGAAGTATTTTGTATGGCTGGTTACGATAACGAACTTTCGCGGATTGTGGAGGAGCTGAACCGGGCGGCCCCTGGGTCGCGGGCTCCGGAACGAAGGACGCCGCAACTGGTTGCAGTATCAACCAGCTTGGACCAGTTGCTGTCTTATGCGGCCAAGAATAACGCCTCCGATGTGTTGCTGGTGACTGGTTCGGCGGTGGCCATGCGGGTAAATGGGGCTTTAACACCCGCTACTGGGCCGGTTTTATCGTCGGACGACATTTCGCGCCTGGTTTTGCCGCTTTTGGACCACGCACAGTTCGAAGAATTGCAGGGTAGCAAATCGGTGGATTTTTGCTTTGTGCGGGAGACGATCGGGCGGTTCCGCGCCAACGTGCATCATCAACGGGGCACGCTGGCTGCGAGTATACGGCTGCTTCCGGCGCGGATTCCGACGCTCGAATCGCTGCATCTGCCAGCGGGCCTCAACCGCCTGGCCGAACGCCGGCAGGGACTGGTGCTGGTGACAGGCCCCACAGGTTGCGGCAAAACCTCCACCCTGGCGGCGCTGATCGACCTGATCAACAACAAGCGGCGCGACCATATTGTGACCATTGAGGATCCGATTGAGTACCAGCACCCGAATCGCAGCTCGATTGTAGAGCAGATTGAGGTGGGGCACGACACGCCGGCTTTCGTGAATTCCCTGCGCAGCATCCTGCGCCAGACACCTGACGTAATACTGGTGGGAGAAATGCGCGATCCAGAGACCATGGCTACAGTCCTGACCGCGGCGGAGACCGGGCATCTGGTGTTTTCCACCTTGCATACGAACGATGCGTCGCAGGCGGTTTCACGGATTCTAGATTCGTTTCCCGCGGCGCAGCAGCCACAGATCCGGCAGCAATTGTCTTTGGCGCTGCTGGCAGTGGTGTCGCAGCAGCTTGTGCCGGCTGCCGACGGGGTTGGGCGTTACCCGGCGCTGGAGGTGATGATGGCCTCGGATGCGATTCGTAACTTGATCCGGCGCGGAGAAGACCATCAACTGCGGTCGCAGATTTCCATTGGCCGCGCGGATGGAATGATTACGATGGAGCAGTCGTTGGCGGAACTGGTGCGGACGGGTCGGATTTTGAAGGAGACCGCATTGGCGCACTGTTTCCGCACGGATGATTTACGGCGGCATATGGAAGGGTGAAATCCGCTGGACCGGCAAGGTCCATAGCATGTTACGGTATTGGGCTGAGGAGATATGGCAATGGCGAAACTCGTTGCACTGTATAAGAAACCAGCGGACACCGCTGCGTTCGATGCGTATTATTTCGGGACCCACCTGGGGATCGCAAAGAAGGTACCAGGCCTACTCCGCTATGAGGTGAATAGCGGGCCGGTCGGCGGGCCGCTGGGCGATTCGCCCTATTACCTTGCAGCAATTCTGAGCTTTGATTCGGCGGACTCGTTGCAGCGGGGGCTGGGTTCCCCGGAAGGCCAAGCGGCGGCGGGAGATCTGGCTAATTTCGCACAGGCCGGCGTCGAACTTCTTATGTTCGAGTCCAAAGACGTCTGATTCAGGGCGCGGCATCGGTCGCGCCACTCCCTCCTTCGTTGCGCGCCAAGCGTTGCTCCTACTCCCATGCCAGCGTAACCGCGCCGGCGACAATCAGCAATCCCCCAAGACATTTCTTCAACGTCAGCGGTTCTCCCAGGAATAGCGCGGCCAGCACGATCACCAAAGCAACGCTCAACTTGTCGACCGGTGCCACTCTGGAGGCCGGACCTAACTGCAGCGCGCGATAGTAACAAAGCCAGGACGCGCCGGTTGCCAAGCCGGAGAGCCCCAGGAAAATCCAGGTCCGCGGCGAGATGCGGGAAAGCGCGCCGGGTTGGCGCGTGGCCAGGGCAATTCCCCAACTGAACACGAGAATAACGGTGGTGCGGATCGCCGTCGCTAGGTTCGAATCGATCTGCGCGACGCCGATCTTGCCGAAGATGGCAGTAGCAGCGGCGGCCAGCGCGGAGAGGAGCGACCAGTGAATCCAAGTCATATGCACATTGCCATATGGACAGTGTCGCGCATACGCCGCTTGAATCGGTTGGACCAGTCTAGGCTGGTGTCTTATGAGGCTCGACGAGCACTAGCAGATGCTTTTCAGGCGCGGCCGAGGTCTGTGTGTTGAGAGAGCGCGCGAGCGCCGAGAGTGAGAGATTCGCGCTCACTTGTTCCGACTCCGGTTCCGGCATTGCAGATTCGGCGGCGGGGATCGCTTGCCCGGCAATAAAGGCAGCTCTATCCAATCTGGCTTGCTCCAGCTTTTCGCGCAGCGGCCGGAGGCCCTCCATCGCCGCAATGATTCTGGCTTCGGCCTGCTCGCTTGCCCGCATGAACGCTTGGCAGGCGGCTGCTTCCTTGCGCTCCAGGTGCAACGAAATCATTCTGACAGAGGGCTGTTTCATAATTCCTGCTCAGCTTATCGGTTGGCGATGGGGATTCAATAGTTTTCGCCAACGCCCAGCCGGCAGAACGGTCTACTCGTACCGTAAGGCCACGGCCGGGTCGGCCCGCAAGGCGCGGAAGGCTCCAAGCCAGCCACCAGGAACATTGCCAGCGGGTTGGTGAGGAAAATCGCCGCCAGGATGCCAATGGTCAAACCAACGCCCAGAATCCAGGCGACTTCGCTTAACACCAGGCGCGGCACGTCTACGCTTCTGGCTCCAAGCGCGATACGCAGGCCGATCACGCGAATACGGCGGCTGACCGAATACGCTAACACCCCATACAATCCGATGGACGCCAGCGTTCTATCCGACAAATAACTGGACACAAGAAACGGCTTGCTCACGCGGGCAGCCCGGTCTTGTTGCTGCAACAGAAAGTTATCAGTTTATTCCGGTGTACTAGAGAGCCAAGTACCGGCAGCGATGGAATCGGTACTAGCGGGCCATGGGCGGGAGAGGAGTTTGCCGTCATCCTGGAGATGAGCCTGGGGATGCCCGTAAGAGAATGCAGCGAATTACCTATTTACTTGGAAACCTGATCACCTGGAAAGATAGCGGCGGTCACAATTTTGTGGACTACGCGTTAATGGCTATCTGTGTAGCGTTAACTGCGTGGGTGGTGATGCCTGGCGGCGTTGCCAGCCGGATGCGGCTATTCATTCGAGAGCAATAGCCCGCATCGCGCTGATGGGCCGGTTAGTTGAGGGCGGTTGGCCCTACTCCGCAGTCATTGCCACACCCTTGGGACGCTTGGCCCTCTTGAAGCGCTATTCTTAGCGTCGAAGCCGGGCACGTACCGCCGCTTTCGACATCTGCACTACCGTGGCGGGCCAATCGGTCCCGGTATGTGTGTTCAGTTTGACCAGCGTCTCCATTATCCGCGAGTGGGCGTTCCATCCCCAGCGGGCATAGCGCGAGATCTCCTTTCGGTGGCCTTCCGTTTCGTAGCCAAGTTCCCGCAGTAAGTCGCCGGCCACGGATTCAAATAGGATGCGTTGCCGCAGGGTGGCGTTGGTTTTCCACTTGGCCACGTTTTCCTTCACGATGGCGGGTTGACCGTTAAAGCCTCCCGTAAACGGACGAAACGCGGGAATACGATGCGCGCGTTCTTCGTTCGGCAGCAAGTTCTGCAGCAACATAGCCGGATCAAACGGTTCGTTCAGAAAATCGCAAAGCCGGCGAAGTGTGGCTTCCACGTCGCCTACCAGTGCTTCATAATTCACTTCGATATAGGTGGTTTTTGGGAGAGCGGCTCCAGCTTGCCTGCCCGCACTCACTAGCGACCGCCAGTAAGACGCCGCCGTGAACCAATTCTCCGGTCCGTATGGAAAGGTGATCAACGAATGAGCCACATCGCGGCCATCCCTGAAGACATGAATGAATTGAGCGTGCGGGAAAATGGCGGCCAGGGTAGGGATGTGCAGGATGTTCTGTGGAGTCTTGTCGCCCCATCTCTGTTTCCCTTCTGTCCGCATCCACGTTTGGAACAGCTCGTCGATCATGTCGGCGTAGGAACGGCAAGCGACCAGCGCCGATTCGTTGAAGCGGCACTTCCAGCGGCGAATCCATAGCAACTTAAGAAACACGTCCGTCAATCGCCGGGCCTCGGCCTGGTTGGCGGGATCGCCGTAGGCCTGATAAAGCTGCGGGATGAAATGGGTTTCACGCGGAAACGACAGCCGTGGATGCGAGCGCAAGAGGTTGCGCAAAAGCGTGGTGCCGCTTCGCGGACAGCCAACGATGAAAATAGGAGCCGCCATCGCTACCCTTCCAGATTCGCACAGGAAACGGGCGCGACCGAACCGAAGTGGCAAGCTAGTGTCCTGTCCGTCAAATAACTGGACACAAGAAACGGCTTGCTCACGCGCGCGGCTCGGTCTCGAACTCGTTGCTGCAACAGTATTTTCCGAGCCGCGACTGTAACGGAGCGTCTTCCGTTAGTGTCCACCCAATTCGCGGACACTACACTAGCTGATCCGCAGTTTGGCCACAGCTTCCTGCAGCATGCGGGCGGCTTCGGCGGGCTCCACGGCAGCATCCAACCGGACGAGATCTCCGATGCGGATGACAATTTCGCCGGAACGGAACCAGCCACTGCCACGCGCTTTCAACCGTCCAACGCCGGCCAGATAGACGGGGATTGCGTCCGTGTGCAGTTCCTTCCACAGAAGCCCTGCGCCTGTTTGGAAGGCGTGCAATTCGCCATCGGGACTGCGGCGTCCCTCCGGAAAAACCAACACGTGAAAGCCCCTGTCTATCGCGTGACCAGCATGCGTGAAGCTTTCCCGGAACCCGCTCTTTTGGGGCAGCGGAAAAACATTGAACAGGGCCGTCGCCAACCAATATCCGGCCGGCGCCAGCAGATTGACGAACCAGTGGACTTGCCCTCTTCCGGCGCGCATGTCGCGCAACAACTCTCCGCCCATTGCGATGGCGACGTTCCGCCGCATAGGGCTAGGCAAAGCGTATAAAATCAAGGGCACATCATAGGCTGTGACGTGATTGCAGACCAGCAAGACGCGCTTTAGAGGCTGGTGTTTCAGCAGCGATTCGACCCGTGGAGCGGCCAGCGCCCAAACCAGAGGGCGCATCACTGCTTCGATGAAGATACCCCGGATGAGGCGCTGCGGGCTCGACCATGGCCACAAAGGATAGGTATGCTCGCCCGCTTCGGGGGCGGTTTGCCGCGGGCTGGTTTGCAAAGCTTGTGGCTCTGCTGCCGTGTTCCGCAGCAGCAGGCGCAGCTCGCCCAGAGTCTTTATTTCTTGCCAGTCCGATTCGTCAGCCTGAATGCCAAACTGCGTCTCGAGCTCGGCCAGCAATTCCACTTTTCCCAAACTATCGAGGTGTAGATCTTCAGAGAGCAAGGTCTGATCGGCTAACGCCGAGGTGTCTTCCCCGCTGATTCGGTGAAGAATGGCCGCCAGGGTATTGCCGCTGATGGCGGCGGGTGCACCGTCGCGAATGGACGGCGCCAGCAACCGGGCCACTTCGCGGCGGACCACTTTGCCGGTGGATGTGCGCGGCAAATCAGGCTCCGGCCAGATCTGCCACCGGCGGATCTGTTGATATTCGGCAAGCTCGCGATTCGCTACTTGCACGACGGACGCCGGATCCGCCGCGCCTCTGAGGACCAGAACCGCCAGCGGCTCAGGCCCCGTGCGTCCTTGCATTTCAACCACGGTACAGGCTTTGATCTCCGGCTGTTTCAGCAGCACGGCTTCCAGATCTTCCGGGTAAATATTGAGCCCGGCGGCTGTGACAATCACGTCCTTCTTGCGCCCGCGATACCGTAGATTTCCCGCCGCATCCACCGAGGCCAGGTCGCCTGTCTCCAGCCAATCGGATTCACGCTGGCGGAGCACGCCGTTCTCCCAAACCGCGGTAGATACGGTTTCCCCGCGGACCAGGATTTCGCCGTCGTCACCGAGACGGACTTCACGGCCCGGCAGTACTTTCCCTATGCTTCCGCGCGCCTGCCGGAAAGGATGATTAAGACTGACCAGTGCCGCCGTCTCCGTCATCCCGTAGCCCTGAATGACGGCAAACCCGAGAGATCCCCAGAACAGTTCGAGGTCCGCCGGCAAGGTGGCGCCTCCGCACACGAAGGACCAGAACTTGAACCCAAAATGGCGATGAACATCACGGAACAGCCACCAGCGCTTCCACGGAGAGGATCCTTCCGCTGCCTTAATACGGGCGCCAATATCCGGAAATTTGGCGAGCACATGGGACCGCAGAATGTCCAGAACGCGAGGTACCGCCGCCAAAACCGACAGACGGGTATCGTGAATGGACTGCACCAGGGCGCCGGCGACCATCCGTGACTCAAAGTGCACTTCGGCGGCGAGCAGCGCCGGAATCCAGATCCCCATAAATTGCCCGAACACATGACTCAGCGGTAGCGTGTGCAGGAAACGCAGGGGATGGAAGATTCGTTCGTATTTCAGATACTTTTGAATCTCGTGCTCAATGGGACCGAGGCTCGCCAGAACGTTGCGGTGCGTGTGTACGATTCCTTTGGGGTCGGCGGTGGTGCCCGACGTGAAAACAATCTGGAACGGATCTGTTTCAACAAGGCCCTGGACAGGGAGGTAGTCCGGGTCCTTTGGCAGGGATTCGTCGAATTGATCGAAGTCAAGTTTCGGCAGCTCCGGATCGAGTTGGGATAACTGCGGCTGGCTGCCCGCGCAGAGTTTGGCGCCGACATCGCTTGCGACGCGGCGCGCAAATTCGGTGGATCCGGCGAGATCGATTGGCACTGCCAGCACGCCGCGCAGCAGGCACCCGAAGAACGCAGCCATCCACGGCGCTCCGTTATCGCCCCAGATCAGGACCCGATCACCCTTGCCAATGTTGCGGCGCTTGAGTTCGGCGGCAAACCGGCCCGCCATCTCCGCGAGTTGACGGTAAGACGCACGATAGTGCCGAAGGTCCTGATGGGATACGACGGCCGTCTGGTCCCCGTGGCGTTGAAAATCGGTCATCAGGGAAGCAAGGTGAGGCCGGTGTCCTGGAGTAGCGCTCATAGACGGATCAATCGCTCACGGCTAGTTCGCCAGGAACGATGGGGCGTGTGCGCGGCATCAGGCCGGCTCTGGCGGCGAGCCCGGCAATCCCGAGGATTCCCGCGAAGATCGCTAATTTCAAGATGTCTGCCCAGCCCTCTCTTGGCAGCGTCTTCCACATCAACCACAGTACGGGTTGAGCCAGGCAAACCGCCCAGACGGCTCCGTAGAAGTATCGGCGTTCGTATCCTTCGCCTTTGGTGGAAGGCAGGACCCGCGGCAATTTTCCAAGAGCGCCAAGCGTCAAAACGATGGCGGCCAATGGGAAATAGGCTAACTCATAAATCTGCCGCAGGTACCATTTCCCGGTGACTGCGGCGACCAACAACCCGGCCAGGTTGAGAAGTGCGTAACAGATGACGGCGTTCCAGGCGAACGTGTAGCAGATGCGCCGGTACAGAGGATTCGGTTTGTCTTCGGTGAAGCGGATGATGTAGGGAGCGGGTTCCACACCGGGCAATTGCCCACGCAAGCCCGCGGCGCCCGTGCCCAGCAGCACCACGCAGAGCCACCCGAACAGGCGGTAATCGGCCCCGTGTTCAAAGAGTGAAAATATCCATGGGCCTGGGGTTAGGAAAAAAACGGCAATCCAGATGGGCCAGTGGGAGAGCCGATAGTGGAGCTTGTTGCGCGACCGGATCTTACGCTGGCTATCCAGCTCGAGCCTGGGCATTGAGGTGATTATAGACTGAAGTTCGGGTGAGGCTCGTTTGGCTTTGGGTGGATTGAAGATTGCGAACGCAGGTCGATGCGTTAGCGGGCCACGGCCTCGAAGGGCATGCAGGTGTCAGGCTCGAGGGCGTTCACGATTCCAGCCGCGAGAGCAAGCGTCGCTGTCGCCGGCGCCACCCGAGACGTAGACGCTGATTTCATGGAGCTCCACCCCTTTTTTCAAACAGTCTTTCCTGAAGATTCGGCTCAGTAAGTACGCGCCTCCGCAAGAGGCGATGACAGCAGCCCGCTCGACACAAGTACGCCGCCCTGGCCATACAGACAAACCATCACCACGGCAATAGCGGAAAGCGATATGGGAGCAAGGTACAGACGAGCAGGCCTATCGTATGAATCCATAAACCTAAATTCGGCAGTTGGAATTCCGTCGGGTGCCCGGAGAGTGTTATTACATTAGGACATGGACGAAAAATTGGGGTTGCAACCGGCTCACCCGGCGGGTGAGTTAACGGTGAGCGGACAATCGGTGGAGTCAGCCG
>JBBRNO010000056.1:0-35971 GCA_038230275.1 Bryobacterales bacterium
CCTCCGCCATCAACCTGCAGATCGATTCACTGCATCCCTTCGCCGAAGACGACATTGTCCACTGCTTCGCGCGCATCGGAAAGACGCCGTCTGTCCTGGTGGGCATCACGCGCCGCGAAGTGATGGAACGCTACGCCAACCTGTTTGCCGAAGCCGGCATCAAGATCGCGTCCTTTACGTTCTCCGCCGCGGCCATTTACTCGGCTCTGCGCATCCTCTCGGTTCCTCCCGTTGGCTTCGTTTCGCTGCATCCCGGGGAGGGCCTGCTTGAAGTCTACGGTGAAAGCGAAAGCCGCCCGATCTTTTCCACCACCTTCGACCATTCCGATCGAGCCGTCACCCACGCCATCTCCGAACTTCGTCTGGATCCGCACACCCAGCCCACGCCGCTGGAACAACTGCTACCGAAGCCGTCTGTCTTTCCGCCGAATCACGATCCGGCATCGGCCGCTTTCGTCAAACATGCGCTCCCGTACGCCACCGCGGTTTCCAGTGCCTGTCCCTGGCTATCCATCTCCGCCAACCTGTTGCCCGTTGAGCAGCGCAAGTCCAGTTCGCGCATTCGGCTGATCCCCACCTTCGCGCTAGGCGCCATGTTGCTGGTATTCGTCAGCGCCCTGGCCGCCTATTCCAGCTACGAGAACTCGCGATACCTGCAGCGGTTACAGGCCGAGATGAAGCGCATAGAGCCGCAGGCACAGCGGGTCGCCGCCGTCGACAATCTCATAATCGCCACGCGAAACCGGACGCAGTTAATTGACGATTTCCGCCGCCGCTCCAAGGCCGATCTCGACGCACTGAACGAACTGACTCGCCTGCTAGTTCCGCCCACGTTTCTCACCGGACTCGAAATTCGCCGCAATGGAGTGCAGATCAGCGGCGAGACCGAACAGGCAGCGCCGCTGATACAGACCCTGGACAATTCACCGCTCTTCGTTAGCTCGGAATTTTCCATGGCGCCCACGCGCGTTCTGGGCGGCGAAGTGTTCAGCATCAAGTCATCCCGGGAGGGCCAACCCAAATGACCCTGCAATCCCGCGACCGCCGCGCGCTCGCCATGCTCGCAGTCTCCGGCATTCTCACGCTGGGCTGGTGGCTCAGCACATCCGACGACAAGGCCACGGAAGTGGTGGCTGCGTCCGACTCGGTTCCCATGGCCGAGAAGCGCTTGACCAAACTGCGCCAGACCGCCGCCGCCGTTCCGGGCAGGGAAGACGCGCTGAAAAAGGTGAAGCTGGAACTGGCCAGCCGCGAAGCCGGGCTGATTCGCGCCGATAGCGCCCAACAGGCACAGGCGCAATTGATGCAGATCCTCACCAAGATCGGCCGTGCGCAGCAACCACCCATCGGCATTCGCGCCTCTGAGATCGGGCAAATCAAGAGCTTGAGCGACGATTACGGCGAAGTGGCCGTCAGCGTCTCCTTCGATTGCCGGATCGAACAACTGGTGAATCTGCTCGCCGATATCTCCGCGCAGAAGGAACTCATCGCCACCAATGAGATTCGGCTTGGCAACGCGCATCCGAAAGAGAAAACGATGCCCGTCCGCTTGACCGTCAGCGGTGTGGTGCCGCGCAAGCTCATTCCCGATAAGAAAGGAGTGACGCTGTTTTGAAACACAAGCTGCTGCTGATCAATCTGCTGCTGCTGGCGCTGGTTGCCGCCTCCGGTTCCGTGCTGCGTCAGAAGTGGCGCGAATCGAAAGCGCGCGAAGAAAGCGTGCTGAAGCAGAAGGCGGCGCCGGTGCCTGCTCCAGTGATTGCGCCCATCCCGGCAGTGCCCCCGGCCCCACCAGCCGTCTATGCCGACGTCGCGCAGAAGCTGCTTGTATCGAAGGACCGCAACCCCAACGTGTTTGTCGAGCCGCCGCCTCCGCCCCCTGCGCCGCCAGTGATGCCGGCGCTGCCGTACGCCTACGGCGTGATGGATTTCGGAGCCGGGCCCAGCGTCATGTTGTCTGAAAAATCGGGCGGGCAACAACATACGTACAGAATTGGCGACAAGATCGGCCCTTTCAAGCTTTTGGGCGTCAATAGAACAGACATCCTTTTTGATTGGAATGGCAAGCCCGTGCAAAGAAAGCTTTCAGAACTGGTAGACAAGAACGCGAACGCCGCCGCCGAACGGGCCGCGGCCGAAGCGCCCAAGCAGGCCGCTGCCGCCGCGCCGCCGCCACCTGTTCTCAAGGGTGAGGCCAAGCCGGGGGCAGCCATGAGCGGTGAGGTCAAAGGCTGCCAGCCTGGGGATAATTCGCCCGCCGGAACTATCGCCGACGGCTTCAAGAAAGTAGTATCGGCAAGCCCGTTCGGTTCAGTATGCCGCTGGGAGCCCGTGAAATGAGATTCGAATTGAGAGGTGATTTTATGAAGAGATTCGTCCTGGCATTCGCCGTAACCCTGCCGCTGATTTGTTCCGCCGAGCAGGCCGCACCCAAGAAGAAGACCACCGCCGCCGGCAAGAAGGCAACGACTCCGGCCGCCGCTCCCAAGGCGCTCACCATTCCCATCGACGCGGTCCAGATCGGCGAGAACACATACTCCAAGACCGACGCCCAAGGCAAGAAGTGGATCTATTATCAAACCCCGTTCGGCATCACCCGGGCCGAGGAGCCAACCGCCGCGCAGAAGAAGGCCGCGGAACTGCTTCCCGCGATTCCGGACTACACCGCGGCGGACGAGGGCGACAAGATCCGCTTCTCCAAAGTGACTCCGTTCGGCACGCAAACCTGGACCCGTGGCAAGGATGAGTTGACCGCCGACGAGCGCGCGACGTGGGAACGCCAGAAGCAGGCGCCCGCAAAGAAAGATCAGTAGGTATCGATGAAGAAACTCAGTTTGGTGTGGTGCCTGACCGGGTGCGCCTGCCTCGCGTTTGCACAAGCTCCACCGCCGGCGGCAAAACCGCCTGCAGCGACACCTGCGGCGACACCTGCGGCAACACCCGCTCCGGCGGCGCAAAATCCGGCCACGCCCACAGTGACGCAAACGCCCGGCCCCGCGCCCTCGGCGGCTCCCACTGCGGCGGCGACTCTGCCGCCCAGCCCCGGCGGCGGACCCATCAGCCTGCAGAATGCCTCACTCATCGAGGTGATCGATAACCTCGCCCGCATTCTCAAAATCAACTACATCCTGGACAAACGCGTCGTGGGCTCGGTCACCATCAGCACTTACGGCGAAACCAAGAACATCGATACTCGCAATCTGCTGGATCTGATATTACGCATCAACGGTTTCGCCATGGTTCAGGTTGGCGATATTTACCGCATCGTACCGTTGCTCGAAGTGAACCGCTTGCCGCTGAAGCCGGAAGTCAATTCGAAGACTATTCCGGAAGACGACCGCACCATGCTCAACCTGGTCTTCTTGAAATACGCCACCGTGGCTGATCTGGCTACGCTGATCGGCAATTTTCAAGGCGAAGGCGCAACCACCGTCACCTATCCGCCTGCCAATCTGCTGCTGATTCAGGACAGCCGCAGAAATATGAAGCGGCTGATGGATCTGATCGCTCTGTTCGATAGCAACGAATTCGCCAGCCAGCGTGTCCGCCTGTTTGAAGTGAAGGAAGGCAAGCCCAGCGATATCGCCAAGGAACTCGAATCCATTCTCAAGTCCATCTCCTTGAACGAGAAGACCACTCCCATTAAGTTCCTGCCCATCGACCGCATTAACACCATCATTGCAGTGGCGCCGAACCCCGGTGCGTTCGATGAAATCGAAAAGTGGATCAAGAAACTGGATGTGCCCATTCAAATCACCGCCGGCTCCATTGACAACTACGTGTACCGGGTCAAGTATGGCCGTTCGGAAACCTTAGCAGGGGCCATCATGCAGCTCTATGGCGGCAGCTCTTTTGGGGGCGGCTACGGCGGCTATGGCGGGTACGGAGGGGGCGGCGGCTTTCCCGGCTCCGGCATGCCCGGCGGCGCTTATGGCTCCTACGGAAACGGCCCGACTCCATCCGGCGCCGGAGGCGCAGCTTACAATCCTAGCGGCCAATATGGCGGGGGCGGCCAATTCGGAGCTTACCCCGCACCGGGCGTGGCTTCAAACGGACCGGCGGGCGCTGGATTGATGGGCGCCGGAATCGATCAAACCGGAGCCTACTTGAACGGCGGCGCCGGTGGCGCGCAAGGCCGCATTCCCCGCATCGTCCCGAACCCGCTCGACAATTCCATGCTCATTCAGGGCACGCCGCAGGAATACGCCGGAATTCTCAAGCTCTTGAAGGAACTCGATATCCCTCCGCGCCAGGTTTTGATCGAAGCCAAGATTTATGAAGTGGATATCTCGGGTGCCTGGCAGGCTGGGGTGAGTGCAACGTTTCAGCAGTTGAACTCTAAAGAAGGTTTGGGCCTGGCCAGCAGAAAACTACTGGCCAATTCCGTGCAAGGCTCACTCACACTTACCGCCGGTGCGCTGGTAGGCCAGAGCCGCGAACTATTAGCCTTCTTAAGCGCCAATGAAGCCACCACGCGCGCCAAGGTGATCTCCGCGCCCAGCATCATCGCCACCGATAGCATTCAGGCCAGCATCAACGTGGGAACGGAAGTGCCCACGCTCACCACTCAAGGTGTAACCGGCGTCCAGAGCGGCGGCAGTTCCGTGTTCGCCAACAACATCACCAATCGCAATTCCGGTGTCACGCTGAGCGTTTTGGCACGGGTGAATCCCAGCGGAGTGGTTACTCTGGTAATCAATCAGGAAGTCAGCGCGCCGGAGCCGCCTACCACCAGTTCCGCCATTCAATCGCCCTCGTTTTCCAAGAGAAGCGTTCAAACTCAGGTAACGCTGCAAGACGGCGACACCATTGCGATCGGCGGCATTATCGACGAGAAAAGTACCGAATCCAGCGGCGGAATTCCCTTCCTGCACCGTCTTCCGTATGTCGGCGCTGCCTTCGGTTCCAAGTCTTTCAGTAAGACCCGGACCGAACTGATCATCTTTATGACTCCGCGCGTTATCTACGACACTAATGAATTGGCCGACGCCAGTGAGGAACTGAAGACTCAGCTGAAAAAAGTGTTGAAGAACGTGAAGTCGAAGGAATAGGGCCTGCTCCAAATTTCACTGCCTGCCAACTCTTCTCCGGCGCGAAGAGTTGGCGGACTGAGCGCCAACTGCGTGGAGATGCAAGTCTCCAGCGGAATCACCTCCCGCGCCATGCAACTCCGGCCGCCTCGGGGGGTTCAGAGTACAATAGTCAACGCCTGATGAAGACCCCTCCGTTAGCGTGCCTTTTAGCCTTTTTCTGCCTGTTCGCATCCGCCCAAACGCCGGCCATCGACGTTGGGTCCGGTGCTCCCAGCAGTGCAAACACCAGCAGCTTCGTCGCCGCATATTTCCGCAACAGATTCTACACGCAACTCTCGCTTCCGCCGCTAGGCACTGTGAAAAAGTTCGGCGCCACGGGGCTGATTCAGGAATTTCCCGACGCCGCTAACACAGCTGGCGTTAAGTTCGCGCTGATCAAGCCGAACACCGCCGTACAGGCCAACGACGGCAGCGACGTCTTCCAATTGACCGGCCTCATTTACTCGTATTACGCCACCGTGGGCGTCACCACCGCCGGTCAGCCCACCACGGACACTCTCACCTGCCCGGATGCTTCGTGCCAGTACCAGATTTACGATAAGGGCTACATATTGTTCGCCTACTTGAAGTCTGGTGTGAACGGACAGAATTTCACGTTGCGCGATCCCTTCTACACGAAATGGAACGCGCTCGGCGGCATCGGTTCGCTGGGGCCTGTCAACAGCGCCGAAGCGGCTGTTACCTCATTCGTTAGTGCGGCTGCCGCTACCGTGCAGACTTACAAGACGGGCGCGCTCTATAACATCACCTCCGGAGTGCTTACGGGCCGGTTCGTGTCGGTTGGTTATCCCGTCTATGACTTATATGTAGCGAACGGCGCGCACGCCGGATTTCTGGGCTATCCCACCGGCGAAGCTGTGACATTAGCCGGCGGCGGCCATCGCCAGACTTTTGAAGGTGGCAGCATCGATTACAGTGACACCACCGCGCCCGCACTCCGCCTGCCCGTCAAAACCGTGGCTGTTTCCTCCGGCGGAACCAGCATCCGCTTGAATTTGAACGATACCTTCAACGCCCGCGCCTCCGCCTTGGGCGCTAACGGAGACGAATTGACTGACCGCTCCATCACATTTGTTACCACCAACAGCCGCGTGATCAGCGTGCAGCAGACCGGCGCAACGGCGGTTCTTCGGGCGGTTGGCGGCGGGGCGGCAATCGTTACCGCCGTAAGCGAAGGTAAGATCAGTCCGCCCATCACCTTCTTTGTTACCGCGCCTTGCTGCCAAATCGGCGAAGGCGCCCCCACGGCGGCAATACAGCAGATCTTTCTGGACGCTGTGGCGCGAGCCCGCCTCACCGTCCGTCTGCCTGCCCCCAACCCGGTGCATCGCGCCGGCAGCGGGCTGGTGCAGGAACTGCAAGGTGTGGATCCCAATGCAACGGTGCGGTATCTGGTGACCGTAGCCGATAAGGCTGCTACCGGCTATGTGGTGACTGGCGACATTCTGGCGAAATACGACGATCAGGGCGGCCCCGCGCAAACGCTCGGCTACCCGGTGGGCGACGCGGTGTTTGATGCTGCCCGCGTGGGCCGTCAATTGTTTGAGAACGGCGCAATCGCCGGCATCCCGGCCCGGGTGGTCTCCGGGGCCTTCCTGCAGAAATGGGCGTCGTTGAGCTACGACGCCGGAGCAGCAGGTCAGCCAACCGGTGACGCGGCCGCCTTCCTTACATTCACAGGCACCAGCGGACGCATGCAAGCGTTTCAGAAGGGCTCGCTCTACGGAGCCACCTCAGGACCGCAAACAGGAAAGGTTTACTTCGTCTCCGGCCTGATGGCCGCGAAATACAACAGTCTTGGATCTGGGACCAGCGAGTTGGGCCTGCCCACCAGCGATGAGTTCAGCACCGGCGGAAAGCGCCATCAGGATTTTGAGGGCGGATTTCTTGAATACGCCGCCGGTGATGCCGAAGCAAAGCTGACATTGCGTGACCGGAAACCCACCGTGACGGCGCTGCCGGCTATCGTGGCCGCAGGAAGCCGCGTTCGCGTCACGGTGGCTGGATTTCCCAATGCCAGCTCCATTCGCGTAGCCATCACCGGCCAATCCGACTTTCTGGTCACCGCTCCGGCGGGGTCCTATTTCTGGGACGTGTACGTTCCGGGCAGCGCGGCCAGTACTGCCGTTACCATTCGCGCGGTGGACGCCGCCAACGCCGCAACCACGGCCAGCAGCAGCTACACGGTTCGCGCCAGCGCCGATATTCGCGCCACCCTCGTCAAGCTTCGTGGCGATTCCCAGTCAGCCGCTCCCGGCTCCCAAGCGCCGCTCTCCCTGCGCGTGGCCGTGCGCGACGACAGCGGCAATCCGTTGAGCGGAGTGGGAGTGGCATTTTCGGCTTCCTCCGGGGCGCAGGTATCCCCCGTAACGGCCATCACGGACTCGTTGGGCCAAGCCGAGACTTTCCTGCGCATGCCGCTGAACGAAGGAATCGTGCTTGCCAACGCTTCGGCTCTGCGCCAGGTGGCCACCTTTAGCGCCCGTTCCACCCGGTCCGCGCTGACAAATTACACCAAGCTCACCCAGTCCGGCGACGTTCCTCTGGGAAATGGGACGACGACCATTGCCCAGAAGGGGTCCTTATTAACGGCTGTGGCTTCCATCCTCCGCTACTACCAGAATCGCGGCGATCTGAGTACGCCCAATGGCGTTGCCGATCCCGGTCAATTGAACCAGTTCCTGAAAACGCTTTGCGCCTTCGATTCCCAGGGCACACAGCTTTGCGACGGCTTTGTGTCGCCGAAAGATTCGCAGGAGCAGTTCGTCAATCTTTGGCGCCTGTCGCAGTTCGCCGGGAATAACGTGGATGTATCCATTGAAAGTCCGGAATTGAGTGCCATCCGGGATTTGCTCGCGCAGGAGTCTCCGGTGCTTCTCAGTCTGGCGATGACCGCCAATGGCACACCCGCCGGAACCCATTTTGTCGTCGCCATCGGTGTCTCATCTGACGGCACCGTCTTGATCCATGATCCGAACCCGGCGTTCGGCCGGTCGCTGCTCACCGACTACACAAATGGGTTTACCGCTGCAGGCGTCCCCTGGAAGGGAACACTCACCGCGGCTGTCAGGCTATTGGCGCAGCCACCTAGCCTCACCGGTTTTGTCATCGCCACCTCCGGCGATCAGATCTCGGTAGCGTCTCCGGGCGGGGCGTGCACGGCCACCCTGCAGTGGCCGGGCGCCGCGGCCGTCGCATCGAATCCGGTCTCTCCGACCGCCATTTTTCGGCAACGGTACTGCGACGGCTCCCAGTCCTCCTATCAGATTGACGTGTCGGGAGCATCCGTCCTGACGGACCTCGGCAGTCTAGGTGCCAGGTTCGATCTCGCCGGTGGAGGCCAGTCCTCCTATCGCGCTACGCGCCCAGTAGCGCCGCTGATTGTTGGCCCGCAGGATATTAATTTCTCTTCACAATCCGTCGTAAATGCGGCAACCTTTACTGCCGATATGGCTCCTGGTGGGTTAATCGCGATTTTTGGAGACGGATTGGCAAAACCTGGCACTACAAGTAAGGTGGAAGTCGGCGACCAGGTTGCCAGCGTTACCGCGGCATTTCCGTTTCAGATCAACGCACAGATTCCTTTTGGGGTATCACCGGGCTCAAAAGTCCTACGAGTGACGTCGCCGTTCGGTGTAAGCGAGCAGACTATCGAGATTCAACCGCTCGCGCCCCAGGTTTTCAGGCTGGACCCGCTACCACTGGGTCTGGACAAGACCGCCGTCAATAAGGGAGCCACCATCAACCAGGATGCAAAATTGAACCTCCCATCGAATCCAGCGCGGCGCGGTACGGTCGTTGTTGTATTTGGAACGGGTTTCGGGGCAGTAAAGAGTGGCTCGGAACCGGTCAGTACTCTGACACCGGTTACGGCTTCTTTGGGCGGGCAGGATATTCCCGTCAGTTTCGCAGGTTTAACGCCGGGGTTCATCGGGCTGTATCAAGTGAACGTGCCGATCCCGGTGAATACTCCGCCAGGACTCGAACTGCCGATATTCTTTCGTATGGGTGGAGTTGTTAGTAGTCCTGTGGATATCGCCGTCCAATGACTAGGGACGCCGTTCACACCGTCCAGGTTGACGTTTAGATTGGTAACATGTTGTAATGACAGCCGGGTATGTTGTAATGGATCGTAACGGAGCCGTATTTTCAGCTTGACTTGAGCTGGGGATAGTGTTATCAATATTCTGACTGCGTCTAAGGGTTAGAGCGGCGTTCATGTGTACGAATCCCGCGAGCACAGAGTAAGAATGAGAAGTCAAAACTAGATTTGAGCTTTTGTAGGTGTAGGTCTGAGGCTCAGGTTGAAAAAAAGAACTTCCATCAATTCACTAATTTAAAGATTTTCACAAGGAGAAGGAAATGGTAGATTTTCGCAAGTGGTTTCCTGCTCTAGCCGTAGTAGCCGTAGTTATCGGCTCAGCAGCATCGGCTAGTGCACAAATTACACCATCGTTAACTTGCACGTCTAACGCTGGTGCTACACCGCTAGTTCGCGCTGAAGGAATTGCCGAACTCGTTGGTGACGTTGTCCTGAATTGCACCGGCGGTACGCCAACGGCCGCGGGTTCAATCGTTCCTCAGGTCAACATTCAGGTCTTTTTGAACACAAATATCACCAGCCGTCTGGTATCGGACCCGCTCAGTGAGGCATTGATCCTCATCGACGAGCCGTCTCCGGCACAGCAGGTCCCTTGCATTCCCGGCGTCACGGCTCTTCCTGTCGGCGCACCCGCCAGCGGCACGACTTGCCCTGTGATCGGCGTCGGAACCGGCACGGGTGTTAACTTCAAGACCAGCGGTGTGCCCAACATCTTCCAGGGCCGCAATGCTGGTACGAGCGCCCTGCAGTGGCTCGGTGTGCCGATCGATCCTCCCGGAACGAACGGAACCCGCACCGTAAGAATCACGAACGTTCGTGCCAATGCCAGCCAGCTAGGTACGTCGTCCACCCTGATCCCCACGCAGATCCAGATGTTCATCTCGATTACGCCTCCCCAGTCCTTGCCGCTCAACAATCCGCAGCAGACTGTGGCGTTCGTGTCGCCGGGCCTGACCTTCTCGCTCCGGAACGCGATCAGCTCCGATAGCACTAGCGGGGTCACCTTCCTCCAGTGCGTATCGAACAACGGCGATATTTCCGGCGATAATACCAAGGCTCTGAACGGTAGTCTCAGTTCCTCCGGGCTCAACAACGTCACGGTGGTTGGTCGCTTCCGCGAAGGCTTCCCGAGTTCGTTCAAACGCCGCAACGTTGCACCGTATGGTTCGACGGGCGGCTCCGCTGCAATCTCAGCCGATACCTCGCCAACGCCGAACAATCAGGACACCCCTGGTGGCGTTGCCCCTCTTAGCGTCGGTGGTCAATACTTCACCGAAACCGGCTTCTATGCTGGTGCGGCTGGCGGCAGCCTCAACGGCAAAGCGAATGGTTTGCCTGCGGCTGGCCTCGCCGACACTGGTACTCGTCTGATGCTGCGGTTTGCCGGCCTTCCCGCCGGTGCCCAGGTATTCGTCGGGCTATATGACTCTGCTGCCGGCGTCTCGAACACAGGCACAACCAGCAAGGTTCGTTTGGTTAGCACGGATGCCAGCGGTGCTGGTGCATTCTCCGCTGTAACCGCCACCAGCAGCGGTAGCTTCGCTCCCGTCGCCATCACTGGTGGAGCAGGAATCGCGGTTTACGAAGTCATGAGCTCCGATCCTCTGAGCCAAGAGAGCATCGACGTTCCGATCATCGTAGCCTATACTTCTAATACCGCGACCAACAATCCTGGTCTCGGTACTGGAACCGTAACCGGTAGCTTTGCTCCGCTGAGCACTGTTACCACTCAGAGCTCGAGTGCACCGCTACCCCGGTTCATCGACGTTCCGACCAGCAAGACTGCGTTCATCTTCAATGCTTGCTCCACGAACCTGCTCTTCCCGTTCGTGACCAATCAGGCTGGCTTCGACACGGGTATCGCGATTGCTAACACTTCGCTCGATCCGTTCGGCACCAAGACCCAGACTGGTACTTGCATCATTAACTACTACGGTGGTACCACGGGTGGCGGCGCGGCTCCGGCTGCAGCTACTTCCCCGGTTGTCGCACCTGGAGCTGAGTTGGTCTTCCTGCTCTCCTCTGGTGGCGGCGGTGTTGCCGCAACTCCTGGCTTCCAGGGTTACATCATTGCCCAGTGCGCCTTCCAGTATGCCCACGCTTTTGCCTTCATCAGCGATCTCGGCGGCAAGACTGTAGGCGAAGGTTACCTGGCTCTGGTGCTGGATAGTGCAGCTTCCACGCTCCCGCGTAGCAAGACTGCCAGCGAACCCTTGGGTCAGTAATTTAGTCCAAGCAGTAAGTTGTAGTCAAAAAGGGGGGAGGAGACTCCCCCCTTTTTTTTATCCCTCTTAAACTATTCCCCCAGTACTTCAATAGTGATACACTACCAGTGGTACTTCCGCGTCCAGCCCAATACAGTTGTATCTCCACGAGGTGTTCATGTTTTTGAAAAAGAATTTGGTCCTGGCATCCCTGTGTCTGACAGCCCTTGCGGGCGGCCTTGAAGCCCAAAGCCGCAACGTCTTCGTCATCCCGGCATCCGGGACCGGCATCCAGGCCTTCGCCAGCGATTCATTTGGACCCATCGCCAGTTTTGGCTCGGCCCCAGCGCCCTTCCTGGTGCTCGCGAACGCAAATGCGTCGAAATATTACGTAATATCCAAGTCCCCCACCAATACCGTTGTGGTTGTGGACGGCAATAATTTCTCTACGCTCGTCACCGGACGATTCAACTTCAATGCAAGTGCTGAGGCGGCGGCGCTTACGCCCGATGGGAAACGTCTGATCGTACTCGCTAATGGCATCCATATCATTGATACCGCCTCGGACACGGATTTGACGCCCGCCGGAATCGGCCTCACCACCACCCCAAACGATCTCGCCATCAGCCTGGACTCTACCAGGGCGTTTCTTCTGAGCCGTGGCAGTGGCGTGGCTACATCGGTGGATTTGACTACTAGCACCGCAACCGGCTTAACCTTTCCGATTCCGGGAATCAACTCGACCATAGCCGTCGCTCCAAACGGGCTGCTATACATCACTGCCCAAAACCGGCTCTATGAGATCGACCCCAAGACAATGGTGCTGCGGTTCGAAATCCCGTTGAACGCGACGCCGGGAAAGCCGGTCTTTACTCCCGACGGCAAGTATGCATTGTTGTCGAACCAAACGCCGATCACCGGCTCGTCTCTCATCCTGGTTAATCTTTCGAATCACACCATCGCCAGCACCTTGCCGGGCAATCTTGTTTCTGGCCTCACTATTTTCGATCAAATCTTCCCGGTGAATGCCAACGAAGCCTACGCTGTTTCGGCGGGTAACGGTAAGGCATACCACTTGACAATCCCGAATCTCGCAACCAGCTCGGAAGTTACTTTCGCGAATGGTCCAATCACCGGCGTCCTGACCGGTGTTACCAGCAACGAAGCGCAACCGCGGCTCCTCTATCTGGCGACGGTCAGCGCACTCTACCGGGTGGATATTACATCCAGCGGCAATCTGGTAACGCAACAGACCGGTATCCCCACGCAACCATTCGCCTTGAATTTCACCGCTCCTCTGAGCGTGGGTACACCGGCGCAGGTGATTCTGTATAACAACGGGCAAAGCATTGCCGCCGGTACCGCTCTCACGCCGCTGGTTGTGCGTGTGACTGACAGCTCCGGGCGTCCGCTTTCGAATGTGCCGGTAAACTTCTCGGCCGGCGATGCGGGCACACTGATTCAATCTCCGAACGTAGTCACCAGCAATGACGGTTTCGCGCAAACCAGTGTCACGGCGGCACAAATCGCAGGCGCCTACTCGATCAACGCAACGGCGGGAGCGGTGGTGGCGACGTTTTCCATCACGGTCACCGGAACCGGCACGGGTACGGGCGGGTCCGGTGGATCCGGCGGTTCCACGGGCGGTGGCAGCTTAATCTTCAGCGTCGTCTCCGGAAACGGACAGCTTGTCCGTGAACAGTTCCAGGCGAACGATTTGCTTGTAGTCGCAGCGAAAGACGCGTCGGGGAAGCCAGTGGCCGGGGCGACAATCAACTACACCATCACTTCCGGTGTGGGCTCTCTACAGACTATTTCCGGAACCGGCAACTCGCTGGGTTCCTGCACGGCTAACGATCAGACAGCGGTCTGTTTGACCGACGCGAACGGTCAGGCAGGCGTCGGCTTCCGTGCCATCTCCACGAATTTGCAATCCTTCGCTCCCACGACGGTTTCCGCCACCTATAATGGGTCCGCGGTCAACTTTATCGAAACCACCTATCTTGGCTTCGCCCAGGGTAGCGGATTCCAGCCCGACCCGACGATCACGGATCTGGTGCCGCTGCCGGGCGAAAGCAGGGTTTTCACCGTCCAGGCCGGGCAGACGCTTCTCGGTGCGTTGAAAGTCCAGGTCGTTGCTACCAGCGGCCCGAACGTTGGTTTTGGAATCCCGAACGTTGGCATCATCGCTAGCACGGGCCTCGACCCCGCTCTCGCGCCCACAGCCAACTGCAATGTCGCCACGTCTCTGAGCGATGGCTCTGGAATCGCCACCTGCGATCTTGTGGCCGGTGGGAAGGTGGGCCGCGCACCGTTGAAGATTTCCGTGGGTTCGTCCAATGACCGCGGATTTGGGACACTCGTCGTCACTCCAGGCCCGGTTGGCTTGCTCAACATTTTGCAAGGTAACAACCAGACTGGAATTGCGGGCCAGCAACTTCCGCTCGCCTTGGTGGCGCAGGTAACAGACGCGTTCGGCAATATTCTCCCCGGACAGAAAGCTACATTTGAGGTAGTGAACGCCGGAACTGTCATTCTCAAGAATGTGTTCGATACTTCAGATCAAAACGGCAAGGTATCCGCCCTGGCAACCTTGGGCGGAACGCCGGGCCCACAACAGGTTCGCGTCAAGATCGGCGGCATCGCCAGCACCTTCACAATGACAGTCAACGTGACGTTCGGCGCTATCAGCGCAGTCTCCGGCGGCGGTCAGGTGGCGGTCATCAATCAGTCGTTCACTCAACCCCTGGTGGCCAGAGTCGTCGATACCAACGGTGCAGCTGTGCCCAACGCCACAGTGTCCTTCGCCGTGAACGGCGGAAACGCAACCCTGTCCTCAACCTCGGCTACCACCGATGCCTCCGGCAACGCCTCAGTAACGGCGAAGGCCGGCGCCACCGCGGGTGTAAGCACCGTGAACGCAACGGTTGGCAATTTCACCGCTACATTCACTCTCACCAGCCGGCTTCCAGGACCCACTCTTACGGTCGCAGGCTTCAAGAACGCCGCCAGCCTGGCTCCTGGAGTCACTCCAGGCGGCATCGTCAGCATCCAGGGTGCGGGTCTCGCGCCGACGGTGCAAGGAGTTGTTACTTCCGGCTTCCTCGGCCAGCTGCCGCTCTCCCTCGCCGGTGTCGATGTTACTTTCAATGGCATCCAGGCGCCGATCTATTCGGTCTCTAACGTCAACGGCACGGAGCAGGTGAACGTTCAGGTTCCCTTCGAACTCACTCCGGGTTTGGCAAGCGTTAAGGTCACCGTCAGCGGCGGCAGCAGCACCATCGACAACGTCCCGGTATTGCCAGTCTCCCCAGGCATCTTTGAAACCGCCGACGCCAGTGGCCGGAAGTATGCCGTTGCCACCAAGGACGTGGACGGCAGCTATGTCAGCGCCTCGAATCCAGCACGCCGGGGCGACGTCATCCGGGTCTACCTTACTGGGATGGGCCAAGTGACGCCATCCACCGCAACCAACCGCGCCGGCATCGCCGGGCAGAAGGTTCTGGCGCCGATTATCGTCGGCGTCAATAACGCAGGAATTCCGCTAGGCACCGCCGAATACATGCCGGGTGTTATTGGAATCTATATGGTGACGTTCACGGTACCCACGGACGCACCAAGTGGTTCCGCTGTTCCGCTGTCCTTCGGAGTTACGGATCCAAACGGCACGAACGTTTATTCGAACACTTCGAACTTCTCAATTCAGTAACCGGCAAGGAGGGGTAGACCGGTCAACGGTTCACCCCTCCTTTCGCCTACCGCCAAAACTAAGTCAAATACCTCATTGCGGTAGGGGCCTTAGTTGGCCTACAATCGATAATTCAAGATTAGTAAGTCTGAGGAGATATCTGTGTCCAGTTCTAATTCCCTAAGAGTAAGCCGGTTCCTTCCAGTTGCTGTTGCCGCGTTCTTATGTGCCACTGCGCCCGCTGTGTGGGCAGGCACGACGAGTGGTTGTCCCAGCGGCTCGGTAGCCACCAGCACATTCGCCAGCGCCAACCTGGGCTCTCTTGCCGCTACATGCGGCAGTGTGACCACGGGCGCCAATTCAGTAACGACGTCCATCCCCACGGGCGCGCCCGGATTTTCAGTGGAAAGCTGGCTCGCCGTTACTTTAAGCTTGCCCGGATTCGGATTCTCTGGCCAGAACGCGTCCGTGTTGCAATTCAGCAATTTCTCGGCGACGCAGGGCTCCACCATCGATTTCAACTGGACTGCCGCTTTCGATCCAGGCACCGAGGGATACGCATTCGCGCTGTTGGATGGTCAGCTTACTGTCTTGGCGACGCAGTTCCTTTTTCCCGCCATCACAACAGGTGGCGGCTCTGGAATCGTAGCTCTAAACAGCGCGCAGCTCAACATCGCCTCCGGTGGCACCCATTCCGCATCGTTCGGAATCGTGGAAGGATGCACCTTCTGCTTAGAATTCAGTCCGGCCGCGCTCGATCCATCCGCAACCTTCAGCAACATCACTTTAACGGATTCCACCGCAACTCCGGAACCGGCTACACTATCGCTGATGGGCTCGGGTCTGGCCGGTGTATTCGCCGGTGCTGCCCGTCGCAAACGTTCTTAGCCTACGGAATCGCTTTTCGGTTCAGGTATTTCACCAGACCTTCCGGATCGTCCGTGATGATGGCGTCCACCTTGGCATCTATCAGCCGTTGCCACTGTTCTGGTTTGTTTGCCGTCCAGGACACCACCTGCAGGCCCGCGTCATGAGCTGCCTGTACCTTTTCCGGCGTCACGGTGGGAAACACCGGCGAAATAATACCGGCCCCGGCTTCCGTTGCTATTTCCACAAAGCTGCGTGTCTTATCGCTCGAAAGCGCTGACAATTTGATCTCGGGAGCCAGCTTCTTCATCGCCCGCAGGGTCCGATAGTCGAAGGATTGCAGGATTACCCGGTCTTCCAGGTGATACTGGCGGATCTTCTCCAGAACCAACCTCACAAATTCGTCCGGGGACGGCGTTACGTCGGGACCAATCGAGGAGAATGTGGCGATAGCGTCACGCCCGGCAGCGCTGTCCGCCGGGATCGACATCTGTTTCAACACGCCTGCAATCTCCGCCGTGCCGGCGCGCTTTGGGAAAATCTTAGTCTCGATGTTGAATAGGAATTTTCCTTTTGATGCCAGTTGAAAAAACCTCATCCAATGTCGGCATCCGCGTTCCAGGCACTGTTTGTTGCGAGGCAAATTCCGGACTCTGCGTAGCGCCACAATCCCACTTCCTTACTTCGGCCAAGGTCAGTTCATGGATGATCGCTTTCGGTTGTGGCCCGGTGCAGACCGGAGGATGCAGGATAGGATCATGCGAAATCACAATGACATTGTCTTTGGTGACCGCCATATCCAGCTCAAGCGCATCGGCTCCGGCTGCGATGGCGAATTCAAAGGCCGGAATCGTATTCTCCGGCAGGCTGGCGCGCGCCCCACGGTGTCCATGGACTTGAACGCGCGGCGACGCGTCTTCCCCCCGGCACAATGTCGCGGCACTCCACATCAACGCGAATCCAAGGATAGATTTTTTCATGTCCGCATGGTAGCGGAGTAATATGAACCAGCGATTACAAGAAGGCAACAATCGCGCCATTGTTCGTGCGGAAACGCAATCGACATCATCTGGAAACACTACCTCGTTATGCTGACGAGTAATGAAAACCAGCATACTCAGCTACCGCTTCACACTTATTTGCTTCCTGCTGATTTTAGGGGTTGCTCCACTGTTCGCACAGTTCGATACCGCCACAGTTCTCGGCACCGTACGCGATGCGTCCGCGTCCATACTGGCGGGAACCGATATCACACTGACAAACCAGGGAACCGGCATCTCGGCAAAGACAAAAACCGACGAGGACGGAAACTATAACTTTACGAACGTCAAGATTGGACTCTACACCGTGACTGCCGAAGCCCCCGGCTTCTCAAAAGCCGTCGCCAAGGACATTGTGGTCAACGTGAACGCCCGCCAGCGCGTGGAACTCTCGCTGCAAGTGGGCGCTGTAGCGGAAACCGTTGAGGTGACCAGTGCCGCATCTTTACTCGAAACAGACACCAGCGAACGCCGCCAGGTCATAAACGGAACAGCCGTGGTCGAACTGCCTCTCAACGGCCGCGCCTATTCCGATTTGGCGCTGCTGACCACCGGCGTCATCAAGTCGCCGTCTTCGGCCACCCGCGAAGGTTCCTTCATCGTGAACGGCCTTCGCAGCACCTATAACAACTACTTGCTGGATGGCATCGATAACAACGCCTACGGCACCAGCAATCAAGGCTTCGCTAATCAAGTAGCGCAGCCGTCTCCCGATTCCATCGCCGAATTTGAAGTGATCACCAACAACTACAGCGCGGAGTATGGCAAGGGTGGAGGCGCCACCATCAACGTCGCCATGCGTTCCGGCACCAATGCTTACCACGGCACCGCCTACGACTTTCTTCGAAACACCGCGCTCAACGCAGCCGGCTACGCCTTTGGCCAGCGCCCCGCCAACTTCCTGAAGCCAGTGCTGCATCAGAACCAGTTCGGCGCCACCGTCAGCGGACCCATCATCAAAAACCGCGTCTTCTTCTTTGGCGATTACGAAGGCTTCCGCGTGCTGCAGCGCAACCGCAGCTTTGCCAGCCTTCCCACGCTGACAGACCGCCAGGGCATACTGCCGGTAACGGTGCGCAACCCGCAAACGGGCAAAGTGTATCCGGCCAACACCGCCATCCCCAAGACGGATATTTCTCCCTTCGCCTTTAAAGTGCTGAATGACCTGCCTTCGCTCACCGGCGCCGGACGATCGAACAACTACGAGCAACTCTCCGGTGACAAAGCGTACGCGGACAAGTTCGACGCCAAGGTAGACGGCCAGATCAACGACCGTATGTCCGGCTTCCTGCGCATCAGCCAGAGCAAACGGAATCAGCGTCAGGATTCCACCTTTCCCGGGCCCTCGGGCGGTAACGGCACGGTGCTATGGGCGCTGAATCAACAGGCCGCCGCCGCCTTCACCTGGACCACCAGCCCCACTTCCGTTTTCGAAGCCCGGTTCGGCGTTTCGCGAACGTACGCCGGGAAAAAGCCACCGTTCCTTGGTAACCCCGACATGCTGCAGGCGTATGGAATCGCGGGCCTTCCAAGTGACCCGGTGCTCTCAGGCGGCTTGCTACCCATCGGCATCCAGGGCTTGACTGGCCTGGGCCGTCAGCCAACCATCCCTCAATTTCAGAACCCCTTGCGCTTCGATACAAAGCTGAACTACTCCAAAATCTTCGGCCGTCATTCGCTGAAGTTCGGCTACGAGAACATGGTGATCCGGACCCAGGTGTTGGACGTCAATCCCATGTACGGGAACGACCAATATCTTGGCAGTTTCAGCAAGCCGGCTTGCGCGCAGCTGGGCCAGGATACCTGTACCATTGCCAACGACGCCACCAGCTACTCACTGGCCGATTTCCTCTTCGGGCTTCGCAGCGCCTACTCGCTCTCCACCAACGTGATTGGAAACTATCGCCAGCATGAGCACTTCATGTACGTGCAGGACAACTTCCGCGTCAACTCCAAACTCACCTTGAACCTGGGTTTGCGTTGGGAGTTCGCAACCCCGCGTTGGGAACGCGACAACGCCCTTTCCAACTTCGATCCAATCACCAACAAAATGTTGCGGGCCAAGAACGGCAGCATCTACGATCGCGCGCTGGTGAATCCCTATTACAAGGACTTCGCTCCGCGCATCGGCTTCGCTTACAGCATCATGCCCAAAACGGTGATCCGCGGCGGATACGGTTCCAGCTATGTTCATCAGAATCGTATGGGCAGCGGCGACTTGCTGGGCATCAATGGCCCGCAGGTAGTAATCTCCACGGTCAGCCAGAGCGATCCGCTAGCGTCTACGTTCCGCAATACCGATCTGGGATATCCCATCGGCTTGACGGATCCTTCGAAATTCAACCCGCAAACATCCAACGTTCTCTACATGCCGAAAGATACTCCCGACCCCAGAGTGCAGAGCTGGTTCTTCTCGGTACAGCGGGAACTACCCTGGAATATGGTGATCGACCTGGCCTACGTGGGCAACTACGCAACCAATCTGCCGGTGATGGGCGACTACAATCAGGCGTCGCCGCAACCCACTGCGACCTCCAACATCACTCTCAATCTACGCCGCCCCATCCAGGGCTTCGGCGCCATCAGTTGGTTCAACACCGGCGGGTTCTCAGACTATAACGCGCTTCAAGTCAAGCTGGAACGGCGCTTCTCCGGCGGGTTGATGATTCTGAACTCGTTCACCTTTTCAAAGGCAGTGGATAACAGCACGCAGGCGCTCGACGACCAGAACGGGAATCAGTCCAGCGTGCAGGATATCCATAATCTTGCCGCCGAGAAAGCGCTATCCACCTACGATCAGAAGTATGTGGATGTGCTGAGCGTCGTCTACCAACTTCCCTTCGGCCGCGGCCGGAAGTGGGGATCGAATACGCCCGTAGTTCTCGATCAGGTTCTGGGTGGCTGGGAATTGACAGCGGTCAACAACGCTCTTTCAGCGCCGCCGATCAACCTGCGCTCCTGGACTGGTTCGGTTCCTTCGCAATTTCAAACGGTGGGAAATCTGCCGGCCTGGAAGGGCGGTGAGGCGTTCCGGCCGAACATCAGTGGGCCGGTGCTGGCGGCTGATGGCGTCCGCACGGTAGACAACTTTTTCAACAAGCAGAACATTCAATTGCAAACCGATCCGTCCCGTCCGTTCGGGAATGCCGGCCGCAACATCGTGCGCGCGCTGCCATTCAATCAACTGGATCTCGGCATCTTCAAGAACTTCGCGTTACCCCGCGAAGGAATGAAGCTGCAGTTCCGTTCGGAATTCTTCAATGCTCTGAACCATACGAATTTCAAAGCGCCCACCAGCGACGTGGCCAGTGCCGCCTTCGGCACCATCCGCGGCACCTATGCGGTGCGGCAAATTCAGTTTGCGCTGAAGTTCATGTTCTAAGTTTGGATAGCAGGCGGCGGGACCTCAGATCCCGCCGCTCCGCTATAGCAGAGCAATTGGACGCCGCCGATCACCCCGACCTTTCGCGGATTGCAGTTGTTCCCGGTCAACGCTCCGGGCAGCCATGTATCCGTGGGCTTCGGGTCACTGTCTGGGACGTTTTGGACATGCTGGCATCTGGCATGACAGAGGCTGAGATCCTGCATGACTACCCATACCTGGAGAAAGCCGATTTTCCCGCCGTCTATGCCTATGCGTCGCAAGCTGGGCGGGAGAGTCTATCGCGTTGAAGCGACTCTTTGACGCGAATCCCAATTCGGCCCATGTCTTCGAAACAGGATTGGCGCGGCAAACCTCCGACGATTTTCTCGACCTCGCCGGTTCGCGCGGCGCGACGCCAAAAGTAGTTCGACTGCTTCGCGAGCTATCCTGATCATCCGACGTGCGGAGTCGCTCCCGTCTCGCCGTTGACGGCCAACCACCGTAGGCCGCCGTCTAATGGCGAAGTCGCGTAGTCGATATGAATCACCCTTCGGTGGACCGCCTTCGACGCAGCCGAGGAAGCGTGTAACAGCAGCGGCCTCATCAAGACCACGGCTCCCGCTGGCGCATTGCAGCAAACCGGAGTGCCCAAGCGTACCTGTTCTGCAATGTGCTCAGCGGTGAGTCGACCCAAGTTGTGCGTTCCAGGAAGAACATGCAAAGCCCCGTTGGTGTCGTCACAATCGTCCAGGTGAATCCGGACGGACAACATGTGCTCCAGGATCGACCGCGGTGGCTGTACATGACACACGCCCGCTTTCCTGGTCCACGGGCCGTAGCCAGGTGTATCAACCCTGGACACCACGCAGATGGTTAAGTCTTGGTGCCAAGGCACCAGCCAATTTGCCGAAGCAGTCTTATCAAAGAGAGTACCGCGCACTGGAAATGCACGTTCGTCAAGGTACTCCGCCAGCAGCGGCTTAACCTTGGCCGAATACGCCAATTCATCAATCGCCGGGCAAAGCCGGAGCAGGTTTCGCACGGCGTAGACGCCACCACGGCTGCGGACCGCGTCGTCTCCGGCAATTCGAGAAACTGCGTCGATTAGGAATTCAATTTCCGGCTGTCCAAGAACTTCAGGCAATACGGAAAACCCAGTTTCCTGGAAATTCCCCACAGGCCTCAATTTCCCGCTGCGCTTGCCACCTTCAGCTGATTTACCACGGCTTTCACGCCCTTCACTTTCTTGGTAAGCTTCTCGGCCTTTACGCGAATACTCTCTGTTTTCACAGTCCCGCTCAACTCCACCGTGCCTTGCGTCACCTTCACTGTAATCGCCCCGCCGCCCACATCGCGGTCCCCGGCCAGTTTCAGCCGCACCTGATCGTAAACCGCATCGTCGGACAGGTCTTTCGCTGCGCCAAATAGAGTGGCCGCAATCAGAAACATCATCAGGAATATCGAAATTGTTCGCATGGTCACTCAAACTCACTCATGTTCATATTCATAGTACGCCAGTCGAGCTCATTCAAGAACTCTGGATTGTCTCTCCAGTTCGATCGAACCTTCACGTTCAATTCCAGGAACACTTTCCGGCCCAGTAAAGTCTCAATCTCGTGGCGGGCCCCAGTTCCAATGCGCTTCAACATTGCAGCCTTGGCGCCGATAATGATGGCCTTCTGCCCTTCGCGCTCCACGTAGATGATGGCCGAAATACGAGTCAGCGTCTTCTTCACTTCGAACTCTTCCACCAGCACCGCAACCGAATGCGGCACTTCCTGGCGGGTGTCTTTTAGAATCCGTTCCCGAATCAGTTCCGCTGCCATAAACCGTTCCGGTTGATCGGTGATGTGATCTTCTGCGAAATGCGCCGGCCCAACCGGCATACGCTTCAGAATCGCCGCCCGCAGTTCATCCAGACCCTGGCCTTTCAGCGCGGAAACCGGAACATACTCATCGAACTCCAGCGCGGTTTTATACTTCTCGATCAACGGCAGCAGTTGCGCCTTTTCCTTCACGCGATCGATCTTGTTCAGCACCAGAAATGTGGGCGTCTCAGCCTTACGCACCATATCCAGCGCCTGCGAGTCTTCCTCTTCCAGCCGCCGCGTGGCATCCACAACGTATAGCAACAGATCGCGCGCGTCCAATGCTGACCGCACAGCCATCATCATGCGCCGGTTAAACATCGTATCTGACCGGTGAATGCCCGGGGTATCCAGAAACACCACCTGGCTGTTCGCCGTTGTCCAAACCCCTTGAACCGAAGTCCTGGTGGTCTGCGGCTGCTCGGCAACAATGGCAAGTTTCGTGCCGACAAGTGCATTCAGCAGCGTGGATTTCCCGGCGCTGGGACGGCCGAGAATGGATACAAATCCGGAAACGAATTCCGGTTGATTATGGATAGGATCGGACATTAGGATTCGGTCTCCGCCAGCGGCGCTTTCGAGATTCGCACCTGGTCCACCCGCAGTTCGTTGCCCGCCAGAACCTCAATGCAGACACCATCCCGCTCAATGGATTCGCCAATATGCGGCACGCGGCCGATCCATTCGCTCACCAGCCCACCCACGGTTGTGGATTCGATGCTTTCCGATGTGCGGTAGCCGATCAGATCGTTCAGTTGATCCACGTTGAAACTGCCGGACACGATATAGCGGCCCTCGCTGTCCTGCTCCACGTCGAGGGTTGGCTCGTGTTCATCGCGAATCTCTCCAAGAATTTCTTCCACCATGTCTTCCATGGTGGCCAAGCCGGCGGTGTTGCCGTATTCATCCACCACGATGGCCATGTGCGCTCCGTCGCGCTGCATTTCGCGCAGTAGATCGTTCACCGGCTTCGTCTCGGGAACCAGCCGCACCGGACGCGCCAACTCCCGCACGGTCCTGTGGCTGCGATCGCCGGTTTCCAGCTCAAACATGTCGCGAACATGAACGAAACCAATCACCTGATCGATGGTATCTTCGTACACCGGAATCCGGGAGAATTGCTCGTTGATCACCAGGCGGCGCAGGTCGTCCAGCGTGCTGTCGGCCGAAATAGCCACCATATTCGGGCGCGGCGTCATCACTTCCCGCACCGTCTTATCGCCGAATGCCACCACCGACTGAATCAGCCTGCGGTCGTCTTCCTCGATGATTCCTTCTTCCGTTCCCGCGGAAATCAACGCTTCAATATTCTCCGCCGGAGTGGGCGCCTCTTCGGGCTTTGCCTCTTCCGCACCCAACTGCGCCAGCGAATGCAGGAAACCCAGCAACGCTGTCAGCGGCCGGACCACGATGGCCAGTCCGGTCAAGATCGGGACAAATACCAGCAGCCAGTGTCCGGCCGTATGGCGGTAAAGCATCTGCGGCACCAGGTACGTACTGAACAACATGGCCATCCACGCGAATACAAAGGATTCAATCAGCCCCTGCTTGCTGAATGCGTCATCCGATGTGGAATTCGCCATGAATAGAACGCCCACTAGCACCAACAGGCTGTGCTTTACCAGTGAGAAAGTTAAGATACCAATTTCCGGCTTCAAGCCGATGCGGTCTTCAATCGTGTCCTTGAAGAATTGCAGCGCAGGCAGGTCGCGCGAGCGCAAACGCGCGCCCTCCATATAGAGCATCTGCACCAGCGTCACCAGCGCCAGCAGCAGCGTTGCCAGAAACAGGATCAGGACGAATACCGCCGTCATGTTCGCACGCGCTCAATGAGTCCGTTGGGCAAGTGGAACTGTTTACGCCAGCGCTTCTCGGCTCTCGACATTTCACCCGCATCCGCTTCATGGTCCATTCCGATAAGGTGCAGTACGCCGTGCAACATCAGAATCTGGATTTCCTGTGTAACGGAATGACCGTATTCAGAGGCTTGCGCCGCTGCGCGTCCGCTCGAAATTGCGATTTCACCCAACTCGCCGTCCGGCGTTTCGGAAGGGAATGAGAGAACATCGGTGGGGTAATCGTTTTGCAGGAACTCGCGGTTCAAGCGCCGCAGTTCCCGGTCGTCCGCAATCATGCAGACGAAACTTCGGCCGCCTGAAACCTGTTGCCGCAACTGCTGCGCGAATTCCTTCAGCTCCCGTCTCGGCAAGGCTGCCGGTGCACGGCGGAATAAAAGTAGACTATCCGAGGGGGACATGAAAGGGTTTCAGGCGCTGGGGAATTCCAGCGCATCACCAGCCGCCAACGGAATTACAGCAGCGGAGCCCACGGGTTCCGGTTTCGGCTCCGTCCCCAATTTCAGGGCGAACTGGCGGCCTGCTCCAATCTGTTTGTTGTAACGGTCGTACGCGCTTACAATCTTCTGCACCAGGCTGTGCCGCACGACGTCCACTTCTTCAAATTGAATGAAGCTGATGCCTTCCACGCCGCGCAGCACTTCAGAGGCGTTCAGCAGTCCGCATGTTCTGCCAGGCGGCAGATCCACTTGCGTCAAATCCCCGGTCACTACCATCTTCGAATTGAATCCCTGCCGGGTGAGAATCATCTTCATCTGTTCGGCAGTGCTGTTCTGCGCTTCGTCCATAATGATGAAGCAGTCATTCAGCGTGCGGCCGCGCATGAATGCAATCGGCGCCACTTCAATCACAGACCGCTCCAGCAATTTCTCCACTTTTTCCGTCTCGATCATTTCAAACAGCGCATCATACAGCGGGCGCAGATAGGGATCGATCTTTTCCTGCAGCGTGCCGGGAAGAAATCCGAGCTTTTCGCCTGCCTCTACCGCCGGACGCGTCAGTACAATGCGGCTCACCTTCTTGTTCAGCAGGGCCGACACAGCCATCGCCACGGCAAGATAGGTTTTGCCCGTTCCAGCCGGTCCAATGCCAAACGTAAGATCGTGCCGTTCAATCGCATCGATGTACCGCCGCTGATTGATCGTCTTCGGCGCCAGCGTCTTCTTGCCGAAAGCCCGCTGCCGTCCGCTGACCACCAGATTGCGCAGCGTCACCGACGGATCGCTCACCACCACGCGCAAGTAGCTATTCAGGTCGCCGTTGCTAAAGACGTGCCCCTCGCGGGTTAGCGAAGCGTAGTCGGCCAGTATGCTCTCAGCCCGCAGAACGCTAGAGTCTTCGCCTTCAATCTCAATGGATTCGCTTGTGATACGGGTGCGGACGTTCAGGCCGCCTTCCAAAAGCCGTATGTTCTCATCCCGAGTTCCAAAAAGGGATTCAATTCCATTCGTCATCTGAACACTAACTTTCATTTGCAAAGGAGAGGCTTACCTCCATGGAGAAATCGGGTGGACGTACGGAATTGTACCAAGGGAGATGCAAGGGGAGTGCATCCGCCGAAGCGGAAGGAATATATACATCCGCCTTTATTGTATCAGGGAACCAGATTGGCGTTCAGGCTGGTAGAGGCGCCCGGCAGGCAAATACTATCAGGCCAATAAGGTCGCCGGACCAAGGCGTCCGTAGTGCCGCCCAAGCCTCTGGCGCAGTTCCAACCTGGCGCGCAGCAGTCTTGATTTAGCGGCAGCCACTGAGATGCCTAGCCGCTTCGCTACATCCTGCATGGGTAATTCCTGCACATCGCGCAACACGAAAACATTCCTCAACAGCGGTGGGATACGGCTGATTTCGTGATTCAGCAGACTTGCCACTTCCCGCTGGCCCAATTCCGCTTCTGGGCCCATGGTCGTGTCCGGAAGTTCCATGGCGGCGTGCTCTTCCGCGGCGGAAACATCGTCCATGTAGTAGAACCGCGCACGCCTGGTTTGCCGTAGCCGCATTAGGCACTGATTCACTACAATCCGCGTCAGCCACGTAGAAAACTTTGAGTCCTGTTGAAATTGGCCGATATGCTCAAATGCTTTCCAGCAGGCATTCTGTACCTCATCTTCCGCATCCGATTTGTCCCGAAGGATCGAGAGCGCCAGCTTCGAACAGTTGCTCTGATGGCGGACAACCAGCTCGGCAAAGGCGGCATTGTCCCCCGCCTGAGCCATCTTTACCAGCATTTCGTCGGGGATTCTTTCGGACGGGACTTCTTGGTTTTGCATCTTGCTACCTCCGGAAGAGTCTAACTGAGCATCTTCCTATGAACGACAATACCAGCAGCGGAACGGCGTTACCAGAGGCTACTGAAATCAGTTTCAGTGACGCACAAATCAACACACCGAATTTAAGTAATGGTAAACTGACTTTAGGTATGGATGAAAATAGCGAGGCGACCATCCGCCGCCTGCTCTCCTCTTACGGATTGGGCGCAAAGCTCCGTCAACTGCGGATGCGGAAGAAAATCGCGCTGGTTGACCTGGGCAAACACACCGGCCTCTCCGCCTCCATGCTTTCCCAATTGGAAAACGGAAAGCTGGTCCCTACGCTCCCAACTCTCGCCCGCATTGCAATGGTCTTCGATGTCAGCCTCGACTACTTCTTCGGCGACAAGAAGCGCCGCCGTCCCTTCTCAATCGTGCGCGTGGAAGAGCGCATGAAGTTTCCCGATCGCGCCGGTTCGGCCAAGCCCGGTTTCTTCTTCGAGTGTCTTGCGTTTGCGGCTCAGGACAAAGGATTACAAGCCTATCTGGCTGAATTTCCCAAGCGGTCCGCTAATGAAGTGGAGGAACATATCCACGATGGATCGGAATTCCTGCACCTGCTGGAGGGCACCATCGTCATTCGCTATCAGGAAGAAGAGCACACCATCAAGGCCGGAGATAGCGTCTATTTCGACTCCTCTGAGCCGCACTCCTACCGGGGTCTGTCTAAGATTCCAGCGCGTGCCGTGGTAGTTACCGCGCTTCCCCGCATGTAGCGCTTTCGCCTATTCGGGCATCCTGTCGATAAGTTCGACCTTATGTTGCGCTGCCTCCGACGGATGCGATCCGTAATATTCAGCGTAAGTGTGGGTAAACTCCGCACCCAGAAAGAAAATCTGTGCCGAGTAGTAGACCCACAACAGCAAAACCACCAGCGATCCGGCGGCGCCGTAGGTCGACAGAAACGCAGCCTTCCCTAAATAAAGGCCCAGCAGCATTTTCCCCGCGGTGAACAGCAGCGAAGTGATTGCCGACCCCAGAGCAACATCCCCCCACGCGATATAGGTGTCGGGAAGCACCTTGTATATCAGTGCGAATAAGAGCGTGATCACAAAAAAGGAGATCAGGAAATTGGCCGCTTGCAGAATCCATTCATTAGCCGGCAAATAGGATTGAAAATACGCTCCAAGCGCCGCCAGCGCGGCGTTGATGGCCAGCGAAACCAGCAATAGGAAACCGATGCCAAGAACCATGGTGAACGCCAGAGTGCGATCTTTCAAGATCGCCAGCATGCTCTGCAGCGGTCCGCAAGCCTTCTTCGGCGGCACGTTCCAAATCGTATTCAACGCATCGCGCAATTCTGCAATAGCCGATGATGCACCTACAAACAACGTGAGTACGCCAAGTATCGCGGCAATGCTACCCGCGGCCGGCTTGTGCGCGGCGGTTAGCAGCGACTTCACTGCTTGCGCACCTTCATAGCCCGCCAATTCCTGAATCTGCCAGACTAACTGGCCTACAGCCGCTTCCCGGCCGAAGGCCCAACCGGCCACTGCGATAACAACCACTAGCAATGGCGCTAGCGACAGCATGGTGTAAAACGCCAGTGATGCGCCAAGCCGCGGAACGTTGTGTTCCAGAAAGCTATCCCACGTGCCGGTCAGCAGCCCCCGCAGTTGGCTGAATCGAAGGCTTCTTATGCGCCGCAATTCCGTCGGAATAGATCCACCACCTGGCGGTTCGCCCGTGAGGATCACCCGCGGATTGTCCACCGGCTGCGCGCCGATTATTTCGCCTTTCTCGCTCACGCCTAAGTCAGACGCTTCCGCCGTCCAGGTGTTTCATCGGCCTACTGCACGTATCCAAGGCTTCGCAGCCGCTGCAGTTCTTCGGCGCTCATCTTGGTGTTCGTGGTTGTCGTAGATAGCGCCGCCGCTACCGCTGTCTTCCGCCGCTCCTCCAGCTTTGGCGTCAACGTCTTCACCACCTCCGGATTCTGGTCGGCGACATTGGTTCGGTTCAGCGGGTCTTTCTTGTGATCGTAGAGTTCGAACTCCGGCCCGCCGTCGGGCCGCTTGGAGTTATGAATCAGCTTCCAGCCGTCGTAGACCATCGAGTAGCTTTCGGTGTCGTACGGCCTGGGGCCGCCGGTCTTTGGCGTCAGCGCCTTTTCAGAGAACGCTGGTTGCAGCGTCCAGCCGTAACGCTCGGCAATCGGTCTCAGCTTCGCCGGATCCGGGCTCCCCGCCTCCTTGGCGGCGGCCATCAGGGGCAGCAGGCTCTGACCTTGAATGTTCTTGGGCGGCGCCAGATGGCTGAGATCCAGTAGTGTCGGCATGATGTCGATATTCTGCGTAGTCTGGTCGATCACAACCCCTGTAGGCAGAAACGCCGGACCGTAGAACATCAGCGGGACGCCGGTCAATTCTCCGTATACCGTCTGCCCATGCCACATGTGGCCGTGTTCCTGAAATTCTTCGCCGTGGTCGCCAGTTAGCGCGATCACCGTTTTATCCGCCAGGCCCAGACCCTTTAGCCGCTCCACCAGACGCGCCACTTCCGTATCCAGTCCGCGGATAGACCCGTCGTACAAGTCGATGAATCTCGACATCACTTCTTCCTGATCCACCCCGGACGCGCGCAACTCCGCAAGTGATGGCATCATCCGGCTCCTATCGCTTGGGTCTTTGATGAACTTCTTCAACTTCTCCAGGTCCTTCATATGCTGCTCGCGCTTACTCTCGTTTGCCCAGAGCGTGTCATACGGCCGGCGTGGCTCGTATGGCGGATGAGCATCGAAAACATGCAGCACTACAAAAAAATGTTCGTCGCGGTGGTGTTCGAGCCACTCACTCAGCCGGTCGACGTACGTCCGCGCCGTCTTCGATCCAGCTTCCGCGATCGAACTGCGCTCGTGAAACTCTTCATAGCCCTTGTGCAGATTGGTGAGTTTTCCATGGAACGGTACTGAAGAATAGGCTACCGTGGCGTACCCCGCCTCGCGGAAAACTTCGGCCATTGTTGTGGCGGCCAGCGGGAGTTGGTCCTGCATCTCCTTCACGCGGTTTGTGCTGGAGTATAGCGATGTCATGATCGTCGGAAAGGAGACCTTGGTCCAGGTCGCCTGTGAGACGTTATCGCTGAAACGCGCCCCCTGCGCAGCAAGCTTCGATAATGTGGGAGCCGTCTCGCGCCCGTAACCATTGAAGTTCAGATGGTCCCTGCGCGTGGTATCGCTGACGACAAGAATTACTCCCTGCGGAACACGTCCGCTGGATACATCCACACGAGGCTTCTGCTGGCCCACAATCGTAGCGCCATTTCGATTGCGGATAACCGGCCCGCCCCACAGACCGAGCGCGCCATCTTTCGGTGCCTTGATGGAAAGTGTGAGCTTAACGTCCTTGCCTGCTTGCGCGGCCAAATCGACGGAGGCCTCTTCCCAACGGTCGGCGGTAGTCAGCGTTCGCTCCATCAGCGGCGATCCGTCCACGGCAACTTGGAACGTAACCGGGCCATCGTCAAGCGTCCCAATGTGCAAGTCGAGCCATGGCTTGGCGGGCAGTTTCACTTGCATCTCAATCGATTCCGGCGAACGCGAAATCAGCGATTCGCGGTACACCTCTCCCATCCACTGCCAGCCGATGCCAGATGGAATGCCTGCCAAATGTTCGCTTTCCGATATCAGATGCACGGACTCGATCTCAAAGTCCGCACCCTCGGCGTCGCTCGGACGAATCAGCAACTTGCGAACATTTGCCAGCCGCGTGCTTCCCGCATTGCGCAGCACCACCGTTTGTAAGTTCTCGCCGGCGACGATCGCGGTCGAAAAAGCCCACGGCTGCTTCAGATCCTTCGCTCTTTCCAGAGTGTCGGGAATGTCGAGTGCCGCCGCTCCTTGCGTGCTCACCATCAGATTCGTACCCTTACTGGCCTTCAGCCGGATCTCGATGGAGTGAACGGAATCCGACGCGTCCGTCGCGCCCGTGCGTTCCACGTAGATGATGGGGAAGTCCGTCGTCGTGCGGCCCTTGAGGCGGCCGTCCTTCAGGCTCAACGGGCCCACTCCGGTTCCAGCCTTCCATCCGCGTATCGTCTTGTCATCCGCGCCTGCGGTGGCGGGCTCGCCAAAGTTCCATAGCCCTGCCGGTTTCGGGCGGCTCTTCCTTTCCGCGGAACTCTTCACCATGTCTGGCTTGAACCGGTCTACCAGGCGGGTCACACCGGTTCCGGATGATCCACCACACCCACTCAGTGCCACCAGCGTAAATGCAGCCGCAACAGTCCTACGAACCATAGTCGATTTTCCTTTAGGTATTCGGGCAGACGCCAGTATACTATCTGTCGCCGAAAGCCGCTGAGGAGTTCGATAGTGCGTTAAGCAAACTTCGGAGATTACGCCTGCGCTCTATCGGAATCCGCAACAAAACCGATGCGCTTCTTGGAGTGCTCAGGGGGAAGCAGCTTCAGATTTTCAATGTCCTCGGCCAGCAGATTGATGACCGACGCATGTTGATCTTGACTCAATTCAAGCTTCTCAATCCGAGCCGCCAGGTCCTTGTGACTGGCGATCAGATCGCGAAGTTTGACGAAGGCGCGCATAATCAGGATGTTCATCTGCACCGCACGCTGGCTCTTCAAAACGGACGAAAGCATAGCCACCCCGAGTTCAGTGAAAGCGAATGGCAAGTAGCGCGAGCCTCCATATCCCAAACTTGAGGTACCAATTTGGTACCTCAAGACCTCCAGTTCTTCCTTGGTGAGTTGAAATAGGAAATCTTCGGGGAACCGTTCGAGATTTCTTCTCACCGCACGGTTAAGAGATTTCGTTTCAATTTGATAGAGTTTTGCAAGGTCAGCGTCCAGCATGACCTTCTCTCCGCGGATGAAGCAAATCTGGCTCTCGATTCGCTCCGTGGGCACCATCAACTCCGTATTCGCTTGCTTGCTGGCCATTGAAAATACTAGTGTACTGTCCGACAAATAACTGGACACAAGAAACGGCTTGCTCACGCGCGCGGCTCAGTCTCGAACTCGTTGCTGCAACAGTAGTTTCCGAGCCGCGACTGTAAAGGAGCGGTTTCCGGTAGGGTCCACCCAATTCGCGGACACTACCCTAGTGTTATCGCCAGTCAAATCCTCTCAAGCCGCCGGAATTACGATTCGGACTTAGACGACCTTAAATACGCGATCAGGCCCGGATTCGCAAATTCCAGTCCGTCCGTCAGTGCTTTCAATTCGATACCCGGCGCGGCTGCCGCACCCGCAACCCCCGCCTTCAAATAGTCGCGCACGGCCTTATCCGCCATCTTCGCCGCGATGCCGTGCGCCTGGTTCAGGGGCACACCTGCCTTGCGCAGGTTCTTAACCGACGCCACCAGCACGGAAGTCAACACAGTACTGGCGAAATCTACCCCCACCAGATATTGCGTCTTCCCACCCCGGCGAATCTCAACAACCCGCGCAACGCCATGTTGCAAAAGCGTGCGCATCTCACGAATCGCTGCGTTGCTTCCTTCGATCACGTAGCGTTGCCCGTCAAACCCGGCGATGGGCTCGAATGACCCAACCGCCGCCCCAAGCGCCTCCAGCGGCGCCAGCGTGGAACTGTCAAGCCTGGAGTTACAAAGCAGGGCAACCTTGTGCTTCCAACACACCCCGGCCGCCAGTTCAGCCACAATCGCCGGTAAATGTTCGTCTGGAACATTGATTAGGATGGCGCGCGAGGTCTCCAGATCCGAATACGCCGCTACCGGCGTGCCACCCCCAATTGAGTTCACCGCCCGGCTGGCCCGCTGCAGGGTGCCTGACTTGACCGGACCCAGCCGCTCGGCCAGATTCGGCAGCCGCCCAATGCCGGCGCGGCTAATCGGGCCGGCGCACACCAGTGCCAGCGTTAGCGCTTTCGTCATAGAGTCCACGTGCCTTGATCGCCTTGATCCGATCACGCAATTGCGCAGCCTTCTCGAATTCGAAATGCTTTGCGAACTCGCGCATCTGCTGTTCCATCTCCGCAAGATATTGTTCTCTCGCTTCCATGGTCATCTGGTCCACCGGACTCTCCGGTTCCACCGGAACCGTAATGTAATCCGCTTCCGCAATCCGCACCAGACTCATATCGATCGGCTTGATAATCGATTGCGGCGTAATGTTGTTCTCCTCGTTGTACGCGGTTTGAATGCGCCGCCGGCGGTAGGTCTCATCAATCGCCCATTTCATGCTGTCGGTGATGACGTCGGCGTACAAAATGGCGCGACCGTTCAGGTTGCGGGCGGCACGGCCCATCGTTTGGATGAGCGAACCGCCAGAGCGCAGAAAGCCTTCCTTATCCGCGTCCAGAATCGCAACCAACGATACCTCTGGCAAGTCGAGCCCTTCGCGCAGAAGATTTACTCCAATCAACGCATCGAATTCGCCTCGCCGCAAATCGCGCAGTATCTTGATCCGGTCCAGCGTGCTCACCTCAGAGTGCAGATAGGCGCACTTTACGCCCACTTCCGAATAGTATTCGGCCAGATCCTCAGACATCCGCTTGGTCAGCGTGGTCACCAGTACGCGCTCGTCTTTCTCGGCGCGCACCCGGATCTCATTCAGCAAATCGTCCACTTGCCCTTTGATAGGCCGGACATCGATCTCCGGATCGATCAACCCGGTTGGCCGGATGATCTGCTCCACCACCACACCAGCCGACTTCGTCAGCTCATAAGGACCGGGCGTTGCCGAAACATAAACAATCTGATTGACGCGATTTTCAAATTCTTCGAACGTTAGCGGCCGGTTATCCAGTGCGCTAGGCAGCCGGAATCCGTAAGAGATTAGATTCTCCTTGCGCGACCGGTCGCCATGAAACATCGCCCGTAACTGCGGCATGGTTTGATGGCTCTCATCAATGAACATCAGCGCGTCGTGCGGCAGATAGTCCAATAGCGTCGGAGGCGCCTCCCCTGGAAGGCGTCCCGAGAAATGACGCGAGTAGTTCTCAATCCCATGGCAATATCCAATCTGCTTCATCATCTCCAGATCGAACATCGTTCGTTGATACAGCCGTTGTGCCTCAATTGGCTTACCGTTCTTTTCCAACTCCTTAAACCACCAGCCGAGTTCCAGCTCAATGCTGCGCATCGCCTGTTCCTTGGTGGTGTTGCTCATCACATAGTGCGACTTCGGGTAAATCGGCAGCCGGATATAAGTCTGCTTGATCTGCCCTAGAAGCGGGTCCACCTGCGACAAGCTCTCAATCTCATCGCCCCAAAATTCAATGCGGTAAGCAAAGTCGTCGTAGGTGGGGAACACTTCTACTACATCGCCGCGCACTCGAAAGGTGCCGCGCTTAAACTCGTTGTCGTTTCGCTCGTACAGAACCTCCACCAGCTTCGCGGTCAGTTCCTTCCGAGTAATCTTCTGCCCCTTCTCCAGCATTAGCAGCATGCCGTAGTAGGCTTCCGGCGAACCAAGTCCATAAATGCAACTGACGCTTGCGACAATCACGCAATCCCGCCGTTCAAAAAGAGAGCGTGTGGCCGACAGCCGCAGCTTGTCCAGCTCTTCGTTGACCGTGGATTCCTTCTCAATGTAAACATCACCCGATGGGATATACGCTTCCGGTTGATAGTAGTCGTAATAGCTGACGAAATACTCCACCGCGTTATTCGGGAAGAAGGTTTTGAATTCGTGATAAAGCTGCGCCGCCAGCAATTTGTTATGCGCCAGCACCAGCGCCGGCCGGCCCGAATATTCAATCAACTTGGCCATCGTGAACGTTTTGCCCGACCCGGTTACGCCAAGCAGCACCTGATGCTTCTCGTCGTCCTTGATGCCGCGCAGCAGCTGCTCGATAGCGGTGACTTGATCGCCGCGCGGGCGATAGTCCACTGCCAGTTGAAAACCCATCTTTTCAGTGTGGCACAGGTCTTTAGACCGGAAGAACCTCCGCCTGCATCCGCTCCAACTCGGCGTTGTACTCGCATCCATAGAGCGCAATCACCGAAAGCAGGTACATCCAAACCAACAGCGCTACCACCGCGCCGATACTGCCGTAAAGCACGTTGTAATTGGCAATGTTCCGCACGTACCATCCGAAAAAAGCCGTCGCCGCCCACCACAGCGCGGCCGCTACGGCGGCTCCTGGCAGCACGCGCCGCAGTTTGTTCGGCCGGTTCGGGCCAATGAAGTAAAGCAGCGCCGTGCTGAACACGATGGCGCCCAACGCTACCGCATAGCGCAACAATTGCCCCAACAAAGACACCCAGCCGCGCAGTTGCTGATCTGCTTCCAGCAAGCCCACCGAAGTAAGAACCAGGCGCTCCGTCTTTCCGCCGAAGACGATCAATCCTGACGCCGCCACAATCGGTACAGCGACAAAAATCACCAGCACAATCGCCATCGCCCGCTGTTTCAGAAACGGACGGCCTTGCGGAATTCGGTAGGCCGCCTGGAAGCCCTGCATCAGACTGGCCATCACACCGGAAGCCGCCCACAGCGCCAGCAGCGTGGCGATAATCAGCAGCCAAACAGGCCGCTGGCCGCGCTCGGTGAAATTGTAAAGCACAATCTCTTCCGTCCCCGGCGGAACCACTTCAAAAATCAGGCTGGATAGCATTTTTGAAACCGGCACCGCGTTCCCCTGCACCAGAATCGCAGTCAACGTTGTCAGTACGGGAAAGAACGCCAGCAGTCCGGAATAGGCAACGCCCTTCGCCAGGCCGAAACAATTGTTCTCGTAAGCGGTAACAAATGCGCGCTGCATCACCAGCACCGAACGCTGCAGCCAGCTGGCGGGCCGTAAGTAAAATCGGATCTGACCAGCGTCGTCGGCCATCGTCTTCTCTTATGATAGTCGGACAAGGGTAGTACCATGATTAAGATTCATGGGGTTCATTCATTCCATCCGGCGCCAACTGCATAATCTCGACCGCTATCTGTCGAATCGTGAGGTTCGGACCGAACCGCAGCCCGTTGCAGCCCCGCGCCGTCTGTACGACGAGATCAAGAACTTTCTTCGCAGCGTGGACGTGCCGAGCGAAGACGCCAGGAACTACCGCGAAATTCACATTGAGCGTATCGCCAGAACATTGAGCATGGTGCCGCCGCCGGCCGCAACCAGGCGCGTTCTGGAATTGGGTGCCTACATGCAAATGACTCCAGTGCTGCAGTGTGTGCTCGGCTACAAAGAAGTTCGCGGAGCCTACTTCGGCCCGCTCGGCCGAGTGGATACCAAAACAATTACCATCGGCGGAAAGGAAGTGTTCCGCTGCTTTGTCGATCTGTTCGACGCTGAAAAAGACCGCTTCCCTGCCGAGGACGCGCACTACGACACAGTGCTGGCCTGTGAAATCATTGAGCATTTGCTGCACGACCCGATGTTCATGCTGCTGGAAATCAACCGCGTACTTGTGGATGGTGGAACCCTGGTGCTTACCACCCCAAACGTGGCCAGCTTTACCGCGGTTGCCCGTTTGCTGGAATGCACCGGAAACCCGCAACTCTACTCCATGTATCCCAATCCCTATGGCGAATACCAGGACACCGAAATACCGCACGTCCGCGAATACACTCCACAGGAGTTGGCCGAAGCGGTGCAGGCCGCCGGGTTTGACGTGGAATATTTGTTCACTGAGAAAATCGCCGGCTACAATTCCGA
>JBBRNO010000057.1:0-35818 GCA_038230275.1 Bryobacterales bacterium
CCGCGGCACCTTCCACAGTACCGGCGAACTGGAGACCGCAATATACAAATGGCTGGCTACATGGAACGGCAAACCTACCCCATTCGTGTGGAAAGCTTCAGCCAACGTCATTCTCGATAAGGTCCGGCGTTGTAAAGAATTGTCTAAGACGGCAGACTAGTTCACGTCGACGAGGGAGGCTCAGTGAGCCACTCCAGGTTCAGATCGTAGAGTTTGGCCATGGTGGGCGTTCCAGCGGCATCCCAGCCCGACATCTCGTAGTAGGTCTGGATCATCGATTGGAACTGCCCGCGGTCAATGACAGCTCCGGCGTGGCGCCCCGTGCGGATCGGTTCGGTGTAGTAGCGGTCCGGCAGGCGGTCGTCAGCCGCAGTCAGCCCCTCCCGATAGTTGTACCAACGCATCAGCGCGTTGCGGCGCTCGCCGATCCGCATCAGTTCAAAGCTGCTGAAGTCCCACCCGCAAACCGCCCTGACGGTCTGCGCAATCTGCTCCAAGCGGAGATACCGCGTCGGGGCACACGCGTACAGACAGATTCCAACGCCATCACAAGCGCTCCAGATCAGATTGAGTGCCCGGAAGTTCCGCACTTTCCGCGGATGCTGTAATCCCATGGGTATGCGATCGAGAATTCCGAGCGTCATGCTGCGATCGAGGGTGTGAGACCAGCCGACCGAAACGTCATAGTCCCAGTCATGCTCGCAAATGTCACCCTGCGGCCCGTTGGCAGCCACCGCGTAGCCCAACGCCAGGTTTGTCTGGCAGCGAGGTTCAATCGCAATGCACTCGACACTTTTCACGTGCAGCGCCCACGCCTCGCATCCGTTGCCGATTGCGGCTGCCGCTCGCCTCACGCCCTCGGCCAGCGTATCGCCCACCCCTCGACGCGCGGCGATATCCTCCACCAGGCGGCACGCGTTCGCGTCGGCTGCCTCGCCGAAACCAAAACGGCAGCCCAACGTGGATTCGGTGAGCACCTCTCGTTCCGCGCACTCCGCCGCGAACCCCAGCACGCCTCCTGTTGAGACTGGGTCCAACCCGTGCAGCATGCAGAGCGTGTTCAGATCGAAGTAACTCTCAAGATTGGTCAAGTCCAGATTGATGGCGAACGCTGCCGGCGTTTCCCAACTGGTTCCACCGGCGCGATCGTCCAAGGTAAACCGGCGCGTGTTAAAACTCTTGATGCAGTCGTTGGCGCAACCAGGGCATGGACTTTCCAACCGCAGAAATTCCCCGTAATTCTCCTTGGCAAATGCAGCAGGCGCCTGGTAGATGTGAGCCTGCCCATTGCGGGAGGAGACGTAACCGGGATCAACGACAACGTCCACCCAGTGGGAAAAGCCCGGCGGCTGCTTCTGCCAAACGTTCAGCGCGTTGTGAATGAGACCTTCTTCCCGGAACAACCGCGCCAGTTCATCGAGGGCAGCTTGATCGGCAACCTCTGGGAAGACGGGGTTCCGGATCACGATCGCCTTGAGGTTCTTGGAGCCCATCACCGCTCCCATGCCCCCCCGTTGCGTCTGATGAGAACCTCCGCACACGATACCGGCGAAGCGCACCAGTTTCTCTCCACCTCTGCCGATGGCCGCGACACAGGCGTCCTGTCCGTGCCGTTCTTCCAGCGCTGCCGTCGTCTCCGCCGTGTTTTTGCCCCAAAGGTCGCCGGCCGGTACCACACTGACCGCGCCGCCGTCGATCAGAATATAGGCCGGTCCGGGCGCTTTGCCGCCAATCACACACGCGTCGTAGCCGGAGCCCTTTAAGGCGCGGGCGAACGGACCTTCGCCGCGGGACTCGAACACACCTCCTGATAAAGGAGACTTGGCAACTACACCGAATCGCGCCAAACCCGTTCCCAGATTGCCGCCGCCAACACCACAGGCGAAGGTGAGAATGTTGTCTGGTGAAAACGGATCGATGCCGGGAGCGGTGTTCCGAAGCAGGAACCACGTTCCCATGAGCGCGGGTCCGGGATAGAGGCGATAGAACTGATCGGCGGGCTCTTCGATGCTCATCCCGCCATGAGTGAGGTCTAGGTGGAGAATCTTGCCGTGATAGCCGAAGCGCTTCATGCCGTAGACTGCATTATCATACAGCGCAGGGGTCTTCGCTAACGGCGTCAAGTCTGGCGGCCTGGGGCACCGCGGGGTCGCAGGGGTTATAACCCCTCACCGGGTCCAGGGGCGGAGCCTCCCGCTCTTCATCTTCCGCCACGGAAACAATCTGATTATCAGATTTAGTCTTGCCGGCGGAGCTTCCTGATCGACCGTCGGAAACATCAGCAATGCCAGTAGGCGGTTACACAAAATCCTTGACACCGCCTTTCTTAATTGCAAGCACAACTTCCGCCAGATCAAAAATCGGAAAACTCAATTTACCGCCAAATCAACAACTTAACAAAATTTTCCCACCCACCCCACAAACCCCCAGCCTATCCTTCACGCAGGAGGCACTATCCATGTCGTCACGTCAGAAGAGAAAAATCGCGCACACCAACGGAGCCAAATCCACTGGCCCCAAAACCCCAGCCGGGATCCAGAAATCCGCCCAAAACTCGCTCCGCCACGGCCTCACCGCCAGGACCCTCATCCTCTCCAACGAATCCCAGACCAAATTCGATAAATTAATGGAAGCCTTCCTGCAAAAATTCCAACCAGCCGACGCCGTTGAACTCGAACTGGTCACCGAAATGGTCGCCGCTCGCTGGCGTCTCCGCCGCGTCTGGCTCATCCAAACCGCCGCACTCGACCTGCAAATGGACCGCATGGCGGTCGAAATCGCGGAACAATTCACCGTCATCACGCAACCCACGCGCCTCAGCCTGGCCTTCACCACATTAGCCAACCAGGAAAAGTCGTTACAACTCCTCCTGCGTTACGAATCCACCTACAGCCGGGCCTTCGACCGTGCCCTTAAGACTCTGGAAAGAATGCAGAACAACCGCAAAGAATCAACAAGAAAGGAAGAATTACGAAACGAACCAAACCCACCCGCTAGAGGACTGCCAACCGAGCCGCGAGCGTCAGCGACCGGTAACGAAATCAACGAAACCACCGTAGTCCTGCATCCACTGCACCAGGATCGCGATCCAAAACCAGGACCGGCAGCGCAGCCATAACCACCGCGCCGGGAAACACCGTTCTTTGACAACCAGGAAGCCACCAACGTGCCCCCTAACCTCCCGCCAGTGCCCGTTCTATCACCCGTTCCAACTCTTCCTTCCCTAACCCCGTACTAATGAACAACTCCTGCCGCGCCCCTTGGCTCAGCGCAATCGCCTTCCACCCATTCTGCGTTTGCACCGTCACCCGCACCTTGATTTCGCCCTTCGCATCGCGCACTGGCCGTATTACTCCCGGAATCACCGAGCGGATCTCCGGATTGGCCGCCAGCAGCCTCTTTAACAAATCGCGCACGCCATCAATGATGCTGTGCTCAATCTTCAGCTTCCCCTGCGCCGTCCGCAGTTTCACTTGAACCGCTTCTTATACAGGAAATCGATGCCAAACACGCCGTTCTCCTCGCGGATCGCCACCGCCGACCAGTTCCGGTTGATGTCCCACTCGATCTTCACTAACTGCTGGTTCGCCTGCGCCAAATTCGTCACATAGGTCAGCGTGATGTCCTTGGAAATCTGCTGCTCCAGCGTCAATCGCGCCTGTGGCACCGCATTCACACCCGACAGCAACGGATCGATCTTCAACCGGCTCACTCCGAAAAACCGCTGCAGCCTCCCCGAAATCGGCGCCGCTATGGCCTGTCCCAGCAGCGAATTCGTCGACGAAGACAACGCGCTCTGCTGGCTCACCGTCTGGCTGCTCGCCAGTGACGAATTCGTTCCCGGCGCACGTCCCACCGCCAGCAGCGCGATAATCTCGTTCGATTGCAGCGGCGGGTCTGACCGGTACGACAAATTCAGCTTGTTAATCGGTCCGGCGAAGTTGATGTTAACCGTCACGCCTCTCACCTGCGTCTCCAGGTCCATGTCCAGCACCGGCTCAATCTTCGTCGTATTGTAAAACGCAATGTTCCCGCGGTTGATCGTGTATTTGTTGCCGAAAAACTGCACGTCGCCCTGGTTTACATTAATCTGCCCGGATAGCACCGGCCGCACCGCATTCCCGCGAATCCGCAGATCCGCCTCGGCCTGCAAATCGCTGGTCACTGAGGTCATGAACTGCAGATTCGGCACCGTTTCCACGTGCAGGTCCAGTTGCAATCCACGCAGGAATTGATTCGGCGTCGTCGGCGTAGAGATCGGAACCGAAGTGGCCAGCAGCAGGCTTCCCAAATCGGCCTTTGGATTGAACCCGGCCTTCACCACCGTCAGCGTGCCGGCCAGCAGCGCGTGCGTCGATGTTCCCGTCAAACTCACCGTCGCATTGGCAGTCGTACTCACGCCGTCGCCCCTGTACCTCACGTTGTCCGCCCGGCCCTGGAGCCGGTAAACCACCTCGCCCTTCCCGAATCCCACAAATCCAGTCAGCGCGATGGTGCCGCCGCCCGTCAGTGCCGACAGCTTGTCTGAGATCGTCGCCCGGTTGCGATCAAAGATCACCGTTCCATTCGCCTGATCGATGCCGTTCGGGAAGTCTTCCAGATAAAACGAAGCCTTCTTCAGTTCCAACCGGCCGTTCACCACCGGCTGCTCAAACGAACCCCGGATCGTCGCACTCACCGCCGAGTGCCCGGAGGCAAGCAGCCCAGGCTGATAATCCTGCAAAATCGCCAGGTTCACGTCTCCGTTCACGCGGAAGTCGTAAGGATTCTTGTCATCCTTCAAATTCAACGTGCCTGTCGCTTCAATATTGGAATCGCGGCCCACCAGCCTCGCGCTCACCAGGTGGATCCCCTTGCTATCGGCAATTACCACAATCGGCCCGGCATTCCGCAGCGTCAGATCCTGCGCCTGCTTCTTTCTCAGGTTCGTTTTCAGTGTGGAGAAAAGTTCCAATTTCGGCAGTTCCATTCGCGCCGTCATCAATTCCGGTTTCAGCGCCGGCCCGGAAAACGTGAGCTTTCCTTCCACCGATCCATCTACCGGAAACGGGTCTTGGCCCTTGGGCCGGAACAACTCCTGAATTGTTGCCACGGTCATCTGGGAGAACTCTACCTGTCCGCTCCCGGGATAGTCCCCCGCCAGCGCGAACACCCCGTTGCCTTTCAATATGGACCCGTGCAATTCGCCGGACATCCCCAGTTGCAGCCTGCCCGACGCGGTCTTCGCGTCCACCACAAAGTTTCCCAACGCCGTGTTGTCGATCACCAAGCCCTGCACCGCAAATTGTCCGTTCAAATTGTTCAACTGCGGCTTCGCCTTTTCTATCCGTCCGCCACCGGTCAGCCGCAGTGTGAACCGCCCCTTGGTCCCCGGCCGGAAGTCCTGCACCGCCCGCACTTGCTCCAGCGTGAAGCCGCGCGTACCTATGTCAAATAGAGCAGTGCCATTCTGGAAGTCGTTCGCCGGATGCCGGTACGATCCCGCAATGGACAGCTGCGCCGCTCCCTGCTCCAGTACCCCGTTCGCAACCTCCAGCGAGTCGTTGGTATAGCGGACTTCCGCGCGCAGCCGGTCATATTTCTCGCCATAAGCCGTTGGCTTGTCCACCAGTGCTTCCATCACAGCGCGCGGTGCACCATAGGTGCCGCTGACCGCCACCGTTCCGGAAAGCGCTCCGGTCGCCGGCACTGTCTGGCCGGCATCCTTCAACAGCTTCTCTATCTGCGCGCCCCGCAACCGCAATGTACCGGAGAGAGCACTGGTATCCACCAGCTTCCAGTCCTGCAGACCAACATTGGCCGACCCGTCCAGAACCAGCGCATCCTGTGTCAGTACGAAGCTCCGCACGCGCAACCCGGTCGGATTTGCCGCCAGTCCTGCAGTCAGCGATTCGAAATTCTGCCCCTGGCTGCTGAACTTGTTCAGAACGGCATTGCCGCTGATCTCGGCTGCGTCCAGCTTTCCGTCCACCGTCCCTTCGAATCCAGCGCTGCCCCCGGCATTCAGTGTCACTGGCAGCTTCTTCGGAGCCTGCTCCGATGTCATCGCCAATGCCGGCAGCAGGTCGTTCAAATCCTTCGACTCCAGCTTGACAGCTAAATGCTCGCCCAGCGTTCCATTGAAGATTAGCTCCGTCGCCGCCGTCTCTATATGAGACTGTCCCAGGTCCAATCGCTGCGCCTGTTGATCGTACGCTGCCTCCACATGACCCGAGATGGGAATACCGCCCGCCGCCGGAACCACATCGAACTTCCCGGAACCTTTGAAGTCCCGAGCCCCCTGCACAAACGATCCGGCAATCTCCACCGGTCCTGAAGCCATCCCGTTCCACGCCACGCCTTTTACGCCGGCCGTCCGGCTCACTTGCTGCACGGAAATGCCCCTCACCGTGCCCTTGGCTGAGTACCGGCGGAAGTCCTTCAATTCTGCCTGCCCCGTAAACTTGCCGCCCAGCGCGGTTACTTCGGTGCCGTGCAGTGTCACCTCTTTCAAGCGCACTTCTACTGCCGATTTCAATCCAATGTTGTTGATCCGGATACCGCTCTCCTCAATCGCCAGTCCATTGCCGATAACGTTGCCGGCCACCAGCAGGCTGTCCGCGGCCGTATACGTGAGCTTCCCGGCAAACGACACATGTCCGCCCTTCGGCTCCGTCATGTCCAGCGGCTTGGCCAGTTCGTTCAGGTCCCCTTCCGCCTTCAAGTCAATCGCAATGCGCGGATCCCGCAGGTTGTCGATCTCGCCGCTGAAGTCCACCGCCGATTTCGGCATGCTCAACCGTCCACTCTCGAAATGCACCCGGGACTTCTCCAGCACAATCTTGCTTTCCATGTGAAAGCCAAGTGCGATTCTCTTCGCCGATTCGATGCGCAGATCGTCCATCGCCAGCGACCCGTAGTAGCGCGGCCCCGTCGTGTCATAGCTCAAATCCGAGTGGATGTTCTCGCCCCGAATGTCTATCGGGATGCTCTGATCGCCGAAATGAACCAGCCCCTGCTCGATGATCAAACGTTTGATCTTCAGACTGAGAATCAATTGAATTGGATCGACCTTGCCGGCGCGCAACAGCTTCGGTTCCGGCAGATTCAATTGCCCGTTTGCGTCCACCAGGATGTTTACTTTCGGCCGCAGCACCGTGGCGGAGGCCAGATCCACTCGCTTCTCCAGCAGCGAGATGATCTTCAGTCCAACCCGGACCGAGTCGGCCTGAACCAGTGGCGCCTCCCCGGCCGGCTCCTTCCCATGCAGAACGAACGGAGCCACTTCCGCCGTCAAAGTCTGCCAGTCGAAATGAAATCGGCCAATCTCCACCCGGCCGCCACTCACCCTCTCCACTTCACTCACAAGGTACACGCGCAATTTGTCTTCCAGCCAGGCGCTAGGCAGAATCGCCAGAATTGCCAGCGTAGCGATTCCCGCCAACGCGACCAGCGCGCCGAAAACCTTCAGCGAGATTCTCGCCGGACGATTCATTTGAATACCTCATTCCGGAAAAGGATCTGCGTTTGCGTCCTGGTCTGGCCCAACCATCGGTCCAGGGCGTGGTCGGCCACGTCGGCGGCTACCGCATTCTCCGCCTCAGCCTTGCTCTCTTCAAATGCCGGCGGCGTGCCAGTGTGCGTCTTCCGCCATTCCGGAACAAGCTGCTTGTCGTAATACTCGCGAACGTCCGCTTCCGGTACTTGCACTCCCGGACGAAAGCGCACATCCACAAACGCCAGCAACGTCAGCTGCCATTGCAGTTGTTTCTTCAGCTCGTCTTCGGTAATGCCGTATTCGGCCAGCGCCGCCCCATACGCCCCTGTATTCGGATATCGTTTCCGTATGCCGTCCAGCAGTGGTTCCACGTTAGGAGCTTCCAGCGACATGTACTTGTTGGCCTGAATCTCCTTGCGGATCAGAATCTGCTCCACCATCTTTCCCGCCACCACTCGCATGTTCGCTTTGCTGAGATCCGGCGGCTGGCCGTTCTGCACCGCGATCAATCGGATCTGCTGCACCAGCTCGGATTCGGTAATTACCGCCGCCCCCACGGTCACCGCAATCCGATCGAGAATCTCGGCATGGGTCAGCGATGCAGCCAACAGCGCCGTCACCGTGAGGGAGCGGTTCATTAGAACGCCTGCCCCAGTGAGAAATGAAATTGGAAATGGCTGATCTGCTGTCTCGTGATCAGGCCCGGCAGCAGCGCTGGATCACCGTACAGCTGATCGCGCGAACCTTTGAAACCCGAGAACTGCGGCGGGTTCAAGGCATAGCCCAGATCGACTCGGATGGGCCCCACCGGCGTGCGATAACGGATACCGAACCCCACCGCATGAACCATATAGTTGAAATCGGTGATATCCCGCTGATTGTATCGGAACGACACCTTGCCCAATTGCGAATAGACGTTGCCGGCATCGTGAAACACTACCCCGCGCAGGTTGTCGCCGATCAACGGGAACCGCAGTTCCACGTTGTTCAACAGCAGAGCGGTGCCCCCAATTGGGAACCCCGTAATCAAATCGCGAGGACCCGCCTGGTTGTCCGGAAATCCCCGTTGCGAAGAGGAACCACCGGCGAAGAAGCGCTCCGGCAGTGGCACGTCCAGCCGGCCCAGCTTGGTCTCAACACCAAAGCTCGTCGATCTGGCCAGCACCATATCCCGCTTCAGCTTGTGATAGGTGGAATTGCGTCCCAACGCCCGCGTAAAAGTGGTTTTCGAGCCGAAGAAATTCGTTGCAAACGCGGTATCCAGTGAGTTGTAGATCCCTTTATGGGCGTCACTCGGATCGTCCCGCCGGTCCTGTGCGAAGGTCACCGAGGCAATCGTAAGTTGTTCCGGCTGGGAAAGAAGCGGAATCAGTGCCGGCGAGATCTGAAGCGAGTTCTGATCTACCGTGACATGCCGGTATCCGATCCGGTATTGTACCGAATTCGCCTTGGTAAGCTTCTGCCCCAACTGCACAAAGGCTTCCTGCCGCTTGGCGTGAAAGGTGCGGATGTCTCGCGAATCGTCGTAAATCCCCGTAAAACTCAAGTCCACGGCGTCGTTGCCCTTAAACTGTGGCGCGGTGTAGCTGAACACTCCGCGTTTCTGAATGTTGGAAAACCGTGTCTGAATGCTGGCGGTATGGCCTAATCCCAGGACGTTGGTACGGCTGATGCCGAGCGAGACCCGCGGGCTGAATCCTGGCGCCCCGGCGGGCGAATCGAACGTCGATGGCGTGCCGCTTCCAATTCTTCCCACTTGCGCGCCGATACCTCCCACCACGGAATACTTTCGCCCTTCTTCCAGCCGGTACAAAACGTTCTTGTAGTCCTCCTCGCCGTCGGGATTCTGCAGCGCCACATCCACCCGCGCGAAGATTCCCAGGTCATATAGACGCCGCTGGCTGTCGGTCACACTGCTTTGCGAGAGCGGTTCGCCGGGATTCAGATTGCGGATTCGGTTGCGCACCAGGGAAACGTTGGTTGCGTGCAGACCACTCACCAGCACCTCCCGCACGAACTGCCGCTCGCCCTCGTTCACGGTGATCTTGATTTCCACCTGATTGGGCGCGGCGGATGGCGTGATGGCCGATTCAAAAGTAGCGTCGGCAAATCCGCGATTGAAGTAATAGTTCAGCACCGTCTCCTGATCGTTCACGACGTTCAGATCGCTGTAAGGCTGCCCTTCGCTCGATCGCAGCATCGTCTGGATCTCTTCCAGATACTCCTTCCGCACTCCTTCCAGATCCAGCTTCGCGACGAAGGATTGCGGGCCCTCCTTGACGTTGATAAGCACCCCAACGCCATTCAGCTGGCCCTTGTATTCGTCTTCGGTTTTTGCCGTAACTTCCACATCGCGGAAGCCGTTTGACTGGTAAAGATCCCTGATCGCACTGAGATCGCGTTTGAGATACGAACTGCTGTACCGGCCATAGCGAAACTGCAGGAAATTCGCCGGAGTAAGGTACATCCGCTCGCGCAATGTCGGCGTGTTGAAATACTTGTTTCCACTGATCTCGATAGCCACCAGTTTGTGACGGTTCCCACGATCGACTACATATTCGATCACCTGTTCGTTCTTGTCGTTTGTGGTGACATCGAAATCGACATCGGAATCGAAGTAACCCTTCGATTCCAAAAACTCTGTGATGTTCCGCCGTCCCTCCACCAGCAGATCTTTGTCCACGGATTGTTCCTGATAGATCGGGACAAGCTGCTTGATCTTCCCCTTGGATATTTTCGTTCCCGATACATCTACAAGCACCCTTGAGCCGCCGTCCACCTCCAGCACCGGCACCACACGGTTCGTGTCTTCCTGGTAGTTCATCAAATCCAAGGACACCTTCGCCATCAAAAAGTCCTTTTTCTGATAGGAGCCGCGGATGCGGTCGAGACCGTTCTGCAGCCGGGAGTCCGTGGCCGGCGCCCAGTCGCCAAAGCCCAGAAACTTGCGCCAGCGTGCCGCCTTGATGATCTGCTCGACTGGACGTCCGGGATTGCCCTTCACCACCGGAGTGGTGAACTTCGCCCGCGCTCCCGATTCCACCGATAAATGAATGTCAATCTGCTGCGAAGGCTGCGCCATCTTTTCAGATGCAATGGTTGCCTGGTAGAAGCCATTACCGCGCAGCACCTCAAGCAGGCTCTCCACCGCCCTTCTCACTTGCGATTCGGAGTACGGATTGCCAAGCTGCAGTTTCGTAGCGGTGACCAGCTGCCCCGCGTTGGGCGGTTCGGGAACACCCGTAACGGTAACTTCCCGAATGAATTGGGTGCTTGTGGTGATGAATTTTAGCGACACCCCGTCCCCCGCGGCTGCGGCATCCACGGATATATCCAGATACCGTCCACTGGCGAAGAGCTGGCTGATGGATTGGCGAACCGCCTCCAGCCGCAGCGGTTGTCCTACAGTCAAAGTTACTTTCTTTTGGAGTTCGACCGGCAGCAGCGGCTGCTCGGCTGGGTCAAAAGTGATCGCGGAGATCCGTTTGCCCTCATAGTCGCTCGCCTTGGCCGCCAACGGCGCCGAGATGGCATTGGCCAACAACGCCAGCAGCATCAGCGGCCGGATGCCGGATCTAAAGTACACTAGTGTCCATTTTAACGCAGGCGCTGCTACCATCGAGGTTGCAAGTGCCAAGTGTATGACGCCAGACGCCCGCCAACGTTTCTCTCGCCAGATCCAATTTGCGGGAATCGGTGAAAATGGCCAACAGCGGCTGCTCGGGGCCCGCGTAGCAATCGTAGGTTGCGGCGCACTTGGCACATTTCATGCCACGGCGCTTGCCCGCGCGGGTGTTGGCCATCTTGTCATCGTAGACCGCGACTATGTGGAACTGAGCAATCTGCAGCGCCAGTGGCTCTTTGACGAGGCCGATGTGGAGCAGGCGTTACCGAAGGCCATCGCAGCGGCTAAGCATCTGAAACAAATCAATAGCGGCTGCCAGATTGAACCCGCCGTAGTGGATCTGATGCCATCGAACATCGAAGAACTGCTGGCTGGCGTCGACATCATCCTGGACGGCACGGATAACTTCGAGACGCGTTATCTGGTGAACGACTACGCCGTTAGCCGGGACATACCGTGGATCTATGGCGCCGCGGTTGGCAGTTACGGATTAACCATGCCCGTTGTTCCAGGACGCACGGCGTGCCTGGGCTGCGTCTACCCGAAACCGCCTGGAGGAGTGCAGCCCACCTGCGAGACGGCGGGCGTCCTCGGTTCCATCACGGCGATCATCGGGGCGATCCAGGTGGCTGACGCGTTGAAGATTCTGAGCGGCCACGCCGAGCAACTGGCGGCCCGCATCACGATGATGGATGTCTGGAGCGGAACGGTCCGGCAGGTGAGCCAACCGAAGCGCGATCCGGAATGTACCGCCTGTGGAACCAGGGAATTCCCGCACTTGCGAGGCGCCGGGCGCGCTCCGGTCAGCCTGTGCGGCAGGAATGCGGTGCAAATACACGAACGAACACGTCCCTTGGACCTGCACGCGCTCCACGCTCAACTAGCTTCATTGGGCGAAGTGCGGGCCAACGAATTTGCGTTGCGATTCTTCAGTCCGCCGTATGAGATAACGATCTTTCCCGATGGACGGGCAATTATAAAGGGCACCACGGACATCGGCATCGCCCGCGGTTTGTACTCCAGATATATCGGCGCCTAGCCGCAAACGCTAGAATAAGGCCTTGACTCCCAAGCGAGCACTAATCACCGGTATCACCGGGCAGGACGGGTCCTATCTGGCAGAGTTGCTGCTGTCAAAGGGCTATGAAGTGCACGGGTTAGTCAGGAGGGTCGTGCTGGAGGCGCCTGAACAGAGGCTGAGCCGGCTGCTTCCTTTTCTCGACCAGATCAAGTTGCATTCGGCGTCGCTCGAAAGCTATGCGGGAATCCACCATAGCATTGCGGCCATCGTGCCGGATGAGTGCTATCACCTTGCAGCGCAGAGCTTTGTCAGCTACTCCTTCGACGATGAGTTTTCCACTTTGAACGTCAACATCAACGGCACTCACTACCTGTTGGCGGCGTTGAAGAGTTTGGCGCCGAAGTGCCGCTTCTATTTCGCCGGTTCGAGCGAGATGTTTGGCAATGCCGATGAGGCGCCGCAGAACGAACGGACGCGGTTCCACCCCAGGTCGATCTACGGCATCAGTAAGGTGGCCGGATTTGAGCTGACTCGGAACTATCGGGAAGGTTCCGGCATCCACGCGAGTAGTGGAATTCTGTTCAATCACGAGTCGCCACGGCGGGGATATGAGTTCGTTACGCGGAAGATCACCTCCGGCGTGGCTCGAATCGCAGCCGGTAAGGCAAAAACATTACGCCTGGGCAATCTGGATGCTACACGTGACTGGGGCCACGCCAGAGAATATGTAGAGGCGATGTGGCGGATGCTGCAACAGGACCAACCGGATGATTACGTGATTGCGACCGGAAAAACGCATTCGGTACGCGAGTTCGCACAGCTCGCTTTTGCTTGCGTGGGACTCGATTACGAGAAATACCTTGTGTCCGATTCCAATTTCTTCCGGCCAGGGGAAGCCCGCCAACTGGTGGGTGACGCATCGAAAGCGAGGGAGCAACTGAAATGGCAGCCGCAGACACATTTCGATCAATTGGTGCGCGAGATGATTGAAGCGGACCGCCGGCTTCTGAAGACGTAACTGCCGGCTATTGCATACCTACTCATCGCCGAAGAGTAGGGTATGCGAAGTCTATGCGCCCTTTGTCTCGGAATCGCAACTTTGGTTCCGTTCGCCGATGCGGCTGGTTCCCGCAATAATCCCTTGCCCGTGTTCTTCTTCCGAAACAACGGCGAAGCGCCGGAGGCTGTCAAGTTTATTGCGCGAACTCCTGAGATGTCCGCGGCATTCAGGGCGGATAGAGTGGATTTGCGGCTGCACGGCACTGACTTTCGCGTCAGCTTTCAAGGCTCCGATCCCGGGACGATTGTCGCGGCGGAGGGGCACCTTGCCGCCAGGGCCAATTTCTTACTGGGGAACAACCCGGGGCGCTGGCGGGCAAACGTCGATCTCTATCAGACCGTTGCCTACAGCGGTCTATATCCTGGGATCGACATGAAGTATGGCGGTTCAGGCAGACAGTTGAAATCCGAATTTATCGTCGCCGCCGGAGCCGATCCTAGCTTGGTGCACGTGCGTTACACGGGATTTGAAAAAATCCTCATCGATCACGATGGAAGTCTCGTTTTTCAGCTGCCAAGCGGCGAGCTGCGGGAGAATCCCCCAGAGGTATATCAGGTGCGCGGCGGCCGTCACGTTTTGATTGAGTGCAGCTACAAACTGCACGGGGATGGCACGGTGGGATTCGCTATTGGAAAGTACGACCGTTCACTGGAACTGGTAATCGATCCGGTGCTGTCCTACAGCACCTATCTCGGAGGTTCCGGTTTCGATTCCGTTACTGGTCTCGCTGTCGATTCGTCGGGCAACGCTTACGTGACTGGGTATACCGACTCTCTGGATTTCCCCATCGCAGGAGCAATCCAAGGCGCGACCGGCGGAGGCGTCGATGCCTTCGTCGCCAAACTCAACCCTGCGGGTACCGCATTGCTTTACGCTACCTACATTGGAGGTTCCGGAGACGACCGCGCGCACGGACTTACACTCGATTCCTCGGGCAACGCCATCATTACTGGTACGACGACTTCGCCCAACTTCCCACTGGTGGCCGCATACCAGTCTGTTCTCTCAGGGGGCAGGGATGCATTTGTAGCAAAGCTGAATTCGGTGGGAAACCTGCTTGTATTCAGTACCTATTTTGGCGGTGCCGGTTACGAAAACGGGAATGGCGTTGCGTCAGATAGCAGCGGAAATGTGTATGTCGTGGGCGACACCTACTCCACCAATCTTCCAGTCTTGAGCGCCGTCCAATCGTTGAACCGGGGAAGACAGGACGGCTTTGCAGTCAAATTCAATTCAGCGGGTGCATTGCAATACAGCACTTACCTCGGTGGGGCTGGCGACGATCGGGCGATAGCGATCGCGGTGGACAGCGCCGGAGCCGCTTACATCACGGGTAACACAACGTCCCCTGATTTTCCGGTTGCGAATGCCTTCCAGCCCGCGAACGCCGGCGGACAGGACGCGTTCGTCACAAAGTTGAATGCCGCAGGAAGCGCCATCGTCTACAGTACATATCTGGGCGGATCGGGCGGAATCCCAGGTTTTCCGGAATCAGGGAATGGGATAGCCGTGGATTCGACACTGAATGCGTATGTTACCGGTGTGACCCATTCCGCTAATTTTCCAACGGTGGGAGCGCTTCAGACCGGACACGCCGGAGGCGGCCTGGATGCCTTTGTATGTAAGTTCGCGGCCGCGGGATCGACGCTTGTCTACAGTACCTTTCTTGGTGGTATCGGCCTGGATACGGCAACGGCGATAGCGGTCGATGCCGGAGGCACCGCCTATATCACCGGCAATACAACGTCCCCGGACTTCCCGATGACGACTCCTCTACAGGGCACTAAATCCGGCAGCGTCGACGCGTTTGTCGCGGCGGTGAATTCCAGCGGTTCGGCGCTGGTTTTCAGCACATTTTTCGGGGGAAACTCAGCCGACGGCGGGAACGCGATTGCACTGAATGGTTCCGGGAAGATCTGGTTCGCGGGACAGACTTCGTCGACAAACTTTCCGTTGCAAACTCCGATGCAAGCCACGGGCTATTCGGAGGGGAATGGTTTTATCACCAGCATGACCCAGGCGGTCGCCCAGAAAGCCTCCATGGTGACGCCTGTCCCAAGCTCGACACTTACGGCAGCGACGGTGACCTTCACTTGGACCAACGCCGGCGCATCCATGTACTGGCTCGACGTTGGCACAGCTTTTGCGCGTGCCGACGTAACCACGGGAAACGTGGGTACGGCGACTTCGAAAACGGTCAGCGGGGTGCCAGTGGATGGCAGCACGATTTACGTTCGCTTGTGGACAAATATCGGCGGTACCTGGCAGGGATTCGACTACACCTATACAGCCGCAACGCTTACAACAATTACGAAAGCGGCAATGATCAGTCCTGTACCGTCGTCTACTCTCTCCGGGGCGACTGTGACGTTCACGTGGAATAATAGCGGCGCAGCGATGTATTGGCTGGACGTCGGTACCGCCTATGCCCACGGGGATATCACCACTGGAAATTTGGGGACGGCAACGTCTAAAATTGTGACCGGAATTCCGACGAACGCCGGCTCTATTTACGTCAGGCTGTGGAGCAACATCGGTGGAGCTTGGCTGGGGTACGACTACACTTACACCGCGGCTAGTCTGGTTTCCCCCAAAGCCGCGATGATTAGTCCCATTCCTTCAAGCACACTGACAGGGTCAGCGGTCACGTTTACGTGGAATACCACCAGCGCAGGTATTTATTGGTTAGACGTGGGTACATCGCTTGGGCAGGCAAATTTGGCCACCGGAAATCTAGGAGCCGCCACCTCGAAAACGGTAAGCTCGATCCCCTTGAACGGCAGTACTGTATTCGTCAAGCTATGGAGTTATTTTGGCGGTGTGTGGCAATCGAATGACTATACTTATACGTCGGCAGTGACTGAAAACCCGAAGGCCATTATCACCAGTCCCGAACCATCCTACAATCTCACCGGCTCGACGATTCGGTTCTTCTGGAACAACTCCGGCGCTTCCAGCTACCGCTTGGACGTCGGTACAACCCTAGGATCTACGAATATCTATACAGGCATTCTGGGGACGGCTACGTCTAAGACAGTGGCGGCGATTCCATTGGACGGGAGCAAGGTTTACGTGCGGCTCTGGAGCAACATCAGCGGGGCCTGGCAATCGAACGACTACTCCTACAATGCGGCTACAGTGGAAGATCCGAAATCCTATCTCCTTAGTCCTGAACCATCTTCTGTCTTAACCGGAACGACTGTTATATTCACGCGCACTAACACCGGGGCATCCAACTATTGGATTGATATGGGGGTCCAACAGGCCACTGGAGACATCCTCGTAGGAAGCTTTAGCGCGGGCACAACCATAACGGTGAACAACATTCCGAGGGGGAGCCGATTGATCTACGTTCGTCTTTGGACGTTCATCAGCGGTGCCTGGCAAGCAAACGAATACACTTTCACCGGACCAGCTTAAATATGGGGATGTTCTGTTAGGAATTTGATGGTCTGAACCACGCCGTCCCGGATGGAAAGCGCCGGCTTCCATCCGAGCGCCCTGATGGTCTGGCAATCCAGCAGAATGAAGGGACTGTCCCCCACCCATCCTCGTTCACCGCCTGAGTATTCCAAGGCGGGTTTAAGGCCAAGGTGATTCACGATCCAAGAGATCGAGTCGTTCACCTCGCAGTACTCGTCCGTACCTAGATTGAAGATATTTACCTTGCCCCCGGCCTTTTCCAGTGCGATAAAAATAGCATTTAAGCAATCCTGAACGTAGAGGTAAGATTTCCGCTGGCGGCCGTTTCCCAGAACTTTCAATCGAGTTGGATCAGCGAGCAGCTGCTGGTAGAAATCGTAGATATGTCCGTGCGTGTAGCGCTCCCCGAGGATCGAGACGAAGCGAAAGATGTATGCCTGGAATCCGAAGCCTTCACAATACGCAGAGATCAGGCCTTCACAGGCCAGCTTTGACGCTCCATAGAGTGAAGTTTGAATCGGAAAGGGTGCGTTCTCAGGGGTTGGAAAGACAGTGGCGTCACCGTAAACGGAACCAGTAGAGGAAAACACGATCCGTTTGGTCCCGGTGATCCGCATTGCCTCCAGCACGTTGGAGGTGCAGATGGTGTTTTGTTCCAGGTCCCTCGTTGGATGGTCCGTTCCAAAGCGGACATCGGCATTGGCGGCGAGATGGAACACAATATCAGCTCCCTTCATCGCGGCTGCAATTGCTGCTTTATCCAGCAGATCTGCCCGCACAAGCCCGAACCCAGGCGATTGCAGCGCGTTCTGAAGAAACAGCTCCCGCCCGGTGGAGAAATTATCGAAGCCGGTCACTTCGTGTCCATCCGCCAACAGGCGGTCCACAAGCGCGCTGCCAATAAATCCGGCGGCGCCGGTAACCAAAGCTTTCAATTTTTCAACCCCTGTCTACTTGGAATTTGCGCCTCTGGCGGCGGCTTTCGGCTTGGCGGGCGGCACCGCCGACACCGAAGCCGAAGAAAATCGAATGCGAAAAATATCTCTTACGTTTCGAAGGTTTCCGGCAACCAGTTCCAGCCTGCTATCGCCGTCATCCCGCCAGCGGATGGGCACTTGCGCGATGTCTATTCCCAAGCGCTTTGCGAGCACAAGAATCTCTACGTCGAACATATAGCCGTCGATTTTCTGGTGGGCAAAAATCAACTTCGCCGCACGGTTTGAAAAGAACTTAAAGCCGCATTGCGTGTCGGCTACGTCGCGAAGGCCAACCACAGCACTCAGGAATACGCGAAACCCTCGTGACCCCAGTTGGCGGTAGAGGGGCTGGCTCTTTTCCACGTTGGATTCAGCCATAGCTCGCGATCCGATAACGATCTCATAACCGGCGCGGAGGCGGTCCGCGATCTTTTCGAATTCCTGAATCGGCACTTTGTTATCCGCGTCGGCATATCCGACGATGGAGCCCTTAGCCAGGGTGATCGCCTCTCGGACTCCTCGCCCTTTTCCGGACCGCTGAGAGCGGCCGATGACACGAATCCGGGGATCGGTCTTCCCCATTTCCGTTACAAGTTCGCGCGTGCCGTCGTCGCCATCCGCCGCGACAATAATCTCATAGCGATAGCCATGGCCGCGCAAATAATCGATGCTCTGGCAGATAGTCTGCTGTATCCGGCCGGCCTCATTGAAAGCGGGCAGAATCAGACTGACGTCTACGGGTTCAATCATCGTCAATCATTCCGTTCCGCCAGCAGGCCGGCGGCAAATTACGACACATCGAATGCCTGCGGGATAGTGAATATAAGAACGCATAGCGTTTTCCGCACGCATGACAGCGTGCATCAGCCGATTGTCCTTCACGGTATGAATACTTGAGGCTACCACCTCACGTTGCACTGCGGGATCTGCCTTCAAATATCTTCGATTCCGTTTCTTAACAATCGCAAAGGCAGGATAAATAAAGAACCCCAAATGAGATTGATGCAGAATTTCAAATCCAACAGAACGCAAAATGGAGAGTAAATCCGCCATACGATACCGGCGGAAGTGCATCAAGTGCTTATCGTAAACATCATACAAGCCGGGACCGGCAGGAGCTTCGATCAGCGCGATTCCACCGGGTTTCAGCAGACGAAGCGTATTCCTTAACGCCGATACATCGTCCTCAATATGTTCAATTACGTTGAGGAGCGTAATTCCATCCAGGCACTCACTGGGCAGCGGGCAATGCGTCAAATCGAACTGCAATAAGGGGATCTCGGGGTTGGAATGCGCCAAACTGACCAAGGGTCCACTGACATAGTCCGCGCCAATCACGGTGGACGAAGGAAAGCTTTCCTTTAGGGCCTTTAGCATGAATCCGGAGGAGCACCCGATGTCCATCAGCACTGGCCGCTCGGCCGAGATATGTGTTTTCAACGCCTTCATGGCATTCGCTCTGGAGGCGACATCCATGTAGTGATTTTCGCCACCTTCTACTTCGGAAAACGTGGTGAGATCGTCAGTCCAGCCGGAATTGCCCACCCCATAGGCGAGTACCGGAACAAGTGCATCCCCCAACTGAAATCCGTGGCCGGTCCACTTTGGGACATGGTGGCATCCAGGCGGTGGGGGAATGAAGAAAGGAAACACAGGAATTCAATCGCAAATATAACACGTTGGCAGAACCTCACCGTTCCTGCTAATTTTACTGGAGGATGATTCTCGCCGGGCCGCAATCACAAACACCATGAATTTCGCCATTGTAGGGTGTGGGTTGATTGGGCAAAAGCGAATGCGCGGACTTCCGCCGGGTCATTCCATTGTTGCGGCGGCCGATGTTGACTTGAACCGCGCGAGGGCGGTAGCCGGGAAGTTCTCAGGGGCGCTGGCAACACAAGACTGGCGGGAGGCGATCGCGTTGCCATCCGTAGAAGCGGTGGTTGTGGCGACTACGAACGATTGGCTGGCTCCGGTTACCCAGGCGGCGATTGAACTTGGGAAGCACGTTCTGGTGGAAAAACCCGCAGCCCGCAACAGTGATGAGCTGAAAACCGCACTGGCAGCAGAACGGCGAAGCGGGGCGTATGTCCAGGTCGGTTTCAATCACCGATTTCACCCAGCGCTGCAGAAAGCCCGTACCATCTTTGAATCCGGCGGGCTGGGTCCGCTGATGTTCATTCGCGGGCGTTACGGCCATGGTGGGCGGGTCGGCTACGATCGGGAATGGCGAGCAGATCCCCTTGTCTCAGGTGGTGGTGAACTGCTGGACCAGGGCGTACACCTTATCGACCTTTCCCGCTGGTTTCTTGGTGATTTTTCGGTGGTTGACGGACACGCAGGAACGTATTTCTGGGACATGCCGGTGGACGACAATGCCTTTTTATCGCTGCGAACGGAGGGTGGGCAAACGGCTTGGCTTCACGCAAGCTGCACGGAATGGAAGAACATGTTCTCGTTCGAGATCTACGGGCGCGACGGCAAGCTTCAGGTGGACGGCCTTGGCGGCAGCTACGGTGTGGAGCGGCTTTCCCACTACCAGATGAAGCCGGAAATGGGACCGCCCGACACGACGATCTGGGAATATCCCGGAGAAGACACATCCTTTAAACTGGAATTGTCCACGTTTATCGACTCGGTTGCCTGCGGAGTGCGGCGTGGTCCAGGTTTGGCCGATGCACTGGCGGCCTTGGAGATAGTGGAGTCCATTTATCGATCCTCAAAGCAATGATTATTACGCGTAGTCCATTGCGTCTTTCGCTCGGTGGCGGCGGAACGGATCTGCCGTCTTACTACCGAAAACACGGCGGCTTTCTGATTGCGGCGGCGATTGACAAGTACGTCTACATCACAATTCACCACACCTTCAACGACGATATCATTCTGAAATATTCCAGCCTGGAGCGGGCCAAGAGCGTGGACGAGGTGCAACACCCGATCATTAGGGAAGCGCTGCGGCTTGTTGACCTGCATGATACACGGATCGAGATCACCAGCATGGCGGATATTCCAGCGGGTACAGGGCTTGGATCGTCGGGCAGTTTTACAACCGCGCTGCTGAAAGCGCTGCATGCGCATAAGAAGCACCTGGTGCACCCGTCCGAGCTGGCAGAGCAAGCCTGTGAAATCGAAATCGACCGGCTTGGGGAACCGATCGGAAAACAAGATCAGTACATCGCAGCCTACGGTGGTATCAACTGTTTTCGGTTTCATCCGGATGATCGAGTGGAGGCGTTTCCGCTGCGGATTTCCACCGAGACGCTGCACAATCTGGAAGACAATCTGATGTTATTCTTTACCGGATTCGCCAGGAGTGCGAGTTCCATTCTGAAAGACCAGGACGAGAAAAGTAAACAAGACGATCCCCGAATGATTGAGAATCTGAACTTCATCAAGGAACTCGGGCTGCGGAGCCAAGTGGCGCTGGAGGCCGGCGATCTGAACTGTTTTGCCGAACTGATGAATGAACATTGGGAGTACAAGAAACAGAGGTCCGGAACGATGACCAATAGCTCCATTGACGACTGGTACATCCTTGCGCGGAACAGCGGAGCACTCTCCGGCAAACTCATTGGCGCCGGTGGCGGTGGATTTCTCCTTTTCTATGCGCACGACAAAATGAGACTGCGCCACGCATTGACAGCGGCAGGATTACGGGAAGTGCGATTTCGTTTCGATTTCGAAGGGACGAAGATCGTCGCGCAATGAGCCTTCCGGTTGTCATTCTGGCGGGAGGGTTGGGGACTCGCCTGGGAGAGATCACGAAAGCGATCCCGAAAGCGCTGGTCGACGTAAATGGCGAACCGTTCCTTGCCCATCAGTTGCGTTTGTTGCGTGCGAATCACATTGAGCGGGTGGTGATGTGCGTCAGCCATCTGGGAGAAATGATCCAGGATTACGCCGGCGACGGCAGCGCATTCGGGCTGAGGCTGGATTATTCCTTTGACGGTCCGGCACTTCAGGGAACGGCGGGCGCAATCCGGCAGGCGCTGCCATTTCTGGGCGATTCCTTCTTCGTGCTATATGGAGACTCGTACCTTCCATGCGACTTCGGCCGGGTGGCCGAAGCCTTTGCGCAGAGCGGCAAACCAGGCTTGATGACGGTATTCCATAACGCCGGCCAATGGGATTCAAGCAATGTCGAGTTTGCCGGGGGAAAGATTCTCGCCTACGATAAGAGAGTCAAAACGGCGCGGATGCGCCATATCGACTATGGCTTGGGCGTATTCCGGCGCTGCGTCTTTCAAGAGCTTCGCCAGGAGGGCCCGTTCGATCTGGCAATGCTCTACCAGGAATTGTTATCTCGAAATGAGTTGGCGGGCTGCGAAATTGCGCAACGGTTTTATGAGATCGGGTCCGTGACCGGCCTGGAAGAGTTGTCGGCCTATCTCGCATCGCATGAGAGAAGTTCCCTATGAGTTTCACATCACAGTATCTGGAAGAGACAGTTGAGATCGTTCGCAAGCTGGACCCGGCGGCTATTGACCGGATGGCCGCAATTCTGGCCGAGACCCGCGCGCAACAAGGCCGGCTGTTCATTCTCGGCGTCGGCGGTAGCGCTGCCAATGCGTCGCATGCGGTTAACGATTTCCGCAAGATCACCGGCATTGAGGCGTATGCGCCGACGGATAACGTTTCTGAATTGACTGCGCGCACGAACGATGAGGGATGGGCGGGCATTTTCGATTCGTGGCTCAAGGTGAGCCGGTTGCGGCCCGCGGACACCATCCTGGTGCTGTCTGTCGGCGGCGGCAACCTGGAAAAACAGGTCAGTCCGAATCTGGTTGCCGCCGTTAAATATGCCAAGAGCATCGGATCGAAAGTGCTTGGGGTGGTGGGCAGGGACGGCGGCTACACGGCCACGGTGGCGGATGCCTGCGTGGTGGTTCCTACCGTAAATTCGCTTCATGTCACACCGCATTCCGAGGCGTTTCAAGCGGTGATTTGGCATCTACTGGTATCCCATCCCGACTTGAAGCAAGTGGAAACGAAGTGGGAGTCTCTGCGCTGACGCCCGGCCATCGGGCAGTCTTCCTGGATCGAGACGGCGTGCTGAATCAGGCGATTGTTCGCGGCGGTAAACCATTTCCACCCGCAAATGTTTCCGAGATGGTAATCAACCCCGATGCGATAGTTGGGCTTTCGATCTTGAAACAGCTCGGTTTTCTATTGGTGGTGGTGACCAATCAACCCGATGTGGGGCGTGGCAGTACAAGCATGGATGCGGTGCAGGAGATTCACGATGCAATTCGAGCCGAACTGCCGATCGACGATTTTTTCGTATGCTGTCACGACGATCTTGACCGGTGCGACTGCCGCAAGCCAATGCCGGGACTGCTGCTGGAAGCCGCTGAACAATATGGAATCCGGCTGGATGAGAGTTTTCTGATTGGGGATCGATGGCGCGATATCGATGCAGGATACCGGGCCGGAGTCCGGACGGTTCTTATCGAGTATGGATATCAAGAGCGGGGACCGGATCACGAACCGAATATCCGCGTAAATTCGCTGCTCCAAGCCATTCAGTGGATCGCTACTACAAAATGACGTACAGTTACAATACCGGCGATGCCCATTAAAACGTCTCATAGCCAATCTGGGCGTAGTGTGAAAGCGAATGTCGCTTACTTCCGGGGCCAACACGATTCCTATCGGGCGAATATTCAGGGGTTGGAGACGTACGCGCGTATCCATACGAGCATCAACCAGGCGATTGCCGGTTCACAACGCGTCCTCGATATCGGGAATGGCGGCGTGTGCGATTACGATACGAAATTGGTTGGCGAAATCACGGCGATAGATTTATTCTTCGATGAAATGCCGATAGGGTACGTGATCCCTGGGAACGTCACGCTGAAGAAGGGGAGTGCGCTTGATCTGGCGGAACCCGACGAAAGCTTCGACTGCGCGGTGATGGTGATGCTGATTCATCACCTGGTAGGCAAAGACGCGAATGAGTGCCTTGAGAACATCAGACGTGCTTTGCGTGAGGCCCATCGGGTGCTGCGGCCTGGAGGCATTTTAATTGTGTCCGAATCCTGTGTAGCCTCCTGGTTCTACCGTTTTGAGCGTCTTGTATTTTCGCTGCTAGCACCGGCAGTAGTCCGTTTGACCGGGCATCCGGCAACCATTCAGTACCCGCCTCAGATGCTACAGGCTGAGATTGAGCGGATCTTTGAGAGCCCCGTCGAGACGGAGGAGATCCCTCGCGGGGCATTGATCCTGCAATACGGGTACCGGTTTCCGAGCGTCTTAACGCCAGCCCGTCCTTATCGATTCTGCGTGAAAAAGCAATGACAACCGTAGGGTACTATTGAGAAGAATGTTGCCAAGCAGCCTTACCGGCCTGAAGGTGAAACTGTTTGCGGACGGGGCGGACCGGACTGCGATGCTTGATCTCTACCGCAATCCGTTGATCCAAGGCTTCACCACAAATCCGACGTTAATGAGAAAGGCGGGAATTACCAACTACGAAGAATTCGCCCGCGATATTTTATTGACCATTTCAGACCGGCCGATCTCCTTTGAGGTGTTCGCCGACGAATTTGACGAAATGGAAAGCCAGGCGCTCAAGATTGCGACTTGGGGGCAGAACGTGTACGTTAAGATCCCTGTTACGAATACGCGGCGCGAACCTGCGCTCGACCTCATTCACAAATTGGCACATACGGGCGTGAAGCTGAATGTAACCGCGCTTTTGACACTGGACCAAGTCCACCAGGTCTCAGCCGCTCTTGGTGGTGGGGCGCCAGCGTGCGTTTCGGTATTCGCGGGGCGTATCGCGGACACCGGCCGAGATCCCGTGCCACTGATGACCTCGGCAGTTGAGATTGTATCCAGCTACCCAAACATGGAATTGATATGGGCGAGCCCGCGGGAGCTGCTAAACGTTTTCCAGGCGAGCGCGATCGGCTGTCATATCATTACCGCGACAAGCGATATTTTGAAAAAGCTGACGTTGGTGGGCAAAGACTTAAATGATTATTCCCTGGAAACTGTGCAGATGTTCTTCGACGATGCGCAGCGGGCGAAGTTCGTTGTGTAGCTGCCTCCCATGTTAGCCGCTGGCCTTACACTTTTGCTCTTCTTCAGTTGGTGGTTCATTGGATACGGTTTCATTTCCGTCCTTCGCCGCGGGCATCTGCTGCAAAACATGCTGCTTGCTCCGAGCGTGGGAACAGCGGTTTGCGTGATGCCTGTCTTTTGGCTCAATCGGGCTGGGATTCCGGTCTCGAAGTTTGGTCCGGCGTTGGGAGTTTGCCTTCTGTTGGGCGCGGTGATACTGTGGCGGCGCGGCCGGGTGATTGCTCCTGGGCGCAAGTACTTTCCGTTCGCGCTGCTATTTCTGTTCGCCTTCGTACTAGTTGCGTGGCCTATGTTTAAGTACGGGCTGAACTGGATCGCCGTAGGAAACGACGACATGGCTAATTACTGCCTAACGGCGCAACGTCTTTACAAGTATGGCTATTTTGAGCGTTTAGCCCAAGACGAGCTGGCAAAGAATATGGACATCAGTGCCTATTACATCTTTCTTGCCGATTCCGGCACCCGAACGGGCAGCGAAATGCTTCTAGCTTTTGTGATGAGTCTGACCCGGCTCTCATCCCACGAGATATTTATGCCGGTGATCATGGCACTTCATTTCAGTTTGCTAAGTGCATCCGGGGCGCTGTTTCATAGGTACAACAGATTTCGCGGGTGGACCCTGATGGCCCTCGCGATTTTGAGTTGCTCGGCGGAATTCACCCTGGGCACCATCTACCAGTTGATTGCACAGGTATTCGGCTTGTCTATGCTTGCCTCCTGTGCGGTCCTCCTTATGGTGGAGCACAGGACGAAGACGTGGAATCTGGTGTTAAGACAGGCCGGGCTCGTGGCTGTGGTGTTCTCTGCCGCCATGGTTGTCTACAGTGAGATGATCCCGTTTTTGGCGGCCGCCTGCGTTTTCTATTGGGGAGTGCAGCTAGTAAAATACCAGTTTATTGCTGGAGCGCGGGCTTTCGTTGTTGCAGCAATGGTTACCGTAGTCTTCCTGAATTCATATCTTCCTGCCGCGCTAATGTTCATGGCTTCTCAAGCTCGACTGGGGAGTGGGCACTTTGCGATAGCTGAGGAGTCGCCGGTACAATTCCCCTTCTTTCTATTGCCCAGCGGACTGGCGCAGTTATGGGGAATTGCGCCTTTTAGCTCAATCCCAGCCGAACCATTCCTATCGGGTGGAATTGTGCTGGGCGGAATTCTTTTGCTTGTTTCCCTGGTGGTTAGCGTACTGGAGGCCTTTCGCGGAGTTCCAGCGGCTGTAGTAACCCTAAGTATGCTTTGCGCCGCAGCCGTGCTTGCGCTAAGGCAATCGGATTATGGTCTATTTAAGCTCGCGATGTTCATCCAGCCGTTCCTGATTCCCACGTTGGTCGGCGGGTGGATGCGCTTTGCTGAGAGTAAACAGAGTGTGCGCCTTGTTTAGCAGAATCTGGCAGGGTCTGCCGTTAGTTCTAATTCCTCTCGGAATATACACCCAACAGTTTTACGTTTCCATGAGTGAAGGCACTGGAATCGGCTACGCCGAGATCCAGAACGGGTCCAGTGATCGTCTGGTTGACGATTTGCATCGAATCGGCCGGTCTGTTACGACTCGGGCCGTGGTCACCGACTCCTCCAATCCTTCACTGTTCAAGCTGGAGGCGGCGTATCTGGAGGGGCACCGGTTTCTGATACCAGCGCGAGATTACTTCCATACCGAAACGAAAACCGGGAGCATCTTTGTGCGCCGGGAATTTGATCTGAAGGCGGAGAATCCGGGAGCAAAGGTCAATTCGTTCGAGCAAGACGAAACCACGGAACAGATGGTGAAAAAAGATGGCGAAGTCACTTTGTTGCTCTCAACTAATACGCAAACAGTCCTAAACCGCTCAAGCTATCCCAAGAATCTTAACCACGTGATTTTGCCGTTGCCGTGGAAGGATGCGAGGAATCTGCTCCTGTTCGTGCATTCGGAACTTGGGCAGAGCATGAACACGAGGAATCGCAGGCATACCAGCTATTTCCCGTTGTTCGTCGACAGGCCCAAGAAATCCTCGGTGGCCCCCGTCGGGCGTTATCTGTTGTTTCGCGCGGTAAATCCGTCGTCTCAATTCCGGCTGGTGATGAACCTTTCCACGCTCGATCATCCACTGCCGCCCGCCTCGGTGGTGGGTGAAACCAGGGAGAGCATCCGTTTCACGGGCTCGGGATCGGGCAGGGTCGTATCGAATCTGCTGAAGCCCCAGTGGATCGACGGGGCCCCCTACATTTGTATCGACATGGGAATGGACGGTCTGCCCACACGTGAAATCCGGACGGGCCTAATGCGGCTTTGGGGGAGGGACTTGCCGCTGGACTATAAATTATTGGTTGGATTGGCCAGGAACATTTCGATTATTACCGACGAAGAATATCGGCAATTCGTTGCTCCCTCCGGTATTCGGAAGATTCCCGATGACTTGCTAAACCAGCAATTGGAATACTCTGGCGTTCACGAAGACGGCTGGCTTTCCGATAGCTCCTACTTTTTCTTCGATAGTAAGAGCACGCTGCAGCCGTTGGTGATGAAAGGAGTTGTCCCGATCACGCATGACCCTTCCTTTGAGACGAACATGATCGCGCTGGTGGACGGAGAGGAAGTCGGACGGCGACATCTGACGGTCGGTGAATTTGAGTACCGGTTTCCAGTTCCGCAACGTACGGGCCGCCGGCTCGTCGAGCTTCAATTCGACAGAACGCAGCAGCTGCTGGGCAACGATAGTCTGCAAGCCGCGGCTTTATTGCGGTGTATCAGCTTCGAGATGAAGACATGCGACACCGCCGACGGTGCCGACATCGTTACCGACGGTCATGGTATCTGGCGCGGAGACAATTGGTATCCACTGGAAAAGCAGAATGGCAACACGTTTCGATGGGTGAAGAACGACGCCGAAATCCTGGTGTCTCCGCAAGCGGGCGGCGACGAACTGTCGATCGACCTGGAACCGGGGCCAAGCCTCAACGGGCACCCCATGCAGCTGGAAGCCCGCGATTCCAGCGGCCAGGTGCTTTTGAAGAAGGACGTGACAATTCGGGAAACGGTACGCTTGCGTTTAGCGGCCCAATTGCAGAACACAGCCGGTCTTTCCACCATCAGTCTGCATTCTTCGAATGGTGGCGTAGCGATTGCGGGCGAGAAGCGGACGTTAAACTTTCGTGTCTTTCGAGCAGCGCTGCAAGCAGCGGCGGCTGCGAAACCGGCGGCGCTTGATATTGCTGCCAGTGACGACGTGATCCAACTGGGGGATCACTGGTATCCGCCTGAGTCTCTGGGCACCAATCATTTCCGGTGGGTGGATAACGATGCGATGCTGAGTATATCCGATCCACGGGCTCTGGCGAAGGGTCTCGCTATTGAACTGGAGCCGGGGCCAGGCATCAAGAAGCAGCCTATGGTGTTGCGGGTGATGGATTCGGCCGGGCGGCAAGTGCAGGCGATGGAGATCTCAGGACGGCAAACGGTGAATCTGTTTCCGCCGCAAACGGCAAAGAGGCCGCTGGCATACCGGCTTCACGTGGATGGCGGAGGGCAGAAGATTGGCTCCGACCCGCGGATTTTGAACTTTCGTGTTTTCAAGATTTACTCCTCGGCTCACGGTGCGGGCGCTGGGGGAGACATCACCGAAGGCATTGGTGTGCGGATCGGCAAAGGCTGGTATCCGCTGGAAAGCTTTACGGATGGCACTTTCCGCTGGGTGAACAACGACGCGGAGTTCACCGTGCCGGCCGGCAGAACCCATTTGTCGGTGGAGTTACAGCCGGGACCCGGAGTGGATTTCAAGCACATGGTGATCAAAGTTCTGGACGCTTCCGGCAGGCAGGTGCAAGCCGCCGAACTGACCGGACGGCAAACGGTGAAGCTGTTACTTCCAGATGGGAAGGGCAAGGAGGTCACTTACCGGCTGCATGTGGACGGCGGCGGGAAGAAGATTCCCACCGATCCGCGAATCCTGAATTTCCGGGTGTTCAAGCTGAAGACTTTGGACTGACGCGTTTGATGGTCTTCAACATATAGGCCAGCCGCCTGGGGTCCGGTCCAAGTCCCAATTTTGACGGGACCACGAATTTCGATGCGGTGATCTCAAGCGACAATGCTTCGTTACGGGGGGCCGCCGGGGAAACTTGGAAATCGAAGCCGCCGAAGCCAATCTCGCGCTCGGCTAGCACGCGGCCGCCGCACGCCACAGTTAGCCGCTGACCGCGCAGGCCGGCGCCAAGGTCAGGTAGCGATCCGCAAATCCGCACCGCGCCCTCTCCGGCCGGCAACATGTACAGCAAACGGCGGCTTGCCCAACCATCGGTGTACAAGCCTTGCGATTCCCGCAGAATACGGGCAATTTGCAAGTGGACCAAGTAGCTGAGAACCTGTTGCAGCTTCTTGGACGTGCCGTTGAGAAACCGGGGGCTGATGCGATCCAAGAAGTCACAGCAGATCTTCTGATAGGTATCCAGACCGTAGGTGAAGTAACCCGGCGGGTACTTCATGGTCCCGTGCCGGCGCAGGATAGCCGCCAGCTCACGGAAGCGCTTACCGCCGCCGGAAAATGTCTTGGCCTCGCCGTATTCCCGAAGGCTACCCATGTACTCCGGCAAGTAGCGCATGGGATATCGTTTGCCGATGCGGATGAGGATGTCCCAGTCCATGCCCCAGTGCAGCGATTCGTCTAGATATCCCAACTCGGCGAAAACACTGCGGCGAAAATAGACGGTCTGCTGGAGAATGTAATCGGACAAGTAGACCAGCTTCCAGAGGTTGAACGGCTCGGTTGCCGGAAACCGGTTTTTCACTTTTCCGTCGTAGTCGATCAAGTAGCCTTCACCGTAGACCGCGCCCAGTAGCGGGTCCTTCTGAAGTGCTTCCGCCGCGACATTCACGGCGCCGGGCAGAATGACGTCGTCCGAATTGAGCCAGGATACGATTTCCCCCTTGGCTAGGTGGAAGCCCTTGTTGATGGCGTGAGATTGACCGCGATCTTTTTCCGAGATGAACTGCAGCCGGCTGGCGTATTCCGCGGCGACGGCGGCAGTTGCATCTTTTGAGCCGCCATCCATAATGATGTATTCGATGTTTGGGTAGTCCTGGCTCAGGACGCTTTCTATGGTGGCGCGGATGAAGTGGCCCTGGTTGAACGACGGGGTGACGATGCTGACTAGCGGTTGCTTCACTAGCCGCTCCGCGCGTCTTCACATTCAACGGAATCGATCAGGCAGGAGAGGCGCCGGTAGTCGCCGTTCGAAACTGGGCGAAACGTACGATCTGCCTCAATCGTGATGCGGCCCGCCTTGCCGCGCAAATGTGGCGCGCAAGGAATCTCGATGGTGAACGGCCCGTGGATTTTGATGTTGCGGCGGTCCAACGTTTCGCGGTCGAAGCGGGTGGTAATGGTAACGCCGTTCGCAAACGGTGCAAGGTGGCGGCCGGTAATGCGGATCGTTTGGCATGCGGGTCCAATGGAGCACTGGATCACGTACTTCCGGGAAATCCAGTTGTCCCCATAGCGGCCCATGAAATTGCCACCCAGGCCCAGGTGCAGTCCCCATTCGCGCCAGTAGCGCATCATTTGGTCGCGATTATAGTAAGACCCCAACAGCAGGCTGAGGGCAATCTTGGCGAAGGAAGGGTGGGAAACGTCGAAGAACTGATCCTTGCGATCTAGAACAAACGAAGAATAGCCAAATACCCAGTCGAACGGAACGTAGCCGTAGTGGGTTTTGGCGGCGCTCATGATCTCCATGTATACCGGCCTGCGCTTTCCGAGGGTTTTGTTCTCACGGTACATTCGGGACGTGGCCAGAACCTCGTCGATTTTCAGCATCGGGTAGCTCTTGGCGATTCGCATCCACAAATCGTAGTCGAGCGCGAAGTGGAGATCGGGATTCAGGCTGCCCGCCGTCTGGAATACGTCGCTCCACATGAAAGCCGCCGGCTGACAGATGAAGCAACACCGGTTGAGTGTCTCAACGTCGAATGGAAGTGTAGGATAGCGGCCGATGTTGGTCCCATCCTCTTGCACGTAGTTGGCTTCTCCATAAATCACGCCCATTGACGGATTGGCCAACATGTTCTTCACGGCGACGCCGACTGCTCCAGGTAAGTACGTGTCGTCCGCATTGAGAAAGGTGAAGATCCGGCCCTTGGAGACTTCAAATCCCTTGTTGACGGCGTGTGCCTGCCCCTGGTCCGGCTTCGATTCATATCGCAGACGGCCGCCGTACGATTTGAGGATTTCTACCGTGTCGTCCTTGGAGGCGCCATCCATAACGATGTAGTCGATGTGAGGGTAGTCCTGGGTGAGTACGCTATCGATTGTTTGGCGAATGAACCGGCCCATGTTGTAGGAAGGCGTGACGATGCTCACCACGGGATATTCCTCCACATGGATGCGCTGGGGCGGGGCGTAGTCCGGGGCCGTGATGCGTTCGAACGCGCTCAAGGTTTGATCCAATGCTTTGTTCCAGGAAAATTCTGCGGCTCGATTGCGTCCGTTCTCCACTAGCGTCGCACGGAGCGCGGGATCATCCAAAACTTGGGCGATTCCATTGGCAATCGACACCGGATCAAGCTCGTCTACCAGCAGAGCCGCCCATCCGGCCACTTCTTCGCAACTGCCGGCCCGAGATGTAATCACTGGTGTGCCGGTGTGAAAGGCTTCCAGAATTGGGATGCCGAAACCTTCAAACCGCGAAACGAAGGGAATGGCCGATGCGTGCCGGTACAACTCGACAAGGACGCTGCGGTCAACATAGCCCGGGAAGTAGACATTGTGGCTGAGCCCCAACTCTTCCACCTGCTGTTTCACTTGAGGGAGCCCGATGTCTGCTCCCGTCAAAACCAGCGCCAGATTGGGGCGTGAAGCAACCAGCAGACGCATGGCCTGCAGCAGGTTTGAGTGATTCTTGTGCGGCCAGAAGTTCGCCGGGTAGAAAAGATATTCGTCCGGCAATCCCAGGTTTTGGAACACCTCCGAGGGGCAGGCCGGCGCGGGTTGCCGGAACTCATCGTCCACATCCAGGTAGACCACTTCAATCTTTTCAGGATCGGCGCGGAATTTATCTACAATTGTGTGTCTTGCATGCTGGGAAAGAGTAAAGATATGCGTGGCGTATATCGTAGAGGGACGGAAAGTCTGACGCCGCCATTTCAGAGTATTGGGTTCAAAGAATTCGGGAAAGAATTCGTGCTGCAGGTCGGGGATCATCACTACCGACGGAATCCCCGGCCTGAGCGGGTCTAGCACCAGCAACGGGCAGAAGAGCAGATCATAGGAGCCGTCGGATAACTCAGCTTCCATAATTTCCACGGCAGTTTCATGAACAACCGGGATGACGCGGGCGCCCGGGGCCAACGCCTGGACGTTTGAGGCCTGATCCCGATGGGCGAAAAGGGTTATCTCACCGCCGGTGCTTTGCTGCGCACGATAAACACCGGAAACGATGTGCCGGACGTAGTTCTCCAAGCCACCAATTTCTCCCTTAACGTACAGCCTGAGGTTTACGGCAATTCTCATCGTGATTTCAAACGGCGGTTGACGAATCCGTACAAGCTTTGTCCGCGTAACGCCGTGACTTCTTCTTCCAGTTTGATGGCCTGTTTTTCCAGGTTCTGAACTCGGGACTGCAATGCTTCCACATGTTTCAATTCTTCTTTGAGTGCCGCATCGGTCTTCAATAGAGCATCCAGCCGCTCCGCGGCGGTTTTCTCCAAATCTTCAATCCGGGCATCCCGGGAGAATATCGCGCTTGTCAGTTCATGCAGCCCCAGCAGCCGCAATTCCGAATCAGCCCGAACGGCACGCAACGCGTCATCTGTAGTAAGAAGCGCCGCCAATCGTTCCTCGGAAATGCGGCATTGCCCGGCGATCCGGGCATCGCGTTCGGCTACGATCGCACTGAATTCCCGCAGGCCGGCGGCACGCTTTTCCGCCTCTTCCGAAAGGGCGCGCATGGCAAGCCCGGCATGATGCAGTGCGGCCAGGCGGTCCTCCGCCGTAGTGGTCCAGAGGTTGATTTGAGCGTCCCGCGCAGCGATTCCCGCGGATAGTTCTTCCAGGCAGACCCGGCGCTTCTCGGCTTCGATCCGCAAATCGTTGTAAGCGGCGGCCCGGTTTTCCACGGTGATTGACAGTTTGCGGATGGCTTCGTCGCGGGTTGCAATGTGCGCTGTCAAATCGATCAATCCGGCAGTCCGGCGGTCGGCTTCGACGCGTAATTCGTCGTACAAGCGGCTTTGGGTTTGCAGGGCCTTGAATCGCTCGACCGCGATTTCTTCCAATTCCCGAATACGGCGGTCCCGCAGCGCAACATGATCCGTCAACTCCAGCAGCCCCGCGCTGCGAAGATCGGCCTCGCGCTGCAGTTCCCGGTAGGAAGCGGATTGCGACTCCAGCGCCGCCAACCGCTGGTTTGCGATCTCGTCCAACTCCGCCATCCGCGCGTCCCGTAACTTAAGCAGCGCGGTAAGCTGATCCAACCCTTCGAGCCGGCGTTCCGATTCCTGCCGAAGCTGCCCGATGGCAACATGTTGCACCTCGAGCGCACGGTTCCGATCAGCGGCAGTCGCTTCCGATTTTTCTAAGCTCCTGCGGCTACTTTCAATATTGCGCCGCAGTTCAATGATGGAAGAGAGGCGGCCGCCGCGATCGAGTTCCGCTTCGCGGTATCGCCGGTTCGCGTCCCGGATCAGATTGTTGGTTTGACTGGACAACTCCGCAAGCAGCACCGTTTCAGGCTGTTTGATTTCACCGGCGAGCACTCGGCCAAGTGCTTCGACTACCGGTTCCACGCGGATACTCTCGACGCAGACCCCGTGGCCGAAGAGGCAATCCCAATTACAGCCGAAACACGGTAGCGGATGAACCATTGCGACGGAGCCCGCACCCCACGGACCATAGGCAGGCCAATGTCCTCCACCGTAGATGGCAACGCCGCCAACGCCAAACGCCGATGCAAGGTGCATCGGGCCAGTGTCGTTGCCAAGGTAGGCGCGAGAATGGCGCAGCAGGCCGGCGAGAATCGGGATTGACTCTGGGGAGCCGTCGTATATCTGCACGTCGCCTCCGCCCAAGGCTTCGGCGAAATCGCGGAGTTCCGAAGCCTCCGATTCGCTGCCGGTGAACAAAACTGGCAGCGGACTTTTCTGCCGCAACGACGAAATTGCCTGCAGGTAATTTTCCTTAGGCCACCGCTTTACGCCGTTGCCTGCCGCCCCTAAGGGGAAGCACGCCAGATATCCGCCAGCGCGCAAATCCAACTGCCGAAGAGTGGTCTGCACTTGGGTCTCGACGGCGTCCGGCAGAATCCAGGGCCCGGGGGCGTGGGAGGTGCCGCCCAAGAAACTGACAAGCTCCGCATGGCGCTGTCTCTCGTGCAGATTGGTTTCGAGCTTCGGTCCTTCGAAGGCTAACGGTTCTAAGGCAAAGTGTTCCAGGGCACCCGTCAACACCATGTCCGGACTTGTTGCGAGCGTCGCGTGAACGGCTTTGCGCGGCTTGTTGTGGGCGGCAAGCAGCTTTGTAAACCAAGTGGGCTGAAATTCGCTGGCAATGAACAGATCCGCCCGCATTCCAAGGGTCTGCGGCAACACCGGCTCCAGAGCGGCGAAGAGATCGGCGGAAGGAACGGCCCACTCGTACGGGTTAAAATCCAAGGCGATCAAACGGTCCGCCGGTTTGGGAAAAAGGGCACAAACAGACACGAAGGCAGCCCGGCAGATAAGCACCAACTTAGCATCCCCGAAGCTATGGCGAAGCGACGCCAAGAGGCCGGCGGTGAGAATTAAGTCACCCAGCCCGCCCATCTGAGAGATCAGAATTGTGAGAGGACTGGATACCGGGATTGACTTAATGGATTGCCGCACCAGCTTTCCATTATGCCGAAACCAATCGGCACAATGCAGGACTCCCCCTTGGATTAGCGATATTTCCGGCCAAAGAATGCAAGATAATTACCGGCACGCGCAGCCAATTGACTTGGCGCGAAGGAAAAGCGATACACAACGAAACAAAGCCCAAAACGCCAGCCGCTTCAAAATGCAGCGCGGACTCGTAGTTTCGTACTATGATGTGGCTCATGCAAACAGGCATCTTCCTCATCGCAAGGCCCGCCGCGCTTCTGGTTGCCGGCGCGTGCATTTTGTTCGGCCAGGATCCGCGGATCGTGATCGAGAACGACAGTGTCAAGGTGCTGAAAGTTCCGGTCGAATCGCAGCTGAAGACAAAGCTGCATGAACACAAGGTCAACCGCGTGATGATTTACCTACAGGCGGGAAAGCAGGACATCCACTATCAGGATGGCAAGCACGTGGTGATTACCTTTAAGGCGGGGGAAGCATTGTGGAGTCCGCGGAGCGGCATGCACATCGCCGAGGTTTCGAGCGCCAAGCAGGTGACCATCATGGAAATCGAATTAAAGAAGCCAGCGCCATCCGTCAAGCCGAAAACCAGTGCAATGGATCCCTTAAAGGTGGACCCTAAACACTACAAAGTGGATTTTGAAAACGATCAGGTTCGTGTACTGCGCGTCAAGATTGGACCCCACGAGTCGGCTCCCATGCATGAGCATTCCCTGAACCGCGTGGTGACATACCTTACCGATCAGGATTTCCAGGTTACATCGCCCGACGGAAAAGTTGATCATGTGCAACACAAGGCGGGCGAGGCAAGTTGGGGCGCTCCGGCAAAGCACAAAGAAGAAAACCTCAGCGACAAGCCGTTTGAGGTGGTAGTGGTCGAATTGAAAGGTTAACCCGCACCGGCCAGCTCAAACGATTTAGCGGCAATCGCGCCAATCAGGCGACAATAGCAAGGTATGGAGCGATATGAACGGAAAGCGTACTGAGCGCGCGCCGCGAAAGAAGGCCGGTACGCCGCGACTTGCCATGGCTGCCGCGGCGGTCAAGGCCGAACAACGTTTGACCCCGGCTGTAGCCGCGCCTGCCGCAGCATTGGACCTAGACGACCCGAGCCTTTATATTAACCGCGTACTCAGTCTGCTGGCGTTCCAGCGGCGGGTGTTGGAAGAAGCGGCGGATCCCGGGAATCCATTGCTGGAGCGCGTCAAGTTTCTTTCCATCCTGGGATCGAACCTCGAAGAATTCTTTATGGTCCGGGTGGCAGGGTTATTGGCGCAACTCGACGCCGGAACGGTAGAGGTGGGTCCGGACCGCATGAGTCCGCGC
>JBBRNO010000058.1:0-35794 GCA_038230275.1 Bryobacterales bacterium
ATGTGGAACTAACCAAAAAATGAAGCAGCTCTCACTAACGCACATCGTCAGGCAACCGGCTGTCCCTTCCCAGGGGCGGCCGCCGCTGCTTATTCTGCTGCACGGAATCGGCAGCAACGAACAGGACCTGATGGGGCTGGCTCCGTCACTGGACGGGCGCTTTTTGATGGTCAGCGCGCGCGCCCCCATTACTTTGGAGCGTGGCTCCTACGCCTGGTTTCACATTCAATTCACGCCATCGGGGATTGTGATAAAGCCGGAAGAGGCAGAGGCTAGCCGTCTGCTGATATTGAAGTTTGTAGACGAAGTGGTGGAAGCCTACGGCGCCGACGCAACCCGTGTATACCTGATGGGTTTCAGCCAGGGGTGCATCATGAGTCTGGCTGCCTCACTCACTCACCCGGATAAATTCGCCGGTGTAGTGGGAATGAGCGGCAGACTGATGCCGGAAATTGAGCCGCTGATTGCACCGCCCGAAAAGCTGCGAGGGTTTCCGATCACCATCGTCCATGGCACACAGGATCAGGTGCTTCCGATCAGCTACGGACGCGGGATTCGCGACAAGCTGCAAATGTTGCCAGTAGATCTCACCTATCGTGAATATCCAATGCCGCACACGGTATCGCCCGAAAGCCTACGCGATGTTGCCGCCTGGCTCACTACGCAATTAGCTTGACTGGCGTCCAGAAGTTAGACTATAGTCTAACTTCTGCGTGGCCGCTACGCTCAATCTTCGGGAACGTCACAAGCGAGATACGCGGCTTGCAATCACCAAAACCGCAATGTCGCTGTTCACCGAACACGGGTTCGACAACGTTCCGGTGGAGCTGATCTGCGGACATTGCGGCATTTCGCGGGCGACCTTTTTCAACTACTTCCCGCAAAAGCAGATGATCCTGGCCGCTGAGAACGCGTCCGGTATCGAGGCGATGCACAGTCTTTTGCAGAAGCAGCTCATGCGGCGTCCCAAAGTAAAGCTGCGGCATGTGGTCTCATTGTTCTTGGCCTTCTGCCGAGAGCATGAGCAGGTGAGCGAAAAAAGCAGAAGCTTACTGCTGCAAGTGCTCACGACTCCCGCCGGGCGCTCAACCGCTATCGAACTTAGGAAACGCTTCACGGCATCCTTGACCGAAGTGCTTACCGGGATGCGCGGAGATCCGGCGTTAATTGCGCAGTCCATATTTTCGCTGTACGAGGGCACTACACTGGAATGGTTGATGGATCCGAGTCTGAGCCCTGGCTGGCTGACTAAGACGATGAAGTCTCGCCTGCATCTGATCGCCGGCGGGTTCGATCCGGGTAAGAGACGATGAAGAAACCCGTAATTTTCGTACTGATAGTGGTGGCACTGGCCGCAGTGGGTGCCTACCTATTGCTGGGCGAGCGGCGCAACGGGCCATCCGCGCTGCAACTGTCGGGCACGGTGGAAACCCGCGAGATTCAAGTGGGATCGAAAGTTGGCGGCCGTGTGCGCGCGGTCCTGGTGGAAGAAGGGCAATTGGTCCAGAAGGGTGCGCCTTTAGTCCGTTTCGACGTCGATGAGCTACTAGCCCAACGGGAACAACTGCGCGGGCGTGTTGCGGAAACCGAAGCACAGACCGCCAGACTGCAGGCAGGATATCGTCCGGAAGAGATTCAGCAGGCCGAAGCGGCCACACGCAGAGAGCTGGCCTCCCTGCAGCAGGCGCAGCACGGCCCCCGGCCGGAGGAAATCGCACAGGCAGTGGCGGATTACGATGCAGCGAAGGCCGACGCGTTGAACGCAGCGTCGGTTTTTGCACGCGTCGACAACCTATACAAAACGGGAGACGTCTCCGCCCAGGCGCATGATGAAGCGCGCGCACGGCGGGACCAGCTTGCGGGCCGCGCGGAATCTTCCCGGCAGCGGCTGGCGCTGCTGCGCGCGGGCACACGCACCGAAGAGGTCCGTGCCGCCGATCAGCGTTACCGTTCCGCTCAGGCTGCGGAACAAATGATGCACAGGGGCTACCGGAAAGAGGATATCGCCGAAGCCCGGGCGCGCCTCACCCAAGCGAAAGCGCAACTCAGCGAACTGGAAGTCCGGCTGGCGGAGAGCGACGTGTTGGCGCCAACCGCAGCGCGAGTGGAAGTGGTCAGCGTGCGGCCGGGCGATCTGGTAGCGGCAAGCCGCGCCGTGGTAACGCTGCTGGAAGCATCGCAGCTCTGGGTGAAAGTCTACGTACCCGAACCCGAATTGGGGCGCATCGCCGTGGGGCAAGCTGCCGCTGTGCATGTGGATTCGTTTCCCGAGCGGCAATTCAGCGGTGTCATCGAGCAGATATCCGATCGCGGCGAATTTCTTCCGCGGAATATTCAGACGCGAGAAGACCGCAGCCACCAGGTGTTCGGCGCAAAAGTCAGGCTGGATAACAGTAGCGGCGTGCTGAAATCGGGGATGGCGGCGACCGTGCAATTGCAGGTTCAGAAGTAGCGCTATGCCACCGGTGATCACGGCGGAGCACTTGACCATCCGCTTCGGGAATTTCACCGCCGTGGATAACGTCAGCTTCACCGTGGACCGCGGCGAGGTCTTCGGCTTTCTGGGACCGAATGGATCAGGCAAGACGACCATCATCAAAGCGCTGTGCGGCTTGTTGAAACCAAGCAGCGGCACCGGTAGCATTCTGGGCATGGACATTCGCAAGGAATCCACCGCCATCAAACAGCACGTGGGCTATATGTCGCAGAAGTTCGGCCTGTACGAAGATCTTACGGTGGTGGAAAACCTGGATTTCTACGGCGGCGTCTACGGCCTGGACGGAGCCACGCTCGACCGGCGAAAGAAGGAAGTGGTCGAGTTGACTTCACTGCAGCCTTATCTCGATCGCCGCTCCGGCAGACTCTCCGGCGGTTGGAAACAGCGGCTGGCATTGGCTTGCGCCATTATTCATTCTCCAGAGGTAGTGTTTCTGGATGAACCAACAGCAGGCATCGATCCGGTAGCCCGCCGCGCGTTGTGGGATCTGCTGTTCCGGCTTTCCGGCGAAGGCGTTACGTTTTTCGTCACCACGCACTATATGGATGAGGCGGAGCGTTGCGGCCGCGTGGGCTACATCTATCTTTCGAAGCTGATCGCCCTGGGCACCGTGGACGAATTGAAGCAGTTGCCCGCGGCGAATCCTGCTGGAACTGAGCGCATGGAACTGGAGTGTCCGAATGCATCCGCCGCTCTGGTGGTGGTGCGCAATCTGTCTTACGTCCGCGAGGCCACCATCTTCGGCCGCGCCATCCATCTTTTAGTCGATCAGTCGGCCGGACACGATCGGCTGCTGCGCGATCTATCGCCCTGCGGCTGCGGCGAGGCGTCCATTCGCTCCGTGCGGCCGTCGCTCGAAGACGTCTTCGTTACGCTCACGCGTCAGGAGGCTGCGGCAACGCGATGACGCTGGCGAAACGAAGAGGCAATCCGTTCTCCGGCGCCTGGCCTGTTTGCCGAAAGGAGTTCACGCATATCTCGCGCGATCCGGCAACGCTCTTCTTTGCGCTCTTCCTCCCCATCATGCAGCTGTTGCTGTTCGGCTTTGCCATCGACACCAACATCCGCCAGATTCCCACCATCGTTTTAGACGAAGCAAGAACGCAAGAGAGTGCCCGGCTGCTGGATATGTTCGCCAATTCCGATGCCTTCCACATGAACACCGTCGCGCAATCCGATGGCGATCTTCGGAAGGCCATTGTCTCAGGCAAGGCGAAGGCCGGTATAAAAATCCCGGCTGATTTCTCACGCCGCCTGCAGAATGGACAACAGGCGACTGTGCTGCTGCTGATTGACGGCTCCGATTCCACCGTAACAAGTTATGCCGTAAATGTTTCCAATGGAATTCTGTTGCAGGAATCTCTGCGGCGGCTAGCGGGAGGCGCCGCCGGGGCCATGCCAATTGAGGTGCGGCACACCGTGCTGTTCAATCCTTCCACGCGATCGGCGAATTTCTTCGTCCCAGGCATGATTGCCATTGTGTTGCAGGCGATGATCATCATGTTGGTAGCATTCTCTATCGTCCGCGAGCGTGAGAAGGGCACGCTGGAACAACTGGCGCTTACGCCGGTGAAGCCGCTTGGGTTGATGGTAGGAAAGATGACGCCGTACGGACTGCTGGGTTTTCTGGAGCTGTGCACGATTCTCACCCTGATGCGAGTCGTATTTCGGGTACCAATTCAAGGCAGCCTCATTCTGCTGCTGCTGTTCTCGCTCCCATTCCTGCTTACCATCCTCGGAGTCGGCTTACTGATTTCAACCAAGGCGAAAACACAGACGGAAGCGTTTCAGATGGCGATGGGTACACTGCTGCCTTCGGTGTTTCTCTCCGGATACATGTTCCTGATTGAGAACATGCCGCTGGTATTCCGCTGGATCAGCCACGTGATGCCGGCCACCTACTTCATCGCGATTCTGCGTGGCATCATTCTTCGCGGAGCCGGCATCGGCGATCTATGGCTGGATGCGCTGGTGCTGTTGGGAATGGGAACGGCAGCGATTCTGCTGGCGGCACTGCAGTTCGTCCGCAGCGGTGCGCAGTAAAACCATCAAGGCAGAATCGGCTTTACCTGTTGATTGCTGGTCAGTGGTTTGTCTACCGGCAAGGCCACCACATCGTTATCGTTCAAGCCTTCCATCACTTGCACGCGATTCACGCTGGTGGCGCCGGTTTTCACGGGCTGCCAGACAATGCGGTCGCCTTGCAGCTTAAACACCCCCGGTTGGGTGCCTTCCCGGCGCATCACTTCCTTGGGAATGGTGAGCGCATTCTCCACCACCTGCGAAGTGATCTCGGCATTGATGTTCGTTCCAGGAATGAGCGTGGCCTCGGGATTATCGATGATGCAATGCACCTCTCCCACTTGCCTGGTGCCCAACGCCACCACTTGCGTAGGTGTCTTCTCCACCACGCCCTTCCAGTGGCGGCCCGGTAGCGCATCCCACGATATGAGGACGGCCATGCCCTTTGCCACGCGGCCCAAATCAGGCTCATCCACGTACACAATCACCCGCACCTGGTTCAGGCGACCCACGCTTCCCACCAGATCGCCGGGATTCACATAAGCACCCTTGCGAATATCGAATTGATAGAGCACGCCGGCCAGCGGACTGCGAATCTGGCTCAGTTCAATGCGGCGGCTGGCTGCGTCGGCCAGTGCCTGCATGTCGCGTACCCGCGCATCGGCAATGGCGCGATCGGTGGGCGCCACCAGCGAACCGCGGCGGCGGTCATAGGACTGGATCTGCAATTCCAATTTCTGCACCGCATCGCGCGCAGCATTCAAATCGCTGCTGGTGGCCGCCTGCCTGGCTACCAAACGCTCGGTCGCCTCTAGTTCGCGGCGCGCGTTCACCAGGCTGGCGCGCGCCGCGGCCAGGCCGCTTTCAATCTCGGCAATTTCAGTGGACCGCCCACCAGTGGACAACACCTGGCGCTCCGCATCGGCCTGCGCGATCTTTGCTTGCGCGCTGGCCAGTTCGCCACGGGACTGCCCGGCGTCGAGTTCCACCAGCAACTGTCCCCTGGCCACGGCCTGCCCTTTCACCACATTCACTTTGTCCACGGCGCCAGAGGTTTCAGAACGAACCGCCGTCCACTCGATAGGCTCCACTTTCCCATTCGTGTTCAAAGTGCTGGTCAAGGTTTCGCGCGACACGCGGGCGAAGGAAACCTGCGGCACGTCTCCGCGGCGTGAAAGCAGCCACGCAGCCAGAATGGCAACGGGAACAAGAATCAATAACAACCGTTTCAGCAATTCATTCTCCGGTTACGGGACGATCACGGCCTTGCCGCAACCCCAGTTTCGGGCGGTCATCAACGCTTCGTCCGCACGGTCCAGCGGGAAACGGTGCGTCACCTGCCGCGCAAAGTGATCTTTCCATTTCGTTTGATCCAGCAGCGTCAACGCACGGTCCACGTGACGCGGTTCGAACCCCCACGAACCAATCACCTGCAACTGCTTGCGCGTGATGGTGTGCGGATTGAATGAGATGTTTCCCGCGTTCGCGTATTGCCCCAGCACCAGAAATTTAGCTCCGTCGCGGCAGTATTCAATGCCTTCGTTGACGGCATCCGGATGTCCCACGCACTCAATCACCACGTCGGCGCCATGACCGCCGGTGGCGTCCAACACCTGCTTGCGGCGCTCCGCAAGATCGGGCACCGCATCGGCCTCAATCACCACGTTAGCTCCGAATTCACGCGCCAGTTGCAAGCGGTGCGGCGGACCCCCAATCGCAATCGTCTTCGTCGCGCCCGCCTGAATGGCCACCGCAAGCGCCGCCAGGCCCACGGGGCCGGTTCCCTGGATCACCACCACATCGCCCCACGCAACCGGAGCCCGCTCGATGCCGTGAATCGCCGTGGTCAGCGCGCATCCCGCGCCCACCACAGCCTCTGTACTCAGCGAATCGGGAATGCGAAAAATCGCCGTGTGCGCCCGCAGCAGAATTTTCTCCGCGTAGCCACCGCGCAGATGCGGCGAATCGGAAGCGCAATAGGAAATGCCGTAGGCCTTGCGCGTCAAGCAGCGCGTGGGCTGATTCTTTACGCGGCAATAAAAGCATTCCCCGCAAGCAATGGAACTGGCCCAGCAGACCCGGTCGCCCAGCCGCAATGGATTCCCGCGCCAGTCCGTTTCAAGCCCCGCTCCCATTGCCTCCACCCGGCCCACCGTTTCGTGGCCCATAATCACTGGCAATGGAATGGCCAGCTGACCCAGCCACAGATGAACGTCCGTTCCACAAATACCGGCCATCTCCACCCGCACCAACGCTTCACCGTGCGCCAGCAACGTTGGCAGTTCGTACTCGCGAATTTCGAGTGGCTTCTCAAACGCGGTTAGAACCGCGGCCCGAACTTTGCTCATTGTTGATGCGGCCTCGCGCAATAGTCGAACAGAATCTGCCACTCGGCACGCTGAATTTCGAGTGCCGCTTTCTCGGAATCGGAACCCGGTTTGCGCCGCGCCTCTTCACAAAAATCGATAAACGCCATTGCGTCCCAGTGGTCTTTCAAGTTCAGCGAACTAGTGTATCGGGAAAGAATCTCCGCTGCCGCCGCATGGATTCGCGGAAAGACGGGATGGGAACCTACGCGCCGGAACCAATATCCGGCGTTGCTGGCATCGGGTTCCTGGCGATGGAGAATGCCGTGCCAGAAGCTGCCTTCCGGCGTTTCCAGATCCTGACAAACCGTATGGCATTCGTCAAAGCAGGAAAAGTAAAGCCACAGCCCGCTCATCGCACCTGCTGGACTCCAACTCGCGGGAAAAAGTTCGCGCGCAGATGCCACAGCCAGTCTGCCGCGGGCTTCTAAACTGGAGCAGGTGCCTTCGGCCAGCGGAACCAGCCGGGCACCATCCTGGTCAAGTGCCAAAAGGGATGCTATCTCGCCGCCGTAAGCTTTGGGATCGAATTGGGCCGCCAAATCACCATTGTGCCAGATAACTTCGATTACCTGTAGTGCGAGATCACGCTCCGCGCTGTACGCGCCATCAATGCCGCGCGCTGATCCGCCGGTTCCCGCGAGTCGCCGATAAACACCACAATAGCCACCTTTCCACCGTCGGGAGCCGTCAGAACTCCCACATCGTTAGTAGCTGCGGCCAGGCCCTTCCACGTCCCGCTGGTCCCGGTCTTGTGTGCAAGAATCCAGCCACCAGAGACACCCGCCTTCAGCCGGTCCAGACCGGTCATCGTCCCCGTCATCACTTTCAGCAAGTAGTCGCAAGATGATCGCGATAGCAACTTCCCTTCCGACAGAGAAACCAGCAGCGCGGCCATCCCTCGCGGTGTGGCGGTGTCTCGTATATCGGTCTGATATTTCCGGTACGCCGCAGCTTTTCGGGCTTCGGGCACTGCGGCAAGCGCCGCGTCCAGCAATGCCGGATCCACAAACTCCGGGCGCCATTCCAATCCGGAGATCTCTGTCTGCAAGTGCTTTTCATCGCGGTCCAAGCGAACCCCGGTAACGGACTTCCGGTCCAGAAAGCCCTGCACCGCTTTCGGACCTCCCAACTTCTCAACCAGGATGTCGGCAGCCGCACTGTCGCTATCCACAATGCCCCGCCGCACCAAATCGTCGATAGTGGTCGAATAGCCCTTATCGGATACCAGCTTCGCAATCGGCTGCACGGAAAGGCTGAGATCTTTCTTGTGGATTATCACCCGATCGTCCAGCCGCATCTGTCCGTGGTCCACAGCGTCCATCACCGCCATGCCCACAATCATTTTCATTACGCTTTGGATGGAAAACCGCTGATCCCCGTTCGTGCAGACCACGCCCGAATGGTCTTGCGCGCAAATGCCGACACGTCCGTCGAATCCGGCGGTTGCGCGAGCGAACTCAGTCTTCAAACCTTCCTTGTCCAGAGTTCCGGCGCAAAGCAAACCGGCCAGTAGGAAAACAGAGAAACGAAGAATCATCCTTACTAGTCTAGAGCCACCTCTGCGGCACCGCCGGTTCGAATCTTGGCGCTACTGCGGAAGAAGAAAGTGATCAGCAATAGAATGACAAACGCGCTCAGCGCCGAACTCATCCAGAAACCATTCCAGTTTCGCGTGACCGTCGTGCCGACGGTAGTGGTGAAGTAATCCACCGCACCACCCGAAAGCAGCGAACCAATGAACATGCCGACGCCGTAAGTCAGAAAGGTAATCAACCCTTGCGCCGTGCCACGCAAATGCGCGGGGGCTTCCTGGTCCGTGTAGAGTTGTCCGGTCATAAAGAAAAAGTCGTAGCAGATGCCGTGCAGCAGAATCGCCACATAGAACATCCACATCCCTGCGCCTGGGTTCCCGTAAGCCAGCAGGCCGTAGCGAACCGACCATGCCAGCAAGCCGAGCATCAAGATCACCTTCACGCTGGCCCGCCGGAAGATCATTGGCATCAACAGCATCATTACTACTTCCGATGCTTGTCCCAGCGTCATCTTGCCCGCCGCATTCTCCACCCCCGCTTCGTTCAGGAACGCGTTGGTGAACGCGAAATAGAAGGTCAACGGAATGCACGCCAGCACCGACGCGACAACGAAAACCAGAAACGACGGCCGCTTCAACATCGCCAGCGCATCCAGCCCAAGCAGGCTGCTAACCGTAACCGGTTGTCCCCTGCCGGCGGGAGGCGTGTGCGGCAGCGTCAAACTATAAATCGCCATCACTACGGACGCGCCGGCAGCCAGTAGAAACGGCGTCGCCGACGTTTCAATACCCAGGCGCCCAATGGTCTGGCCGATAGCGATCCAACCAATTGTGGCGAAAACGCGGATCAATGGAAACTCACTGCCGCTGTTCTTCACCTGCCGCAGCGTCAGCGAATTCGTAAGCGAGATGGTGGGGAAATAACAAAGGCAATAGAGCAACAGCAGAGCGTAGACGGCCCCAAAGCTGGTGGCCCGCGACACCATATAGAGGAAGACGGCGCCAATCAGGTGCAGCGCGGCCAGAACTTTTTCAGTGGCGAAGAAACGGTCGGCGATCAGCCCCACGAAAAATGGAGAGATCATGCAAGCAAGCGCGGTGGTGCCAAACACCGCGCCCGCTTCCGTACCGGAAAACTTCAGCGTCGCCGTGAGATACGTTCCCAGGGTGACGTACCATGCGCCCCAAATCACGTAGTTCAGAAACATCATCACGCTGAGACGCGCATTCAGGAGCTTGGACATTACTAGCAGTGTAGACGATGGCTATCGCCTTCCGCTTTTTTACTTCCCGCCGTTCGAATCCGTCTTTACCTCAAACATGTGTCCAATTTCTTGATAGCCATTCATCGCCAGCCGGCAAGCCGGTCCGTCGCCGCCAAAACGCGGACGATGCCACGTCATCTTCGGCGCATAAACGATGTCGCCCTGATCGGCCAAGATCATCCCCGCGCCTTCCAACTTGTACTCCATCTTGCCCAGCAAGATGAACCAAAACTCAGCGCATTCCTCGTGGAAATGGCCTTTATTCGACTCGACAACCGGGGGCTGCTTGCTGGCATCGCCAAGAATGATGTTCGACACCGCGCGATCGTCCGCGATAAACCGGCGCTGCTTTTCCGTTCCGTCTACAACCGCGGCGAAATCGATGAACGGTTTGTTGCCGCCCTCGTACTTGCCCTTCCCGGCCACGGTGGTCTTGATAAATTCAAAGCCGTCCAACATCGGCGGTTTATCTTCAGCCGGGTACATCGTCTTCGCGTTTGCGATGTTCACTTCAAACCGCAACGACGGTTGGTCGCCCACGGTTTCCATGCTATAAACGGTGCGGTAGGGCACCTGAACCAGAAAGCCCTTCTTGGCCACGAATGGTTCCTGCCCATCGATGGTGAAGCGGATTTGCCCGTCCTGCACCACCCACCATTCGCGCGTATCCGGATGCAACCGGCGCGGCGTCTTTTCGCCCGGCGCCATCTGTATGTACTCGCCGCGCAGGTAATCGTCGCTTACCACCGTCTGGCGCCAACTGGCCTGTCCCTTGTGGTCGGCCAGCAACTGGGCCAGCTTCCAGTGGGGCTTGTTCGGCGCGCTCCATCCGGTCGGTTTCACCGACTTCGGCGCCCACACCACCGCCGGCGGTGGTTGATTCCCACGCCCCCCGGGACGGGCGGGCTGGGCATCTTGCGACCACACTCCTGTCAAAAAAAGACTCGACGCCGCTGCGGCAAGCAACGTGGTTTTGAGAATTGGCTTCATGGTAAATTGACCTTCCTTATAGGTAATGCGATCCGGTGGGAACCCCCGCCCATCCACCGCGCCTGAAGCATATCACCGGCCTTCCTCCAAAGTAAACTTCGTGCGCACTTCACGAAATCAACGTAGTGCAGCTAGCATCGCAGCCAATTCGCGCAAGCCAATCGCCTCAGTATCCGCATTCACGCGATATCGCCCGGTCCCGGAGTTGACGACGAACCTCCTGGCCGGCTTGAGGTCTTGGCAAGCGATGAAGAACCCTTTCTCCGGACGCGCCAAAAGTCCGCGTTTGATCTCGATGGCCCACAATCCGTGCTTGGGAATTTCCAGCAGCAGGTCCACTTCCGCGCCCACGGCCGTGCGGTAGAACAGAGGAACGGTTTGCATAGGGGCGGCCGCAATCAGGTTCTCGATGACAAAACCTTCCCAGCTTCCGCCTGAAACGGGATGGCCCAGCAGCCCCTCGAAGTCGCCAATATTCAACAGCGCATGGACAATCCCGCTGTCTCGAACATAGACCTTGGGAGATTTAACCAGGCGTTTGCCGATGTTGGCCTGAAAAGGCTGCAATCGCCGCACCAGCATAAGATCCACCAGCAAATCCAGGTAGCGGGCAACCGTTTTCCCGTCCACTGCAAGTCCGCGAGCGAGCTGCGCCGCGTTGAATAGCCCACCCTGTACGTGCGCCAGCATCGTCCAGAACCGATGCAGCGTAGTCGCTGGAATACGCGGACCCAGCTGAGGGATGTCCCGTTCCAGATAGGTTCGGATGAAATCCTGCCGCCAAGTCAGACTGTGTCCGTCGTCAATGGCCAGGAAGCTTTCCGGAAACCCGCCGCGCACCCATAGCTGATTAGACTTGTCGAGCGGCGCCTCCAACACATCTAGCGGCGGCAGCTCAATGTAGGCGATTCTCCCGGCCAGCGTCTCAGATTGCTGCAGCAACTCGACCGATGCGGAACCAAGCAACAGGAAGCGGCCGGATTTTTTCCCACGCCGGCGGCCCTGGTCGATCAAACCGCGCAACGTGGCGAATAACTCCGGCGCGCGTTGCACTTCATCCAGGATTACAAGATCGTCTTCATGTTCCCTGAGATAGAAGGTCGCGTCACTAAGCTTTTCCCGGTCAGGCGGCGATTCCAGGTCCAGATAGACGCTCTTTCTCCCTTCCGCAATCGAGTGGGCGAGCGTTGTCTTGCCAACCTGGCGCGGCCCGAGCAGCGCCACGGCCGGCAGATGGCTAAGCCTGTCCTGAACCAGAGCTTCGATGCGTCGCCCAATCATCCTTGCAATTATGGCACGCTATACCAGATTTGCAATGTTGCTTATTTCCAGCGATTCCTTATTGTCAGAGTAGCACCAGCTTCCGCTCGTTTATTTGCAGCAGTTTCCATTCCTTCTTCCGCTTGCGGCATTCTTGCAAAGTTTCAGGGTGCTTGACTTTGCCATAGTTCTGACACCGTTATACATGTCAGATCAAAAAGCTCTCGGATCCCGACCTGGAACGCCGCGCCAAACTTGTCCGCGGCCTCGGCTCTCTGCGCGAAATGCTACCTGGCTCCTATGTCGAACGGAAGCGCTCCTACGGCCAACCCAAATGCCGTTGCGCCGACGGCAATAGCCTTCGTTTGCAAAACCAGCTCTCGGTGCTAGTCGACGGCAAACCAAGAGCTTTCAACATTCCAGCCGTACTCGTCGATCAAGTACGAGAGAAAGCGGAGATGCGCCTTCGCTTTGATGAGGCTGCCACTTCCATCTGCAGTATTAATCTCAAACGCTTGCTCAGCGAAAAAGCCGGCGCCAAGGTACGCCGCTAACTTGCCCCGGCACCGGATTGAAACCTATCTCGATAAGGTGTTCGGCTTCTCTTCGTTGGTAAGCGCTCCGCCCGAAGGCCGCCAGTTTCAGCAGCACTCATGTAAAAAGTGTTCGACGCCGTTTTCCTCAGCGCGGCGATGCAGATTCCCAGCTTTCTTCAGATTGAGGCTGCTTGCCGCGACGGCGCATCGGCCAAACGTATCGCCGATCACTGACGATACGCTCGGCTACGCACTTCAAAGGCAAGCACCGGAACCCGTGTTTTCCCTTGGCTGCCAAATCGCCCCCGTCAAGAACGAAACGGAGTGCTGCGCTCAGGCTGGTCCAGAGGGCTAGTAGTCGGCGCGGTGGATGGCATTGAAATCTGCAGTTCGTTCGCCCGCTGCTGTGACGACTGTATGGAGCGAAAGGTGGAACAAAAGGTGGGCGGCCAGTTGCGGACTGACATTCAGTACTATCACCGCGTCGTCGCCGTCGTTCTAGTCAGTTCGTCTTTCCCTATTCCTATGGGTATTCGGTTTCAAAAAGCCGGAGAAGGGGAAGTGCCTTGCGAACTGGCGCTGCTTAAGGATCTGGTTAGCCAGTTGGGTCCGCGCTTCCTGGAAGTGCTGGTAGGCGATGCTTTGTACCTTCAGGCTCCTTTCGTCAAATACGTGGAAGATTACTGATCATGATTCGGATGCTGGCGTATACGCTTTCTCTGGTTTTCTATCACCGGCAGATCCGAAGTCATGCCATCAAAAAATGGGAGACCTTTCCTGTGTTCGCCCTCCGTCTTGTCCAATGGTTTCTGGCTCCTTCCACCAACACCAGTTGATCGCTCAACCTGACAGGCCGCGATATGTCGATCCCTTTTCACGGTTCTTCGTTGACGCCGCCGCTGCCCTATCTTCCATAACCCCAAAATCAGCACAAACCGGCCCTGTTCGTCAATAGTTTCCGCCTCGCCTAACCCTTTCGAAATCCCGGAGGCTGCCTCTTTATCGAAACTCCTTCAGAGTCAGATCGCTGCCTCCCCGTGGGCGCCGGTTTAAGGAATCGCTGGCCTTGTGCACGAGCGTGTGATATGGTTTGTCGGAAAGTTATTATGTTTGGCGCGCTGGATTCGCGGAATGGCGCTCCACCGGCAAACCTCAAAACAAGGTAGGGAGTTTTTTATGAAATCGAGTAACGGATCCCGAATGTGGTCTCAAGTTGCATCGTTTGTATGGCTGCCAATCATCTGTCTCTGGTCTTTGTTGATCCTAAGCGCTCCGCCAGCCTTGGCGCAATCGTCTTCCACCGGGCGAGTATCGGGTCAGGTGGTTGACCGCCAGGGAGCGGTAATCGGCAGCGCCGAGGTAGTTTTGACGGACACCCTGATCAATACAAAGCAAACGACAAAAACCAACGAGGCGGGCCGCTACTTTTTCCTGAACGTAAACCCTGGCGTGTACGACCTTACCGTGAGTATGAGCGGTTTCTCGCAGGCTAAAATCTCAGGTCAATCCGTGGCCGTCGGCCTCGAGCTCACACTCAACCCGACATTGGAGATCGGCTCGACGACTACCTCCGTGGAGGTGAAAGCCGGCGTGGGCGCCGAATTGCAGACGTCCAACTCGACGGTCGGTTCCACCATCTCCGGCGTGTCCATCATGAATCTTCCGAACCTCGGCCGTGACGCGAACGCCTTCTTTGTCCTGCAGCCGGCGGTCGCACCTGGAGGCCAAGTCGCCGGGGTGGTGCAAGACCAGAGCCAGTTTCAACTGGACGGCGGGAATAATAGCGACGACCAGGAGGGTGGACATGGGTACAACATCGCTCCGGGAAATCTGGGGATCGGCGGCGGCGCATTGCCGACAGGCGTAATGCCGACTCCGGTTGAAACCATCGAGGAGTTCAAAGTGGGAATCTCGAACCAAGGCGCCGATTTCAATGGCGCTGCCGGCGCCCAGGTGCAGATGGTTTCCAAACGCGGGACCAATCAGTTCCACGGCGCTGGCTACGACCACTATTTCGCCGGCAACCTGGGCGCCAATACGTGGCAAGGCAACCACACACCTTCTCCGGGTTTGTCCTACACGCCTCTGCCCTCGACTCACCAGAACCGGTTTGGCGCATCGCTCGGCGGTCCGCTTACGCCGTCGTTTTGGGGCGGCAAGACTTATTTCTTTTTTAACTATGAAGGCCGCCGTTTCCCGAACGTCGGCACTATCAGCAGGCCGGTACCCACGGAGTTGATGCGCGCCGGTGTGATTCAGGTGGCGAATAGTACGGGACAGATGATTCCGTACAACTTGAACGCAAATCCGGTGACTGTGAAGGGTGTCACGTATCAACCGGCGCAGTGTCAGGGAGGCCCCTGTGATCCGCGCGGCATTGGCCTCAACCCGATCGTCTCGCAAATCTGGAACAAGTATATGCCGCTGCCCAACGATCCGAACGGAGGCGACCGGTTCAATACGCAGGGCTTCTATACCACGGTGCCGCTGCCGCAAACTTCCAACTTCCTGATGACGCGCATCGACCATGACTTCGGCTCGAACTGGCGGCTGACGGCGGGCTACCGCTACTACAAGTTCACCCAGATGACGAACCGGCAGGTTGATATTGGAGGAATATTACCGGGCGACACGTTCGGCGTGGCTTCGGCGAAGACTCCGAACCGCCAGACGCCATCGTACTTCGTCGCCGGACTTTCCGGCGTGATTACTCCACATCTGATCAACGACTTTCATGCCAACTACCTGCGCAACGCGTGGGAATGGATTAGCGCCGGCGGCCCGGCACAACTGCCCGGATTGGGAGGCGCGGCACTGATCGGCGGCAGCGGCGGCAATCAGTTGATACCTGTCCAGGTAGACCGCGGCAGCGGCCTCGCGCGCTTCTGGAACGGTCACGACTCCGTTCTTCGCGACGACCTTAGCTACATTAATGGCAACCATGTGTTCCAATTCGGCGGCCAGTATCAACGGAACCACATCACGCACCAGCGCAACGACAACGGAATTAACATTTACAACGCGACCGGCTATGAGATCGCCTCCGGGGGGGGCATCGCGACGCCGACGGCCTACATCCCGTCCTCCGTGCCAGCGAACCAGTTGGGCAACTGGAACTCTCTCTCCGCCATAACGCTCGGGCTGGTGGCCCAATCGCAATTGATGTACGCCCGCAAAGGGGGCGAACTGCTTCCCGTCGGGAGCCCCATCTCTTCAGAGAGCGTTCTTCCCACCTACAACTTCTACTTCGGCGACACTTGGCGTATGAAGCCCACGCTGACCCTGTCATACGGCGTCAGCTACGAGATTCAAATGCCCGTCTATGAAGTGAACGGGAATCTGCCGATGTTAACCGACGCCAAGGGAAATTCCTTCACTGGGGAATCCTATTTGGAGCAGCGGAAACAGGCGGCGCTTTCAGGACAGGTCTACAATCCGACCCTTGGGTTCGCAACCATCGGCAATGTGGTTGGTAAGCCGAAGTATCCCTACAATCCTGTCTATGGCGCAGTGGGGCCGAACGTTGCCTTGGCATGGAACCCGAAGTACACGGATGGCGTCCTCGGCAAGGTGCTCGGCGCGGGCAAGACCGTGCTCCGCGGCGGGTACAGCCGAAGGTACGGCCGGGTTAACGGAATCAACGTGATTCAGGTTCCGCTGCAGGGCATCGGTATCGGTCAGACGGTTCAATGCACGGGCGTAAGCCGGGCTGGACAGTGTCTGGGAATCGGTGGCGTCGACGTGGCGAACGCATTCCGTATCGGAGTGGACGGGCTGGTCGCTCCGCTTCCCACGGTATCGCAAAGCTTGCCGCAGCCGTTCCTTCCTGGCGTTGGCAGCAACGCTTCGGCGGCGACAGCCTGGTCTGACGATCCCAGCTTGAAACCCTCCCATATCGATCAGGTGAGCTTCACGCTCCAGCGCGAAATTACCTCGAAGGTCAGGCTGGAACTCGGCTATATCGGAACGAGGAGCCGCGACGAACAACTGGCCTACAGCTTAGACTCGGTTCCCTACATGACGACGCTCGCGGGACAGCCGTTTTCGCAGGCGTTCGCGAACACCTATCGGGCATTGAGCTCGGGCCAGACGCCCGCGGCTCAGCCGTTCTTCGAGTCGGCGTTGGGTGGCCCAAGCTCCGGATATTGCGCCGGATTTGGAAGCTGCACGGCGGCGCTCGCTTCCAAGCAGCGTGCCAATATCCTCACCACCAGTGTCTACAATCTGTGGTCCGCCATGAACTCTGCTCCCGGCTGGACGCTAGGCCGTACGATGCCCAGTTCGAATCCGATTCAGGCTTTGGCTCTGCCCCAAGCCGCAAGCAAAGGCTACTCAAACTACAACGGTGTTTTTCTGTCGGCGAGGATGAACGATCTGCATGGATTGACGGCTACTTCGAATCTTACGTTCAGCCGGGCCCTGGGTACCGGTGGATATGGATCCGGGATTGGCGTTCCGATGGATATGTGGAATATTCCGGGGATGTATGGGCGTCAACCGTTTGACATCAACTGGGTCTACAACTTGAGCATGTACTACCGGCCGGCGTTCTTCAAATCGCAGCGCGGCCTGTTGCGGCACTTGGTGGGCGAATGGGGATTTGCCCCGCTATTCACCGCCCAGAGCGGAGCTCCCTTAGGAGTGGGATCAAGCAGCAACTGCCAGTCCTTCGGTCAGGCCAACTGCGGCTATCTGGGCGGCACCGAACAGGCGGTGGCGATTGGCCCGGTGACGGGCGGTAACGCTGCGCATTACAACGTTGTGTCCACGGGCGTCGCGGGCCAGAACGGCAACCCGTCCCGCGGCGGCTCGGGGATGAACCTGTTCGAGGATCCGAGCGCGGTATTTTCCAATTTTCGCCGTATGACTCTGGGAGTCGATACGAGGAACGGCGGCGCCGGACCGCTCCGCGGATTCCCTACCTGGAACCTCGACCTGGCCGTGATGAAGGATATCAAGGTCCGGGAGAGCATCGGCATGACGTTAAGCTTCCAGTTTGTAAACGTGCTGAATCACTTCCAGCCGGCGAACCCGGGATTGAGTATCGACAATCCGGGAAGCTTTGGCGTGATCACCAGCCAGGCGAATGCTCCGCGACAGATGGAGTTTGGCCTCCGGCTCTTCTTCTAGACCTGACGGATTCCTGCGGCGCCGTTCTATCTCATCAGGCAGCATTCATTTCACGACGCTGCCTGCGACGTCTGTCAAGCGGAAATCGCGAACCCATTTGGCGATATGTGAAACGTGTGTGGTCGAATCCAAGCCACTGTAACATCGGGGCATGCAAATCGTGGATGTGGACTTATCTTCGACGATGTTGAGGCCGAGTTCATCGTTTTTCCAATTGCTTGCCCCCTCGTATGCCACCGCCGGCCATCCACGGACTGAAACAGTTGGGGTGGTGATCACGGCCCGCACCGTCGATCTCGCCGGGCCGGTTGAGTTGCGTCCTCGGGGTGCGTCCGAATTCTCCCGCCCAGACTAACAAAGTGCATTCGGGGAGCCCGCGGCACTTCAGGTCCAAATTAGCGGACGGCCTGTGGCCGGAGCGCACTGTAAGGAATCGTTGCAGATCCGTCCCAGCGTCTTTACATTAAACGGATACAGGTGATAACCTACCACCGTACCGCTATCCCATGAATCGTCTTGCAACCTTGCTCTACCCACTCCTCGCCCTGCCACTTTTTGCGCAGGCACCCCAACCGGCAGCCGCTGGAAACCCGCCCATGCCGGCTCCCTCATTCAACTTCACCGTCCGGCCGTTTCTTGAAAAGAACTGCCAGTCGTGCCACAACGGGAAGCTCCAGTCCGGAGACATCAACTTCGAAGTGCTGAAGTATTCCAATTCCCTCGCGCCGCAGGCGCCGATCTGGGAAACTACCTCCTACGTGCTGAAAATGGGCCAGATGCCGCCCGCCGGCAGTCCCCGTCCGGAGAAGGATCAGGTGGATTCGGTCATCGCCGTTCTGGAAAATGACCTCGCCAAGGCCAAGCAGGCTCCGGCCGCGAAGGCAACGCCGCTCACTCGCGAGTGGCTCACCTGGCAAGGCGATCCGGAACGAACCGGGTGGGCCAGAGCGGAAAGCACGCTGTCGAAGGAGAACATCTCCCGTCTCTCTCTTGTGTGGAAAGCGCAGCTCGACGCCGTACCCACCAGGATCAACGCCTATTCCACATTGACGGATCCGCTGATTGCGGAGAACGTGCCCACCAAGCAAGGTCCGAAGAAATTGGTATTCGTCGCCAGCGCTGAAAATAACGTCTACGCGCTGGATGCCGAAACGGGCGCGCAACTCTGGGAAAGAAAATTTCCTTCCGACGGCAAGCCTCCCCAGGCCGCCAACGGCATGTGCCCCAACAACCTCAACGCCACTCCGGTCATCGACAAGCAGAACGGCATCATCTACGTTTTGATGAACGATGGCAGGCTGCGCGGCCTCGGGCTGGCGGATGGCGACGATCGCATGGCGCCCACCGAATTTACCGCCGCTTACTCCCGGAACTGGAGTCTGAATCTGATGAACGGCATGGTCTACACATCGTCCTCGCGCGGGTGCGGCGGAGCCACCTCCAGCATCTCCGCCATGGACGTCACCAGTCCCAGTCATCCCGTGGTGCGCTTTTTTCCAAGCACCGGGAAAGCCTCCGGCCCTTGGGGACGCGGCGGCATCGTGCGCACACCAACCGGCGTCATAGCGCAAACCGCGGACGGCGTTTACGATCCCGCCAGTGGCCGTTTCGGCAATACCTTCCTTGGCCTCACCAAGGATTTGCGGTTGAACGATTCCTACACTCCCGCAAATCAGGACTATCTCAACATTAAGGATTTCGATCTCGGTTCCGCCAGTCCAACGGTATTTCCATTCGGCAAGTGGACTCTGGTGGCCGCAGCCGCGAAAGAAGGTGTGATCTATTTGCTGGATGCCGTGAACTTGGGCGGCGCCAATCACCAGACCCCGCTCTACGTGTCTCCGCGCTATGGAAACGATGCTCTCTTGTTCGGCTACAACGGAGTATGGGGTTCGCTCTCCACCTGGGTTGACGCTAAGGGCGAGCGGTGGGTGCTGGTGCCTATGTCGGGCCCTCCAGCGAAGGATACGGCCGGCTCCTTCAAGAACAGCAATGGACCCGTAGTCAACGGCAGCATCATGGCGTTTCAAGTCAAGGTGCAAAAAGGCAAGCCGGTCCTTGTCCCAATGTGGGTTTCGCATGATCTCGATCTGCCCGGCATGCCGGTGGCGGCAAACGGAATCGTCTATGCGCTGGCGAATGGGGACCGCGCCATGGATGCCCTCCGTGGGCCGCGGCCCGGCGGTCCTCCCGGTGGACCCGGCGGACAGGCCCGTCCAGGCGCGCCCGGCGGACCGCCCAGAGGGTTCGGCGGAGGTTTATTCGGCGGACCGACAAATCAGGTAATGGTGGGTGAACCCGGCGCCGACCGCGATGCCGCGTGGCTCAGCGCCCAGCGCGAACCCGGTGGACAAACTCCGGGCCGGCGCCTTACCGGTGGCCGGGATACCACGCACGCCGTCCTCTATGCCCTGGACGCCGAAACCGGCAAAGAGCTTTTCTCCAGTAAGGATTTGATCGATAGCTGGAACCACTACGGCGGGCTCTCGCTATCCGACGGCAAGCTCTACGTCAGCACCTACGATGGCCGCGTCTATGCGTTCGGCTTGGGCAAATAGCACGCCGCGTTAACATGGTCCATGGCCCCTGCACCACCACCAGCGGAGATTCGCGAATGCGGGGCATCGGACGCCGGATTTTTCCAGCGCGTCCGGGAGTGGGCTTCCGTCACCCCCAGCCTCGCATTTACCTGTGCACCGCTTCTGGGAACGGAGGAACAGCGCGACTTCGTTCTTCGCCAGGCATTCGCCGCTGCCCTGCTGCGCGATCCGCAAACGGCCCGGCGCTATCTGCCGCAGGTCATCACCCGCCCGTGGATCGCCGAGGCCGGTTTTCATCCCGTATTACGCCTGGCCCGTGAGGCGAACTCCAAACCGCTTCTGCTGGCCGCCGTCAGAAAAAATCCAAGCCTGGGCCTGCGCGAAGTTGCCGCCTACATTGATCTTCCGTTCGGCCAGGAAGCTTTCGAGGAAGCCGCTGCACTTGCGCCGGATGAAGCAGCGGGCCTGGCAAGCGCCAACTCCAACACAGGTGCGCAGGTGTTGCATGCGCTGGCGGCCAGTACCCGCCCGGAAATCCGCACCATCGCCGCCCTAGCCAAGGATTCCACACTCACCGCGGTCGAACGCGAGAAAGTGCCCGTCTTCTTCCGTCAGATCGCGAACGGTCAGATGAGTGCAGCCGAAGCCGCGCGTCGCACCACCGGCGAGCAGTTCTTCCAGTCCATCGCCCGGCTTCGAATGGATCCCGCGAATTCCAGTGCCGCCCTTTACGACCCGGTCCTGGAACGCACCGCGCAGATTCTGTTGCGCACCTACAGCAGTCTGGCCCCGAATTTGAACCGCCTCTCCGCGCCCGAACTATACCTCCTGCTTGCCTACGGACGCACGGAAGAGGACGACGAACTCTTCGATATGATCTTCGACAAGTTGCTGTTGCCGAAAATGCGCCTGCAGAAACTGGGCTTCGCGGGCACGCTCCGTCTCCGCAGTTTCCTCGCGGCAGCAGCCACTCATGGAAAGCTCAACGCATTCACCGCCGCGATCGGCGATCCGGACGTGATCGCGCGCACCATCCCCGGCGTAGACTCCATTGAAGATGCAATGGAGGCCGCCGAGATGATTGACGCGGTCTCCTCGCCCCAGCTCTGGACCAGCCTTCGGTCCGCCATTGAATCGGCACACACCCAGGCACCCAGGGACGGAGCGCTCTACGGCTTCCTCGCCTTGCGCCTGGCACGGCGGATGAACACGCCAGACTGGCCTCTAGCGAATCGATACGCACGCTATTACAAGGAAACCGCGCGGCTGGACACCAGCGACGTCTTCAATGCGGCGAATCTCTGCATTCAAAGATATTTCTTCTACAACGATGAAGACGGCGCCGACTCGTTCCAATCGTTCCTCAGCGAGTATGCCAATGATCCCGCCTGGAAGCTGGAAACCTTCCCCGCCTACGTACACCTCACCGGCATTGCGCCCAACGGACGGCGCATCGAAATCTACGCCAACCAGCCCAAGGAGGATGGGCAGGCCGCCGTCTCCAAAGTGCTTGCCGAAAGAGGCGTTGAGCCATCTGTCTTCGTCCATCGCGGCCACAGCTTCCATGTGGAGAAGAGCCTGCGGTTCCTCAATTCGTCCTCGAAATTAATCTACCTGGGAAGTTGCCGCGGTCTGGGCGTTACCGCGGCGGCCATCGGCCGTTCCACCGGCGCGCAATTGATCGTAACCCGCGGGGTGGGCACGCAAGGCGTGAACGATCCCGTGCTCAAGGCGATCAACACCGAGTTGTTGACGCGGACCACCTCCATCGAATGGAACGTCTTCTGGCACACCTTGGAAAACCGCTTCGCCGGCAGCGGTACTTTCCACGACTACATCCCGCCCAACCGGAATTCATCGGCAGCCATGATGGGCGCCTACTTTAGCTACCTGACCAGCAACCCGGGCCGCTGAAATCAAACCTATGCACTGTTCTTTCTGTGGCGCCGCTCTGGAAGCCATCACCACCGCCTGCCCCTCTTGCGGCGCACAACCCGTACTCGGCGAGCGCTACGAAATCCGCGCGCTCATCGGCCGCGGCGGCATGGGCGAGGTCTTCCTCGCCTTCGACCGCCGGCTCGAGAATGAAGTAGCCCTCAAGCGCCTTCCCCCGCAATTCGCCTCCAGTCCGGAGCTGAGAGATTCGCTCACCAAGGAAGCTCGCATCATGGCGCGCCTCTCGGACAGCGCCATCGTCCGTCTGTTCGACCTTGCCGAATTTCACGGCGATCGCTATGTCATCCTGGAATACGTCTGCGGACCCAGCCTGCGGCAGATGATTCGCGGCGGCTATACAGCTTCCCCGCTGGACTTGGCCCATCTGCTGGAAGAAATCTGCCGTGGACTCGGCGTAGCGCACCACGCCGGCGTGATCCATCGCGACCTGAAACCCAGCAACCTGCTGATCGCCCTGGAAGGGGCCGAGCGCTCCGCCTTCCTTGCCGGGAAGCCGCTGCCCGCGAACCTGCGCGGCAAGAACGTCAAGATCACAGACTTCGGTATCGCCAAAGCCATCGCCGATTCCGGCTCCACCATGACCAACGCCTTCAGCGGAACGCCCGGCTACATGGCGCCGGAACAGTTTCGTGGAGAGACGCCGTCACCCGAAACTGACGTATACGCCCTGGGCGTGGTCACCTTCGAGCTGCTCACCGGCAAGCTGCCAACCGGGCCGCCGGCGGCAATCGCAGGAGTTCACCCAGCCGTCGCGGAGGTGATTGCCAAGGCGATGTCGCCCTTCCGCCAGCAGCGCTTCGCGTCGGCGGCAAGCTATTGCGAAGCCCTCCGCAACGCCATCGAAGGACGTGCTCCCGTGCGCCCCGCGCTCAAGCCCGCCGCAGTTCCAGCGCGTCGGTTGGCTGCGGTCCTGGCGGTTGTGTTCGCGATTTTTGTCTGCATCGCCATCCTGGCCATCTCCCTCCCGCGCAAGACCCTGCGAACAACCCAGCTCACTAAGAACCCCTTCGACAACAGCGCCATCGAAATCGACTGGCATTCTCCGCCGCGCATTACAGAACTGCCTCCGGTCATTGAAGAAGCGCGCGGCCGCGTGCCCGATACCGGACTGGCCGGACCGCTCAATCCCAAACAGAAATGGACCGTCTCGCTCAGGACCACCGGAGCGCACATCGCTGCCGTGGGCACCGATGGATCCGTCTACCTCACTTCCTTCGAAGGAATTTGCGCCGTCCGCAACGGAAAGTTGATCTGGGGTTACAAAGCGGGAATGACCGGCGCTTCCGATGTGCAGATCGACGACAACGGATTGATCTGGTATCACTCGCTCGACGCCACGTACTGTGTCAATCGCGATGGGGTGGGTGGCCGGCTTCCCCGCACCGTGAAGGGGCCCGAATCGCACTACAGCGGTTATGGCTGCCGCATGAACAACACCGCCGGCGGACCCCATTGGACATTGGAACTCGACGGTGCTTGCACTCCGGCGGGCGTGGTCGCGGGCCTGGATGGCCGCGCCTATATAGCCACCGATGTGCCCCAGATCCTGGCCGTCGGCCCCACCGGCACGGTGGAATGGAAGTTCGATGCAAAATGCAATCCGAGCATGTTGATTCCCACTCTGCCCAACCAAATCGTATTTGCCTGTGACAACGGGTCAATTCGTGGCCTCACGGGCGGGAAGGAGATGTGGAAACAATCAGCCGATGGAATGTTTAATCCGAAGCTGCTGGCGGACCGCACCGGCACCGTTTATTACGGAGACTACGGCCGGCAAAGCGGCATCACTCACCTGCACGCCATCGACGCGCACGGCAAAAATCTTTGGACTTTCGATACCGGGCGCGCCACCGTGAGCAGTCTGGCGCTGGACGGGAAGAGCCGGCTATACGTCGCGGGATCGTTCCTCTACACGCGAGTAATTGCCCTGGGGGACTGAATGGCCGCAATTTCTTAATCAGATTTTCATATCGTATCCATGACTACTTCACTCCTTCGGCTAAATTCGACCACAGGACGTTTCAAGATCCGCTGGATCCCTCACGTCGTAGTGGCCCAGAGAAAAGGCCCACAAGAGACAACGCTAAAAAAGTTGGGCTGTGGACCGATTTGACACTCAGCATTTGAGTGAAATAACATTGACGAACCATGGAAAAAGGTAGGTTGGGATGGGCGCTGAATATTCAGAGGCGCACGTTTATAAGCTTAGTCGTCGTGATATGCAGTTTTCTTGTGTTGGGCGAGATATTCCTTGTACCGTATTATGACCGTTCGATAAAGGAGAGAAGGGAAACAATAACGTTCGCCACTTCTCTATTCGGCGCTACCGTAGCGCTATATGGGCTCCTTCGCGCAGCCGACAACATACGCAAGGCTAATTTGGAAAAGTTGGGCTCGCAAGCGATCCGATTCGTTGAGCGGTGGGATAGCCCAAGCCTATATGAACTCAAAAAGGACTGGAGGGTATTGAACATAGCCCTCGACCAGATGACCGGGACTGACTCTAAGGAAAAACGGATTAGTCTTTTGGAGGATAATTTAGACAACCGAATGGTAGCTGTGGAATTCCTGAACTTCTTTGAGGAAATCGCCATCGCTGTTTTCACAGAAACCGTGGACGAAGATTTGGTAAAGCGTTACTTCAAAACTATAATTCTAAAAGCCCATGCGCGGTACTCTCCATGGATAGTGAGGCATCGGGAACTAAGGGAGGCAGGAAGTTACTGGGTGGAATTGGATAAGCTAGTCACGTCATGGAAAAAGGGAGTACCGATTTGAGGATCCTCCCTTTTCCGCAGAACTACACCTCTCCAGCGTCTCTAAGCATTAGTCTCCTCCATTACACTTACATTGGATGCGCATCACAGCACACCGGTTGCGTCAACCTAAGAGGCAGGCAGAGGCAACACTTTTTTAATTCTACTTCAGACCTATCGCTCATACAATACCCCCATCTGTCAAGGACTACCTCCCTAAGCAGCCAAAGCGTGACCTGTCACGTCGTAATTTAGAGCACACTTTCGATTATTATCGTGGTCAAGCACATAATCACCGCTTCATGCCTATCCCGAGGACGCGATGCACGCCTCCGAGTCTTGCAGCAGAAAAGGCGGAATGCATATATGTAGAAGATCGAACCATGATCCAGCCTCACAAGGTGGAGGACGTGAAGACAACCCTGATCGGAATCGGCGTTCAGGGCATGACCATCTCTGAGGTGCGTGGCGACGGCCGTCCAAAAAGGCCGCACCGAGGTATATCGCGGATAGGAGCACATCGTCGATCTCATGCCGAAGGTGCTGGTGTAAATCGGCAAGATTGGGTATCCGGCGTGGAAAACATATCCGAACCATCGTATTGACACTCTATCCGTGCACACGTATACTGTGTGGTATGAACATTACCCTCGCGGTTGACGATGAAGTGATTCATAAGGCGCGGCGCCAGGCGGAGCAATTGGGTACGAGTGTCAATCAGCTGGTGCGAGAGTACCTGGAGCAATTAGCGGGGAAACCCGATCCCCTTCGAGACGCCGATGAATTCGAACAGCTCTCGAAATCGTCACAAGGCGATTCTAAAGGATGGAAATTCAACCGTGAGGAAGCTCACCAGCGCTAATGAAGGGATTGGCGTTCTTCGATACAAATATATTTGTTTACGCAGATGATGCTTCAGATCCCGCCAAGCAGGCCACGGCGATTCACCTAATCGGGCAGTACCAACGGTCAGGACAGGCGCTTTTGTCCCTGCAAGTCTTACAAGAATATTTTTCGGTAGCCACACGGAAACTTGGCGTGCCCCCCGAACTTGCGCAGCGCAAGGTGGAACTGATGTCGCGCATGCGCGTCGTTCGATTCGATGAGTCCGACGTCATCTCCGCAATAGAGCTTCATCGTTTGCACCAAGTGTCGTTCTGGGACGCCATGATTATCCATGCGGCCCGGCAAGGTGGAGCCGCCGTTCTATTCAGCGAGGACTTGCAAGCAGGTAGTAAGTGGGGCCGTCCCACAGTGGTTAACCCGTTCCGGGGCTAGCTCATTCAAACCGCAGCGCCAGAATCGGATCGATGCGGCTGGCCCGGTGCGCCGGAATCAGTCCCGCCACACTCGCCACCGCGGCCAGCAAAATAATCGCCGTACCAGCGATCCAAGGATCGTTAGCCGTAATGCCGTAGAGTTGCGCAGCCACATATCGGCCCAATCCAATCGCCGCCGGAACCCCAACCGCCAATCCGATCCCCAGCAGCATCAGCACTTCTCTCATCACCAGCCAGATCACCGATCCAGGCGTCGCGCCCAACGCAATCCTTATCCCCAGCTCCTTCCTCCGCCGGGCCACCACAAACGCCATCACGCCATACAACCCGATCGCCGCCAGCAACGTGGCAAGAAAACCGAATCCTGCGGACAGCAGCGCGATCAATCGCTCAGTCAGCAGCGTCTGGTCCAATTGCCCCGCCAGCGTAGTCATCTCATACACCGGCAGCGACGGGTCCAGCTTTTTCACTTCACTGCGCAACGCGCCATAAGCATTGCCGGGCCCCATGGAGGTGCGTACATAGAACGCCACCTGCCCTTTGCCCCAGTTAGGAACAAACATCTGCCGCCGTATTCCTTCCCGTGGACCTTCATACAGCGAGTCCGCCGCCACCCCAATAATCTCAATGTCCAACTTTGTATCCGGAGCACCGCCGAACCCCACATGCCTGCCCACGGCACTCTTTTCACCAAAGTAGTGCTGCGCGAAACGGTGGTTGACAATGGCCACCTTCGCGTCCTTCTTCACATCGCGATAATCGAAATCGCGCCCTTCCAGAATCGGGGTCCCCATCGCTTCGAAGTATCCCGGCGAAAGCGAGTTCATGAACGCCTGCATGTCTTCGCCGTCCTTCGCCGTATGCCCTTCCACAGACAGGCCGCTGTCCCACTCGTTTCCGGCCAGCAGCGAAACCGCAGCCAGGGCCGCCGATTTCACGCCCGGCACCGCCCGGATATGCTCTAACAAATCCTGGTAAAAATGCACCACCCGCGGAGCATCGTAACCGTTCAATGCCGGAGCCAGCTGGAACGTTACCAGATTCTCCATATCGTGAAATCCCGTTTCCGTGGTCTTCAGATTTTGCAGACTCCGGACAAACAGGCCCGCCCCAAACAGCAGCAGAAAACTCAACGCCACTTGCGCCGCCACCAATCCTTGCCGCAGCACCAACGATCCACTAGTGCCCGCCACCGAACCGACCGTATCTTTCAGCGTGGTCCACAGATCCGGACGGCTGGCCCGCAGCGCCGGCAGCAGTCCAAACAACAGCCCCGTCAGAAAAGTGAGGCCCAGCGTGAACAACAAGATCCGCGGATCCGGCTCAGGGCTCACCAGCAACGGATTCCCTTCGGAAGGCACCAACGCCAGCAAACCGCGCGTCATCGCTACGGCCAGGGCAATTCCCGCGATTCCGCCTGCAAAGGAAAGCACAAAGCTCTCGACCAACAACTGCCGTACCAGTTGCGCGCGCGACGCGCCAATCGAAAGCCGGATGGCGATTTCCTTCTGCCGCGAAAAGGCGCGCGCGATCATCAGATTCGCCACATTCGCGCAAGCAATTAACAGCACCAGCCCAACCATGCACATCAGCACAATCAGCGCTTTTGAGAAGCTGTTACGCAGTCCTGAATAGCCTGTAGCCGCCGGTTCTACAAGTAGAGTCCCTTTCAAAAACTGTTCACGGCCGTATGCGGACCACTTTCGCGCCGCCGGCAAGGTAGTCTCATATTCGCGAATCTGATGACACAATCCCTGCATCGGCGCCTTGGCCGAATCCACCGTGTAGCCTGGCTTCAGCCGCGCGAATACCTGCACCCAGCGCGTTCGCCGGTCGCTCATCTCCACCCAACTCCACTCCGGCACCATCGCCACCTTCATCAGAATCGGCACGCGAATCTGCGGCGATCGCGTCGGGTCCATCCCCGCAAATCCCGCCGCCGACACGCCGACTACCGTCATCGGATAGTTGTTCACCAGAATCTTTATGCCAATCACATGCGGGTCGCGCGCGAAGCGATTCACCCAGTAGTCGTAGCTCAGCACCACCACCGGATGACCCTGATACACGCGGTCGTCCTCCTGGGAACTGAACACCCGCCCGATGGCAGCCCGAACGCCCAGCATGGAGAAGTAGTTCCCGGAGACCATCTCCGCCTGCACCCGTTCCGTCTGATTGTCAACGCTGACCGACGCCGAAACCAGCCGCCGGCAGATCACTTCCTCGAACGGTTCCGCTTTCTTCTGGTAGTCCTGGTAGATCGGATAGGAATGCATCCGGTCGCCCATGTTGCTGCCGTTGTGGCTACCGCGCTGGTACAGCATCACAAGCTGTTCTGGATCCCGAACCGGCAGCCGGCGCAGCAGAATTTGATCGATCAGCGTAAAGATTGCCGTATTGGCGCCGATCCCCAGCGCCAGCGATAGAATGGCAACAGTTGCGAACAACGGACTGCGTTTCAGTGTTCGTAGAGCGTATCGAAGGTCCGCCAGCAAATGGGTCATCGCTAGTAATACGCTGGCGAGCGTTCGAGGTTCCTAAAAAACTGAAAGAATTTTGCGCAAGCGGCCGCTGCGCCTCAGTCTACTCCTCAGTTTAAAAGATGAACCGGATCCCAATTTGCCCTTGGCGCGGGCCGCCAAACCGGTCGGTACCGGGAGAATTCAACGGAATTCCAGCGGTATTGGTGGCGTAAAAATACCCGGTGTTCGGATTCGCCGTGGCCGTCGGCTTCCCAAAGAAGCTGTCCCCATCGCCATTGAAAGTCTTGTTGCTCGCCCGGGTCAAATTGTATCCTTCAATCGAAAGAGCTACCCGCATGTGCTCGCCGATCTTGAACTCCTTAATCAACCGCATATCCCAATCGAAGAAATTCTCGTAGCGCGCAGAATCTCGCGGAACCAGGCTGCCGTTGATAATCGGCCGGTCATTATCTTTGTTGCCGTCGTTATTCAAGTCCGTTCCCAAGACATACCTGCCCGGCGAGCCCGTGTGCGCCAGCAGCAGGCTGCTGATGGTGAAACCGCGCCCCAGATCGTACAGCACATTCATGTTGCCGCTATGCCGGATGTCATTCTTGGCATAGGCCGAGTCTGAGTTTAAGTTGTACACATTCAGCATGTACTGCCGGTTGAAATCGCGCTCATTGGAATCATCGTCGCGATTCTTCGCATACGTATAGTTCAAGGCGAATTGCAGACGATGGCTCATTCTGCGATGAACGCTAACATACCCGCCGTTATAGCTGGAATGCCCCACCGACTTGTTGACGTTGAACTGGCCCAGCGTTGGATCGGGACGCGCCACCGCCGGCTTCACCGCCTTGCCCGCTGCGTCCAGATAGATTCCCTGGCCGGTCGCTGCGTTGTATCCGGAAGCCTGCACCAGCCGCCCGCTGGCATCGTAAGTGGGATACGCCACATATCCATTCGTCAGTACCGCCGGTTGAAACAGATTGACATCGATGCGCCGTTGCAGCGCCCAGGTGGAATTCCTCACGAAGCCAACCGTCAACGTCGTGTCCCGATCAATCTGCTGCTCCACTGCAATCGAGACTTGCCCGGATCGCGGATTTCGGAAATTTCGATCGAACGCATATATGGCATTGCTGGCCAGCACCAGTCCCGCCGGAACGGACGTCAATGGTTGCGGAACAGTCACATAGTTGATCACCTTGGCATCGGCCTGGCTATCCAGCAGCACCGTGTTGAATCCGTTATCGGTAAAAACGCGCTGCATCAGATAGCCCGGAGTGCGCGAATCGAACAGCCCGCCTGACAACCGGACCACCGTCTTGCCCTTGCCGCCCACATCGTAAACAAGTCCCAACCGGGGCTGCCACATTTTCAAATCGTTCGGAATCTGCCCGTTGAGCGGATACTGCGGATTGGCTGGCGGTTGCGGATTCATCTGGCCTTCCCAGCGCAGTCCCGCGGTCAAGGTCAAGTCCGGCCGCAGCTTGATCGAGTCGGTAAAGAAAACGGCGAAGTCTTTCTGCATCTCTTCAAACAGACCCTGTTTTCCATTCGCGGCAACCGTCTGCTGATATCGGGAGATCCTGGTCTTGTCACCCGCCAGCGCCGCCAGATAATCCGACAGCGTACTGAAACTGTAAGCCCCACCGTAGTTCTTTTCCCGCTGTTGGCGTTCCGGATTAAAATTCAAATCAACGCCAACCCGCACATTGTGGCGGCCTTTGGTCCAGCTCAAATTGTCCAGCACCTGATACCGCGTGGCGTCATAAATGTAAACCCCGTTAGAGCTACCGCCGAGTGTGCCAAAATCCGTGATGTCCACCTGCGCCAGCGAACTCACCGGGACCTGTGTGCGGTTATCGTAAACCCACTGCCCTCGAAATTCGTTCAGCAAGCTCGGCGAAAGCACCGTCGTCAGTCCGCCTTTCAGACCTTGGCTCGCCCGGCTCAGCGTCGTGTTGTTGGTTGACGATGCATTCGTCTGCCCGCTGGCCCCGCCGAAATTGAGACCCGACTGCCCGGCATACGTATACTGCAGATTCATCGTATTCGCCTGGTTCAGCACGTAATCCAATTTGCCAAAGGCAACTAGCGGATTGTTCTTCTGACTGAAGCTGCCCTGCTGCGAAAGAATATTGGCCGGGATCACCACGCTGCCCGTCGGTCGATCAAACTTCACCGTATAAGGAATGCTGACGATGTTCTTCTCCACAGCCGCAAAGAAGAAAAGCTTCTCCTGCTGGATGGGCCCGCCAATCGAACCGCCGAACTGGTGCTGCGAATTGCTGCTGCTGTCGTTGCCAAACGCATCGGGCGAAGTCATCGCTCCGTTGCGGTTCTGGTAGAACCCCGCTCCATGAAAATCATTGGTTCCAGACTTGGTCACAACATTCAGATAGCCCGAATTGGTGCGCCCCACTTCCGCGGACGCGCCATTCAGCACCATCTGGAACTCGCGCACCGCAAGCTGCGGGAAGAAGAACGCGGATTCGTTCGGTCCACCCCCACGCGGCCCCCCTTGCAGCGGATCGTTGAAGTCCACCCCGTCAATCGCGATGTTCGCGTTGATAGACCGTTGGCCATTCACCACCAGGCCGAACCGGCTCCCTTCCTGCGTCACGTTCGGCGCCAGCTGGGCAAATTCGGTGAAGTTACGGCCGCGGATGGGAAGGTCCTCAATCGCCCGCGAATCAATGCTGATGCTATTGGCAGGATCGGTAAGATTCACGATCTGCGAATCCGTTACCACCGTGACCTCGGCACTAGCCGCAGCCACCTGCAGCGTGATGCTGATGCTCTTGGTCACACCCACCGTCAGCGCCACGTTCTCCACCACCGCTTTAGAAAAGCCGGGAGCCGACGCTTCAATACGATACCGGCCCACGGGCAGAGAGCCCAAGCGGAACTGGCCCTCGCCATTGGTCACCGTGCTGCGTGTAAACCCGGTCTCGGTCTCCCGCACGGCAATGCCGGCATTCGCCATCACCTTTCCAGTTGCATCGGAAGCGCTACCTTCGATCACGGCGCGGCCGGATTCCGATTGCGCCAACAGAGCGCTGGGGAGAAGACACACAGCCAGTACCAGGGCTAAAGACCAACGCCAAGATCGCATCAAGACACTCCTGAAAGTTGTGATTGCAATTCAAAAGTGTAGCGGCTGAATGTTACAACGCCGTTGCAACAATGTGGCGGGTTTGTGAATCAAGCAAAGAATCTCTTACGGACCCACAACACCAGAGTACTGTCCGACAAATAACCGGACACAAGAAACAGCTTTCTCACGCGCGCGGCTCGGTCTCGAACTCGTTATTGCGACAGTAGTTTCCGAGCCGCGACTGTAAAGGAGCGGTTTCCGCCAGTGTCCACCCAATTCGCGGACAATCCACCAGAGTGAAGCATCCGGGCCTCCGGCACTAATTAGGCCAGATCGAGTTCTGCCTCTTCGACGCGGGCGGCGGCACCGGCCCCAACCTGCTCCACCTCCTGCGGGAAGGCTACGAACTTTCCGCCACGGACGCGACACCTCGGCAGCCTCGCGAGTGGATCCGTGGACAGCGTTGCGCGACGAATATCCGCTTATACCGGCTGGTGAAGCTGAATCAGGTTCCCGCAGGTGTCGGAAAACATCGCAATAATCACCGGCCCCGCGTTCATCGGTTCGCGCGTAAACACCACTCCACGCGCCTTCAGCAACGCGTATTCTTTCTCCATATCAGCCACCTCAAAAGAAGTCAGCGGAATGCCCTGCGCAAACATCGCTTCCTGAAAAGCCTTACCGGCGGGATTCGCGTTGGGTTCCAAAGCAAGTTCCAGATCGTCCGGCCCCTCCGGCGAAACCACGGTGATCCAACGGTATTCCCCAACGGGAAGGTCATGTTTCTTCTGGAAGCCCAGCACCTCCGTGTAAAACTGCAGCGCCCTATCCTGGTCGCTAACCATGATGCTGGTGAGTTTGATTCGCATCTCTGCATAGTAAAGGAACGTGCACCACGGGCGCTTCTCGAAAATTGCGAAAGGCCGAAGGTGGCAGGCAGCCCAAAAGGTTGAGGCAACCTGGATAATAAACCCGTTGAAAATTCGCCGGTACCTGCACCAGCACGCGTGCGCGGCGCTGGTAATCGGAAGGCGTTTCGCCAACCCGGCGTGCAAACAGGGCACTGAAGCTGCCCATACTGGACATGCCAACTTCCATGCAGACCTCCGTTACCGAAAGCTGCCCTTTCGCCAACAGATACTTCGCCCGGTCCAGCCGCGACTGCATCCGAAACTGATGCGGTGTCAGCCCGAACAACGCCTCAAATTGCCGGATGAAATGAAAAGACGAGATCCCGACTTCTCGCGCCACATCCCTGATGGTTAACGGCTGCTCTCGAATCTCCACCAACAACTCCCGGGCCCGGCAGAGGCGGCCAAAAGCTTCCTGTCGCAGCAGCATCGTGAATCCCCGCGTGTGTGGTATCTTTGACGGCTAGCACGTCAAGTGCAAGTGTCCCATAGGACGGAACATTTCACCTTCGACGTCTTCCTCAGCCATAGCGCTAAGGATAGGGAGGTGGTTCGTCCCATCGCAGAGCGGCTGCGCAAGGACGGGTTACGGGTATAGTTCGATAGTTGGGAAGTCGACGACCCCGAACAAGGCCTGGAGCATTCGCGCGTACTCGTACTTTGCATGTCGGCAAATGCGTTTGGTTCGGACTGGGCGCAGTTGGAAGCCGGCACCTTCCGGTTTCGCGACCCGTTAAATAAAGAGCGACGCTTCATTCCGCTGCGGCTCGACGAAGCGGACATCAAAGGCTCGCTCGGGCAATTTCTCTACATCCCGTGGGATCCGGCAAACCGCGAAAGCGAATATCCAAAACTACTCGATGCCTGCCGTCTCACACAAAGCGAACCAACTCCAGATCGAGAGAAAGCGCGCCAGCAGTTCGAACAGGGAATCATCTCCCTCGGTCACACAGAACCCGTTCGGTCCGTCGCCTTCAGTCCGGATGGAAAATCCGCTCTCTCTGGTTCCTCAGACTGTACCGTGCGGCCCTGGGATATCGAATCCGGACACTGCTTGCGCGTTCTGGAAGGCCACTCCGCCAGTGTCTTGAGTGTGTGCTGGGGACCCGACGGCCGCCGCGCTCTCTCGTCCTCCGATGACAAAACGGGGCGGCTTTGGGATATCGAATCCGGACTCTGCTTGCGCGTGCTCACGGGCCACTCCGCCAGCATTTGGAGCGTTGCCTGGAGTCCCGATGGTAGCCGCGCTCTGTCCGGGTCCTGGGACAAAACGGTGCGGCTTTGGGATATCGAATCCGGACTCTGCTTGCACGTTCTCGAAGGTCACTCCGACCACGTCTGGAGCGTGGCATGGAGCCCCGATGGTGGTAGCGCTCTCTCGGGTTCGTCGGACAATACGGTTCGGCTCTGGGATTTGGAATCCGGACGCTGCTTGCGCGTACTCGAGAGCTACCCGGCGCGCGTCTGGAGCGTGGCTTGGAGTCCCGACGGGCGCCGCGCGCTCTCCGGCTGCGAGGACAACCTTCTACGGCTCTGGGATCTCAATTCCGGAAGCTGTTTGCACGCGCTGGAGGGGCACTCCGCCAAGGTCTTAAGCGTTGTGTGGAGCCCGGATGGGCTCCGCGCTCTCTCCGGATGCGAAGACAACACGATCCGGCTCTGGGATATCGAATCCGGACGCTGCTTGCGGGTGCTTGAAGGCCACTCCGCCAGCGTATCCAGCGTTCACTGGAGCCGCGATGGCCGTCGCGCCCTATCCGGCTCCGGGGACAACACTGTGCGGCTATGGGATCTCGATTCCGGACGCTGCATGCGGGTGCTCGAAGGCCACTCCGCCATCATCCTGAAGGTGGCCTGGAACCTCCATGGCGACCGCGCTCTCTCGGGCTCCGATGACAAAACCGTGCGGCTTTGGGACATCGAATCCGGACGGTGTCTGCGGGCCCTCGAAGGCCACTCCGGCCCCGTCTGGAGCGTAGCTTGGGGGCCCGAAGGGCACGCTATTTCCGGCTCCGGGGACAACACCGCGCGGCTTTGGAATCTCAAAGATGGACGCTGTTTCCGCATACTCAACGGGCACTCTGACAGCGTGGAGAAGGTGGCCTGGAGCCCTAGAAGCTTCCGCGCTCTATCCGGCTCCCGCGACCACACCGTGCGGCTCTGGGATCTCGAAGCTGGGCGCTGCTTGCGTGTGCTCGAAGGCCACTCGGACAGCGTTTGGAGCGTAGCCTGGAGCCCAGATGACGCCCTCGCCCTCTCTGGTTCCCAAGACAACACGCTGCGGCTCTGGGACATCGAATCCGGAGCTTGCCTGCGCGTACTCGAAGGCCATTCCGCCGGTGTTTCGGATGTAACCTGGAGCCCTCGTGACGGCCGCGCTCTCTCCGGCTCCGATGACACCACCGTGCGGCTCTGGGATATTGCGACCGGACGCTGCCTGCGCGTGCTCGAAGGCCACTCGGGCCGCGTCTTGAGCGTGGCCTGGAGCCCGGATGGTGGACGGGCCGTCTCCAGCTCCTCGGACAACACCGTGCGTCTCTGGGAAATCGAATCCGGACGTTGCTTGGGCGTGCTCGACGGCCACTCCACCAGCGTCGTGAGCGTGGCCTGGAGCCCCGATGGCCACCTCGCTTTCTCCGCCGCTCAAAACGGTGTGATGCGCGTGTGGGATGTGAAGGACTCCGCCACCCAGCCCGCGTAAATAGCCCAAACCCAATACACCAACGCCAAAGTTCTAATCGTTGGCGAGACCAGTGCGGGCAAAACCGGCCTCTCCACCCGCCTGGCGCTGAACACTTGGAAACCAAGCGACTCCACCGTCGGCGCCTGGGCCACGCAATGGAAGCTGCCCGTCTCTCCGGCGGACGGCGCGGAGCGTGAAATCTGGCTCTGGGATTTCGGGGGCCAGGCGGACCAGCGTCTCATCCATCAGCTCTATATGGAAGACACCGCATTAGCCGTGCTGGTCTTCGATGGACAGAAAGAGGACCTGTTCGAGACCCTAAGCCAGTGGGACCGCGATCTAACGCGCGCCTCCCGAATGCCCTTCACCAAGCTTCTGGTTGCTGGCCGCGTGGATGCGGGCGGTCTGCGCGTCAGCCGCAGTCAAGTACAGAAGTTCGCCACGGAACGGACTTTTGCCGGTTACCTGGAGACCAGCGCAAAACATGACATCGGTTGCCA
>JBBRNO010000059.1:0-35126 GCA_038230275.1 Bryobacterales bacterium
AAAAACTACTGCGGAGCACTTAACTCAACAGCAGCAATGGGCACGGATTCTCAGTGCAGCCTTTCGTCAATTCCTGGGTGGAAGGATACTCGGAAGCCCTGGCCGCCTCGCCGATGCACCTGCTTAACTGCTCTTTTTAGGTTCATGGATCACACTTGCAAGAGGACGAAGCCTGTTCTATAGACTGGAACTGCAATGTTGCCGGCGGCGCTTGGCGAAAGCTACTCCGGAGGGAGTTGCGCGATCCGTGAATCGACGCTGTTTGAGCGTGTACGCGATGCTCATCGCCAGGTCTGTTTGCACTGCGGCTGGAGTTTCCGGGCGGCATGTGCGCGAATCAATCACTTTCCTGCCGTTGTGGAAGCGGAGGCGCGTCCCGAGGGACCGGATTTAGAGCACGCGATGGTTATGGAACGATGGAGATGTCCAGCAGGCTATCCGGTATGGCTTTACTGGCTGGGAGTACCGCTCCTTGACAGTCGCGGCTCGGTCAGTCTACGTGTTGGCTATTCCATGTTGGCTCTTTTGAGTTGGCTGTTTTGTGTTGCGCTACCGGCCTTGCGCAGCGCGGAGACTGCGCGATAGACTTCATGCGATGCCGCTGAAATTCCTCTCCCTTTCCCTGCTCTGTGTCTCCGCCTTCGCACAGAAACCGGACGCCGCACTGGAAGCGCAAGCCGTCGCATTGCGCGCGCTAGTGGAACAGGCTCCGGCACTGCCGCTTCATCGAACCGAAGTTAAGCTGCAAGCGCAAGGCGCAGGGTGGGAAATAGGCTATCCTTCGTCGGTTGCCATGGACAAGACTGGACTGCTTTACGTTTTGCAACGCGGTGAGAAAGCGGACCCGGTGCTGGTGGTGGATCACAACGGACGGATCCTACGTTCCTGGGGCAAAGGCATGTTCCAGATTCCGCACAGCATCCGCATTGACTCTGCCGGAAACATCTGGACCGTGGATGCCTCCAGCTCCATGATCTTCAAGTTCACGCCGATGGGTGAGAAGCTGATGGAGATTTCCGTCGGTGGCCAGCCTGCGGGGAAGACGGGATTCGCCGGCACCACCGACATTGCCTTCGCTCCGAACGGACACCTCTTCATTTCCGACGGCTATGGCAATGCTCGCATCCTGGAATACACGGCCGGAGGCGAGAGGTTGCGGGAGTGGGGAAGCGCAGGCAATGGCCCTGGACAGTTTCGTCAGCCTCACGGCATCGCGGTGGATGAGAACGGAATTGTCTATGTGGCAGACCGCCAGAATGGCCGGCTGCAACGCTTCGATCCAACGGGAAAGTATCTCGGCGAGTGGGCAAACCTGGGAATGGTTACCACGCTGAGCTTCACTGGTGGAGCGCTGTGGATCGGCACGCAGCAGCGAAACGAACCCACCGGCGCGACTGGATGGCTGATGAAAATCGATAGGAATTCCGGTAAAATTTTGGGCCTGATCGATTCCGCGCACGGCCACCACGTAGTGAACGTCACAGCCAAAGGCGAACTGGTTTCCGGAGCCAGACCCGATACCGTATTTTGGTTCCGCATGGCACAGTAGGCGGAGATGGTGGTGGGGGGCCCGGTGCTTGCGCACCGTTGGGAGTTCCCGTATAGTGTCGCAGGGTGTTTCAACTTAGATCCAGGATGACTAAGGGGGTAGTGCGCTGTTCTCGACAGCCTGTCGAACCCGGACGCGCAACGGGGATATCGCCACGCCATCGACGAGTTTGTGGATTGGTACTGTTCTGAGCCACGACTGTCCTTCGGTAAGACGGTTGTCGTCCGCTATCGAATGCACCTGGAGTCGCGACAACTAGCCCCGGGCACGATCAACCTTCGGCTGGGAGCCGTGCGCCGCCTAACGTACGAGGGGGCAGACTGCGGACTTCTCAGCGCCGACCTTGCCGCAGGAATACGGCGAGTCAAGGGCGTTAAGAAACTGGGTATCCGGCTCGGCAACGGGTTGGCCGCAGAGCAGGCACATGCACTCTGGCAGGCGCCGGACCGTGAACAAGTCAAGGGGAAGCGAGATCGTGGACTGCTTGCTCTGCTGCTCGCCTGCGGACTTCGCCGCCACGAACTCGCCAAGCTGTCCTTCGGCGACCTGCACCAGCCTGAAGGCCACTGGGCAATCGTGGACCTGCGTGGTAAGGCTGGTCACGTTCGAACAATTCCGGTTCCCGATTGGGTGTCTCGCCTATTGCTTGACTGGACGACGGCCGCGGGAATTACCACGGGCAGCCTTTTCCGCCGGGTGAGCAGCGCGGGCAGAGCCTGGGGCGACGCTGTTACAGAAAAGCTGGTCTGGCACGTCGTCAAGGACTTCGCGGCGAAAATTGGTGTGAGCAAACTCGCGCCGCATGATCTCGGGCGGAGTTGCGCTCGGGTCGGTCTTGGCGCTGGTGGCGAGCTGGGGCAGATTCAGTTTCTGCTGGGTCATGTCTCGGTGCAGACCACGGAGTGTTACCTCGGCTGCACTCGGCGGATTTCATCGGCCGTCAACGACCGCATCGGCATCGAGCCGAAGCCCTGAGCGGTCAACTCCGGAAGAGCAGCCGACCATCCTGGCAGAATCCAAAGAACCTGTTTCAAATCTCTGCGCTGCAGGCGGTGGTTGGTGCTTGAGCGAAACTAACTTCGTGCCTGAGAAGTCGATCACTTGCCGCTCGGCGGCGCGTTTGCGCCGGAGCTGGCCGGAAAGCAACAACTGGGGCAGCGATTATCTTCTCGAAGTCGCTATGCCGGCTCTCGCGGCGACCATCTGGTGCTGAAAGCCGATATCGAACGTCCGTTGCCCGCGACGGTCAGCTTGGGAACGCTCCTACATTGTTTCCCGAACCTCAGTGAGCTTTCTGAGCGTCACCGAAGTGCAAGCCGTCTCCCCAATTTCCATATAGCGGTCGCGAATGGAGTCACGACGGAGTTCACGACGAGCCCTGCTTTTGTGGCGTAAGTGCCGCAAGGAGATGGCCCGTATCTGAAATCCACGCAGACCCGGGACCAACCATTTGTAGCGCCCTGCGTAACATCGTTGCGCAGGGTACGATGCTCGACCTCGACCTGCAGCCTCGCCTTCTCGCGGGGCTTGAAAGAACCAAGGCCGCAGTCTCCAAATGCTGATTCTACGTGCCGAAGGGACTTTTCGATGAGGGACAGGGAGTTTCCTACGGTTTCCGATCGGTCCTCGGCTTACTCATGATGTACGGCGGTCTCCCTGGCTCAGGGCCGTCGCCACAAGCCGGGACAACGGGTTCTCTGTCGCGCTTCAGGAGTTGACCCGCACCGAACGGAATCGACACCACACCCTCGCCCGGTCTATTTCTCAGAATCCAATTCTCAAGCCAAACCGGAACACACGCTCATCGATCCCTTCGCGTCCCAGGCCCCGCACACCGCTAATTTCCATAAAGGAACTGGATGTCACATTGCTATTCGGCCCAGTAAAGTGCGGTGTATTCGTAAAGTTGAACGCCTCGGCACGGAACTGCAACCCAATTCTCTCCGTCACCTTGAAGGACCGGAACAGACCCATATCGAGATTGAACGTTCCCGGAGTATCCAGAATGTTGAACCCAGCCGTGCCGAATCGCACGTCCCTCACCTCTGCGAACGCAGTTGGGTCGTAGTATTTCTGACCAGGACCGGCTCCGCCCAGTCTCGCCACTTCCGGCTTGACAAGATCCGCGCGCTGCGAGTTTCCCGGCGCGTTCAAAGAGGTTCCCGGAGCAGTCACCGTGAACGGTTGCCCGCTATACATGCTGAGTACCCCATTCAACTGCCAGCCGCCCAGCACCGCCGCTCCCATTCCATTGCTGACCCACTTCTTCCCCCGGCCAAACGGCAACTCCACAATCCCGTGCATCTGCAGGTTGTGAGTGCGGTCCAGCGTCGTCCGTGCCCAATTGAGACGGTAGTATTCAGGGATGCCGATCGCCGGGGAACCGTCACCATCCTCGTTCCCCGCAATCCCCATGTTTTTTGAAAATGTATAGGCTAATCCGACCTGCAATCCACCGCTGAACCGCCGGTCCAATCGAGTCTGAAGAGAATCATATTTGTAGGTTCCCAAACCCGTGATCTCAGCGGTTCGCTGGCCCCGCCCAAACTTCTGGAACAAAGGCCGGCTTGCATTGCCGCCGCCAACACGCCCCACATTACGATCAAAGTAGGCTAGCTGCCCCACGGATCTGGTGGCGACATAAGCGGCTTCTCCCACCCAGCCTCCGTTGAATTGCTTTTGAAGGGCAACGTTCCACGATTGGATATAGCCCCGCTTGAAGTTTTTCGGATCAATCGTGTTCACCAAGATGTTTCCGTCGATCGGAATTCGACCATTGCCAAGATCGGGATTCGGAATCGCCGGGATACCGTCCGCCAGCCGGCTCGCCGGCGCAAACCCGTTCGGGCTGTTCAAATTCAGACTCACCAGAACCGGATAGTTTACGCGCAACGGACGCGCCAGATTGTACGGATCGTTGGTAATTCCGTATCCAGCCCGGAATACCAGCGTCTCCGAAATACGGTAGGCGACGCCCGCGCGCGGCACAAAGCGTTTCTTGCTCATGCTGACGCCACAGTCCCGGGGCACGGTACCAAATCCACAAACCAGCATCTGGTTGGTATTGAAATCATAAAGCTCCACCCCGCGGTCGGCTCGCGTCGGCATTGGGAAGTACTCCCAACGGAAGCCATATGAAATGGTCAGCTTGCGGTTCACTTGCCATTGGTCCCGAAGATACACACTGTATTGGCGTGTCCGCAGGGCAAAGGAGTCTGGGATCAACTGAATCTTGCCCAGGTTGTCGGTTGCTCCCAACAGGAAGGATGCGAAGGAGTTGTACTCGCTCGTCCGCGGTCCATTCCGCAACGAAGTCTCCCCGGGAGCGAATCCGAAGCCTCCTGACGCTCCATAAAAAGCTCCAAAGAACTCCGGCTGCGTCTGATTCAGTTGCTGCTCATAGATATCAGTTCCAAACCGGATGTTGTGGCGGCCCTTGGTCCAGTTTGCATTGGCCACATATTGGTACTGCGGATCGTTCAGCAAATTTGGCTGAAAGTTATTCGGAGCGCCAAGCACGGAGAAATTCGAGATGTTGAACTGAGGCCAGCCTCCTTCAAACCAGCGCGACCCATTCGTGCCCGGCAATCCAAGAAATGTCCGTCCAATCTGTTCGTCCAGGCGCGGCTGCCGGCTGTCCGCCTGTAGTCGCGTATATCCGAAGTTCCCATCGAAGACCAGGTTCGGGTTGAGCACATAGGTCAATGCGTACGTAAAGCTGGTGCTGTGGCCAGTTGCCAATCCGGCCTGCCCGCCGGCAATCGGAACACCACCCAGTTCAGGGCCGAAGAATTGCCGGTTCTGGGTGTTGAAATGCAAATAGCTATACCGGCCAAACATCGTCAGCTTCGGAGACAGGTTGTAATTCACTTTCGTATCGATGGTGTTGCGATCAAGCGTGAATCGGCCTGCCGCATAGTAGTTGTTCTGTGACCCTCCCGCTGTCGGATTGGGCCAAAGCGGCAAGATCTTCTTCACAGCATCGGGAAACCGCGCCTGGGGAATCAAATTTCCAGCGAAGGGGGTGCGCCCCGAACCATCCGCTGCCCCACTGTATGGATCGTAGATTGGTCTGTCCGCCGGAGCGCCGCTCAAATCACCGCTGCGCATGGCTGGCGTCGGCACACTTCCCAGGGATGAGGCGAATCGATGATTATAGGTTCCTTCGTAGCTTGCAAAATAAAACAACTTGTCCTTGATGACCGGGCCCCCAAATGTAGCCCCAAACTGGTTGTATACGTCCTTGGGCTTCCGCTCCGTGACGGGCAGAAAAAAGGGCTTGGCTTTCGTTGCGTTCCCGTTGTAGTATTCAAACGCGCTTCCGTGCAATGCATTACTTCCACTCTTGATTTGCACATTGATGGCGGCTCCGCCAGCCAGTCCCTGCTCGGCGTCAAACGAATTTGTCACCACGTTCACCGTCTCGATCGATTCCAGCGCGGGTACATACGCCACAAAGGTGGGTCTCCACACGTTCGTGCTGGAGGCCCCATCGATGCGCGTGTTGTTCGATTGCCCGCTGGTGCCGTTCACGCTAAAGCCCATCGCCCGGGATGGATTGCCCGGCACGCTTGCCGATTGATTCGGCGGCGTGAATCCCGGAATCAAGCCAAACAACCCTTGATAGTTGCGACCCGGCGCAACCGGAAGATTCACTAACGTCTTCGCAGTGATCTCGGCGCGAATCTCGGCGCGATCCGTTTGCAGCGCCGCCAACTCCGTTGATACGGTGACGTTGTCCGTCACTGCTCCAACCTCTAATTGAGCGTCCGCGCGGGTCACTGTGTTGATGCTTACCACCACGCCCTCTTTCCGTACCACACGAAACCCTGTCTTCGAGAATGTCAGACTGTAACCTCCCGCCGCGAGGTTAGACAGGCTGTAGCCACCCTCCGCATTCGTCGGCGTAGTCCGCATCTGGTTGGTGTTGGTGTTGATAGCTTGCACCTCCACGCCAGGCACCGCGGCGCCGGACGCATCATTGATGTTTCCTACCAGAGATCCGTATAGGACCTGTGCGGTGGCGGAGTTCGCGCCGGCCAATAACAGGGTGGTGGCGAGCAGTCTAATCAGGTTGGGCTTCATCGGGGCTCCTCTTGAGCGGAGACATAATGTTATAAGAGATTGCAATCGATTGCAACAATTTTAGACTCTATTTGTGATGACATTACAAAATTTTCCATTAGACTAGGAGTACCGATTGCAGTTCTCCCTCATTCGGTTTTGCCGGACAGGAGGATCTTTGTACGATTCAAGAAGAAGAGCGTTTCTGGGGGCCCTCGCCGCAGCCGGTGTCAGCAAGGCAGGCGCGGCTCAGAGTGCCAACAGCCGCGTCGGGCTCGCCCTTATCGGCTGCGGTGGACGGGGCCGCAGCCTTTGGCGCACGTTCCTAGGCAAGAGTGGAATCGAGCCTGTCGCGGTTTGTGATGTCTACGAGCCCTTCCTGAACCGAGCCGTGCAGGCTAGTCAGGGCCGTGCGCGCGCCTATCGGGACTTTCGCCACCTTCTCGACCGTAAGGATATCGACGCCGTTATCGTTGCCACGCCCGACCACTGGCACGCCCTGCACACTATTTCCGCCTGTCAAGCCGGCAAGGATGTCTATGTCGAAAAGCCTTTATGCCTGATGCCCCGCGAGGGACGCGCCATGGTGTCGGCGGCCAGACGCTACCAGCGAGTGGTTCAGGTCGGCAGCCAGCAGCGCTCAGGCGCCCACTACGCCCAGGCCGTCGAGTTGATTCGCTCCGGCGCAATCGGGTCTGTGCATCACATCACCGCCCACTGGACCAGGAACATGATGCCCGGGTTCAAACCAGTGGAAATAGGTCCTCAACTCCCCGCTACTCTCGATTGGGATCTTTGGCTTGGGCCCGCCCCAAAGGTACCCTTTGATCCGTTCCGCTGTATCTACAACTACCGCTGGTTTTGGAGCTACTCCGGCGGCCAGATGACGAATTGGGGCGCGCACAGCCTTGATATCGCGCGCTGGGCACTGGCAGCAAAGGCGCCTTCCGCCGTCGCCTCGTTTGGCGGGCGCTATGTGCTTCAGGATGGCGGCGAAACCCCCGATGTGCAACAGGCTATGTTCCAGTTTCCGGGCTGCGTCGTAAGCTGGGTGAGCCGCGAGGTTAGCGCCGGCAAGTCCAACCTTCTTGACTTCCATGGAACCAAGGGCGTGTTGACCCTTGATCGGGAAGGCTTCTCCATCGATCCTGAATTCTGGAACGGAAGCGGCGCCAACCCGAAGACGCCCGCACTCTCCCCGCGGCGGGAATCGGGAGGCAATCTCGATAGCCGCCACATCGACAATTTTCTCGAATGCCTGGGATCGCGGAAACGGCCCAATGGCGACATTGAGGAGGGTCACCTTACTGCCGTGATGTGCCAACTGGGCAATGCCGCGATGCGCACAGGCAGGGTCCTGCGTTGGGACCCTGAAGCCGAGACGGTGATTGACGATGCGCAGGCTAACGCCCTTATGCATTGGGAGTATCGAAAACCGTGGACGCTTGAAGATGGAAAGCTATGACGGTCACTCTTAAAGACGTAGCCCGTGCCGCTGCCGTAAATGCTTCCACCGCGTCGCGCTGCCTCAGTGGCTTTCAAGGCGTGAATGAAGAAACGCGCCAAAAGGTGGTGCGCATCGCCGCGGAGATGAACTACCGCCCCAACCTTGTCGCGCGTGGTCTCGTCACTGGCCGTTCGCATACTATTGCGCTGCTCATTAGCGATATTCGCAACCCGTTTTTCGCTGAGGTTGCTCGCGGAGCCGAGGACGCCGCCAACGCCGCCGGCTGCGACTTGATCCTTTGCAATAGCGACTTCGACGCGGCGAAGCAGATGAAGTATCTCAAATCCCTGAGCGAGAAGCGCGTCGACGGTATTTTGATGAACTCTGTAACGTCGCTGCGCCGCAACCAATTGCAGGCGCTGGCCGACCTCCGTGTTCCCATCATCCTGCTGAACAAGCCGGCCATCCGTACCCGGTTCAGCACCGTTTGCGCCGACAATTACGAAGGCGGACGACTGGCGGGAGAATATCTTGCGGGCCTCGGCCACCGGAAAATCGCCCACATCACCGGCCCGCGCCATCATGGAAACCTCACCGAGCGCGCCCGCGGGTTTCTTGCCGCTTTGAGTGCCGCCGGAGTGCCCGCCCCCTTGTTGCTCCATGGCCAGAATAGCTTCGCGGACGGATACCAACTGGCGCGGCGCGTCTTCGCAAATCGTCCGCGGATTACCGCAATTTTTGCCGCCAATGACGCCATGGCCTTTGGCGTCGGCCGCGCCGCCACGGAGATGAATATCTCAATACCCAAGGATCTATCTCTCATCGGCTTTGATGACGTCGACCTCGCGCAAGTCGTCCATCCAGCGCTCACCACCATCCGGGCCCCAAAATACGAGATTGGTCAGGTGGCTGTCGAAACTCTTTTAAAGCAGGTGCAGCGCAGCGGTTCGCTCCCGCCCGAACAACGGATGCTGGGCGTCGAACTGGTGATCCGCAAATCGTGCGGCCGCCCCTGACGATTCCAGACTCGATTTCGGGCGGTCCGGCTTGTCCAAATCGAAAATGGACGCCGCCTTTCTCTTCGGAGGCGCCGAAGCCTGTTTTCCGACTGAAAACGGATCTCCCGACTTGTGCTACCGACACCGCCCGCGCCGACAGGCGACGCGATCTCGTACCGAACCAATCGAGTTCCGGGAGCCAGGGGCGCAGCGTTTCAAGCAATTGCACCGGCGGTGAGCGTGCGAGATACGGATTGTGGCCGGATCACGCGCTGCTCATACAAGGCACGATTACAACGCCCTTGTCCCGAAGTCCCGCTCTGGAAAGTTGTGGGTCACACATCTATACAGCGGCATTCTGAATAGTGAAGCGCAAAACGGCCGTTCCGGCATAGGCCTGATAACCACCATGATCGGAGTGTAATAAAACTCGCTTCGTTCGGATCCGGGATAGCGAAGGTTTCAACGCCCACGTAGATCGGGCGCCCGCGGCATGTCACAATCCTCGTGGCACAATGATTTCGGCCGAGAGGCCTTCGCGCCCGCGGAGTGTTCGTGCTACGCGATCAGTTCCCGCAGCCTGCGGCCGATGGCGTCCGGATCTTCCGGACGCAGACAGGCAGGGCTAAAGCCGATGACGCCGGCCGCGGCCTGCGAAGAATCAACGTGGATAGACGGGGTTCCGTCTTGCAGCGCAATGCAGACGTCCATGCCGGTCATTTTGACGCCGCGCTCCAGCGTGAGGATGAACCTGGGTGTCGCGCCGCCGGTGCGCACTTCGGTGCGAGCGTTGCGGAGGGAGCCGGTGGCCGAATCAAGGCGCTTTACCAGACTGAGCAAGCGGTCATGGCGGACTTGCTCATCCTCAGCGAGGAAGCGGCGAAGCGCAACCAGCAGGCCCACGATGGTTTCCTTGCCCACCTTGCACTGCCGGCCGATCCCGTGCGGGGGCAATCCGGCCAGCCGGCTTTTGTCGATCAGACTCGGAGGTGGCGACCATAGCTCCCAGGCGATGTCGAGGTCGAGTTGCTGAAGTACCGCCGACATGATGAGGTCGCGCCCGCCACAGAGGATGCCGGAGCCTTGCGGGCCGCCGATTGCCTTGCCTCCTGAAAAGGCCACCAAGTCGGCCCCGGCAGCGATAAAGCGGCGGAAGTTGGCCGCAGGCGGCAGTTGCGCGGCCGCATCGACGAGCAGCGGCACGTGTTTGGAATTGGCCACGCGGGCGACTTCTTCGATCGTTGGACGAGAGTTCGCGTTGGCCACGTATACAATGGCGGCGGTGCGCTCTGTCACGGCGGCGGCGATCTCCCACGGCTCGGCGTCCCGGATGCCCGCTCCCGCAACGCGGTCGGGCAAGCCGACTTCTACGATATGGACACCGGCCGAGCGGATGGCATGGTCATACTGATTGCGCTGGCTGCGCACCATCACCACTTCATTCTTCATGCCAGTGGTGTCGGGCAGGCGCGCCATTTTGGCTGGGTCGAGACCCGCCACACAGGCGGCGGTACCCAGCAGGAGGCCGGCCGCGGCGCCCGAGGTGACGATGCCTGCTTCGGCGCCTGTGGCCTCGGCGATGATCTTGCTGGCGGCCGCCTGAATCTCAGCCATGTCGACGCAATACTGCGCGGCATCCTGCATGGCCGCCGTGACTTCCGAAGCCAGCAACGCACCGGAGACGCGTGTGGAGGTGCCTTTCGCGTTGATGATCGTGCGCACGCCGACTGTGTCGTAAATGCTCATGGCCTCCTGATCATCTCACGCGCGCCTGCTCCGCTTTTGAGCGAAGATCGCGTTACGCCAAGCCGGATCTCAGGCCGCCAGTTTCGCGTCGGCACCGGCGCAAACTGATAGCGTGCTTCGGCGTACCGCGGGACGAGTATTACCGATTGCGCCCCTGATGTTGGCTGCACCTTGAAAGCGCGCCTTCAGAATGACATCAATGGTCGGTCCATCGCCGAAAATAGGACTGTCTCTCAAGAGCGAAGGCCCTAATTGCAGTTGTAGAGGTCGCCGCCGGGCAGTGGACTACAGGGACCTGCCGGCAGGATTTCGAACAGTGGGCAATTACGGCATCCTCGAAATTCGCCGGAACCGTCCGACGGAATCGCGCGCCGCTCGTAGGCGAAGTCGGTGGTCTTGAAGAGTCTCAGTTCGATCAATGCTCAACGAGCGTACCGGCACGCCGTCGAGGAATTCATCGAATGGTCCTGCTCGGAGCCACGGTGAAAATAGCGCCTGGATTACGCGCCATGCGGAAGTTGGAGAGCCCCGTCACTCGTCTATATAGCGGCATTCTGAATAGTGAAGGCCAAAACGGCCGTTCCGGCATAGACCTGAAAACCACCATCATCAGAGTGTAATAAAACTAGCTTCGTTAGGATCCGCAACGGCGGGATCGCGCAGGTTTCAACGGCCACCCTGATTGGCTTCCCGCCCTGAACCTACTGATGCACTGAGAATCCCGACGGCAAAGCTGCCTCAAGATTGATTGGTTCTCCGGTGATGGGGTGGTGGAATTTCAGATATTGGGCGTGCAGGAAATATCCTCCATCGCCGGGGAGGCCGGGGAGAATTTCCAGAGGCTGGCCGGTTAAGCCGTACAGAGGATCGCCTACCAGGGGATGGCCGATGGATGCCAGATGGATTCTGATTTGATGAGGGCGGCCCGAATTTAGGCTTACTTCAAATGTTGTGGTGCCGGTGGTGCGTGAGATCACCTTTGCCAATGACTTTGACGGCTTGCCACTTGGGCTCGCGGCCCACACGGAACCGATGAGCGGGTGCGGTACCAGGCCGATGGGTGTGAGGATTTCGTAGGCGTCGTGCTGTGCAAAGTTTTGAGCCAGCGCCCGGTAGATTTTTTGAATTTTGGGTGTGTTCCAGCTTGCGAATAGAGTAGAGGCCGCCTGCGCTGTTTTGGCGAAGAGGACGATGCCGGTGGTGGCTCGGCCCAACCGGTGGACAGGATTTGCGTTGGGGGTTTGCTTTTGCACCAAGCGCAGCAGGGTGTTCTCCATGAAGCCGCCGCCGGGCAGGGTGGGCAGCCCGCTGGGTTTGTTGACGGCCAACAGATGGGGGTCTTCAAACAGGACTTCGAACTGCTGAGGGGAGTCTGGTTCGATCCAGGGTGGACGGTTCCAGTCAAGGGTTTGGCCTAAAGTGACCGACTCGCTTCCGGTGGCGGTGACGCCGTTGAGGGTGACTTCGCCGTTGTTCAGTTTTTGTTGCCAGGCTTGTGGGGTTGAGTGGGGGTAAAGGCTTGCCAAGTGGGAGAGCAGGGTTTGTCCATGGTACTTGCTGCTGATGATTGTGGTGTAGGCATAGCCCCGGTTGAGCATGTAGTTTGAGTGTAGGCTATGGCATTTGCGGCACGGCGGCCAGAAGGGTTTTTGCGGCGTAATTTTCTTCGCTTCCCGCTCCTGCTGCGCGGCTTCCATGGAAGGGAACCGGCCCTGCTCGATATATGCGCTGATCGACTGCTTCTCGGAATCGGTCAGTTTGCCTCCGAGCGGCATCTTGTCAGTCTCCAGCATTTTCCACAGGAGGCTTCGATCCCGCTTTCCCCGGGGCCAACGCGGGACCACTGGAACCACCGGTCCTCAAACCGGCGAACGAGCTGAGGTCGAGCCCGGCCATTTTCTGCTTTTCGCCGTGACCAGCGGTGCAGTTTTTTTCGAATACCGGAAGGATTTCGCTCTTAACGAGAGGAGCCCGCTGTGCCACGGCAGGCAGGGAGAGTAAGGTTACGGCGATGCCGAATTGGAAGAGCGAAGTTCGATGCGAGCCAAAATACGACACCGAGCTGCATGTCCTCTTCAACCGTGAAAGCAGACTGGAACGCGGTCGTTATATACAAATGGTGCAGACATGGGTTAACACTCGCATTCCAATAGACGATAGAATATAGTGATTTGGAGGTTTAGCTGCATGAACCGCGTTCCGTTCCTGTTGGCCCTATCGGCGTTGGCTTGTCTGGCCGCAGCCGATACGGAACCAGAGAAAAAAGTGTCTCCGAAGTCCGACATGTCTCAGATGCCGGCCGACGTGCACGCGCCTCTTCTTCGTCCCAAAGCGCCGCAAGCGGGAAAGCTCACAGAACGCGTTACGGCACAACTGCCCAAGCCCTCTATTGCCAGCAGCCCGGTGCCGCATCGCAATTTCATTGATGACGAGATATTCGGCAAGATGCAGCGTGATGGAGTTCCGCACGCGCCGCTGGCTACCGATCAGGAGTTCATCCGGCGTATCAAATTAGACTTGGCGGGCCACATCCCTTCCTCCGCCGAGGTCCGTGAATTCCTTGCGGATCCATCATCGGATAAGCGCTCCCGCACCATCCAAAGATTGGTGGGCAGTCCGGAGTTCGTGGACAAATGGTCCTACTTTTTCATGGACATTTTGCGAGCCAACGGCAAGATGGGCCGCGGTCACACGCTATTTCATTACATGCTCAAGGAGAGTTTAGCCGCCGATCGGCCGTACGACGATTGGGTGCGCGATATCATCGCCTCCTCGGCTAAGAGCAATTATGTGGTGGCTTCCAGCAATCCAATCGTCCGCGAACATGTAGAGGGTAAACCGGGCGAGGCCTTCGATGGCGACGATATCACCAAAGTGAACCAACTGGATACGCACGACGAACTGGCTATTCTATACGGCAAAATCTTTCTCGGTATCAATACGTCCTGCATTTCCTGCCACGATGGCGCCGGCCACCTGGAACGCGTCAATGCCTATCTGAGCACTCGAAAGCGTGCGGACTTTTTCCAGGAATCCGCGTTTCTGGCGCGAACCCGCTACATCCCTCACGTGGAAAGCAGTGCGGCGATTATGGGCCATTTTCTGGTGGACGACGGTGGCAGCGGTTATGACACCAAGGCGGACAGCATGCTCCGGACCAAACGATCGGGTGGCCCGAACATTCCGAAATTCCTGCTGACGGATGAAAAGCCGCAGGCTAACGCCGAGCCTCGGGAAGAGCTGGCGCGGATGTTGACCGCAAACCCGCAGTTCGCGCGCGCGACGGTAAATATGTTTTGGGCAAAGTTGATGGGCGTGGGGATTGTAGATCCGTACGATGAGTTCGACCTGGCCCGTCTGGATCCGAAACACCTACCCGAAGGCTGGGATGCACAGCCATCGAACCCGGAATTGCTGGAGAAGCTGGCGGTCTACTTCCGCGAAAACAACTACAGCATCCACAAACTTTTCAAATTGATTTGTGATTCCAGCGCCTATCAACTTTCGGCGCGGTTTCCCGGAGAGTGGCAGGAGCGGTACACCCAATACTACGCACGCAAGTTCGCGCGCATGCTATCGGCCGAGGAACTGCACGATTCCATCGTAACGGCCACGGAGCGCCCCGGAAAGTTTGTGCTTGCTTCCAAGCATGAGGATGGCACCTCCGACGGCGGTGCATCGGTTTCGGTGCCGATGGCAATGCAAGTCAGCGTCCCGCAACCGCGTGGCGAACTGAAGTCATTTCTAGCCGCGTTTGGCGAATCGAATCGCGGAGCGCCACCCCGGCCGCCGTCGCCTTCCCCCTTGCAACCCATCATGATGATGCGCTCTCCGGTGGTGAACGACAGGGTGCTGGCGCAAAAGGATAGCCGGGTACAGCGGCTGCTGGATACCTACAAGGACAATGGCAAGGTAGTGGACGAGTTGTTTATGGCCACAATTTCGCGCGAGCCGATTCCGGCCGAAAAGGCGCTGGTGATGGCGGCGATGGAGAAGAATCGGGTGGATGGCGCACAGAATTTGCAATGGGCTCTGCTGAACATTGCCGAGTTTCTGTATAACTTTTAGGAGAGCGATATGAAGACCGCGAAGACCATCGGCGACCTGATGCCGTCCCGCCGCGAACTATTGAAATTCGGTGGGTTGGGATTGCTGGGCGCGTCCGCGCAAGGCGTGTGGCCGCTGCAACTGCGCGCCAACCCCGCCGTTAAGTCGAAGCCCCGGGGCACGGCGCGCAACGTCATCTTTTTCGAACTCGCAGGCGCTCTCAGTCACGTGGATTCGTTCGACTTCAAGGAAAACTTATCTACGCAGAAGGACTTCGACGTCCGCAAGACCTCAACCGGCATTTACATTCCGCACGCGTTGTTCCCGCGGATGATCAACGTGATGGACAAGGTGGCGCACGTCCGCTCCTTCGTCAGCCACGAAGAGGTTCACTTGCGCGGCCAGTATTACGTTCAGGCCGGGCGGCAGTTGAATGTGGCCTTTGCGCCGGAGATTCCTTCCATCGGTTCAGTGGTGGCTTACGAGCTGGAATCGCGCCGCCGCGAAACTGATAACTTCCCGAGCTACGTTTCCTTCAACCTGTCCACCAACCAGATAGGGGCGCTATCCACCGGCTATCTTCCGCCGCGCTTTTCCGTTTTCGACTTGAATCCGGAAGAGGCGCTGAAAGGAATGACGCTGGACCAGAAAGCCACTGAACTGCTGGAACAACGATGGCGGATGCTCTCTGGATTGCGTGAGATTGAGCGGGACCGCATGGCCGAGATGGGCCGCACCACCAGCGGCTTCGAAGATTTCAGTATCACCGCCAAGAAGTTGCTCACCGATCCGCGGTGGCCGGCTACGTTTCAGATTTCCGGCGACGAGCGCAAGCGCTACGGCAATACTTCGGTGGGCTTGTCCAGCATTCTTGCGCGTAATCTGTTGAAGCAGGACGGCGGCACGCGCTACATTCACATTTGCCACAACGGCTGGGACCACCACAAGAGCATTTGGGACAAGCAGGCGAAAACCAATCACTATATGCTCATTAAGGAAATGGACCCGGCTCTGGCCAGCCTGCTGGAAGACCTGGGCGCCACCCCATCGCCCACATCGAGCGGGAAGACTCTGCTGGATGAAACGCTGGTGGTATGTATGGGTGAGTTCGGCCGTACTCCTGGCGAACTAAACTTCATGGGAGGCCGCGATCACCACAAACATTGTTTCCCCGCGATGTTTGCCGGCGCCGGAGTGAAGGGCGGAACGATACTTGGCGCCAGTGATTCGCAAGGTTCGAGATGCGTGGATACGGGTTGGGAGAAAAAGCAGCAGCCGCGCATCGAAAACGTGGTGGCGACTATTTACTCAGCGCTGGGCATTGACTGGTCGAAGGAAGTGCACAACACGCCCTCCGGACGCACCTACACCTACGTGGACCCACTGGGCGCGAACGGTTTCATTCCGACCGACGAGCTTTCGGACATTTATGGTTAAGCCCGGAGCGGCGATTTTGCTGCTCGTCTGTGGCCTGGGGATTTGTGCGGCGGAACGGCCCGGAATGGTTTTGATACCCGGCGGCGAGTTTGTTCGTGGACGCACTTTCAAGTGGCCGGATTACGAAGTGAAGTGGTATCCGAATCCAGCCAAAGACGACGAGCCGGCCCGCAAGATCACGGTAGATTCCATTTACATGGACGAAGCGGAGGTGACCAACCAGCGTTATGCGGCCTTTATTCAGGCCGCCGGTCATCGGGCACCGTATTACTGGCGCGATGGAAAGATATCTGCGGGAAAAGAGAAGCTGCCCGTTGTCAATGTGAGTTGGGATGACGCGTCAGCGTTCTGTACATGGGACGCAAAGCGGCTTCCCACGGAGGCCGAGTGGGAGCATGCCGCCCGCGGCACCCAGGAAGGCAACATGATGTACCCGTGGGGAGATCGTAAGATCACCGATGCCGACGCTGTCTTCAACAAGCTGGATGGACCGGCCGCAGTGTGCACCAAGACCAGGACAGCTTCCGGCTTGTGCGATATGACGGGCAACGTGTGGGAGTGGTGCTCCGATTGGTATGGCCAGCACTACTATCCGGATTCCCCCGACCGCAATCCGCAGGGCCCGGAAAAGGGGCTGTATCGAGTGATCCGTGGTGGATCGTGGTTCGATGTGCCGCCTCTTTTTTTGACATTGTCCTACCGCAGTTGGGCGCGGCAGCGCGAGCGCAGCCCAACTATCGGCTTCCGCTGCGTGCAAAGCGCTTCAACGCCTAGCGCCGTTTCGCGTTAGTGTTCTAATTGCTGCTGGATTTTCAAAACGCAGATTGCAGCTGCAGGCGGTTCTTTTTCCATCTGATGAGTTCTGCGATCCGTAGGCAACACTTCGTCGCGGCGGTGAGCACAGAGATTGTCTTGGGCAGGTCTGATGTAAACTTTAGATTCGCTATATATATTCACGAGTTAACTGTCCGCAACTACATGATCCACCGCTCAACGAGCATTAAGCTGTCGCCGATAACCGTATTGATTGGGCCAAATGGTGGCGGCAAATCGGCCTTATTCGATGCCATCCTAAACTTCTCGATGCTATCGAGAGGCAGCATCAAGCAAGCATTCGGTCACTATCCATACTCTTACTCTGCGACCAAATGCCGTGGGGCTGCCGGTTATGAGCGAGTTGGATTTGATGTCGCAATGTCCAAGACGCAAGGCCAAGCAGAGCGGTTGAATTATACGATCAACTATTCCCAGACCGGCGTGCCGATGTCGGGAATCCAACGTTCCAAATCTTCAAAGAAGTCCTCGAATTGTCGAACGGCACCAAGCTGTTTGACCGCGATAACCCTGCAGCATCTCCGCTCAAGCGCGCGTTGAGTCACGTGGACATGGATTATGGCATCCTTGCTGCTGCCGTAAGGCTGCGCTCGAAAATAAGGATGATGGCATTCAGATTGTTTCTGATTGCGCAAAAGAAATCGGTCGATTTAACAGATTCCGATTGACGCCGGGCGAATTGTCGAGGCCCAGCCGGATGCCTGAATTGAGCGAAGACAACGCCCCTCGTCTCGGCTACGAAGGCAAGGATCTTGCTTCGTGCCTATATTTTATGAACGAAACGGAGGATCCTGCCCTAAAGACTATCATCGCGGAGGTCCAGCAGGTATTACCGAACTTTGAGCAATTCGAGTTTAATGTGGTCGGCGGGGACAATGTAGCCTTCTCGATGAAATTTTCTGATGGCCGTGGAAGTATAAACGCGGCAAGAATGTCTCATGGCAATTTGATTTTTCTCGGCCTAATGGTGTTGACCTATAGCCAAAACCGACCGCCGGTCATGCTCATTGAGGAACCTGAGAACGGACTTACGCCCGCTGCACTGAAGCGATTCTACCAAGCTGTGCGCGCGCTGGCGTTCAGAGAAGATGAATCGCAGCGTAGTCAAATTTTGATTTCATCCCATAGCCCATTTGTCATGTGTGAGGCCTGGAATGGTGCGGACCGCAATTTTATCCATCAAGTGAAGACCGAAGACGGCCAGTGTGTGATCAGAAGCCTTTCGGATGCGGTCACGCAACAGGGAGTTAACTTGGGAATGGACGATGACGGAAATAGGACCGTTCTTGGCCTGCGCAACGCGGAAGAATTGATGTCCGGATACTACGTCTGATCTTAGATTCCTCGTCAGACATGCTGACCGCCAAGGTGAGTCTTTGACCAGTGAGCAGGTTCGCTTTCCAAACGAATGCAATCTTCGACCTCCTCAGGCCGGCTGGAATAGCTCAACGCCTACCATCCGAGCGGCTCTCTGCAATTCCTCGTCCAGGGTGGCCAAGGGCAAACCCTTGCGAATCGCCAGTTCGAGATAAGCGGCATCGTATCCACTCAGTCTGTGCTCAACAGCCAGAACATGAACTTCACCAAGAACATAGCCGACGCTTTCGACGTCTACCGCTATGTCGAGCGACTTGATATCTTCCAGGAAGCCGCGGCCCTTATGAGCGGTGATTGAGGCGGTTCGCTGGGCTTTAGCCAGCACTGAAACAACCTCATAGAGCCACAATACGGGAACGTAGGCTCGTTCAGACATCAACAGGTGTTCAAGCACTCGTTCAGCGTACGGCGTCGCAGTATTCTCGAAGCACCAGCGCATAGTGACCGAGTTGTCGAGGACGAACGCTGTCAAGCCCGACCTTCGTTAATGAGGTCCTTAATAGTGACACCGGCGGGGAGGAGGTTACCCTTGCGCAACTCGCGGATGTGCGCGACCGCTTCGGCGGGGGTTTTCCGCTTCACTTCGCTGGACAGCGGCTTTCCTTCTCGCCGAGATTGGACGCCTTCAACGATGATTTCATCGACTGTACGGAAGTGGCCATTCTGTAGCTCTTCCTGTACCAGTCGTTCCGTCTCGGGTTTGAGGGTTATAGGCATGGCGGCACTTTCTCGCGGCTGCTTGGAGGCTGTCAACTTGATGATCTCACGAATCGATGGCACGGCAGCGAGAACGCAGCCCGACTATCGGTTTCCGCTGCGCGCAAAACGCTTCGCGTGTACTTCCACCGCGCTAACCTCTACCTTAGGCGGCGCCAGCGCATCCAAGGCAGAACGCCGGAAGTAATACACCCAGCCAGACTCGCCGCCAGTGATCAAATCGAGCGAACCGTCGTGGTTCCAATCCACTGCCTTCGCGCTGGTGTCGTGATGACTCACGCTCAGTGGCTGCCCGTAGAACTTCAGCGTCTCCCGCCGGAACACCGGTTGCGCATTCGTTCCTTCATTCCGATACAGCACCAGCTTGGAATCTTCGTTGGCGAGAAGATCGAAGTCGCCATCACCATCCCAATCCACCGCTTCGAAACCGCCCCGGTAGGGAATGGGTGTGCGCAACTCAGATCCATCGGTCATTCGAAACGGCTTCCCCTCGTGCAGCCGGAGCGAGCCATCGGACGCGCGGTAGCGGGTATAAAGACAGACAGTCACGTCCTTGCCGTCGTTCCGATTGATTCCATCCGACCGGCCCGCTACCAGATCCATCAAGCCGTCGCCATTCCAATCGACAGGCGCTGGACGCGCACGAAAGGAGAACCGCTCTCCACCGTCATGCGTCAGGGTTCGCATGGGCGCATAGTGAGGATCACGCCGCGTCCCTACGTTTTCAAAGTAAGCGACGCGGTTGCTGTTGTTGCCCACCAGAACATCGAGGTCGCCGTCGCCGTCCCAATCCACCACTGCCGGTTTCGACTGACCCAGAGGCCGTTCGGGATCGCGATCGTCAATAAACTGGGAGCGTCCGGCGTACATGGAACCGTCGCCGGTCAGTGGAATCTTTCTCGCCGTTCGAAACATCGTCCTGCCACCGCTGCTGACATTTTCAATCAACTGCACAAAGCCCACTTCGTTCCCAACGACGAAATCCCAATCGCCGTCGCCATCCCAGTCCACTACGTCCACGCTGTTGTATCCGCCGGAGGAGCAGGGCAGTCCGCGAGCCTGGCGCGGTCCGCGATCCTGGAAACCCTTCTCCGTTGGCTCCAGATAGCGTAACCATGAGCCGAGATAACTGACAAAGAGTCCCGGCCACGGCGCTGCGGCCGTGGGAATCGCAAAACCTTCGGGTGAGGTATCAATCAAACACGTGGGAGCCTTCGCGAATGCCGGCTGCGATGCGGTGCCTGTGTTCTCCCACGCCACGACACAAGTCTTCAGCGGTCTTTCCGCCAACCCGCGTGTCGATCCAATCAGATCGGGCTTGCCATCGCCGTTCACATCCAGCAAATCCGTGGGCCACTCGTCGTAGGTCGTCCGTCCGTGCAGTTCCACGGCTTCGCCTGGGCCAAAGTGCGGCGCCTCCCCTGCCTTGGAGAGATTCGAATGGCGATACAAAGTAGCATCCATCTCTTGAGTGGGAAAATACTGCACCTTCAAACGCAGAGTAAATAAGTCCATCACTCCGTTCGCAGTCCACTCCAGCAAACGCATTCCGTAGCTCAGTTCCCCGCCGCCCATGCGCTCCACCATTGGTCCCGACTGTAGAATCGGTAATCCCAGTGAGTCCCTCTGGCCGGTATTCCGATAGACCTTCAGCTGTCCCTTCTTCTTTCCGCCGCCCGTGCCGCACAGCAGATCGGGCTTTCCATCGTGGTCCCAGTCGATCACTTGATAGGACGCATACATGTCGTCTATGAAATGTCCGTCCGCGCGCAGCCGCACGTAGCGGTCGAAGCTGGGATTTTCGTTCGTTCCGATATTGCGCCAGAAGTAAATTCCCCACCACGGTTCACCGTAGGTCGCGGAATAGAGGTTGCGCTGCAGAATGTCGGTCTTGCCATCTCCGTCCCAATCAATGGCGATGGGTTGGTCGTTCTTCATTCCAACACCAAGGTTGTCGAAGCCGTCCGGCCGATTGTAGAAGAACGCATCCCCGCCTCCAATCGGCTCGCGTGTCTCGCGGTTTGGGCGGCGCACCGCGCTGAAGTCATCGAAGTATAAGAAATAGGCTGCTCGCCCCGGCGCCCTCACCAGCCAGGAAACCGTTCCCGCGGCGCCTGCTTCGACGGATTCCGAAATCTGTGCCGGAACGCGGGTCTGTCCATGGCCCACCGCGATGGAAGCCGGGTCGAACGTGCGCCCAGCGCCTGGATCGAATGGAGCCGAAACCGGCATCCGGGGCGCGGTGGTAGTGACATCCACGCGAATCCGGTATGGCCGGTCGGGATAAGTCCACGGCTCCGTCTGTCCACGGAGGATGCCTGCGCCGAGAAATAGAAGGCTCCAGAAGATCATCTTCATTTCAAATCAGCCACCCAATGAGCATACACAGTCCTTGCGCGGCATCCGCTTACAATATTTTCATCGCTGATCCGTCTACAGAAGCAGATGGACGATGCGTTGGAGAGTGTGGCTTTGAGCGCGGAGCAGGACCGGCGGATCTTTGATACGTTCGAACGCGAGAAGCGGCGCCTCGGAAACTTCATCCGGAAGCGTGTTCCCGATGAGGAAGAAGCCAAGGATATTCTGCAGGACGTCTTCTACGAATTGGTGGAAGCATACCGCTTGATGAAGCCCATCGAGCAGGCCGGGGCGTGGCTGTTCCGGGTGGCGCGGAATCGAATTACGGACCTGTTCCGGAAGAAGAGACCGGAACCTTTCGACGCGCGTTCCTTTGCGGACGGCGACGGAGAGTTGCTGTTGCTGGAAGACATCTTGCCGTCGCCGGATGCAGGTCCGGAAGCCGTGTATGCCCGCTCGATTCTGTTGGATGAAATCGATGCGGCGCTCGAAGAACTTCCCACGGAGCAGCGTGACGTGTTTGTCGCTCACGAGATCGAAGGGCGCAGCTTCGCCGAAATGGCTGCAGAGTCGGGTTTGAGCGTGAATACGCTGCTTTCGCGGAAACGCTATGCGGTTCTATTTTTGAGAGGGCATCTGCGGGCCGTTTATGACGAATTTACCAGGAGATGACCATGACACACGGAATGAAACGAGGGGCGCGGAAGGCTGTAATGCTGGTGGTGTTCGCCGGCATGCTTGTGGGCTTTTGTTTTTCAGTGCGGGAACTATGGAACTGGCTTATGCCGGTGATCTTTGGATTGCCGCACATCGGCTTGGGTCAAGCATTCGGACTGTTGCTGTTGAGCCGGATTCTGTTCGGTGGATTCCGCGGTTGGCCAAGCCACCGCGGGCGTTGGGGACATCGCATGCGCGAACGATGGGATGAAATGACGCCCGAAGAACGCGAGAAGTTCCGGTTGGGGATGCGGGGCCGGTGCGGCCAATTTGGAGACCGCGAGCCGGCTGCGGGGTCGCCGGTGCCGTAGAAAACCATGGCGCGGCAGCGGCAGTCGTCCGACTGTGCGGATGAAAGACATTGCGCGTGATCTCGGCGTGTCCGTGGGCACCCTCGTGTCATGCAGTGCGTCAGGGAATTGGACTATCGGCCTAATCTGGCGACCCGGTCTCTTGCGACCGGCAGGAGCTATTTGATGGGATTGCGTGTACCCGATCTGGTCCCTCCTTTTTTCTCCCCGGTGGCCAAAGACGCTTCCGGAGTCCTTCGAGAGTCTGCGAATTTTCTTCACTCGTCCATTCTGTCGGCGCACCCGCCCGGTGCGCCGATAACGCCCAGCCGCTTTCCAAAAGCCTCACGCGGAACCAGTCCCATGGCCCCTCCGGCGCATCGCTCCCGCCGAAATCTCAATTCGAGCCCGGCTTATCGAGCGATAAGGGTGCCTATTGGTCCGTTGACAGCCCAGAAAACAGAGCTAGTGTAGAGTATCCACCCGCGCTTCGGCGGGTCCAGCGAAGCTTGAACTTTGACCGAACGAGCGAAGTTCACGGAGAGTGTCCGCTAATTCGCTAGGTACTCGCTTTGGACGGCGGGGCCCCGGCCCCATAGGCGCTAAGACAGGAACGTTTGTTATTGGAAGTGTCCCGGATTCGGTTGATCATCTACCGTTTGGACGCGCGCGCGGCTCAGTAGGATCAATCGGTTAACCAAGCTACGACGTCCGCAGTTTGGCTTATCTTAACGAATATGGGGTCCCGGCCCCGCAGCCAGCGCCTTGGCTGGCACTGGTGATCCGGGAAGCCGAGGCAGGGGCTTCGGCGCGGACCAAGGGGTCCGCCGCTCTAGTCATTTTTAGGACACTAGCGACGGCCGCGCAGGCGGACACCGGACCAGGCGACATTCCACGATGACTGTGCATTACGGCGTCACGCGCAGATTCCGCCAGTAGGCGTTGCCGGCGGTCTTGCCCGGCAGCAGTACGCGTTGCAGCAGCCGTAGGTCCACCTCGCGTCCGGCAAACTGTTTCAGGTCCACGTCGATACTCTCCCACTTCCGGTCCTCTTTGTCCGGCCCGCCTTCAATGGTGCGGTTCAAGACCAGCGTATCGGCTGCGTACACCTGGAACTGCCACGCCCTTCCAGCATCGGATCCAACCTCAACGTGCAGCTTCGGCGTGCTTCCTGGATTCACCTTCCGCGACAGCACAAGGCCCCTGACTTCATCTCTTGGATACGTGGCCAAAACATCGCCGTTGAGATAGGTAATGCCGCGAATCCCACCCATTCCGCCGCCGGCGCCTCCAAAGCCTGCCCGCTCCAGCGTCCATTCGGGATTCCAGAACTGCATCAGGTCGGCCAGCTTGAAGATCTCAGCCGGCTGCGTCCGCACTTCCTGATACGGAACCACGAAGTCGCCTTCTGTGCCCTTTGCGCCATTCGCCAGCGCGAACTGCTTCCCAATCTTTGCCGTTCTGCGCGCCAGTTCGGATATCCGCTCGTCTACTGGAGGCGTCAACTTCACGCCGCCCATTTCCGATCCCACGATGCGGTCGTGAAGCTGCTCCAACAGTCCCGCCGGCAGCCCTTTCAAACCGTGCATCGTCCCAATCACCGTGGCGGCGTTCGCCGCATTGCAGTCCGCATCCGTGAAATCGGCCGCGTGCGTGGCAAGGTTCACCGTCTTTAGAAAGTCGCCTTCGCCGAACCACACACTGGCCGCGACAATCCCTCCGTTTGCCACCGCGTTGTTGGTCGCGGGATATTCCAAATGCCAGCGATCCTCCACCGCGTTGAACACCTCTTGCGCACTCTTGCCCTGTTCGGCGAGACTGACCACCAGATCCAGGCACTGGCGATACGGGGAATCGGGGTGGATCAGCTTCGCCGCTTCACGTACGATTTTCTTGGGATCGGATTCGCGGAAGCCCAGACTGATCATGCCCGCCATAAACACCGCCCCATCGGTTCCTTCCGCATAACCGTTCAGGTGGCCGTACTCCCTCGCCAGCCGTCCCGCCAAATTGGGGTTGCCAGGAGCGATCATCCCATATAGGTCCGCACTGAATTGCGGGCCGATGCTGAACCAAAGCTTGTTATACCGCGGGCTTCCGGTTTGGCTGCCTTTCATTCCCTTGGCCAGCAGCAGGCGCGCCTGTTCGCTCGATCCCCACGAGCCCGCGGAATTCTCTTTCCATTGCTCCCCGAGTTGATCCAGCGTCATCTGAAGGCCGTACTTCTCGAATCCCCGCAATGCCACCATCTCGTAGTACCAGTCGTCATCCACCGGAGCGACCTTGTACGTTTTCGGGTATTCGGAAAGCCACTCCCGTGAACTGATCTTGTGTTCGTGAGGCCATGCCAGCAGCACGGCCATGATCTCCGCCGCCCATGCCGCCTGCACCCGGTCCTGATAATCCGCGGTCGTCAGCCGCAGGCTCTCGGCCTTCGGCGAAGCCGCGTTGGCAGACGCCGCTGCCACTAGAAGCGCCATCAAAACTTTGAACATCACACTCTCCTTTTTTCACCGCGGCCCCAATTCAGCGAGCCCGGGCGCCTGTGATTTCCCGCGCTTGTTCCGCTCTGTGGACCGACGTGGAGTTTCGAATCTTCAATTCCGCCGGAAGCCGAATGTGCACCGGCGGGGCCCCTTCGCGCCTACCCTCAATCTGCTCGATCAGCAACTCGGCTCCCATGAATCCGATCTCGTAAGCGGGTTGCGCCACGGATGTAATCGGAGGAGAGAAGCTTTCCGCCTGCGGCAGGTCGTCGAAAATAGCCACCGCCAACTGCCCCGGACAATGCACTCCAAGCTCCCGCAGCGCGCGGAAAGCGCCCAGGCCCATCATCCCGTTGCTGACAAACAGCGCCGTCGGCTGCCTTCCGCTAAGCCATAACTGCTTGGTCAGAACAAAACCGCTTTCCATGCGGAAGTCGCCTTCCAGAATCAAATCCGGATTCAGCTGGATATTCGATGCCTCAAGAACGTTCTTGTACCCCTGCAGCCGTTCGATGGCAGACTGTACCTGCAGGTTGCCGGTGATAATGGCGATTCGCTCGTGTCCGGCCGAAACCAGGTGCCGGATGCACATTTCGGTGCCCCCTATGAAATCGGCCGAAACGGAACTGATCAAGCTACCCGGCAGGATGCGATCCAGGCACACCACCGGCACTCCCGCGGCCACCATCGCTTCAATGTGAGCCGGATTCCCTCCATTCGGCGCCATCACCAGGAGAATTCCGTCCATGCACCGGCTGCGCAGCATGTTCAACGCAAGCTGTTCGCGCTCCAATTGGTTATCGGTGTTTACCGTTACCAGCAGATACTTGCGCTGCAGCGCCGCATCCTCCGCACCTCTGGTCAACAGCGGGAAGAATGGGTTGGTAATGTCCGGAATCACCATCCCCAGCGTGTGCGTCTGCTTGCTTTTCAGGCTCCGCGCGATGTGGTTTGGTTCGTAGTTCAGCACCTCGATTGCGTTCAGTACGCGATCCCGCAATGCCGGCCGCACCTTCGCCGAACCGCTCAACACGTTTGACACTGTTCCCGCGGATACCCGCGCCTTCACCGCAACATCTTTCAGCGTTGCCATTAATTAAGTCATCAGAACTGCAGCCGCACTCCGAACTGCACCGCGCGAGGCTGTTTCTGACTGGTGGATTTGCCGAACAGACCGTTGGACAAATCGCTGGTGGGAAGGTTCAGGTTCACCCGGTTCAGGACGTTAAACATTTCCCCGCGCAAATCCAGCACGCAGCCTTCACCGCCGTAGAACCACGGCAGCCGGATGGATTTGATGATGTTTAGATTCACGTTCGCCAAACCCGGTCCCTCGAAGGTGTTCCGGCCGAGATTTCCTTGCTGTCCCTTTGGCGGCAGCGGGAAGTCCGCCCGCTGAAAGACGCCGGTGATGAAGTCGCTGCGCGATGGTGTCCGCGTACTTCCTGGCGGCGCATTCGGGACGTCGAAGTTATACCCGTCCGCGTTGAAATCCCCGCCCGAAGCGTAGGAGGCGCTGGTGAATACCGTGTACGGCAAACCGCTCTGCAGAATGGCAATGGTGGCTAGCTTCCAGCCGCCCAGCGTGTTCTTCAAAATCGCCGCCTGGAATGGGTTCGGCAGTTCCCAAACCGCGTCCACCGCCAGCCTGCGGTTGATGTCGTAATCTGCGCGTCCAAACTGCCGCTGCAGATTCGCTATGTCCAGAATGTTGCGGCCGTTCGGCACGCCGTTGTCATTGCTGCTGTCTACGTCAAGCGCGCGGCCTGTGGTGAAAATGGCGCGGGCGGACCAGCCGCGCGCAAATCGGCGTCCCAGCGAGAAGCTGAAGATGTTGCCCTTCGAGGTGCCTATCGTCTGGCCGAAAATGATGGGGCCGAAGTTGGGATTCAGTCTGGTGAGAGATCCATTGGTCGAAAGCAGATTGCCTGCAAACCGGTTTACATCGGACTGCGTATACAAGTGATCACTGTGCGTTCCCAGGTAATCCGCTTCCGCCACGAAGTTGCCGCCCAGGCGGCGCTGCACGCTGAATGTCCAACTCTGCGTGGACGGTTGCGAGGGGACGGCATCCATTCCACCCACCGACACTCGGCTGCCGATGATGCCGCCGCTCGCGTTGATGCCAAAAGTAAACCCGGGCGGAGGCGGAAAGTAATAGCCGCCAGCCGAACCCAAGCCGTATCCGAACCGGGTTCCCGCTTGTTGAATAGTGAGGGCCGGTGATCCAAACGCCGGCGGGTTCGTGTTGCTGCCATTCGTTCCGTAAGCAAGATTCGCCACCCTGCTGTAGTAAATCCCGTACCCCGCCCGGACCGAGGTGGATCCGTTGCCAAACACATCCCATGCGAGTCCAATCCGGGGCGCGATTCCGTTCGGCCGGTTCGTGGCGAAGTATCCGTCACCCCGCACCTTCATAGTGCCGGAGGTAACCTGTTCCGCGAACGTTCCGCCGCTGCCCGGCGTGAAGATCGGGAACGGAATATCGCCCTGGTGCCCGGTGGCCCAGTGGCCGAAGTAATCCCAGCGCAAACCCAGGTTCAGTGTTAGGCGCGGGGTAGCTTTCCAGTCGTCCTGCACATACGGAGCGGCGTACAAGGAGTACAACTTTCGATACAGATTCGAGGCCGTGTCGCCATGGGCAATGTCGATTGTCGGTCCGGCTTGGGAGAACGGCAGATCCTGTGCGAAATCGAGGATGTTGGAAAACTGAAACGTCGGGCGCGCATTGTTCGACTGAACGGCATACCCCTGCTGCCGGTCGACATCGAAGCCAAACTTGATCTGGTGACCACTGCGGAGCCACGTCAACCCGTCGTGCATGATGTAGTTGTTGTGCTGAAAGCGGTAGTAACCGGCCTGGTTGAATCCTGTAGAGATGCCGCTGATATTTACGTTCGGCAGCAATGCAGCTTCTCCATTCGCTGGCGGATAGTGGCCGCCCGCGCGCACCACCGATACCGAGGCCTCATTCAGAAGTGCCGGTGTGAAGGTGTGCGTCCAACTCAGCCGTGCAAAGGGATTGGTGGTGGGATAAGGATAAGTCAGAGCCTTGCGCGTGCTCAACACAGTGCCGTCTTCACTGGGAAGAAAAAAACTGAAGTAGACGCGGTCTTTGTAATCCCGCAGATTCTGGTCTATGCGAACATTCCAGGCGCGCGATGGCTGCGGAACCGGTTGCGTGATGGTGGCCGTACCGACCGCAGGAAGATCCGCCGGAAACAGATCCGAGGCGAAGCTGCCCGGATTCGCTTGTCGCACTTGGGACACCGTGCTGATGGCGGTAGTGGGGTACGACACCGGATTATCGAGCGTCAGAAATTTCGCCGCCAGCGAATTCGGGAACCTGCCTTTCACGAAGTTAACGAACTCCGGTGTCTCCAGGCGAACCACGGATGTAGACGCCACCGACGTGTTGAGCCCGAAATAACTGACGAAAAAGAAGGTCCGGTTCTTGATAACCGGCCCGCCCAGCGTAAAGCCGTATTCGTTGCGCCGCGACGCCGGAAGCGCCGACTGAAAAATGGTTCTGGACGTCAGCGCGTTATTCGTGTGGTACTCAGACAGCGACCCGTGAAGTTTGTTGCCACCCGATTTGGTGAACACTTCCACCAGCGCTCCACTGTTCCGCCCTTTCTCGGCGGAGAAAGAGTTAGCCGATACCCGGACCTCTTGAATTGTGTCCGGTTGTGGCGTCAGATTCGCGATCCCGTCTCGCGAGTTTCCATTCACGCTGGTTCCGTCCACTTGATACTCGTTCTGTTCCTGGCGCTGCCCAGCTGCGTTGATCTGGAATCCGGGTTCGGCCTGAAAACTGTCCTGCGCCACCGCCGATCCACTACCGTATAGAGCGCCGCTACCCGTCACTCCGGGAGCAAGCGCGACAATCGCGGCGTAAACGTTCCGGCCGAGCATCGGCACCTCGGAGATGGTCTTCTCCTCTACTGAGCGCGATATGTTGCTCCTGCCCGTTTCAATGGCATTCGCTACCGCCGTGACTTCTACTTGAATGGCCTGCTCGCCCACGGCAAGAATCGGATAGACAGTGCGCACCGCGCTGCCTTCTAGAATCAGATTGGTTTGCACCCAAGTTTTGAACCCTTCGCGCCTGACCTCCAGCCGGTAGCCTCCGGGAGGGAGCTCGGCGATACGGAAAAAGCCATTGTCCGATGTTGCGGTCTGCCTGGTTACCTGAGTGGACTCATTTACAAGCAACACGGTGGCGGCCGGTACGTTGGCCTGCTGGGAATCGTTTACCGTTCCTTCCACGCTGCTGCTGAACTGCGCGAACGCGGCGGTCGCAAAAAACAGGGCGCCGGCAAGGCGCGACGAATGCAAGATAGTTCCCACGGAGAACCCCCAATCGACAGGATGAATCGATTCATAATGTCTCATTTTGGAAATCGAGTCAATAGAATTCGTCATAGTTCAACGCTATACTCCCCCTAGTCGCTCGATAACGCGCCGGAGCGCCGAGACTACCCCCGGAGAAGGTCGGCAGGCAGGCGAACGTGGGTGATCCAAGACCTCCGGCCTACCCTACGCCCGCCGGAGTGCGACTTTCTCCCCGTTTCCCCACTCTCTGACCTCTCCTCCGTTTCCCAAGTGTCCATTTTTCCTGTTTGAGGCGCACTCCGACCGCCTTTCGCCGGAAAGTGGTCTCAATATCCGTCGATAAGGCATCCCAGCCGCCGTTTACACCCGGGCCGGCAACAGCTTCACGGCCGCCAGACGCAACACCATCCGCCGCGCGTGGCGCACCAGCCGTCCCGCTGTGTTGAAGATCAGGAACCGCAGCCGCTTCGGCCGCGCCGTCAGCACGTTATAGGCGATCACCGCCATTCGCAGCCATGCCGCGTTAGCTCCAAAGGACTTCGCCGGTATCACTCCCGCGGCCAATTCGTTCTTTAGTACGTCATGCACCCCTTCGATCGTCCCCGCCTTTTCCCGCCTCCACTCGATGAGTCGTCCCGCTTTCCACTCCCAACTCTTGGTGACCCCCGTCAAATGCTTCACTCTGCTCCCGCCGGCAAACAGATTCTCCTGCCGCAGCCGCAGCCGGATCGCAATGTATCGCCGCGGTTCCGTGTCTTTGTGCTCGGACTTCTCCCCAGGCACGAAACTCACCTCCGCGCATTCCCTGATCTCCGTCGCGTTCGCTTTCCCATACGCCTCCCATCCCTCTTCCGGCACCTTCTCAATGGCCTTGCGCAAGGCCTCGCTCATTCGCGTGCTGATCGCCAATCCAAGGAAGCCTTGCGGCCCCTCCTCCCGCTTCCCGTCCCGCAGCCAGTTCATCAGACTGTCTTCATGTCACGCTGAATCGCCCCGCTAGTCATACGTCTTCACCGTCTCCGGCAACGCCCCGAGGGACTTCTTCGCCACCGTCAGCGGTTCCATCATCGCCGGCACATTCCCGTCCCGGAACTCATCGGCCAGCGCCACGTTGATCTCCGCCCACACCGCCAGCATCGGCTGGTTGCCACGCTCTCCTTCATAAGTACGCAACGCAAACTGTTTGCTGCTGCCGATGATCGTCGCATCCTGATCCACCGTCGCGATCCGCTGCTCCGGGCACCGTCGCCCCAATTCCTGGACCAAGCCCCGGTTCACCAAACCCAGCCCCTCCAGCCGCCCGTTCTCCTTCGGAATATCGGCGATCTGATCGCCAAACCGTCCCTGCTTGGCCTCCTCGATCTTCTCCTCCTCGTGAAACAGATTCAGAAATTTCCCCGCCGCCGACTACGAAGGTACGGCGTGACCTATTAACTCGCTCCATCCCGGATCTTCCCGCAGCCGCTCAAAGTCGTCGCAGCAATCACCGCCCACGGCGTTCAACAATTAGGAAGCTCTCCACCATCGTGGCTTCGCCGTAGCCCCTCTCCCGCTCCTTGGCCCGCACCTGCTCGCGCACCATCCACGGCAGCCCCAGTGACCGCCACCTCTGTACAAACATCGGATCGCCACCCAAGGCCGTGACCGTCTCCGGGTCAATATCGAACAACAGAGGGGATTCGGTGGGGCAGGGTTTGCGAATTTTATTCACTCGTCCATTCTGTCGGCGCACCCGCCGCGTGCGTCGATAACGCCCAGCCGCTTTCCAAACGCCTCACCCGGAACCAGTCCCATGGCCCCTCCCGCACATCGCCCCCCGCCGAAATCTCAATTCGAGCCCGGCTTATCGAGCGGTTAGGGGGACGCTTAGACTCTTGCACGGGGCTAAATGTTTCGATATACTCGACACCACTGGAGGGGTCTACCCCATGATTCATAGCCGTAGTCTGAAGTTAGCGATACTGATAGCAGCCGCCGCACTACCATCGTTCTCTCAAGGTGAACGAGCCACGATTTCCGGGGCGGTCACGGATTCCACGCAGGCGATCGTTCCCGCAACGCAGGTTACCCTGCGGAACACCGCAACCAACATCTCGTCGACCACGCAGTCAAACTCTGCCGGCATCTATGTCTTCCCGGCTCTAACCCCGGGAACCTACGACGTGACCTTCGAAAAGGAAGGGTTTCGGACGCGCAAGGTGACCAACATCCCTCTCAGCACCGGACTGGTTGCCACGGTGAACGCGGTAATGGAAGTGGGCGCAGTGTCGGAGTCGGTTTCGGTGGAGGCGTCGGCGGTACAGCTTGAGACGCAAACGTCGGGGTTGAGCGGCACGGTGGAGACGCGGCGAGTGGTGGAGCTGCCGCTGCTGGGGCGCAGTCCTTTGCAACTGGCGTCTCTGATGCCGGGCGTGATCCCCACTTCGGCGCAGGGGGGCAACGGCTCGGGCGCAATCGGATCTGCGACCAACGCGCGTATCAGCGGCGGCCTGGCGATGCAGAACGCGGTGCTCATGGACGGCGGCGAATCGCGCGGGTTCACCAGCGGCGGGCAGGCGTATTCGGTGCCGCTCGAGTCAGTGGCCGAATTCAAGGTGGAAACGGCGGCGTTCTCGTCGGAGTTCGGACATTCGGGGGGCGGCGTAGTGAATGTGGCCACCAAGAGCGGAACCAATGAATACCACGGAGTGCTCTACGAGTTCCTGCGCAACGATCACTTGAACGCCAACAGTTGGTCCAACAACCGGACTAACGTGAAAAAGGGCTTGTACATCCGCAACGAATACGGCGCGGCGGTCGGCGGCCACATCATCCGCAACCGTACGTTCTTCTTTCTTAACTACGAGGCGATTCGCCAGGGAACTCCCGACCAGTTCCTGGCCACCGTGCCCACGGCCGAGCAGAAGGCTGGTGATTTTTCGAAGACGCTCGACAATCAGGGCCGCCAGATCGTGATCTACGACTATCTCACTACGCGGGTCGATCCCAATAATCCGGGCAAGGTGACTCGCGACCCGTTTCTCGGCAACCGCATTCCCGAGAGCCGCATCCATCCGATCTCGAAGAACGTCCTGCCCTACTGGCCAGCTCCCAACCGCCCCGGCGAAGGCCTTGCCAACCAGCGCAATTTTTTCTCGACGGGCAAGTTCGTTAACCCGGTCGACATCTGGTTTGCCCGCATTGATCACAAGATCAGCGCGAAGCACAGTCTGTTCGGGCGGACGGGCGGATCTCAGAACGACAGCTTTTCGACCTTGGCGGAAAAAGCGTTTCCCGCCAAGACCATCAGCTCGAATCCAACTCGCACCGCACTGGTCGCCCTGACATCGGCGTGGACGCCGAATCTACTGGGCGAGTTCCGCTTCTCTTATACCCGCCTGCAGAATAACAATTACCCCGTCAGCGAGGGCTTCGACATGGCCACGCTGGGCTTCGGATCGAACGTGACCTCGAACGTACTGTACAAGCAGTTCCCGCAAATCTCGGTGCAGCAGTACCAATCCGGATCGGGACTGGTTGTGTCCACTTTCAACGCGAGCGAGGTCGATTCTCTCGGCGGCGCCACCAAGACGCTCGCGCCGCAGGACAACTGGCACGCCCAGTATCATGTGACCTGGGTAAAAGGTCGGCACAAAATCAAGACCGGCTTCGATACACAGTTGCTAAGAATGAATGCCTACAATTCTCAGTACTCCGCTGGACAATACTTCTTCGACCGGGCATATAGCCAGGGACCCGATCCATCCCTGACAGCTTCGAATTCCGGCCACGGTTTCGCCAGCCTGCTGCTTGGCGTCCCGGCCAGTGGAACGCTGACGTTTACACCGCGTATGTTTCTCTTCCAAAACTATCGGGCGGGATACATCCAGGACGATTGGCGCATTTCCAGCCGCCTGACGCTGAACCTGGGACTTCGTTACGAATACACGTCGCCCTATGCGGAGAAGTGGGGTAATATCGGCCAGTTCGACGCTACGGGGATTGAGCCTGTCACCGGCGCCAAGGGCACCTTCAAATGGGTGCCTCAGAATGGCTATCACACCAATCCCAACTATAAGACGTTCGGTCCCCGGTTAGGCTTCGCCTATCAACTAAATGCAAAGACGGTGATCCGCTCAGGCGCGGCCCTACTGAATGCAGCCAACAATGGACTCAACGCCGCGGCGACCGATTTTGGATCAGGCACGTTCGTCTCGAACTTCCTGTCGCTGGGGGCGCCGAATCCGCTCCCGTTCACGCCGCCCGTGGGTGGCTCCTGGTCCAATCCTTTCGCCGGAGGATTCACCTATCCGCAAAAAGGGCAGACCACATTCGCCGGGCAGAACATCCGCGTGGACTTTCCCGACCATCCTCTGGCAACCGTCGCGACGTGGACCTTGGGCGTTCAGCGGGAGATCGCGTCCACGATGGTCGCCGAGGTGGCCTACGTCGGCAGCAAGATCAGCCACCTCTTCTGGAACCGCCAGGACAATGCCAACGACCCACTGCTTCTGGCGCAATGGGGAACCAAGCTGAATGACGTGGTGCCGAATCCGTACTTCGGGAAGATCAAGGTGGGAAACTTGAGCTTCCCCACCGTGGTCCGCAAGCAACTGCTGCGGCCCTTCCCGCAGTATCAGCAGATTCTTGCCATTCGCCGGCCCTACGGCGACTCCAGCTATCAAAGCATGACGGCGCGGTTCGAAAAACGCTACTCCCATAACATGGTGTTGTCGGCGGGCTACACGTTCTCGAAATCCATCTCGACTATCGGGGGCGACAGCAACACGTGGGTGGTGGGACCGTCAAACGCGCTGTACAATCCGAAATACAACCGTTCGCATGAAGCCAACGATTTGCCGCACCGGCTTGTGGTCAGCCATGTTGTGGAGCTTCCGTTTGGCAAGGGCAAGCGCTGGGCGCAATCGGGAATCCAGAATCTCGTTCTGGGTGGCTGGCAGTGGAACGGAATTATGGTGCTGCAGAATGGCCGGCCGATCTCGATTACCGCGCCGGACAATACCGGCCTGCTCGACTTCTCCTACACCAACGGGCGATCGGACCGCTTGAAGAGCGGCGTTCTTCCGGGCGGGTCGTCCAACGATAAGTGGTTCGACACATCGTCGTTCAAAGCAGCGGCGCCGTTTACTGTTCCCACCGATTCGCTCTCGCAGCCCGATCTGCGCGGCCCCGGACGGAAGAGCTTCGATATGTCGCTCTTCAAGAATACGAAGATTAAGGAACGGTTCAATGTCCAGTTTCGCGCGGAGTTCTTCAACCTGCTCAACACGCCATTCTTAGAGGCGCGTAACCAGACCACCGACGTAACCAATCCCGATTACGGACGCATTCTTTCCGGGTCGCAGCCGAGGAACGTTCAGTTCGGCGTCAGGGTGATTTTCTAAAGGCGTATTTGGGAGGCAAGTAGAATGCCGTTATTCGCCCTCTACTTGCCTCTGTCCTGTTTGCGAGCGGCGGATCGGAATATGAGGGAGCCCCGTTTGAACAGAGGGTTGAGCTCAGAACGTCGCAGATCGAGGCGAGGCTCGGAATCTTCAAGAGCTGCTTCTTAGGTGCGCCCATACGGAACAAGCTTTAGCTAGTGTAGTGTCCGCGAATTGGGTGGACACTACGGGAAACCGCTCCTTGACAGTCGCGGCTCGGAAACTACTGTTGCAGCAACGAGTTGGAGACCGAGCCGCGCGCGTGAGCAAGCCGTTTCTTGTGTCCAGTTATTTGTCGGAC
>JBBRNO010000060.1:0-34682 GCA_038230275.1 Bryobacterales bacterium
GCCGTCGCCGGTGCGGTCATAAGCATCTTAGGCGTGGTTTCGTTTCGGCGAGCGGGAACGACGGTCAATCCCCTGACTCCTGGCGCATCCTCAACGCTGGTGCGCTCCGGAGTCTATACGTTCAGCCGCAACCCGATGTATCTTGGTTTCCTCATGCTGCTGTTCGCGTGGGGAATCCATGTGTCGAACGCCCTCGCCTTCGTATTCGTTCCGGCGTTCTATGTCTATATGAATCACTTCCAAATCGAACCGGAAGAGAGGGCGCTGGCGTCTCGCTTTGGGCCGGTATTCGTTGACTACTCAAAACGCGTGCGACGGTGGCTCTAGCGGTGCGGGGATAACCGCGTTACTTGCCTTTCAACATTTCCGGGTACTGCTGCTGCAAGTTCCGCAGCTTTGGCAACTCCGCAGCGACCACATACGGCTGCCGCGGATTCCGCTTCACAAAATCCTGATGGTACGCTTCGGCTTTGTAGAAAGCTTGCAGCGGGACCACCTGCGTCACAATCCCCCGCCGAAAGATCTTCGCCTTCTCCAAATCCTGAATGTAGGCCTCGGCCACCTTTTTCTGTTCGTCGTCCGAATAGAAGATGGCGGAGCGGTATTGCGTGCCAACATCATTCCCTTGCCTATTCAATTGCGTGGGATCGTGCGCCACGGAGAAAAAGACCTTCAGGATTTGACCGTAAGAAATCTGCGCCGGATCGTAGGTAATCTTGATCGACTCCGCGTGACCTGTTCGGCCCTCGCTCACTAGATCGTAATTCGCCGTGCCTTTGCTACCCCCGGCGTAACCGGACTCCACTTCGTAGACTCCTTTCAACTGTTCGAACACCGCTTCCGTGCCCCAAAAGCAACCACCCGCCAGAACGGCTGTCGCTTTTCCCGTGGCTCCGGTCCCACTAGGCGGCTCCGGAAAACTCGCCGCCAGCAGCGACAACGATGCGGCCAGCTGCAGCGCAAATAGTTTCTTGAATGAGATCATCATCGTACCCTCAACCGCGTAATCCCATTATTTCACCCTTTATTCCCGCCCCGGCGCCACCCTCAATACACTCCCTTCCACTTTCCCGAACCGCATCGGAAAACTGTGCCCTGTATAGTAAGCTTCCCACTGGTCCTTGTAGTGCCACGACAAAATCTGCCCCGACTCCCCCAGCGTAATGTTCTGCAGCGAACGCTCCCAATCGGCAAGATCGGCAACGAACCGCATCGACGGCCCCAGCCGCTTCGTGGTCTGCTTCACCGTAGTCGGTGAGCCGCTCATCGGCACCGGCCCAATGTTGAAATACGCACCGATCCACGGAATCTGGCCAATAATCGAGTTCTTTAGCGTAAGATCCAGATACTCTCCATATCTCCACTTATTCGCGTTCTTACCTTGAATCCGCCGGCCTTCTTCCACCGCGTCCACAAATATACGCAACAGCATCTGGTCGTAGTCTACAAACCAACTGGACGGGCGCGCGCGCAGCAGATTCTCAAGCGCGACCCCGCTCATCTGCGAATCGTAAACCTCGCCGCCACCGGCCGAAACGCGCTCAGCCACGGTCCGGCGCAGGTGCTGATAGACCAGCGAAACCAGAAACGGCGCAGGCAAATCTTTCTCCATCTGCCCGTTCCATTCCCGCAGAATTTTCACCGGGTCGGTTAACGACGGATTCTTCGCCGCGCGCTTGTCGTACGCCGCTACAACCTGCTGCGCCAGGAAATGGCTCAGCCCCGAATAAACGTCCTTCTGCATCGCAAGCATGTCATCCGGTTTCCACCCGCTCTTTGCCGATAGCAGATTCAGAATTTGGCGCGACCGGTAATACGGTGCAAACTTGCCGCTCACACGATACTGATATGCCGCCGGAAACGGATTCTGGTTGGCTGAAATAATCAACCCCGATGCAGGATTGTAGACCGACGGCAGTTCTTCGAACGGAATGAAGCCGGTCCATTCGTTCTCCCCGGTGCTTCCGTCCACCGGCAAGTCGCCGTCATAGGAATTCCGGATCGGAAATTTGCCCGCTGCCTGGTAGCCGATATTGCCATCCACGTCGGCATAAACGAAGTTCTGACCCGGCGCATAGAAGCGGGAAACGGCCGCGCGGAACTCCTGCCAGTTTCGGGCCATGTTCAGATCGACCATCGGAAAGCGGAAAATGCCCGGCTCCGCCCCTATCCAACGAAGCGTTAGCACCTGTCCGCCGTCGCTGCTCCACACGGGCCCATGCCGCGTCACCCAATTCACAAACTCCACCGGCTTCTCGCCCTTCACCCGGATTAATTCGCGCTCCAATCGCGCCTGCTCTACCTTGCCTTGATACAAGTACTGCCCGGTCTGCGCATTGAATTTTTCCGCATACAGATCCTGCACGTCGAAAGGCAGATTGGTCATGCCCCAAGCGATACGGTCGTTGTGGCCGATAATCACGCTGGGCGCACCGGGAAGAGAGGAGCCCGAAACGTTCAGCGACGGCGCCTGCAGGTGCACCAGATACCACGTGGACGGCAAGCCGAATTCCAAATGAGGATCATTCGCCAGCAGTGGCTTTCCGCTGGCCGTGCGCTTGCCACCCACCACCCAGGCGTTCGATCCCGGTTGCACATCGCCGCCGGACCGCTTCGGATAGAGATATTCCACCATCGCCGGATCGGCGCCGCTACGCATTTTCGCGCGCTGCAATTCGTCCTTCCACGACGGCGTCATATCGCGGTACATACTCAGCCCCACCAGGATGGAATCGATAACACTCCACGGCCGCGGATCGAATCGCAGCACCGTAAATTCCACCGGCAATGCCTTCGCATGTGTTTCCAGAAAGTAATTCACGCCGCGCGCGTAGGCCGCCATGTACGCCCGCTCCTTCGCGTCCAAACCTTTGTAGTGCTCCTCCGCCAGCCGGCGTAACCGGAAGCGCCTCGAATCGCGATCGGCCTCCAGGGTCACCCGGCCCAGCACTTCAGAGAGTTCCCCAGCCGCGAATCGCCGGATCAACTCCATCTGCCACAAGCGATCTTGCGCTGTTACGTAGCCTTGCAGAAACAGCGCGTCTTCCACGCTGCCCGCTACAATATGTGGGACACCCAAGGAATCGCGGGTGATGGTGGCGCCGGCGACGATGGGTGCGTGAATTTCGCCCGACGTCTTTGGAAGCACGCGGTAAACCGCCCAGTACACCATGACCAGCGCGGCCACTAAGGCAACGGCTACCAGCAAGTTAATATATCTTAGGAGCCGATTGAGGGACACTTTTCGAATTGTACCGAACTTCGCCCATTTGCCCTCCTAAACCCAGATGAACGAAGGTCATATTGGTTACCGGCTACTGCTGCTGAGTCTTATCCTCACCTTGAACGGATTTTTCGCTGCCGCTGAGGTATCGCTACTGTCGGCGCGGAAGTCGAAACTGCATCAACTGGCCGAATCGGGCCTCGTCGGCGCGCAGGCCGCCGTTAGTCTGCTGCAAAACCCGGAAAGGCTGCTTTCGGTCACCCAGCTTGGCGTCACTCTCGCCAGTCTCGGTCTGGGCTGGGCCGGCGAAGATACGCTCTTCCAACTGATTTCCGCGTTGTTTGCGCCCATAGTAACGCCGGCCACCGCCTCCATCATCCACGGAGTGGCGTTCGGGCTCGCCTTCGCCGTAATGAGCTACGCACACGTCGTAATCGGAGAGGTGGTGCCCAAGAATCTCGCGATTGAAAAAGCGGATCGCCTTGCCGTGCTCGTAGCGCCGGTTCTGCTGGTTTTCTATCGCGTTTCCGAACCGTTCGTCTTCGTAATTGAGCGTACCGCATCGGCCGTAAGCAAGATGCTGGGGCTGCGCGGTGAATCGCACGGCGGCGGGCACTCCGCCGAAGAACTGAAATTTATCGTCAGCAACAGCCGCGACGAAGGCCATCTGCACCATTTTGAAGAAGACGCCATTCAGCACCTGCTGGACTTGCAAAACTACAGCGCGCGCGAAATCATGGTGCCGCGTAATGGAGTTGTTTCCGTCTCTGTGGATGCGCCGCTGGATCAGGTGTTGCGGCTGTTGATCGACCATCAATATTCGCGCCTGCCAGTGTACGAGAAAAAGCCTGAAAATATCATCGGCGTAGTTCACTATAAGGACCTGACACGGGTGTGGGAGGAACGCCGCGATGCCATTGAAAAGCGCCGGCCCGTGACGCCGTTCCGCCTCCGCCGGTTGCTACGCAAACCACTGGTCGTGCCGGAAACCAAACCGCTGAATCAGTTGGTGGATGACTTCCGCAAGAGCCGCAATCACATGGCGATCGTGGTGGATGAGTTCGGCACCATCAGCGGAATGGTGACGCTGGAAGACGTGCTGGAGCAGGTGTTCGGCCACATCGGCGACGAACATGACGAGTCGCGCGAAGCGCCCTCCGCCGAAGCGCGTACCCTCGAACTGGAAGCCAGCACCAGCATCCGCAACCTGGAAACCCAATACGGAATCGAACTGCCCGGCGACGCCGGATTTGAAACTTTAGCCGGTTTTCTGTTGTTCCAGCTTGGTGAAATTCCGAAGGCCGGGGACACCGTGGAGCGCGATCACCGCCGCTTTACCATCCTGGAAATGGACCGGAATCGTATAGCGCGCATTCGTATTGAGAAACTCACCTTCCCAATCCCTGAATCTAATGGAGTTGATGCGGAATCCAAACAGTAGGATAGGAGAACCATGGCAAAATCGAAAAACGCAGGCCCGCTCACCCCCGAAAAAGTGAACGTAGGATTAGACGACGATAAACGCTCCGGCATCGTGGATGCCCTGAACGTCTTGCTGGCCGATGAATTTCTGTTGTACACCAAGACCAGAAATTATCACTGGAACGTGATGGGTCCGCGCTTCCACGATCTGCACCTGTTCTTCGAAAAGCAATACGAGCAGTTGGACGAAATCATGGACGATGTGGCCGAGAATGCCCGTCAATTCGGTGGTTTCGCCAAGGGCACCATGGCCGAGTACGTGCAAGCGTCGCGACTCAAAGAATCTCCAGGCAAGCACCCGGGCGAAGACGACATGATTTCCGATCTTCTCGCCGATCATGAAACCATCATTCGTGCCTTGCGCAAAGATATCGATAAGGCCGACAAGAAGTTCGATGCCGCGGATGCCGCCGATTTTCTCACCGGCGTACTGGAAGAGCACAACAAGATGGCGTGGATGCTGCGCGCCTGCCTGTCACGCCCGTAAAATCTAAAAGTGCTAGTGTACTGTCCGACAAATAACTGGACACAAGAAACGGCTTGCTCAGGCGCGCGGCTCGGTCTCGAACTCGTTGCTGCAACAGTAGTTTCCGAGCCGCGACTGTAAAGGAGCGGTTTTCAGTAGTGTCCACCCAATTCGGGGACACTACCCTAGCCCGGAAGGTGCGAATCTTATCGATTCGGGATTAACGGCTGGAAAGCGGATTTCCGAACGATCCCGCCCGCCGTTCCTAGCAATAATTCTCGAATGGTTCGCTGGTTCCCCGGATGCCGCATATCCGGTACAAGCTCCGCAAGCGGTTCCAATACGAACCGCCGCGATGCGATTCCCGGATGCGGAATTTTGAGATGCGCCGTGCTCACCAGCGCGGCTCCATGGAAAAGAATGTCGATGTCGATGACTCTGGGCCCTTTCGCCACCAAGCGCTTGCGGCCCATTTTCCGTTCCACGTTCATCACTCTTCCCAACAGCCGGATTGGCAAAAGCGACGTCTCCGCCTCCAGCACCATATTCAGGAACCAAGGCTGCGCGGTCATCTCCTGCGGACTGGTTTCGTATACGGAGGAAAGCCGTTTGACCCGCAGGTCCGTGCTGTGCAGGTTGTCGATGGCGGTTTGCAGCGCTTCTTCCCGGTCGCCCATATTCGTCCCCAGCGCCAGGTAGATTGTCTTCAAAACAGGTTGTCCTGCAGCGCCCCACGCGGCCTTTTCGGGACTTTGAAATAGTCGAACGCGCGGTCCGTTGCCACCCGCCCGCGCGGAGTGCGGTCAATGAACCCCAACTGCATCAGATAGGGCTCATAGACTTCTTCAATTGTGGACGACTCTTCATCAATGGAAGCTGCAATCGTGCTCAGCCCCACCGGTCCGCCGCCGTACTTCACCAGAACGGTCTGCATGATTTTCTGATCGATCTCATCCAGTCCAAAGCGATCCACTTCCAACAGATCCAGAGCAATCTTCGCTTCGGTCAAACTTACATGGCCGTCCGCGCGAACCTGTGCGTAGTCCCTCACCCGCCGCAGCAATCGATTGGCAATCCGCGGTGTCCCCCGGCTGCGCCGCGCTACTTCTTCCGCGGCGTCAGGGTCGATAGTCACCGATAACATTGGCGCCGAACGCAGCACAATTTTTTGCAACTCCGGGACGTCGTAATGGTTCAACCGCAGCACCAGCCCGAAACGGCCCCGAAGCGGCGCGCTCAGCAATCCCTGGCGTGTGGTGGCGCCAATGGCCGTGAACCGCTTCACGTCCAGCGTGTGTGTCCGCGCGCCCGGCCCCGACCCGATCATGATGTCCACGCGGAAATCTTCCAACGCCGAATACAGCATCTCTTCCACGTCTTTTAACAAGCGGTGGATCTCGTCGATAAAAAACACTTGTTGCGGACGAATGTTGCTCAGAATGCCGGTGAGGTCCAGCTTCTTCTGCAGAATGGGCCCCGAGGTTTGATCGAACGCAACCCCCATCTCGTTCGCAATAATGGTGGCCAGCGTAGTTTTCCCCAGCCCCGGCGGACCGTATAACAAGACATGATCCAGCGCTTCGCCCCGCCGCTTTGCGGCTTCAATCGCGATGGAAAGATTTTCCTTCAGCTTCGTCTGGCCGGTGAAATCCTCCAGCCGGCGCGGTCGAAGACTCACTTCAAACTGCCGCTCTTCCTCCTGTGCAGATGCTGAAACGATCCCGGATTCCGGCATGAAGTTCTAAGCTTACCGTACCAGTTCGAGCGATCTCCGGAAAAGCGGCTCAAACTCCAGCGCGGTGCCGCCCGCCTTCGCCTTACGAATCGCGGCTTCGGCCGACGGACGGTTGCATCCCAGATTGATCAGTGCGGAAAGTACGTCCTGTTCAATCTCGGTCATTGCCGACGCGGGCCGCTCATCGGTGGCGGCCGGCAATCCAACGCTGATATTCTCCAGCTTGTCGCGAAGTTCCAACACCATGCGCTCCGCCGTCTTCTTCCCCACGCCCGGAATCCGCACCAGGTGGTCCACGTGCCCGTTCCGTATGGAACTCACCAAGTCCAGGGTCGCCAGCCCGGAGAGTATCGTGATCCCCAGTTTTGGACCGATCCCGCTTACGGAGATCAGCTTTTCAAACAGCAGTTTCTCCTGCGGCGAATGGAATCCGAATAATGTGATTGCGTCCTCACGCACGTGCGTATGAATGCGCAACCGCACCTCCGCGCCCGTCTCCGGCAGGGTAGAGAACGTGGAGACTGGGATGATCACGTCATAGCCCACGCCTTGGACGTCCACAATGATCTGGTTCGGAGTCTTCTCCAGCAGCGTCCCGCGCAGGTGAGCAATCATGAACCGCTATTATCGCCCGGTTGCATTTGGCAAACCAAACGCTGCCGGAATGACATCCCCCGGTGGCGGCAGTTCTCTTCGTACTTGCTCACAAGTTGCGCCCAGGTTTCCAGGAAGTCACCCTCCACACCACTGATCGACTCGCCCTTATCATTCCTTCACGAATGATCTCCAGGGTGGAATCGAACGGAGAACAACCAGGCGCACTCCACGCTAAAGTACCTACATGGCCCGACGACGCTTCTTCGTGGACGAAGTACACAACCACCGCGCCGAACTCAACGGCGAGGAAGCGCGCCACCTCTCGCATGTCCTCCGTGTGGAAGCCGGTCAAAAATACGAAATCTCAGACAACACCCACGTCTACCTGGCCGAGATCGAAACGGCCCGCAAAGAGCGAATCGTCTTTCGCACCCTGGAAAAACTTCCCTCCACGGAGCCGCTAGTCCACGTCACGCTCCTCGCCTCGCTCATCAAGTTCGATCACTTCGAGACGATTCTGGAGAAGGCCACCGAACTCGGTGTCTCTGTCATCGTCCCCGTGGAAGCCATCCGCAGCGAGCGCGGACTCGAACGCGCCGTCGAAAAGCGGCTCACCCGTTGGCGGCGCATCGTGCTCGAAAGCAGCCAGCAATCCCGCCGCGCCAAACTCCCGGAAGTCACCGCCCCAGTCGAATTTGCCGAAGCCGTCAAACAGGAATCCAGCGTACGCCTGTTTCTGGACGAAGCCCGCACCGGCATTCCCATTCTTAAAGCGCTTGCCCACAAACCCGCTACCGTCGCGATGCTCGTGGGCCCGGAGGGCGGCTGGACCGACGCCGAGCGTACCGCTGCAAACACCGCCGGTTGGACCTCCGCGTCACTCGGTCCACAAATTCTCCGCGCCGAAACCGCCGCCATCGCGGCCCTGGCAATTCTCAACGCAGCATTCTACTAACCGCCGGAGCTACAATCTACCCATGGCAATTGTTTCCCGCAGAGAATTCTTCGGCGCGTCCGCGGCCGCCGTCTTGACCACCACCACCGCACGCAGTTATTCGGAAATCAAAGGCGCGAATGAGCGCCTCCGCGTCGGCGTCATCGGATGCGGCGGCCAGGCCATGGGCCACATGCGCGCGCTCAAACGTAATAAGGAAAACGATAACGTCGAAACCATCGCCGTGTGCGACGTCTACGACAAGCGGCGGGACCAGGCGGCTGAGCTCACCGGTGGCAAGCCTTACAAAAACTACCATGAGATGCTCGACAACAAAGACATCGACTACGTCCTGGTGGCCTCGCCGGAGCATTGGCATTGCCAGATGACGCTCGATGTAGCCGACGCGGGCAAGCACATCTACTGCGAGAAGCCAATGACGCGCACCGTGGAACAGGCCAAGCGCGTGGTCGCCAAGATTCACGGCGGTAAGGTCAAGATGCAGGTTGGCGTGCAGGGTACCTCCGACGATTCCTACATAACAGCGAACAAGTTCATCAAAGACGGCGCCCTGGGAAAAGTGGTGCTGGCGCAGATCGACTATTCGCGCAATCACAAAGGAGATTTCTGGGCCGCGCCATCCTACCCGATTGATGCCGACGCGAAACCCGGCGTGAATCTCGATTGGAAAGCGTGGCTCGGCAGTACGCCGAAGCGTGCTTGGGATCCGGAACGCTTCTTCCGCTGGCGCCGTTATTGGGATTATTCCGGCGGCATCGCGGGGGACCTTTTCGTGCACCGTGTAACGCGCCTCATCAAATCGCTCGGCCTTACGTTCCCCTCCACTGGCGTCGCGGCCGGCGGCAAGTTCGAATTCAAGGACAGTCTGGCGGAAATTCCGGACACCATCAATTTCCTGCTCGATTACCCGGAAGGTCTCACCATCCAACTGGTCAGCTCCATGGCCAACGACACCAAGATCGACCACCTGATTCGCGGTCACAAGGCAACGCTGGAATTCACCCGCACCGGCTTCACCATTCATCCGCAGGAGCTTTTCAAGGATGAGGCGAAGGAGATCGTTCACGTCAAGTCTGGCGCGGAAGATCTCGCCATCCACCACCGCAACTTGCAGAACGCCATCCGTAAAAATGAGGAACTGAACTGCGATTGCAACCTCGGCTACTACGGTGTGGTTGCCGCGGAGATGGGCAACACCTCTTACCGCAAGCGCAAGTACATGAAGTGGGATGCGGCAAAGCAACGGATCATCAACGCTTGAAACCCTTCCTCCTTTTTGCGCTAATCGCTAGCGTCGCCGCCGCCCAACCGCGCTACGACATTGTACTGAAGGGTGGGCACGTCATCGATCCAAAGAACCAGATCGATGCCATTCGCGACGTCGCCATCAGCGGCGGCAAAATCGCGCTAGTGGCCGCATCCATTGACGTTGGTGCTGCAACCAAAGTCATTGACGCCAGCGGCCTCTACATCACCCCGGGCGTTGTCGATATTCACGTACACGTTTTCCACACCACCAATGTTCCAGCCGCCTGGGCCGGCGACAATAGCATCGATCCCGATTCGTTCAGCTTCCGCAGCGGCGTCACCACCATGGTGGACGCCGGTACCTCCGGCTATCGCAACTTCGATCAATTTCGCGCCACCGTCATCAACAGGTCGAAGACGCGCGTCCTGGCCATGATCAACATCGCCGGCTACGGCATGATGACCAACTTGGTGGAACAGGACGTCAACGACATGTTGCCCGAACGCATCGCCGAAGTAGTCCGGCGAAACAAAGATGTGGTGGTGGGCATCAAGTCGGCGCATTTTGAGAAGCCCACTTGGACCTCCGTTGATCGCGCCGTCGAGGCCGGCAACCTCACCAATCTGCCTGTGATGGTGGACTTCGGCTTCTTCCTGCCCCAGCGTCCCTACTGGCAGCTGGTGACCGAACACCTGCGCCCCGGCGACATCAGCACGCACGTCTATCGCGCCGCCGTCCCTTGGCTCGATGAAAACGGAAAGGTCTACGACTATCTGAAGCAAGCCCGGGCGCGCGGAGTCAAATTCGATGTTGGCCACGGCAACGGCAGCTTCGTCATGCGCAACGCCGTTCCCGCAGTCGCCCAAGGATTTTATCCCGATTCCATTTCCACCGATCTGCACGTTCCCAGCATGAACAAGGGTCTGATGGATTTCCCCACCACCGCTTCGAAATTTCTCGCCATGGGCATGCCGCTGGCGGACGTAATCCTCCGCTCCACATGGAATCCCGCGCAGATGATTCATCATCCGGAACTGGGCCATTTGACGGTTGGCTCACTCGCGGACGTCACCGTCTGGTCGATACAGAAGGGCGAGTTCGGATTTCGCGACTCCTCGGACGCCCTGCTCAAGGGCACCGAACGCCTGCAATGCGAGATGACTCTGAAGAGCGGAGTCATCGAGTGGGACTGGAACAGCCGCGCTGCCGTCGATTACCGCAAGCTGGGGCCAACCTACGGCCTTCGCCCCGGCGCCTACGAACTGGTACCGCCGCCTAAGTCCTCCGCGCCACCACGCTAACCGGCACGGTTCCCGCGAAAATCGTCATTCGTAGCGCAGCACGTCCGCCGGATCGGATCGGACGGCGTTGAAACCGGGGACGGCGCAAGCTCCAGCGCCTACTGCGAATAGCAGCTAAGCCACACCGGCGAAGGTGCCAGCGTCAGAATTGCGATCGAGGAGAAGGCGGGGTCGCGGAGGAGGTTGCATTGCCCCTAAGTCCTCCGCGCCACCACGCTAACCGGCGTGGATCCCACCGGAATCATAGTGAACAGCGCAGTAGATTTACTGCGGTCGTTCCTGATCGCCCCCAGCCGGATCACCGCCATATCGCCGGACTTTCGGTTCAGCACCAATGCATACTGTTCTCCCGGAGTCAGCGCGATGAAGCCAGGCTCAGCGCCAACCGCCGTAACGGCGATCACTTTACGCGTCTTGATATCCAGAATGCTCACGTCCCCGGCAGTGGGATTCGCAATGAATAGAAACTGTTCCGAGGCGCACATGGCCGCCGGTGCGTGTCCGGCCAAAACCGTTTCCTTCACCTCTGGAATCCGGTAGGGAAACACCACCACCACCACGTCCATTCCCTCTCCGGTGATGAACAATTGCCCGCCGTTCGGATTGAAACAGAGATTGTCCGGACGCACCGCCAGCGGCAGGTTCGCAATCACCTTTCCGCCCGGCGTTTCCAGCACAGACAGCATGCGGTCCCCGGTGTTGGCGATCAGCAGCGCCTTGCCGTCCTGGCGGAATCGCACCGCGCCTACGGAGCTTCCGATCCGCACCTGCCCGGCAATGCTTCGGGAAGCAAGGTCCACCAATCCAACGGAACCCGCGTTGCCGTAACTGATTGCGCTCAAGCCGGTGGAATCTGACAAATCGAAATCGGCCGGCTCCAGCGGCAGCACAATCTGCGCATCGGGGCGAAAGTTCTCCACTGCCACCCGCACCAGCTTCCGTGAATCCCGGCTCAATACCCACAGCGCGGAACTGTCCGGCGCAATTCGCATCGCCATCGCGCTAGGCGCAGCCTGCACTTTTCGCGTGACGCTCATGGTCTGGGTGCTAATTTCGTGGATGGTGCCCGTTCGCGGCGTCAGCGCATAGATGGAAGGACGCGTTGGGTGGGAGATCACGGCAGTGGGCTCTCCGTCGATTGGAATCTGCCGTACAACCGAAAACGCCGCCAGGTCCACCACCGCAATGGCTTTCCCGGCCTCATTCGCCACAAAGGCGTAGCCGCTGAACCCACCCGCTTCCTTCTTGCCGCAGGCGGCGCTAAGCGCTCCAGCCCCGCACAATACAAATTGACGCCGATTGATCACGTGAGACCATTCTAATTGGTGCCGCTCCCCACGCTCGCCCTGTTTCCATTACTGCTTAGCGGCCTCTTCGCCATGGATGCCTCCAGCCGGGTAGCTCTCACGCCCGCACTGGCCACGTGGAAGGCCGATATTGAAGCTAGCGGCAAGACGACGGTTGTCCTGGCCCGTGTTTTCACCGATGCCGGCCGTAACGAACTTACCCTGCCCGATGATGCCGAGTTCCGTCCGTTCCTCCGAACTCTGCTCGAAAGCAGATCTTTCGTATCACAGTTCGTCCAGACCCATGCCATCAATGTGAATTCCAACACCGGCCTCCGCCCCATCTCCGTCGTACTTCTCAACATGGCCCGCGCAGCCGATTGGGATGGGCAGGAAGACGCGGTGATTGCGCATGAGCTCGGGCACGTCTGGCTGCACGCGCGCGGCTACCAGGCCCCTCACGTTGCGCAAGGTTTGTCGTGCGAAGCCGTTCATGCCGGAGACATCGTGCAGCACATTCTCATTCGCGAACAGCTGCGCATCCGCCACATCGATTTCCTTCCGTTTTGGATCCGCACTCTGGAATCGGCGTTACGTCAGTTGAACCAACCAGACGGAGACCGGCAACAAGTGCCCGCTGATCCATGCCAACGCGTCGCCCGGCTTGCCCTTTGGGTGGACGTCACTCTAGGCCTAACCGAAAAAGAGTGGTCCCGCAGGCCGGCGCTGCTGACGGCATTCCGTCAGAGATTTCCAGCTCTCGAATCGCCGGCCGTCCAGATCGCCAACATGCTGCGCGGCCGAGATCTCGAAGATCGTCAAACCTATCAGCGTCTCTTGCGGAATGTAATGTTCGAAGTTCATCACGTCGCCAGATGATGCGAACCCGCACGTTGTAATTCTTATATTTCAGATCATGCGCTGCATCCTGGCCCAGACTCCGTTGCTCCTTGCACCCGATACTGGGACGTAAGACCAAATCTCGTCCATACGGGCGCCCATGCAACCCTCTCAGACTGCGAACAAGTTGAGCGATGCCCCGCAGGCAATTCTCGCTATTGTCGGCCCTTCCTAGTTATCTCCCTGTAGCTCGTTGTTCCAGCATTGCCGCCAAAGCATCGTTCCCTGCCTCCTTGCCGGCAACGCCGCCGTAGCCCCCGCTCCGCCCGCAAGCAGCAGCTTTAGAACCGGGTACTTTCCGCGCAGTGCGGGGAATATCAATTCCGGTGCGCCAATCAGCAACGTCGCGACCTTCGCGCAGCCCCGGTTTGTCGCGGCCGCAAAATCCTAAAGTTCGACACGCTCAGCTACCGGCCCGGAAGTCTCAAACGGCATTGATTGTGTGGCTTCTCGAAAATGCACGGCAAGGGAAGCTCTCGCGGCCAGCCAGCCCTACTCGGCCACTCACTCTTATCGCAGCAAGGTCACCGTTCCAACGGGCTCCGGCAGCTCTGATCCGTCCGCCGCTCTCACCCATTTTTCGAGCTTGGCAATCAGATCCTGTGCTCGAATGGGTTTGGAAAGATAGTCGTCCATGCCCGCCGCCAGACACCGCTCCCGGTCGCCTTTCATCGCATGAGCGGTAAGCGCGATAATCGGCGTCCTCCGGCCAGTGCGTTTCTCCATTTCCCGCATGGCGGCCGTCGCATCGAACCCGCCCAGCTCCGGCATCTGAATATCCATCAGCACCGCGTCGAACCGCTGATGGCTGAATTTCTCTAGCGCTTCCAGCCCGTCCGCGGCCACAACTACCGAATACCCCTTTTTGCTCAACAGCAGCACCGCCAGTTTCTGATTCGTCAGGTTATCTTCCGCCAGCAGCACCCGTGCCCGTGAGTACTCCGGTTCGGAACTGGCGCTGATCGCCAGGCGCGCCAATCCGGCTCCGGTGCTGATCCCCAGTGCGTGCAGTATCGCCTCCAGCAGTTCGGCTTCCCTCACCGGTTTCATTAGGTATCGCTGGATCCCCAGGGCCCGGCAGCGTATCGCGTCCCCTCCCAAGTCGGGCGAGCTCAGCATCATGATGATTTCCCCGCTCAGTGCCGGGTCGTTCTGAATCTTGTAAGCCAGCGCGAAACCGTCCTCCACCGGCATCCGCGAGTCGATAAGGATCACCGGAAAGAAATCCCCCAAGCCGGATCCCCTTACCATCATCGGAAAAGCCGCCCGGGCACTTTCCGCCACCGTCGCCTCTACGCCCCACGCGGCAAGAGTTTCTGTAAGGATGGCTGCATTCCTGGCATTGTCGTCCACTATCAGGACTCGCAAGCCAGGTAGCATGGAATGTTCGGCCGGCGGCGCCAAAGAACTTGACAAATCCAGCGGCGCCGGCAGGCCGAACCGCGCCGTGAAATGGAAAATGCTACCCTCATCCAATTCACTCTCGATCCAAATCCGTCCCCCCATCATTCGCACCAACTGTTCTGAGATGCTCAGACCCAGCCCGGTTCCCCCGTAGCGGCGTGTCGATGAGCCGTCTGCCTGCGCGAATGGCTCGAAAATGCCTTCCTGTTTTTCCTTGGAAATGCCGATTCCCGTGTCCGCGATGATGAAATGCAACAGGACGCCGTCTTCGTCCCGCGCCTCGGTAATGACGTCAATGGAAACTTCGCCGCGTCCCGTAAACTTCACCGCGTTACCCGCCAGATTGACCACCACCTGCCGCAAACGATCCGGATCCCCCACTAGTACCTGGGGCACTTTGGGATCGAACCGGCACAGCAGTTCCAGACCTTTCTCATGCGCCCGCAATGCCAAAGTCTTCAGCACCGTTTCAATGCCCGGCTTTAACTCGAACTCAATTGGGTCGAATTCCAGCTTGCCCGCCTCGATTTTCGAAAAATCCAATACGTCGTTGATCACCGAAAGCAGCGAATCCGCCGAACTCTTCGCCGTAACCAGGTAGTCCCGCTGTTCCGGCGTTAGGTCCGTATCAAGCGCCAACTCCGTCATTCCAAGCACACCGTTGATTGGAGTCCGAATCTCGTGGCTCATATTGGCCAGGAACTGGCTCTTGGCGCGGCTCGCCGCTTCGGCCCCCTTCCAGGCCTCCGCCAGTTCCGCCTGGTGCGCCAGTAACTTGTCGCGCGCCACACTGATCTGATTCGCCATCTGATTGATGCTTTCGCCCAGATCGCCCAGTTCATCGTTGCGGCTCAGTCGAACCTGATGATCCAGTTTCCCTTCCGCCAGAAGCCTGGTTGCCTTCACAAGTTCCTGCACCGGACTGGCCATACTTCTTGCAAACCAGGCCGAGATCGCCGCCGATAGCAGCAGGCTGGCCAGTGCGGCCAGCAGGATATACTCCGCCTGCTTGCGCGCTTCATTGTAAAAGAAATTCACCGGCCGGTCCGCTTGCACGATACCCGCCACCTCGCCGCGGCTATTGCGCACGGGTGCCGCCGCCGAAATCCAAACCCCATCCGCGTCCGTGTAGATTCCAGAGCTCGATGCAGTCCCTCGCAGCGCCCGGTAGTAGTGCTCGCGCCCAGCCAGCCTGCTACCTACGAAATAGCGGCCTTTGCTGTCACGGTCGGTCATGACAACGAATTCCAGCTTTCCCGTCGCCGCGAAATCCGCCGTCGCCCGCATCACATAAATCGGGCTTCCATGGCTCTCCATCCCATTTCCGGTCTTTACTTTTTCCAGCAACCCGCGGATTTCTTCAAACTCATCCGATCCTGCCATCTCGCCCGAGGGACCTTCGTAGATTAACGGCAATAGATCGCCATCCACCATTGGCGCCGCCGTCTTTACAATTGCCAGAAGCTCATTTTGCAGATGCCTCTCAAGCGTGCCTTTCGAGACGTGATAGGCAAGTATGGAAGCCGCGCCCATCGAAAATGTGATCAGCAGTAGCGCAAATCCGGTCAACCGTAGCCGAAAGCTAAGCCGCCGTTGCCCTGTGGATGTGCGTTCGGAAGTCATTTGATTTGCCACACTGCCGTCACATCGCTCAATCAATACTTAGACATGGCTTTGTTCACTCTCGGTCAAAATTCGGTCAAAAAGTTCAATGCCAACTCAATCGATCTTGTGCCGCACGCGTAGGAAGTGCTGCAGCGCCAGCATCTGTTCGGCCGACAGTCTTCCCGACAGACTAGGTAAATCGACCATCTTCTTTACTCGGACCGGCAAGCGCTCCTGAAGTCCTGCCAGCAGATTGCGCTGCGCTACCCTGTCAGCTGTCCCCTGTTCCTTCAAAGCCGCTTTGCCAAGGAAGATGGCCTTGCCCAGTTCATACCTTTGGGAGTCTTCAATCACCCGTCCCGGTGGATGAATCGGCCGGACCATATAACTTCCGGATGCCCTCATCTCGCCGGAGAACCCAGCCAGGAACACCACCACCACTGCCAACCAACCATGCCAGATTCGGGCTAAGTGCAATGGAATCATAATGTAAGTTCTGTAGCGCGGAAGTCGGCTACGCTTACTCCCATGGGATCTTATCGGAGGCGAAAGCAGATAACTTTAATGGAAGATCGGTGGATTAGTACCAGCCCTCGCCATATCGTCCATAAAGAGTTTCTATCAGCCAGCCCTAAATTTCTGTTGGCGTCGCTCCTTACCGTGCCCTATACTGAGTTAAATTGATCGCACGTTGAGGCCCGGGGCTCGTTCCCCGCCGTGGTTGTTTCCACCGTCCTTCAGCGCCTCTCGCCTGCCCTGTATTGCAGATCAACGCGCCCCCCGGTACCCGCGGCGCCAAATCTCGCATATCTAAGGGGAAAACTATGAAGGCTGTAACAGGACTTCGGGCACTGCCGCTCGTTGCGGCGATGTGCGTCATGAACGTCAGCTTACACGCTCAATCGATCTATGGCGGCTTGCGTGGTTCCGCTATGGACGCCCAGGGAAGCGTCATTGCGGAAGCAAAAGTGACGATGATTGACGAAAGCACCAGCATCACCCGCTCCACCATTACTAACGCCGCCGGCGAATTCAACTTCTCCTAGGTCACTCCGTCCACATTTACACTTGTCACCGAGGCGCCGGGCTTTAAACGGTTCCAACGGAATGGTGTCGTTGTCGCCACCCAGCAGTTCGTTACGCTTGACGTGAAACTGGAGGTTGGCCAGGTTACCGAAAGTGTCATGGTCACCGAAGAGGTCCCTTTGCTTGAGACGTCCAACGCTTCGCAAGGACAGGTGATAGACCGTCAAAAACTCATCGATCTTCCCAACCTCGGCCGCAATCCATTCATGATGTCCCGTCTGGCGCCCACTGTCGTTCAGGTAGGGAACCCTGGCTACAATCGCATGCAGGACCAGTCCGGCTCCTCCCAGATTTCCATCAACGGCGGCCCGGTCCGCGGCAACAATTATCTGCTGGACGGCGTTCCCATCACCGACTTCGCCAACCGCGCCATCATCATTCCGTCCCTCGAAGCAGTGTCGGAAATGAAAGTCCAGACCGGCACATACGACGCGGAAATGGGCCGCACCGGCGGCGGTGTTTTCAATACTTACGTGAAATCGGGCGGCAATGTCGATCACGGATCCCTGCTCGGCTACATGCGCCAGACCGATTGGCTGGCGAATACGTTTTTCAATAACCGCAACGGCCAAGGCATCACCGATCAGCCCTTCCGAAACTATGGCGGTTCCTTCGGTGGCCCGGTCGTCATCCCAAAGGTTTACAACGGCAAGAACAAGACATTTTTCTGGATCGGTTTTGAAGGCTACCGCGACACGCAGGCCGCCAGCCGTGAGCAGTACACACCCACCGCCCTCGAACGCACGGGAAACTTCTCCCAGACTCTCAACAGCGCCGGTGCCCCGCTTCTCATCTACGATCCTTTGACCACGCAGGCAGATGGCAGCCGTTCGCCCTTCCCAGGCAACAGCATTCCTTCGGCCCGCCTCGACACCGTGGGTAAGAACATCGCCGCCACCTATATGGCTCCCACCAAGGCCGCCACCTATTACGGAAAGAGCAATCTGGCTGGCGCCGGTCCGCTGGCATCCAAGGCCGACCAGCAGTTTGGCAAGCTCGATCAGGAAATAACCTCCTGGTGGCGCGCCAGCTTGAGCTACTTGCACTACAATTCGCAGGAACCCGGCGAAAACCCGTATCCCACAATTTCTTCCCCGGACCAGTGGTATCTGTTCCGGAAAGTGGATACCACGCAAGTGAACACCACGCTTACCCCCAGCAGCAGCTGGGTGATGACGTTCCGTTACGGCTTCAACCGATTCCCGAATATCGGCACGCAGAAATCCCAGAACTTCCCGCTCGCCAGCCTGGGCTTCTCCAACTCGTTCGTTAAGGACGTTCTCTCCCAAACATTTCCCAATCTAACCATGCAGTCCGCCTACTCTCTGGGAACCAACAACAATTTCAACTACGTGCATCACTCGAAGAATTTTGGCGCCAATGCTTCGAAATACCTGGGCCGCCACAGCGTCAAATTCGGCTATGACTTCCGCCGCCTGCACGCCGATGGCATCGATCTGGGCAACAGCTCCGGAGCATTCACGTTCGACAATCGCTTCACCCGTGCCAACTCCAATTCCAACAGCAGCGCCTCCGGTGCGGACATCGCGGACATGCTGCTAGGCGCAGCGGCGGGAGCAACCGGATACATCCCCACCAAGCTTTTCGAATTCGTCGATTACCACGCACTCTACGTGCAGGACGATTTCCGCCTCAGCTCCAAACTGACGCTCAACTTCGGACTGCGCTGGGAACGGGAAACCGGTTTGCGCGAAGTCAATAACAACCTCATCACCGGGTTCGATACCGCGGCCGTCAATCCGATTGGCGCCGCCGCTGGCGTCACCACCAACGGAGTGCTTCGCTTCGCCGGTGTCGACGGGCAGAAGCAAACAACCGGCAATCCGAATCTCAACAAGTGGTCGCCGCGCGTCGGCGTCGCCTATCAATGGGATGCCAAGACCGTCATCCGTGGCGGTTGGGGACTTTTCTGGGCGCCCGCCTTCTCGGTTGGCTCGCCCTTTAATACGGAAGGAATCACCGCAAACACGCAGCCGTCCGTCTCCAACGACGGCAACAAGACGCCGGCCATCCAGTTCTCAAATCCTTTCCCGAACGGTCTGGACAAACCGGTGGGTAACACCTTGGGTGCGCTTACCGGCATCGGAAAGTCGAACACGATTTTCGATCCCAACTCCGACTCAACCCGAGTGCAGCAGTTCTCACTCGACATCCAGCGCCAGCTCGCCGGCGGTTTTGTAGCCTCGGTGGGTTACAGCGGCTCCCGCACATCGAACCTCACCTTCACCACAGCCAGTTTGAACATCGACCAGTTGAACCCGCAATACTTCAGCCGCGGCCCGGCCTTGAATGCCTCCGTGCCGAATTCCTTCTATCTGAAGGGTGGTACCGGGGCCCTCAGCGGCGCAACCGTCGCCGCCAACCAGTTACTGCGTCCCTATCCGCAGTACTCCGCGATCAACCTGAACTTCAGCGATCGCAATCATGCCAAGTATGATGCCGCAGTGTTCAAGGTGCAAAAAGCCTTCTCCCAGGGCTTCACTCTGCTTTCCACCTACACGTTCTCAAAGAACTTCGATATGTCCGGCGGAGGCGCCGGCAACAATCTCAACGCAGGAAACAGCGGGCCGCAGGATGTCTACTCGCTAGCCGGCGAATGGGGCCTATCAAACGTCAGCGCTCCGCACCGCTGGACGAACGCCATCACGTATGAGCTGCCCTTCGGAAAAGGAAAGCGCTTTATGGGCAGTGCCAACTACGCCACCAACCTGGCGCTAGGCGGCTGGTCCATCAACACAGTCTCTACCTTCCAGTCCGGCTACCCGCTGCAGATTTACATGAACAGCAACGGCAACAGCTCACTCGGAACCTCGCGCCAGCGTCCCAACGCAACCGGCATCTCTCCGGCGGTAAGTGGGTCAATCGGAGATCGTATCGATGGCTGGATCAACAAAGCGGCCTTCACAGACGCTCCGGCGTTCACGCTAGGCAACGTGTCCCGGACCATCGCCCTACAGGGACCACGCCTGATCAACTGGGATATCTCAATGTTCAAGACCGTTGACATCCATGAGAATTTCAAAGCCCAGTTCCGCGCGGAAGCGCTCAACGCGATGAACACCCCATACTTCCGCGGCCCCAACACGGCCTGGGGAGCCGGCGCCTTCGGACAGATCACATCCCAAGGCAACTTCCCGCGCATGTTACAACTCGGCCTCCGCCTGTACTTCTGAGCGGAGCCAATTCCGTTCCGCAAAAAAAAGGGCAGACCCGCAAAGGTCTGCCCTTTTGTACGATAAATCAAGCTCTAGCCCAACCCGCCATTTTCTTATCCGCGTTTATCTGCGTGCATCTGTGGCCATAGCCTTTTCTTCGATAGCACGCACCATGATCGCAATCCGCCCATAGCAAGCCCAAGCGTCTGCTAGCTAGCGGTAAGTCTTATCGTCCACCCGGCTCAAGTCCACTCCATCCCCCAACACTCCAACCGTAACAATGGCAAAAGTAAACACCGTGGTCCCAGGCTCCAAATGCCCGCCAAACGCCTTCTCCGGGTTAGCCATCGTCATATGAGCATGAATCTTTCCGTCAATAATATACCCATTCATGCTGATAATATCCGCCGGCGCCGATAGGTCTTTCACATAAGTATTCTTCGAGGGAAAAGTCCGGTTACTCACGGAATGGATCTGATAATTGCGCACAGACCCAGCCCCGGCCAGAATCACCGCGTTCTTAATCTTCTGCTCCTTCACCATCGCCTCCAAACCAGCCAGCAAATCAGCCTGATATTTGAACCGCAATACCAGCACGCGTTCGAAGTTCCCGGTCACCGCATAGACGTCCGGCACTTTCGTCGAATTCGCCTTGGCATCGTCAGCCGGTGTAGTAGCCTTGGTCACTTCCGTCTTGGTCTGCTGGCCCATGAGCATCGCAGCCAACCCAAAAAAAGAAACTACTTGTACGATCTTCCGCATCTCACCTCCCTGATTATCTTGCCAGCCGCAGTGGCTTAGGTTCCGGCGCCTTCCGCTTCTGCACCATGCTAAGCCCAACGAATAAGACGGCATTATCTTTCGAAGCCGAATGCAGCCGCACTTCCCGTATCGCGATTCCGTACCGCGGGTTCACCCATTCATACGTGAAATTTGCCTTGCCATCCGCCCCTGTGGACAGAACCGATTCATAGGCCAGACTCTTGGGGTACGGGCTCCGCAGCCAGTTCTCCTCCAGAATATTCACGCCGTACCGCAGCGGAACGCGCTCTACGAAGCCATCGTTATATTCCACTTCATACCAGCCCAACAGTTCCGCAGTATCGGCAAAATTCCAGGTAGCAGTGTACGAAGGCTGATTGCGCCCCGGCTTCCTGCATGCGTGGCGAAACAACAGACTGTTGACATCGGCGCCAATTCTCACCGCCTGCCCCGAGCCTGCCCCTAACTGCACCGCCGTGGCCGCACCGTCCCAGCTCGGCAGCGGTTCCGCGCTCAGCCTGTTTCTCACGCTGGGCAACAATTCTTGCACCATCACCGCCAGCCGGTTCATTTCGGGCCGGTCGTTGGACCACAGCAGATTCGCGCTCCCCAGGATGTCGAACATCATGTCCTTACCTAATGTCAGTTCGTTCGTGGCCGACCAAGCCGATGGCGCCGCGCCCAGGATTCCCTTCCGCCCCACGCGCCTGTCGAAGTCCGCGATATGCGGCTGAAAGTTCCCGAAGACCTGGCGGAACCCCCACCCCGACAGATCGGCCTCATTCTTCTTGCCAAGGCCGCCAGCGGTCAGATCTTCATCCACGCGCCCGTCCCAAAACCAATTGAAAATAAGAATGTCTTTGGGGATCATTCGCTTCACTTGCTCAACCGAAAGCGCCCCGGGCATGTCATAAGGCTGCCCGCCTTTATTGTCACTATGCTTCGTCTTCCGCCCGCGCAGCGCCTCAATCAGGTGGTCGCCATACATCGCCGTACCCACCCCTTTCGCGCGCAGGTGAGCATAGATGCGGTTGACATCGGCGCCAAACAGTTCTCCCGGGTCTTTGCCTTTGCACCGCCCGCAAGCGCCCAGTGGCATTCGCCACTCGTCATGCCCGATATGCACCATCGCGGGCTTCATCACTTCGATATACTCATCCAGCACGTCAAACAACAGCCCGTACACTCTTGGCTCGGACGGGCAGTACGTGTCCGGCCATTCCGCATCCGGAATCTCCGCCAGATCCCGATGACGAGTCAGCAGGTAATAGCTGTGTGTCAGCGACGGAATCTCGGGAATCACATCAATGTGAAACTGCCGCACGTACTGCACCAGGTCTGCCACTTCTTGCTTCTCCAGCACCCCCCCGTCAGCCGTATCGGCGTTTCCAGAATCCTGAAATTGACGCCCAGGGCCGGGGGATCGCTCCCGCCGCGTGTTCTTGAGATCTCTAGCAAACTCTATCCACCCCGCATTCACTTCCGGGTGACGATCCAGGCGCATGGCGCCGTTCACTTCCAGAATCAACTTGTTGTATTTGTAAAGCGCCATCACCTCGCGCACAAATTTCTTGAAGTAGGCAATATTGCTTCGTCCGGGCAAATACAGCTTCACGCCGCGGTAAGGAAGAAAAGGCCAGTCGCGGATCTTTGCCCCCCGCACTGTGGCGCCACCGGGCCCGCGCGCCATCAGCTGCCGCAAGGTTTGCAGACCGTAGAACGCGCCGGCATCGTCCGTACCCACAACTACCGCTCTCTGCCGGTCGACCGTCAAAACATACCCCTCGCCTTCCGCCGGCGGTTTAGCCTGCTCGGTGTGTCGCGTCAGATATTGCTTCACCAACGGATTTGAGGCTGTCCCAAGCAAAATATAAGAGCCGTTTGCAGGTAGCGCCGTCACAGTTATGCTATGCAGCGCCAAGCCATAACGGTCGCTTAATTCAGCGGTCAGAAATCGGGCAAGAAGAAGGTCGGAAGAAGACGGCCGGTTCGGCAACAAAATGGGAACCGATTCATCCAGCTTAAATACTTCCTTTATGATTTCGGCCTGACGCGGCTTCGGAAACAAGGCCGGGTCCGCCGCACGCAAGCGGGTAGCGCCCAGCAAACAGAATAGCCACGCCAACGCTACGAATTTCTTCATCGTCACCTTATATACGCCGCCGCTCCTCATACACGGTCACCAGAAATGTACCGGCCAACACCAGCGCGCCGCCCAGCAACAGCGCCGCTGTGATCTTTTCCTTCAATACAATCGCCGAAAGCAGCACGCCGAACACCGGCAGCAGATATATCGACAAGGAAGCTTGCGTTACATCGATCTTCTCGATAACCCAAAAATACAGCAGCGTCGAAAGGCTCAGGCTGAACAACGCAATAATCAGCAAACTCGCCCATATACCGGCCCCCAGCGCCAGAAAATCGCCGAATCGATGCCGCTCAAAAATCAGCATCAAGCCGAAAAGTTCCACATCGGCGATCAGAAAGCTGTACACCAGCAGTTCAATCGGATTGAACGTCTCCAGCAACTTCTTGGAGTACGTGTTGTTGAACGCACTACCCAAACAACTGGAAAGAATCAGTAGATTGCCGAACAGATAAGTGCCTTGAAAAAGGGAGACAGCTCTCCAATCGATATCCGAAACCATCACTACCCCGCATACCGCTAATGCGAACGATACCCAGCGCAACACGGTCATTCTTTCGCCCAGCAAAATCACCGCCATGATGGTGCTGAAAACCGGGATCGTCAACGTGAGTACAGAGCCGTTGCTTGCCGTCGAGCGTTCTACGCCCCAGGTCAGTCCCAACTGCGCCGGAATGATTCCCAGGGTTGCAATCAGCAACAAATCGCGCCAGACCTCTTGCCCCCTCGGCGGGCGGACCGCTTTGTCTGTATTCATTCTCAGCAGCGGAGCAAATAGCACCGTGGAAAGCGCCAGCGGGATCAACGCAACGGCTATCGGCCCCAGCCGCTCGGTGGCCAGCTTCGCCCCCGAAAACTGAAAAGCCCACATCAGGTTGATTACCACCAGCACGGCGAAATATTGCACCGGCGAACGCCCGCCGGGCACTCTACTCGCTTCGCTACTCTTGTTAGCCGTCATGGTTTCCGCCGCGGACCTATTTCATCTTAGTCATCGAACCGGGGCGCGTAAACTGAAAAGAGGAGAATCGAGAATCTTATTCCGGTTGTCCCGCATCTCCCTTACAAGGAGCATCATTCTTGGCGAAGCCCGTACTGTTAACTGTCGATGACGATGCTGACGTCCTCCGTGCCGTCGAGCGCGATTTGCGCCGCCAATATGGGGAACACTACCGTGTGTTGCGTGCCGATTCCGGCCGCACCGCGCTGGACATACTCACCAAGCTACAGCAACGCAACGAACCGGTAGCCTTGCTGCTGGTCGATCACCGCATGCCGCACATGAACGGCATCGAAACCTTGCATGAGGCAATCAAACTATTTCCCGGCGCCAAGCGCGTTCTCTTGACCGCCTATGCCGACACCGATGCAGCCATCAAAGCGATCAATGAGGTCCGCCTCAATCACTACCTGTTGAAACCTTGGGACCCGCCGGAGCAGAATCTCTATCCCGTGCTCGACGATCTTCTCGAAGAGTGGCAGGCAAGCTACCGCCCCCCCTTCGAAGGACTGCGTCTGCTAGGTACTCGCTGGTCTTCCAAAGCTTACGAAATCCGCGAATTTCTCGCCCGCAACCAAGTCCCCTACCAGTGGCTCGACGTAGAGGCCGCCCGCCACGATCCGGAAGTTCAGCGCCTCGTCCAAAAGTACAACCCCACCGGCATGGGTCTCCCCGTCGTAGTCTGTCCGGATGGCACTTGTCTGCATGAACCCACCCTGGAACAAGTGGCGGAAAAGGCCGGCCTCCGCACTCGCGCGGAACTGGAATTCTACGATCTTGCCATCATCGGCGGCGGTCCGGCCGGACTGGCGGCGGCGGTCTACGGCGCTTCCGAAGGATTGAAAACGGTGATGATTGAGCGCGCGGCTCCAGGTGGCCAGGCCGGGCTCAGTTCCAAGATCGAAAACTATCTGGGCTTCCCATCCGGCCTCAGTGGCGGCGACCTCGCGCGCCGGGCCGTCACCCAGGCCAAACGCTTCGGGGTTGAGATTCTTTCGCCGAAAGAGGCCACCGGCATCCGTGCGCAAGGCCCCTATCGCTATGTTCAGTTCAGCGATGGAACCGAGATTTCCTGCCACGCGCTGCTTCTCGCCATGGGCGTGCAATGGCGCAAGCTCGATCTGCCGGGCATTGACCGCCTAAGCGGGGCCGGCGTCTATCACGGCGCCGCCAGCACCGAGGGCATGTCGTGCCGCGATGAAGACGTCTACATCATTGGCGGCGCCAACTCGGCGGGTCAGGCAGCCATGTTCTTTGCCACCTATGCGCGAAAAGTGATCATGTTGATCCGCGGCCCATCGCTGGCCGCCACCATGTCCCAATACCTCATCGATCAGATTCAGAACACGCCCGCGATTGAGGTCCGCACGTTTTCCCGTGTCGTGGAAGTCCACGGCGAGGAACGTCTGGAAGCCATCTCCATCGCCTGCGATTCCACCGGCAGCATTGAAAAAGTTCCCGCTTCCGCCCTCTTCGTCTTCATTGGCGCCGAGCCGCGCACCGACTGGCTATCCGGCCTTGTGGAACGTGACGAGCGCGGCTTCCTGCTCACCGGGCCCGACCTCGTTCGCATCGGCAAGTATCCGAAAGGGTGGCCCGTGGATCGCGAACCAAACTTGCTGGAAACGAATATCCCTGGCATCTTCGCCGTGGGTGACGTTCGCCACGGCTCCATCAAACGCGTGGCCTCCGGAGTGGGGGAAGGCTCCATCGCCATTCAATTCGTTCACCAGTATCTGAGCAAGGTCTCCTGACATGGCTGAAAAATCCGTTATAGATGCTCTGAAGGGATTTCCGCTCTTCGCCGATTTGAGTGAAGAGCAGATTGCCTGGTTTGCCGCTCACTCTGACGAAATGCGAATGGAAGCGGGTGGGATCATCAGCCGCGAAGGCGACCCGCCCGAGTGGCTCTATGTCTTGCTAAGCGGGTCCATTCGTATCCAACGCGAAAGCGCCGGACCGGATGCCCCCGCCCTCATCGGCAACGCGGGTTCGGTGGGTGGAGTGCTTCCCTTTTCCCGGATGACGCACATGGGCGCAACCATTCGGGCGGTTTCAGATATTTGGGGCCTTCGCCTGCACACCAGCAAATTTAAGGAGATGCTGGAAAAGGCTCCTCCGCTCTTGCCCAAGCTGATCGGCTTGATGGCAGACCGCATTCGCGAGATTTCCCGCGTGGATCAGCAGCGTGACAAGCTGATGGCGCTAGGCAAGCTCTCCGCCGGTCTGGCGCATGAATTGAACAACCCCGCCTCTGCTGCCCGTCGTGCCTCAGAGGGCCTGCTTTGCGCCATGGCCCAAGTGCGCGCCACCAATTCGCGGCTGGATTGCCGGACTTTGTCCATCGAGCAGCGGTCTTATCTTGCCGAACTGGAGCGCACCACGTTAAGCCAGTTGTCCAACGTTCCGGCTCTCGATTCGCTAACCCAAAGCGATCGCGAAGACGACATCAACTCATGGCTGGAAAGCAAAGGCGTCGCCGATGGCTGGCAACTCTCGTCCCCATTAGTGGAAGCCGGAATGGACCGCGCTGCCCTTGAAGCGATTGCCGCCAGATTCGATGCCGCTACTCTCGGCGACGTACTGAAAAGGTTTGCCGCCGCCATCGCCGCCGAAAAGCTGGTTCACGAAATCGAAAGCAGCACCAGCCGCATTTCAGATCTGGTCTGTGCCATCAAAGAGTATTCCTACATGGACCAGAATCCGGAACAGGAAATCGACCTCCATCAGGGGATCGAAAGCACTCTCATCATGTTAAAGTTCCGTCTCAAGCACGGCGTGCACGTCATCCGCGAGTATGACCGAACCATCCCGCGCATCTGCGCGCACGGCAGCGAGTTGAATCAGGTTTGGACGAACCTCATCGACAATGCCGCTGACGCCATGAGCGGCAAAGGGGAACTGAAAATCCGCACTTCCAAAGAGTTGGACCGCGCCATCATTGAATTTATCGACAACGGGCCCGGCATCCCCGACGACATCAGGAATCGTATCTTCGATCCATTCTTCACCACCAAAGCCGTGGGCCAGGGAACCGGCCTCGGCCTCGATACGGTGTACCGCATTGTGCGCAGCCATCATGGCCAGATCACCGTAAATTCACGCCCCGGCCAAACTCGATTTCAAGTCTCGCTTCCACTTCAGAAGCCAAAGGAAAGACCAATAACGCAATGAAGACTTGCACACACCTGGATCACATCAAAGCCGTAAAACCGCACGCTCGCGGCTGTGAGGAATGCCTGAAGTTGGGCGAACAGTGGTTGCATCTCCGTTTGTGCATGGCGTGCGGCCATGTCGGCTGTTGCGATTCCTCAAAGAACAAACACGCCACCCAGCATTTCCACGCCACCAAGCACCCCATCATGCGCTCCATTGAGCCCGGTGAAGATTGGGGCTGGTGCTTCGTTGACGAGGTTGAGCTTGATTTCTCAAGCTGAATCCGGCATGTTCAACGCCATCGTCTGCCAGGTCCCCGAATACGCTCCAGAGGTCCTTGAACCGCTCATCGAACTCGCCGTCCAGATCGCTCGCGAAGGCCGCGAAGGCAGACGCATCGGGACTCTGTTCATGCTCGGTGACCATGAAGCGGTTCTGGATAGATCACGCTCCCTCATCCTCGATCCGCTTCATGGCCATCCGGCCTCGTTGCGCCACATCACCGATCCGGATCTCCGCGGCACCATCAAGGAACTGGCGCAACTGGACGGCGGTTTTGTTGTGAGCGAAGCCGGAATCTTCATCGCCGCCTGCCGCTACCTGGATGCCCCTGGCTCTGATGTCGATATTCACATGGGTCTGGGAACGCGTCATCTGGCGGCGGCCAAGATGAGTGCAGTGACCAAAGCGGTAGGCATCGTAGTCTCGCAAAGCGCCACCGTTCGCGTCTTCTGTCATGGCAAACTCACCGCGGAAATCATCCCGGAATTGTGGCTCATGAGCCATCGCGACCTGCAGATCAAAGGGCAGGTTACCCAGGAAACCGTAGGCGGCATCGCCATCATCACGCCGAAACGGGGCGGCGGTCAGAAAATTCAGCTTCCCGGCGGCGTATAATCTCATTCCTGGGGGCATTGTCCAATGCTGAGGTCCAATGCTTAAGAAGGTCTCTTCGTCTGCATACTAAGCTTGGCCGGCTTGGCCGTTTTTATCAACGCCTAGCCCGCTCCGTTCACCGTGGCCCGCTCCGCCACGATCGCCGCTCCACCGGCCGCGGTGTTCGCTTTGGTAAACGATTTTCACAAGTGGGACGCATGGTCGCCTTGGGCCAAGATCGATCCCGCCATGAAAACGGCGTATGAAGGCACGCCCGCAGGGGAGGGAGCCATCTACACCTGGTCGGGAAACAAGGACGCTGGCGCCGGACGCATGACGATTGCCGGCAGCACGCCGAATGAGATCATCGGCATTAAACTCGAATTCACCAAACCCTTCGCCGCAACCAACACCACCACGTTTACATTCCAGCCGGCCGGCAACGGCACTATTGTAAATTGGAGCATGAGCGGAAATAAGAGCTTTATCGAAAAGGCAGTCTGCCTGGTGATGGACATGGAGAAGATGGTTGGCCCGGATTTCGAAAAGGGGCTGGCCCAAATGAAAACGCTGGCCGAGGCGGTGGCGAAATGATCCGTATGCATCATGCGCTCGCCGCCATCCTTCTCACCCTGCCTTCGCTCCTACCCGCGGAAGTGCATGACGTTGTAGCCACCACCTACTACCGTAACTTCGGCCGCTCAAACCCGCCGCTGTTGCGCATCAAAGCCGGCGACATCGTAAGAACCAAAACAATCGACGCCGGCGGCTTCGACGAAAAGAACGTAAAACGCCATCCCGATTCCGGCAACCCGCTCACCGGACCGTTCTTTATCGAAGGCGCCGAACCAGGCGACGCGATTGTCGTCGTTCTGCGCAAGCTCCAACTGAACCGCAACTCGGGCTACACCGCCTACCGCCTGGGCCTCTTCGCGCTCCAACCCGATTACATCGAAACCATCTACTCGGCCCGCTACAAAGACAATCTCGTAATGGAAGGCCGTTCTAACATCGTCCCCTGGGATATCGATCTCGAAAAGCAAACCGTCCACCTCCGGGAACCGCTAAGCTCCCGCGTCAAACTGGAGTTCCCCGTCCATCCCATGCTGGGCTGCATCGGCGTAGCCGCACCCAGCGAGTTCGCGCCCATCAGCGGCATCTCCGGAGCCTACGGCGGCAACATGGATTACAACGAAGTGGCCCAAGGCGCCAGCGTCATTCTCCCCGTTTATCACCCAGGCGCGCTGCTCTACATCGGCGACGGACACGCCATCCAGGGCGATGGAGAGGCCACCGGGACAGGCGTCGAAACCAGTATGGATGTTGAGTTCAGCGTTGAAATCCGCAAGAAGGCCAACCTGAACAACCCGCGCCTCGAAACGAAAGATTTTCTAATCAGCGTAGGCAGTCAACCGGAATTCGCCAGTTCGCTCGACCGCGCCCTGCAAATTGCCACCACCGATATGGTCCGCTGGCTGGTCGCCGATTATGCACTGGAACCCTGGGCCGCCCATCTGCTGGTGGGCTATCAGGCCCGTTACGACGTGGTAACCGTAGCCGGTTCCATGGCGCTGAAAATTCCCCGGAAAGCGCTGCCCGCGCGTTAGTCCTGAGTTGGAGAAATAGGCGTTCTGGATATTCGCGGCTCGCACTGCCGCTCGCACTGCGGCTCGCACTGCCGCTCGCACTGCCGCTCGCACTGCCGCTCGCACTGCCGCTCGCACTGCGTTTGTACCCGTTTCCGAGCCGCGACCGTAAGGGAGCGGTAACAAATAGGTACTAGTCCAGTTATTGAACAGCAATCCCGACAGCATTGGAAACCGCGCCGTCCACCGTGAGAACCACGTCCGCCTGGCCGCTGCCTCGCAGTGCAAGGGACAGCGCAACATTCACCTGATCCAGGCCGGTGAACCCCGGCGAGGGTCCGGCGTACAAGACTGGAAAGCTCAAGCCCTTGATCGTCACTTTCACATTATCCAGCGAACCGCGATTGCGAATTCCCGTACCATACAACGTCAGGTAAACCGGTGTGTCGACGCCCAGTGCAATCGGGACCGTAACGCAGCCTGACGCCGTGCATTGAAACACAGGAACCGCCGCTTGCAACTGCGGATTATTGACCTGTACACGAATCGCCGTTGCTGCCGCCACGCCGGTTCCGCTACCGTTGGTGCTGAAGAGTGCGGGTGCCACCGCTGATACATATCCTGTTGCCGTTGAACTTGCCGCCCCGGCCGTAGCCACAAACTTCGCCGGACCAGCCGCCGTGCCATCGGGAACCAGAAAATTGATCTGGCTGGGAGAAACGTAAACCAGCGGCGCTGCCCGCTGCACCCCCGCCGAATCTGTAACCATCAGGGATGCCCCGCCAAGCGTCAATGGCAATGGCTGGGAACTGGCTTGCGCCATGCTGAATGCGGGATTCACAACGTAAAGCGAAGCCAGCGAATTCGCCGCCACCGTGCCGCTAACCGCCGCCGCCGATTGCACTGCTCCGGGAATCACCCCGTAGTAGCGCCCCATCCAGTACGGCAAAATATAGTCGATTCCCGCGCTTTCCACCAGTCCGGACCCGCCCCCGGAAAGTTGGAATGGATCTCGCTGCCACAGAAAATCCGTCGGCGTCCGCAACGCCACCGGCACCGGATCGCAGGCCCGCCCGCCACACACCGGCACGGTCTTCGTTACGTCCACAAAGTTATCCCGCTTCGGCCTTTGTAGCCATTGCTCCAATAGCGCGCGCGTCTCCGTATCCCGGGCTGCATCGGCGCCCCGCAGCGCGCGGTCCACCATGTTGAAGAATGCGTTCTGATGGCCTACGGTATAGTCGCGGACCACTTGGTAGGCACTCCGGTTGTCCCCGTTATCTTGCAACCGGACCAGATTGTAAAAGCTAAGGTAGTCCAGATTGAACTTGAAGTACGAACCCAGACTTTGCACGTCCACCAACACGCCGGTCTTTACCGGAAGCACAATCACCGGTCCGCTCACCGTGTTCGTGGGATCCACATGCCGTGTCACCTGCAACAGCATCTGCAACTCCTCCGGCCGCAGCAGAAACGTATTCGCAAGATCGTCGTTTGGCGACCATTGATGGCGCGAGATAAAGCCCGTCAACCGCGACGCCAACTCGCCGGCAGACTTCTTCACGCCGTCGTCCTCCACCAGATCGTAAGCCGCGCTGAGTCCCAGGAATGTCCCAACCACCTGGTCGCGCGACGTGTCGCCAACCCAGATCCACGGCGGATTCTGATTGATAGTGTGCGTCGACTCTTCGCTCACAATACCAGCGGCGAAAGGGGAATCCGCCCGTACCATGCATCGCGCCAGCCGGTTGTCGCCGGTTACGTCGGTCAACGCCTTCAGCCCCGCCAGGCCTGCTTTTACGTTGTTCAGCGCATCCGCTGATTGTGTCACCTTGTAGCGAAAGGATTCAGCCGCCAGATACGCCCCGGTCCACAGCGCCGAATCGCCGCACCGCGTATAACCCTTCACCTGCGAACTGGCCGCCGAGGCGTAGATTGGGTCCAAAATCGTGCCAAATGGTAAGTGCTTTGCCTGGATATTGGCCGAAATTGCCAGCGCATCGGCCTCTGCTGCACGCGCAGGGCCAAGCAGGCAAAAGATCGCCATGCTTGCCGCGCTAACCGTCCGGAAAATTCTCAAAAAGTCCACCACTGGATTGAGACGTCTTCCCTTGAAACTTGTTTCCCTCACTTTGAGGGAAAGCGCCACCGCGCCAGATCGGGTACAATCCGAATGGTTGCCTTATTGAAAAAATTCACTAGCATCCTTGGCTTTGCCTCCGCTCTCGCTGTTGTTTTCATTCTGGGAGTCAGCCTGAAGAACTTTATCTTTTCTGCCTCCTCCGCCAAGGCTCCCAAGTGCCTCGAAATGCTAGGTAGCACGACCGTGCAAAACGGTGGTGTCACCGCCATCACCGGCAGCATCAAGAATAATTGCGAAGTCAAATACAAATCGATTCAGGTTAGTTTTTCCGTCGATCCGTTGGCAAGCTCGAACTCGCCTGCGACCACCGTAGTCGCTTATGGCGATGATCTGCTGCCGGGCAAAATATGGGATTTCCGCACGATGCCCGTTCCGAAAAATTCCACCTACCGCTTCAAAGAAATATCCGCGTACTGATTCCGCTGGCCTCTCCGCCTCTTCACGGCAAAAGATTTCCCGGGCTCTGCACATGCCGCACAAAAGCCTCCGCCTGCGCGTGGCCCGACTCCACTCCACGAAACCGGGTAATTTGCGATTGCAGCGCGTAGAACTTGTCCGGAGCCTGCGAAGCATGCGCATAACAAGCCGCCTTCTTCCGCGCCTCCGTCTGCGAAATGTCCACATAGCCGGTCGGCGCGAACATCAACGTATCCTCACCATCCGACACTTCGTAGTAGTAGAATCCGAACGTCTTTCCCGATTTCAGCCACGCATCGTAAGCCAGCGTCGAGATCGCCCGATGATCCCTGTGCCCGTCCACCGGCCACTGCGCGAACACAACATCCGGTTTCTCCGCCGCCAGCACAACCCGAAACTCCTCATACCGTTCCCGGTCCACCACGGCGTAGCCATCGCACTGCCCCGCAAACACAGCCCGCGCCTTCAACAGCTCACACGCCCGCCGCGCCTCCGCCACCCGTCCCGCGCTCCCCTTGGCCGGATCCGGCTCCGGACACCCAACAGGACCACCTCATGCTCTGCACCCACAAAGCGCGCCACCGTGCCGCCGCAGCCATATTCAGGGTCTCCTGGATGACCGCCGGTGACAACCACTTTCAGTTTGCGCGTCGCGGCAAATAGCGCCGCCGATCCCAGGAAATGCCGTCGCGAAATCCAAGTCATCCCACTATTCTCACGGGTAATCATGGCAAGATCGGCATATGCAAACTCTTCTCTTGCTGGCGGCGGTCTGCACTCTCATCTACTACCTTTACGCCGCCGTGGAGTTGGCAAGCGGATCCCGCGTCCTCGCCAACCTGGAAGACATCCCGCCATTCCCTGGCCCGGCGCCGCCAAAGCTATCCATCGTAGTCGCCGCTTGCAATGAAGAGCGCGGCATCGAACAAGCGCTCACTTCCATCCTTCACCAGCACTATCCCGACTACGAAGTAATCGTAGTAAATGATCGCTCCACGGACCGCACCGGAGAAATTCTGTTCCGTATGGCGCAGACCAATCCCCGCCTCCAACTGGTCACCATCCAACAGCTACCACCGGCCTGGCTGGGCAAAAACCACGCGTTACACCAAGGCGCGGCCCGCGCATCCGGCTCGTTTCTGATCTTCACCGATGCCGACATCGTGATGGACCCGTCCGTCCTAAGCCGCGCCGTGCACTATGCCGTCGAACGCAGCGTTGACCACCTCGCCATTTCGCCCCGCATCGTCATGAATAGTTTCTTGCTCAATGCCTTCCTTGGCACGTTCGCGCTCATCTTCAACATGTACGTCCAACCCTGGAAGGCTCGAAATCCCAAGAGCGCAAAACACGTAGGAATCGGCGCATTCAACATGGTTCGAACCACCGCCTATCGCGCCATCGGCGGGCACCAACGAATCGCCATGCGTCCGGACGACGACATGAAACTGGGCCAACTCATCAAACAGCAAGGCTACAAGCAGGACTTTGTGATTGGCGCCGCGCTGCTATCCGTTGAGTGGTATGAATCTTTCGGACAGATGGTGCAAGGCCTGATGAAGAACATGTTCGCCAGCGTGGAATACAACGCTGTGCTTGCCATTGCTGGCTCAGCCGTTCAAATACTAATCGGCGTCTGGCCATTCGCCGCCCTCTTCGCAACCCGCGGCTGGCTGCAAATGCTCAACGCCCTGATCGTAGCCACAATCCTCATTCTGTTCACTGCAAATGCCCGAAGCGTGGGTATGCGCCCAATCTACGCGCCAACCTATCCACTGGCCATCGTCGCCTTCTGCTACATCCTTCTGCGTTCCATGACGGTCACCCTTTGGACCGGTGGAATCCATTGGCGCGGAACCTTCTACCCGCTATCGCAATTGCGCGCCAAGCCTCCTGCCCTCTCCGGAACTGCCGTCACCTACAACGGGGGCGGTGCAAAATTATAACTCTCGGTGTCGACCCAGCGCTGCGGCGGATCAACTTCCTCAGTGCCCCTAATCGCTCGATAAGCGGTGCGGCGAATTGAGATTGCGGGTAGGGATGCGCGCGGGAGGCACCGTGGGACTGGCTCCGGGCGAGATGAGTGAGCAGAGAGGGAAATGTTTTCATTGCACCCACTGGGTGTGGGGGA
>JBBRNO010000061.1:0-34304 GCA_038230275.1 Bryobacterales bacterium
CGGTTCTGCGAAGGGGCAACTTCGCAATTCTCTGTTTTACCCCAATGTCTATGGGGTCCCCAAATGGTTCGCTATGCTTCCGCTTTCAAACGCGCACCCGCGAAGACGCATAGCTCAGGTTCAATGAAAGCCCGGAACAATTCGCGGAACTCCTCCAGACCTATATCGAGAAATTCCAACCCCAGGACAGCGTCGAAATGAATCTGGTCGACGAAATGGTGGCCGCCCGTTGGCGTCAGCAACGTTGCTGGGCAATTCAAACCGCGTCGTTCAACCTGCAAATGGAAAGCTTGGAAGAGGAAGTCTCCTACGCACCCGCACGCGTTGCGCTCGCTTTCATTGCCATGGCCGAACACGAAAAGCTGTTAGATCTGATCCTGCGCTACGAAACCAGCTACAGCCGCATGCACGATCGCGCCATGAAAGCCCTCTTCCGTCTCCGCCAGGAACTGAATTTGCGAAACGACCCAAATCCCCCCAATGCTAATTTGCGAAACGACCCAAATCCCGTGCTCCAGCCTCCGCCTGACCCGTCGTCCCAGCGCCCTCCAGTCTCCCGAAGCGCCGCACGAACCAACCCGTCGATCGTCACCACCCTAAACCCGCCAGTCACCCTACCCAAAATGCATGCCGAGCCGCAACCCAGCCATCCTCCCGCGCGATAATCGGACAATGCCATTGATCACAGAGGAGAAGTTCCGCATCGGGTTGGTGCAAATGTCCTGCTCCCAGGACCCTGCGGAAAATTTGGAGAAAGCGCGTCACGGAATTCGTCAGGCTGCCGGCCAAGGTGCCCAAATTGTCTGTCTGCAAGAGCTCTTTCTTTCCCAATATTTCTGCCGTGAGGAGAACGCCGAGCTCTTCAATCTGGCCGAGCCGATTCCAGGTCCGTCCACCATGGCCCTGGGAGATCTGGCGCGGGAATTGAAGGTGGTCGTGGTCGCGTCCCTGTTCGAGCGGCGCGCCGCAGGTCTGTATCATAATACAGCGGCGATGATCGACGCCGATGGATCGCTGCTGGGCATCTATCGCAAGATGCATATTCCGGACGACCCGCTCTATTACGAGAAATTCTATTTCACCCCGGGCGATCTGGGTTTCTTGAATTTCGATACCCGTTATGGCCGCATTGCCACGCTGGTCTGTTGGGATCAGTGGTACCCCGAAGGCGCGCGCCTGGCCAGCCTGGGTGGAGCGAATGTCTTGTTCTATCCCACCGCCATCGGGTGGCATCCGGCCGAAAAGGCCCAGTACGGAAAAGCGCAGCTTGACGCGTGGCAGACCATCCAACGCTCCCACGCCATCGCCAATGGCATCTACGTCGCGGCCGTCAACCGTACCGGGTTTGAAGGTCCGCCGGATCATGGGCTGGAGTTCTGGGGCTCGTCCTTTGTCGCGGATCCATTCGGCCAAGTGATCGCTCAGGCTTCGCAGGACCGGGAAGAAGTTCTGGTAGTGGAATGCGATCCGAAACGCATGGAAGAGGTGCGGCGGAATTGGCCCTTCTTCCGCGACCGCCGCATTGACGCTTACGGCGGCATCACCAGTCGCTGGACCGGACGCGCATGAGCTACCGCATGCCCGCGGAGTGGGAGCCGCACGAGGGGACTTGGCTCGCCTGGCCCCATGAGCGCACCGATTGGCCAGGGAAGTTTCCACCTGTGCCCTGGGTCTACTGCGACATTGTGAAACGGCTGGCCCGCGTCGAACGGGTACACGTGCTGGTGGCGGATGCCCAAGTAGAGCGCAAGGTGACCGCCATGCTGCGAAAGAACGCCGTCGATCTAGCGGCCGTCGATTTCTTTCATGCGCCTACAGATCGCAGTTGGACCCGTGACTATTGCCCGACGTTTGCCAGGGACGGCGAAGGCGCGACGGTCATATTGAACTGGCGCTTTAACGGCTGGGCGAAGTACAGCAACTGGAAAACGGACGACGCGATTCCCTCGAAGATTGCCCGCAAGCTCCGCGTGCCGGATGTAAAACCATTCCTCGACCGGCGGCGTATTGTATTGGAGGGCGGCAGTATCGACGTGAATGGGCGCGGCAAGTTGTTGACCACCGAAGAGTGCTTGTTGAGCCCCATTCAGGCGCGCAATCCGGGGTTGGAGCGGCAAGAACTGGAGCGCGTTTTCGCGGAATATCTGGGCATCACAGAGACCATCTGGCTAAAGAATGGGATTGCGGGCGACGATACCCACGGACATGTGGACGATCTGGCGAGGTTTACCGATGAAGCTACGGTGGTGATTGCCGTGGAAGCCGACCGCGCCGATGCGAATTTCGAACCCACGCAGGAGAATGTCAAGTTGCTGAAGCGGCGCAAGGATCTTCGCGTCGTAACTCTGCCCATGCCCCAGCCGGTTTTCTTCGAAGGGCAGCGGCTGCCGGCCAGCTACGCGAATTTCTATATCGCCAACGGGCTGGTGCTGGCGCCAACCTTCAACGATCCGATGGACCGCGTGGCTTTGAACACCCTGGCGAAGTTGTTTCCGGATCGCGAAGTGGTAGGGATTCATTGCGGCGACCTGGTGTTGGGCCTGGGGACGCTGCATTGCATGACGCAACAGCAGATCGCCTGGCAGGAAGCACGCTAATCAATGATGCTGACGATTTTGAGTCTATTTGCTCTAGGCGCCGCGTTCCTGGCCAGCGTGCCATTCCGCATTGCCATACTGGACGGGGCTCGGGTGCGGTATCAAAGCTTTGGCAAGGGCGCAAAGGCCGTGGTGCTGGTCCACGGATGGCTTTGCGATCACTTGATTTGGATACGCAACATTCCCGCGCTCAGCGCCGAGTATCGTGTCATTGTGATGGATCTGCCGGGGCACGGCGGCAGCGACGGACCGAAGGTGGACTACACGCAGCAGCACTTCGCCAGCGCCGTGGACGCGGTGCTGCGGGATGCGAAAGTCAGCCGCGCGGTTCTGATCGGCCACAATATGGGGGCACCGGTAGCGCGCCAATTTATGGTGGACTTTCCGGCAAAAGTGGTTGGGCTGGTGCTGGTGGATGCGGCCATTTCCACCCCAGTCGACGCCGCTGGTATGGAACAGCGGAAGGCTCGGCGGCTTCCGTTTGTGCAATCGTTGCGCAGTGCCGCTTATCCGGAAATTGCGGAGAGATTCATCGACCGCATGTTTGTGCCGGAAACGCCGCCCGAACTAAGGGCGCAGATTAAGCAGAAAATGCTGGCAACGCCGCAATGGATTTCCGTAAGCGCCATGGACGGCATGAGCGATGGCAGTATGTGGGCGGAGAAAAGTGATGTTCCTACACTGTGCGTCTTTTCCGACAAGGGCCGCAAGGCGGAAAACGATGCCATGCTGAATGGGATGTTCAGCAACGTGGATCACCAGGAGTGGCCTGGCGGTGGAAATTTCACCATGCTGGAAATGCCGGACCGCTTCAACGCGGCGGTGTTGGAATTTCTGCATAAGATTGGGTTCTAACGCCATGGATCTGGTCCTTGAGCTGCAGGGTGTATCGAAGCACTACCCAACGCATCAGGCTGTGAACGAAATCTCGTTTGCGGTGGAGCGTGGTGCCTTTTTTGCATTGTTAGGCCCGTCCGGTTGCGGTAAAACCACCACGCTGCGGCTGGTGGCGGGATTTGAAGAGGCCACCGCGGGCGATATTTCGCTGAACGGGCGGAGCATCAATCAGCTGAAGCCGTATGAGCGGAACGTCAATACCGTGTTTCAGAACTATGCTCTGTTTCCACATTTGACCGTGCGTGGGAATGTGGAATTCGGCCTCAGGCAGCAGGGTGCGGACCAGCTGGCGAAGAAGGTGCGCGATGTGTTGGATCTGGTGCAGCTCAGCGGCAAGGACGATCGGTTTCCGGCGCAGCTTTCCGGCGGCGAGCGGCAGCGGGTCGCGCTGGCGCGTTCGCTGGTGCTGCAGCCCGATGTGCTGCTTTTGGATGAGCCGCTGGCCGCGCTCGATCCGAATCTTCGCAAGCAGGTTCGCGGGGAATTGAAGAGTCTGCAACGGCGCGTCGGGACCACGTTTCTGTTCGTCACGCACGATCAGGAAGAGGCCCTGTCGCTGTCCGATCAGATCGCCGTAATGAACAAGGGTTTGCTGGAACAGGTGGGCACCCCAGAGGATGTTTACCTGCGGCCGCGGACTCGGTTCGTCGCCGGCTTTCTGGGCGCGGTGAACTGGATTGACGGCATAGGCGTTCGTCCGGAGGCGACGCGAATTTCGCGCACCGCGGATGGCGAGCGATGCATTTCCGCGACAGTTCGCAGTTCCGTGTTTCTGGGCAACTGTTTTCAAGTGGAAACAGTTTGCCGCGACGGACAATGTGTGGTGGCTGAAGTGCCGCGGCTAGACGGATCGTTCGCCCCGGGGGAACCGGTGCATCTGTGGTGGGATCCGGCGGATGAATTGCGGTTATGACGCAGCTGCGGCGTCTGTTTCTGGCACCTGCCGGCGTCATTATGGGCGTGCTGTTTCTGGTGCCGCTGGCCATCATGCTGGCGTATAGCTTCCTGACTCGCGGCGCTTATGGCGGCGTGACGGCAGAGGTCACCGGCGACAATTATCAGCGGGTGTTCGATCCGCTCTATGCGGCCATTCTGCTGCGCACGTTTGTGATGGCTGGGACCGCAACGCTGGGTTGTCTGGTGCTTGGCTTTCCGTTAGCACTATTCATTTCGCGCGCCGGTCCGCGAAAGAACCTTTATTTGCAGTTAGTGATTTTGCCCTTCTGGACCAGCTTTCTGATCCGCACCTACGCCTGGATGTTTCTGTTGCGCGATACCGGGCTGATCAACTCTGCACTGCTAGCGGCAGGGTTGGTCCATCAGCCGCTGCCGCTGCTCTATAACGAAGGTGCGGTCTTCGTAGGGCTGGTGTACGGGTATCTGCCGTTTGTGGTGTTGCCGCTTTATGCCACGCTGGAAAGGCTGGACAAAAACTTACTGGAAGCCGCTGCCGACTTAGGCGCGCGGCCTTGGGTTACGCTAACCCGCGTGATGATTCCGCTCTGTGCGCCAGGCTTCCGGGCCGGCGCGCTGCTAGTGTTTATTCCCTGCCTCGGCGCTTATCTGACGCCGGATTTGTTAGGCGGCAGCAAGACGGTGATGGTCGGCAACGTGATCCAGAATCAGTTCACCACGGCGCGCGACTGGCCCTTTGGGTCTGCTGTTTCCCTGCTGCTGATGGCTATCGTGATGGTGTTGCTGATGCTGCTCATCCGCCGCGGCGGAGAGAAATTGGTATGAAGCGCGGATTGGGCCTCTATGCTGTAGCGGCGTATGCGTTCCTGCATCTGCCGTTGCTGGTGCTGGCGGTGTTCAGCTTCAATTCTTCGCGCTTCACCATATGGCAGGGGTGGTCGCTCGCATGGTATCGGGCGGCGCTGCAGGACGGGCAACTGGGCGAAGCTGCCTGGAACAGCCTGCTGATTGCCGTAGCCTCCACCGTGCTTTCCACCGTAGTGGGAACGCTGTGCGCTTACGGATTGTGGAAGCGGGATTCCAAGTTGCTGTCCGGGTCGCTGTATCTTTCCTTGGTGACGCCTGAGATTGTGACGGGAATCTCACTACTGGTTTTCTTCCAGTGGATCTTCCGGTTTCTGCATGTGCAGCTTGGCATGCACACCGTCATCCTGGCGCATATCGCTTTTTCGTTGTCTTATGTGGTGATCGTAGTGATGGCGCGGCTGCGCACCTTCGACGCCTCGCTGGAAGAGGCGGCGCTCGATCTGGGGGCCACTGAGTGGCAGGCGTTTCGTCGAGTGACTTTGCCGGTGCTGGCGCCTGGGATCGCAGCGGCGGCGCTGCTGGCGTTTACCACTTCATTCGATGATTACGTCATCACCAGCATGGTGGCGGGAGTGGACTCTGAAACCCTGCCCATGGTGGTTTACGCGATGGCGCGGCGCGGGGCCAATCCGGTCTTGAATGCCATCTCGACATTGATTGTCGCGGTGTTGGGCTCGTTGATTGTGTTGTCTGAAAGGTTGCGCGAATCATGACGCGGCGCACGCTTTTTCTGATGGGCATCGCAGGGGCAGCGGGCTGTTCTCGCGGCGCAGTGCGCCGTCTGAACGTCTTCAACTGGTCCAGCTACGTGGCCCCGAATACCATTCCGGACTTCGAGAAAGAGTTCGGCGCGCGCGTTCGATATGCGGTGTATGAGAGCAATGAAGAGATGTTGGCGCGGGTGATGAGCGGCAACTCCGGTTGGGACGTCGTGTTTCCGACGAACTACTTCATTGAGCCCATGCGGGAGACCGGCTTGCTGGCGGAACTGGATCACCACCGCCTGCCGAATTTGGGGCAGCTTGACGGTCCGTTTCAGAGCCCGGCCTGGGACCCAGGCTTGCAGTGGGGCGTTCCATATATGTGGAACGCCACCGGCATCGCGTATAACAAAAAACTGGTGCCCGCTCTCACCGCCTGGGCCGATCTGTGGAGTCCGGCGCTGTCGGGGCATATGACGATGCTGGACGATCCGGTGGATGTGTTCGCCGCTTGTTTGAAGAAGCTGGGGTTGCGGGCGAACACGCGGGATACGGGCGAACTGCGGCGGGCGCAGCATGAGGCGATTGTCCAGAAGCCGCTGCTGCGCGCCTACTTGAATGCCGAGGTGCGGGATCAGTTGGTCTCCGGCGATGTCCTGGCGGCGCAACTTTGGTCCACTACCGCGCAGCAGGCGATAGACGCTTCGCCGCAGATCGATTTTGTTTACCCACGAGAGGGATTCGCGGTGTACCCGGACATCGCAGTGATTCTGCGCGAGAGTCCGCGGAAGGAATTGGCGCATCAGCTGCTGAATTACCTTCTGCGCCCGGAAGTGGCTGCGGCCATAGTCGTGGCCGCGCGGACGGCTACCGCGAACGGAGGCGCCCGAGCATTCTTGCCGGAAGCCATTCGGAATAATAAGACGCTTTATCCATCCGTGGAAGTAATGGCGCGAGCGGAGTGGTCGCAGGCGGCAACACCCGAGATCCAACGTCTGCGCGACCGGCTGTGGACGGAAGTGAAGTCGTCATAGAGTATAGACATGTTCCTCGCATTGATGCTATTGGCTGGTGCCGTGGATTGGGTGCCGGTGCGCTGGCATACCACCGATCCGAAATCGTTGGATCTCGTGAAGGGCACCGTCATCAATTGCCTGTTGCTGGAACACGCGCAATGGTCACCGCAGTTTGCCAAGGCGGCCGCGGAGATTGGCGTCGCGACGTTAGGCGTAGTGCGGCCGGACACAAGCTCGGTGGACGGTGCGATCGATGCCAAATTGGACGGCGTTGTGCTGGAAGGCGATTTCGACACCTTAGTCGCGCAGCGAATTCGAGCACGCCTGGCCGATTCCCGCTTGGCAGTAGTGGAGCTTCCCATGCGCTCCCGGATGCGCTTGGATTCCAGCGATTCGGTGATCGGCACGTTTCAAGGGGTTTGGCCCGGCATCCGGGTTGAAGTGGATGGCGCTGCAAAGGCGGCGCCCAGCGGCGCTCCATGGATCGATACGAACATGGGCTTTCTTCGGTTCGTGCGGGCGTCGAGCCCGTCCATGATCTGGATTGCGAATCTTCCGCCGGAGAAGACCGTCATCAAGGCAGAGCGGTATTTGCAGGTGATTTGCGACGCGGCGGTAGTGGGCGCACGTTGGGTGGTGGCTCTGGACGGCGATTTGTCGAAGCGTCTGTTCGCCGGAGAGCCCGGGGCGATGGAGGATTGGAAACGGATCACGCGCCAGTTGGCGTTCTTTGAATCCCATCCCGAATGGCGAAAGTTGCAACCGGCCGGGCAGTTTGCACTGGTGCAGGATGTGGGCAGCGGCGGTCTGCTGTCGGGCGGCATTTTAGACATGATCGCGGTGAAACACACTCCGGTCAGAGCAGTACCAGCCAGGAAGTTGACCGGCGCTTCCATGGAAGGCTCGAAGATGGCGGTGAACGTGGACCCGGGGTCGTTGTCTGACGAACAGAAAGAGGTGTTGAAGCGATTCACCCGCGGGGGCGGGACCCTGCTGACGGCGCCGCCGGGATGGCAATTCCCCACCCCCAAGCCGGGCCAGATTACGCTGGGGAACGAAGATGTGAAGGTACTGGATGAAATTTGGAAAGAGATGAACACCATGACGGGACGCCGGAATCTGGGCGCACGGCTGTTCAATGTGTCCAGCATGCTCTCGAATCTAATGCAGAGTTCGGACGGGAAAAGCACCGTCCTGCAACTGGTGAATTATTCGGATTTTCCGGCCGAAGCAGTGACCGTTCACGTGCTGGGTAAATTTCACAGCGCCCGGCTCTATTCGCCGGACAGTCCGCCTCAAACCATTCCCGTTTATGACAACGACGAAGGGACTGGAATCGACATCGATAAGATCGCCGTCTCCGCGACGCTGGTCCTGGAATAGCTCGAGTTGAGCTTCGCGATCCCAATCGCGTTACATTTGTAAGAACAAGGCGTCTAACACCACCGTGAGGTTCTGTGCCTAAAATTAGCCTGCTGGTTCCCTTAGTCTTTCTTGCGCTGCCGCTTGCAGCGCAGTCTATGAAGTCTGGTTTCGACGTCAATGCGATCGATAAGAAAACCGATCCCTGCGTTGACTTTTACCAATACGCCTGCGGGAACTGGCTGACGAACAACCCGATGCCGGCCGATCAATCCACTTGGGGCCGGTTCAGTGAATTACACGAACGGAACCAGCGGATCTTGAAGGATATTCTGGAAACCAGCGCCGCCAAAACCACACGCTCAGGGCCTGAGGTGAAACTTGGCGATTACTACGGCGCCTGTATGGACGAACGCGGAATTAATGCCAAGGGGACGGCTCCGCTGAAGCCGGAACTGGACCGAATTAATGGTCTGAGCGATAAAGCCGGCTTGGCGGAAGAAGTGGCTCGGCTGCAACGGCTGGGCGTCAATGCACTATTTCATACGGAATCGGCGCAAGATCTGCGGAAGGCGTCGGAAGTGATTGCGGAAGTGGATCAGGGAGGCCTTGGGCTTCCGGAGCGAGACTACTACTTAAAGACCGATGCAAAATCGGTGGAGACGCGCAAAGCGTATGTCACGCACGTACAGCGGATCTTCGAGTTGCTTGGCGATTCCGCTGATGTGGCGTCCAGAAAAGCAGCCGCGGTGATGACGATTGAGACCGCGCTGGCTAAGGGTTCAATGGATTTGGTGACGCGACGGGACCCGGAGAAGCTGTATCACCGGATGAGCACTGCGGACGTTGCGGCGCTGGCCCCGTCCTTTGGGTTCGCCAAGTTCCTGGTGGCGGTGGGGCTGCCGCCAGTGCAGAGCCTGAACGTCACCGTCCCCGATTTTTTTAAGACGATGGAAGCGCAGATCAAAGGTGTCAGTCTGGACGATTGGAAGACTTATCTAACTTGGCACTACGTTCACGCCTCCGCAACGTTTCTCCCCGACGCCTTCGTCAATGAGAACTTTGCTTTTTACGGCAAACACTTGACCGGAGCCAAGGAGTTGCGCGCACGCTGGAAGCGCTGCGTGGGCGCCGTTGACGGCGATTTGGGCGAAGCTCTCGGTCAGAAGTATGTGGATATGACGTTCGGTAAAGAAGGGAAAGAACGGACATTGAAGATGGTACACGCCATTGAGAAGGCGATGCGGAAAGACATCACCGACATTACCTGGATGACTCCAACGACCAAGAAAAAGGCCTTCGAGAAGCTGCACGCGGTGGCGGACAAGATTGGCTATCCGGACCAGTGGCGCGATTACGGCAAGCTGACCATCCAGCCCGGCGATGCGCTTGGCAATTCCACGCGCGCGAACGTGTTTGAGTTCGAAAGGCAATTGGCGAAGATCGGCAAGCCGGTGGATAAGAAGGAATGGCAGATGACGCCGCCGACGGTCAACGCGTATTACGATCCGCAGATGAACAACATCAATTTCCCGGCGGGCATCCTGCAGCCGCCTTTTTACGACAACAAGCTGGACGATGCGGTTAACTATGGAGGCATCGGTGCGGTAATTGGCCACGAGCTAACGCATGGGTTTGACGATCAAGGCCGGCAGTTCGATGCCAAAGGCGATCTGGTGGACTGGTGGACCGAGGCCGACGGGAAAGAGTTTGAGAAGCGGGCCGGCTGCATTGAGAAGGAGTATGGTAACTTCGTGGTCTCCGGCGATTTGAAGCTGAACGGAAAGTTGACGGAAGGCGAAAACGTTGCCGATAATGGCGGTCTGCGTCTGGCGCATATGGCGCTGATGGACGTCTTGGGCGGCAAGAAGCCGGGAAAGATCGAGGGACTGACGGCGGACCAGCGGTTCTTCCTGGGCTTCGCACAGGTCTGGTGTACTAACATGCGAGACGAGGCAATGCGGCTGCGGGCGCAAACCGATCCGCATTCCTTGCCGCAATACCGGGTCAACGGCACCGTATCCAACATGCCGGAGTTTCAAAGTGCGTTCTCGTGCAAGATTGGCCAGCCGATGGTGCGGGAAAATGCTTGCCGTGTTTGGTAATTCGAATGAAAGGGGCCTTTGTGAAAATTTGGATCGTGTCTTTACTGGTGGCGCTACCGTGCCTTGCCCAGACCTCGCTTAAGCCGGGTTTCGATGTGAATGCCATGGATACCCGCGTGAATCCTTGCGAAGATTTTTATAAGTATGCTTGCGGAAATTGGATTGCCGCGAATCCGGTCCCTGCCGATCAATCTGTATGGGGCCGGTTTAGCGTGTTGGCCGAACGCAATCGGACCATTCTGAAAGACATTCTGGAGACGAGTACGGCGAAGACTACGCGTACGCCGGTGGAGCAGAAGATTGGCGATTACTATGCCGCGTGTATGGATGAACGGGGGATTGAAGCCAAGGGCATCGGGCCGTTGAAACCGGAGTTGGCGCGGATCACAGCAATCGCCGACAAGACCGCGATAGCCGAGGAGGTGGTCCGGCTTCATAAGGTCGGAGCTCGCGTGCTATTTTCATTTGGCTCGGGACAGGACGCAAAGAATTCTTCGGAAGTGATTGCGCAGGCCGCGCAGGGCGGCTTGAGTCTGCCGGATCGCGATTATTACTTGCGCGAAGACGCGAAGTCCGTGGAATTGCGGAAGCAATATGTGGCCCACGTGCAGAAGATGCTGGAGCTGATGGGGCACCCGACCGAACAGGCATCGGCCGAGGCGAGGGCAGTGATGGCGATTGAGACGGCGCTGGCCAAGGGGTCGCTCGATCGGGTATCGCTTCGCGATCCGAAGAAGCGCTACAACCGAATCAACGTGGCGGATTTCACCGCACTGACGCCTTCGTTCCAGATGACGAAGTATCTGGCGGGGATTGGCGCGCCGCCGATGGCATCGTTGAACGTCATCACGACTCAGTTTTTCACCATGCTGGACGCCACCATCCAAGCGGCCAGTTTGGACGATTTAAAAACTTACATGATGTGGCATTACCTGACGGTGTCGGTGAGTATGATGCCGGCGGCGTTTGTGGATGAGAATTTCCAGTTCTTTGGAAAAACTTTGACCGGAACGCAGGAGATGCGGGCGCGCTGGAAACGTTGCGTGGAAGCGGTGGATGGCGATCTGGGGGAAGCCCTGGGACAGAAATATGTGGAGCTGACCTTTGGAACCGAGGGGAAGGAACGGACATTAAAGATGGTGCACGCGCTGGAAGCGGCAATGGAGAAGGACATCAACGCTTTGGCGTGGATGACTCCGGTCACCAAGAAGAAAGCGTTGGAGAAGTTGCATACGGTAGCGAATAAGATCGGGTATCCGGAAAAGTGGAAGAATTACAGCGATATGGCAATTCGAAAAGACGACGCTTTAGGGAATTCGCTTCGCGCTAATGAGTGGCAGCGGAAAGAAAGTCTGGCGAAGATTGGCAAGCCTGTGGATTACCAGGAGTGGTTTATGAGCCCGCCCACGGTGAACGCTTATTACAATCCGGCGCAAAACAATATCAATTTCCCCGCCGGTATTTTGCAGCCGCCGTTTTACGACAACAAGCTGGACGATGCGGTGAACTTCGGCGCCATTGGCGCTGTGATTGGCCATGAGCTGACGCACGGATTTGACGATCAGGGCCGGCAGTATGATCCCAAGGGGAATCTGTCGGACTGGTGGACTGAGGAAGACGCCAAGGAGTTCAAAGAGCGGGCTTCGTGCGTGGACCGTCAGTACAGCGGCTATACCGCCGTTGGCGATTTGAAGGTGAATGGCAAGTTGACCCTGGGCGAAAATGTGGCGGATAACGGGGGTTTGCGGATCGCGTATATGGCCTTTATGGATACACTGGCGAACAAGACTTTACCGAAGGTGGACGGCTTTACACCGGAGCAGCGGCTGTTTCTGGGATGGGGACAGATTTGGTGCATTAATAGCAAAGACGAGGCGTCCCGGCTCCGCGCGTTGACCGATCCGCACTCACCGGGGCGCTATCGCGTGAATGGGACGGTCTCGAACATGCCGGAGTTTCAGAAGGCATTCTCATGCACCCAGGGGCAGCCAATGGTACGCGAGAACGCCTGCCGGGTTTGGTGAGGTTAAGCTCCCCCGCCTATGCGCGTATGGAAGTCCACATATACGGAACCCAACACGAAGCGGCGCGATCATTGTTGCAACATACGCTTCCGGCTGTCCTGGGACAAGGCGGCACTCAACCTTTACCTGAGTTATCCGGCATACGATTGAGCATCGGCCATTGGAAAGGCTATAGAGTGGACTTCAAATGCCTATTGATTTGATCTCAGCCTCCAGGCGGGAGTTCCTCACCACCATGCTCAGTGGAAGCGGCGTACTGCTTGCCGCCCAGCAGAACTGGCATCGGGGCGTGGTGCGGCATCTGCTGCCCGCCGTCAGCCACGACCGGTTATTACTCAAGACAAGTTTCGATGTTCCCCAGTCCGCGGCCCCTGTACTCCGTGCAGGCAGCCGGCGCGCGGCCGGCGTTCGGATGGACACGGCAGGCGAATTCTACTCCTTCGACATCGCAGACCTTGAACCGGAGCGCACCTATCAGTTGGAGTTGCTGGATTTTCGCGGCAAGCCGTTGTGTGATCCCTGGCCGATCACAAGTTTCCCCAATAATGACGCACAGCCGAAGCGCTTCCGCCTGCTCGCCTACACCTGCGCGGGCGGGCACCCGGCGACCAGAAATCCTGATACCGGCGGTCCTTACTGGGTGTCGATCGAAGCCCGGCGAAAGATGCTGGCGACCGGGCTTTCCTATAAACCGGACGCGATGATCGCAATCGGCGACCACGTCTACTGGGACCTGCGGTCGCCGAAAGGCTCAATCAATCTGGGGGATTCGCCGGTTGCGCGCCAGCTGGTTGGTCAGTTTGACCGCGCCCAACCTGCTTTGGGTACGGAGAACGAACGCAAGTTGAAACTGGTGGTGAGTCCGCAGGTCTGCGATCTCTATGGAACGCTGTTCCGCTCCACCCCCGTTTTCTTTGTGCAGGACGATCACGATTACTTCGAGAACGATGAAGCTACGGAACAAATTGTGACCTTCCCGCCAGACGATTTCATGCTGCGGATGGCCCGCGCTACCCAGCGGCTTTACTATCCGGAGTTTCTGCCGGATGCGAACCGTCCGCTCGGTTTGCCCAGTGCCGGCGCGCCGGACCGTGCACCTGGGGTAGCGGAATCTTTTGGAACGCTTCGCTATGGCAAGCTTCTTGAAATCATGATGTACGATTGCCGCCGCCATATCACGTTGACCGGACCAGCCGCTGGCTTTGTCCCCGACACCGTGGAAGCATGGCTGATGCGGCGAATGGCAGCGCAGGAAACAATGCACGTCGTCAATTTGCCATCGACGCCGATTGGCTGGAGCGCCGGAAAATGGGGCGAATGGTATCCCGACCTGCTGCAACCGGACGGCAAGCTGGGCCTGGCTCAGCCGAAATATTGGTGGCAGCAAGGGTGGAAATCCCAACATGACCGTTTGCTATTGGCTGCCTCGGCGATGCAACGAATACCGCTCTTTCTCAGTGGCGATCTGCACGCGCTCGGCGAAGGTAAGATTCAGCGCTACGGCCAGTTGGACTTCCGCCGGAATCCGGTTGTCAGCGTGTTGACAGGTTCCATCGGCACCGGGCCAAAAGGCTGGCCTTCCGCTGCGCGCGGCACTCCGCCCCAGCCGCCGTCCGGACTTGAAATCGAGGAAGGGCTGAAGCCGCTGGAAAAGAACGGTTTCTCCATCATCGATTTCACCGAGGATCGGGTCGACGGCCAGTTCTTTAGTTGGAAGATGGATGAACCTGAGGAACGGTTGGACAACCTGAAACCGTTCTATCGCTTTACCGCGGCGCGCCGGACCTGACTCTAATAGTTGTAGAGCATCGGAGGCTCTTTGCCGATTAGCCGGATATAGGTGTAGAGCTGGCCGCGGTGGTGCCAGTGTTCGTCGTAGGCAAACGTGAAGAATTGCCAGCCTGGAAACGTGCCGAATGGCGATTCTACCTGATCCGCCAGCTGCTCTTCGGTGACCACGGCAAATGCTTCGTCCGCGGCTTTGTGGCATTCGATGGCGAATTGTTGAGCAGCTGCGGTGGTTGTCAGTGCCGCCAGACTGGCGACGGCTTCCGGCTTTTCAGGGATGCTGGCGTTTTCTTTCTCGTCCGAAACGCGCCCGTCGCGAACGCCTTCCGCCAGGCTCCGCTCGATTCCGTAAATATGCAGAATGAGTTCGCGAACGGAACGCATGCCGGGTTGCGGGCGGAAGTCAAGATCGGAATCGCTGAACGATCCGATCAGTTTCAGCGTCACCCCGTGAACCATCTGGAAATAGCCGCGCTGGCCGGTGATCATCTGTTTGAACATGGGTTGCTCCTTTGAACTATGAGTTCAGTGTAGAACGGAGTTGTGACAGCGTTATGTCAGTAGCGGAATGTTTTTTTTTACGATAGCCGCGCCTTCGGCGGCGAGCAGTTGACGAAGCGATTCCGATTGCATCACTCGAACTTTGGAACCCCAGGCCAGTAACCAAGGCAGAATCTGAGCTTCGAAGCGGACCGCTGGCGTAGTGTCCGCGAATTGGGTGGACACTACCGGAAACCGCTCCTTTACAGTCGCGGCTCGGAAACTAGTGTTGCCGCAACAAGTTCGAGACTGAGCCGCGCGCGTGAGCACGCTGTTTCTTGTGTCCAGTTATTTGTCGGACAGTACGCTAGCGTGACCAACAGGCCGCAGGCAGTACCTTCCATTGCGGTGGGGTAGAACCCAGGGCGCGGTATCGGGGTCGAAGAGGGCGCGCACCGTAGTGGTTCGCTGCTCTACTTCCGCCGGCTTTCTGCTGAAATCGGACGGGCGGACAAACTCCTTTGAGAGCACTTCCAGACCGGTGATCCGGTCCAGGCGAAAGTGACGGATGTTTTGCCGCAGGTGGCAATGCGCGGTCAAATACCAGGCTGTTCCCGCGTGCATCAAACCGTAGGGATCGGCCTCGCGCGTGTTCCTCTGGCTGGTTTCCCCCCCGTAGCGTAACGTGTGTGATAGCGGAATCGAATGGTCTTACGGTCTAAGATGGCGCCGCGAATTTCCCGCAGCCGTTCGGCAGTTCCGTTTTGGCAAACAACGTCGTAGTTGACTAGGTGGATGCTCTCTTTCAGGAGCTTGCCTTCGTCCCGGAGCTTGTTTGAGAAGACCGCCTCTATCTTGCCGGCGTCGAAGTGCGTTGCGGCGAGTCCACTGCCAAACAGGAGCATGGTTGCCTCTTCCCCGGTGAAGGGGAACGGTGGCAGGAAGTAACCCTCCATTAGCGAGTAGCCCTGGCCCGGTTGAGCGGCAATGGGCACACCGGTTTCCGAGAGTGCCTGGATGTCGCGGTAGATTTCGTTGCAGTTCCAGTAGCAGGCCTAACAGCCGGTCCGTGCGGTTCACGATTTCTACTTCATGTACAGGCGGAACCACTCTATGGTGCGCCGCATCCGGTCCAGCGTGTGTTCCTGCTTGTCAAAGTGATGACCTTCGCCGTCATAAACCACCAGTTGGGTGGGCACGTTCAGGGCTTTCAGCGCATGCCAGAATTCAAACGACTGCGGCGCCGGGCATTCCGAATCGCGCTCGCCCACCAGCATCAGGGTCGGGGTCTTCACGTTCTTGATGAATTCGATGGGGGAACTTTTGGCATAGACGGCCGGATCGTCATAGACCGACGCTCCAAAGAAGGGCTTCATCCATTGGTCAATGTTGTTCTGGCCGGTGTAGCTCTTCCAATTTGAGATACCTGCTCCGGCCACCGCCGCGCTGAAACGGTTGGTCTGTGTTACGGCCCACATCGTCATGTAGCCGCCATAACTCCAGCCAGTGATGCCTACCCGCTTCTCGTCTATGGGGAAGTTTCTCAGCACTTCATCCAAACCGGCCATGATGTCACGGAGGTCGCCGCCACCGAAGTCTTTTTCATTGCCTCGGGTGAAGGCTTCGCCCTGGCCGTAACTGCCGCGGGGGTTCGGCATCAGCACGAAGAATCCTTCAGCGGAAAGCAGGCTGTAGTCCCCGGCGTCCGGCCAGGCGGGGCGCTTTGACGACGAAGGTCCACCGTGGGGCACCACGATCAGTGGGTAACGTTTCCGCGCATCATAGTTAACCGGGTAAAGTAACCAGCCCTGCACCGGATGGTTATCGTTCATCCACTGCAGGCTTTTCGCTTCGCCCCACGTTCTTTTGCGTTTCCGATTCCGATCGGTGACGGGCTTCCCGGCGCCAATTGGGCCAGACCAGACTTCCGGAGGATTGTCCCAGGAGCTGCGAATCATGGCCGAGGATTTGCCATCCGCTGAAAGCGAAAGTGGAGAGTCGTCGCCCGCCTTAATGGTTTCCGCGGCCTTCCATTGTGTTTCAATCTGGCCGGAAGCGATGTCGAGAGTTGCAATGGCTGAGCCGCCGTTCAGCGCTGCCGTGAAGACGATGCGTTTGGACGAGGGAAGCCATTCCAGACCGCTGGCCGATAGAACCATTCCCGGTGTGAGATTTGTCGCTTTACCGGCATTGGGCTGAATGCTGTAGATCTCGCCGCCAACCACACCGGCATCGCTCATCAGTCCGCCGATGAAGGCGATGGAGTGGCCGTCCGGGGACCAGCGTGGAACAGCGATCTGCATTCCGGGTTCCAGGATGACAGTAGCTTTTGCCGATTTGGGTTCGATGGTACAAAGTTGCGCGATGAACCAGTTATTGTCACCGGAACCCTTAGCCGCTATGGCGGCGAATTGCTTGCTGTCCGGGGACCAGTCGTACTCGTACACGTAAAGATCCTCCGGCGAGGCCATCGTCATCTTGCCGCTAGCCGGGTCAAGCAGCGCAATCCGCTGTTCGTCAATCTTTCCCCCGATCACGCCCACTTCCCGCGCCGCCGGAGCCAACGCTCCGCCGTCCTTGACGGCGTTTTCGGTGTAGAGAACCGCTAGCTGCGAGCAGTCGGGCGACCAGCGCGGAGCCGTGACGAACCCCTTCAAATTCGAGACTCGCCTGACCGCGGAGGAACCGGCCACGACGAAAACATTGAGCTGCCCTTTTGATTGCGCATCCGAGAGAAAGGCGATGCGCTTACTGTCCGAGCACCAGGCGATTTCCGGTTCGTTGGCGGCGCCTTTTCCAGCCGTGATGCGTGTGGCGCCGACGTAGATCGCTGTCGATTTTGGGCCGAGTTCTTCCACCCAGGCTACCCGGTTGCCATCCGGCGAAATTACTGTCCGTTTGATGTTTCGCACCGCGCTGGCTTCCGTCAGAAGGTTTTCCAGCGATTGGGCGCTTCCAGCAGTTGCAAACGCAGCGGCAAGGGCGAAAAGCACGTGTGGACTTTTCATGATCTATGGTAGGAACCTGAGATTCTCCGAACTACTGTGTCGTTGATGGTTGTTTCCGAACTAGTGACGTAGTCACGGGTTCCTCTCGAGTTGAACTCGATTCACATGCGGAGGAAACGCCGCTGATGCCAAGCCCGCGCGCATTGGTCAGCGTGGCAACCACCGTCAGGGTGATCAGTGGCTGGGCCGTGGAATGCCCTACGCCAAAGCAGACGCAGAGCAGAATTAGCTGCCAGAAAACGGTTGTGTACCGGTTGGTCACGTGCGCCTCCGAATCAAATATCGAACTGAGTGATTATACAGTTTACCGGACAACGCCATGACGTGAATTCGGGCTGTCGATTCGCCATCCCCATAGCAATCATCAGGCATTGACAACTTGGCCCTGCTATGTCAACCTCGATCTTTCACCCTAAAATTAAATTGAAGATGTCTATTTGGAGGCAGCACCGATGAGTTTAAGTGTTAAGACCCGCCAAAGCAGTGGCGTATCTATTGTCGATTTGGAAGGACGAATCACCCTGGGAGAGCCGACCGCGCTGCTGCGGAATACGGTTAAGAACGTTCTGGCGGAAGGACACAAGAACATTCTTCTGAACCTTGGACAGGTTTCCTATATCGATAGCGCGGGGCTGGGCGAGTTGGTGGGGTGCAGTTCCACGGTGAGCCATGCGGGTGGACGTTTGAAGCTAATGCAGCTGCAGAAGAAGATTTCCGATCTGATGCAAATCACGAAGCTGCACACGGTTTTTGAAGTGATTGACGACGAAGCCAAGGCGATTTCCTCGTTCGCCGCGGCGGGTGGCACGGCCTAAACTTGCGGCCTGGCGGAGGAATTCTCCGCCCTACCATGACTGCTAACGAACTCCTTATTTCTGGTCCGGATGGCCACGCGCGGACCGTTCCATTGAGCGCAGGTAAACTCTCTCTGGGACGGTCCAGCACGAACGAGCTTTGCTATCCCGACGATTCCGGACTTTCCAGGCAACATCTGGTTTTCGAACTGGCAGGCGACGCGTTGGTGGTGCGTGACCTTGATAGCAAGAATGGCACGCAGGTCAACGGCGTGCGAATCAAGGGAACACACGTTCTGCAGGCTGGCGACCGGGTGACCGCCGGGCATCTCACCATTCAACAGAAATCGAATGAACCGCCGTCCACGATGCAGACGGTGTTCTTCGTCGCCGAGGCGGCCTCTCCTGTTTCCACCACCGTGGAAACCAGTCTGGAAGGCGTGCTGGGTTCCGAGAAGGGATCTGCCGGCGCTGCCGCGCTCACCGGGCTGAATTCGATCCAAGCGCTAATCCGGGCGGGCCAGGAACTCTCCAGTCACCGTCCGCTTTCTGAACTGTTCCCATTGATTTTGGACCTTTCCATATCCGCCGTAGGAGCGACCCGCGGGCTGTTGATGATTCTGGAAAAAGACGAATTGGTGGTGCAATGCGCGCATGGCAGCGACTTTCAGATTAGCCGCGCGGTGCGGGATCGCGTAATTAAGGAAAAGGCTTCGCTGCTGGTCCAGGATGCACAGTTCGACGCGGCGCTGGCGGGCAGGCAGAGCATTGTCATGCAGGGAATGCGCAGCATTCTGGCGGTTCCGCTGCAAACGCGCGATCGCGTGATCGGACTGATTTATGTGGACACCCAGAATCTGATCCGTCCCTTTACGCAGGAAGATTTGAACCTGCTGACGGTGATGGCCAATGTGGCGGCCATCCGGATTGAACAGGCGCGTTTGGCTGAGGTGGAACAGAACGAAAAGATTTTCGCGCGCGAACTGTCGCAGGCGGCAGAGATTCAGCGCGGGCTGCTGCCGGCCAATTCGCCAAAAATTGCGGGTGTCGATTTGGATGGCCGTAACTTTCCCTGCCATGGCGTGGGCGGCGACTACTACGATTATTTCCCTTACCCGGACGGGCGGATCGGTCTGGTGGTGGCCGATGTAGCCGGCAAGGGCATGCCCGCGGCAATGATGATGTCTAACATGCAGGCGCACATGCAGGTTTACACTGAAACGTTCCGGGAGCCGGCTGAGGTGGTAGCGCGATTGAACAAGAGCCTGGCTGCGCGCTGCCCTGGGAACCGGTTCATCACTTTCTTTCTGGGCTTGCTGGACCCGCTGACCGGTGAGATGACCTACTGCAACGCCGGCCATAACCCGCCGATCCTGGTGCGGAAGAACGGGACGGCCGAGCAGTTGGCGGGAGGTGGAATGATTCTTGGCATCTTCGGCGGCGCCGAATACGAGAACCAGACCATCAAGCTGGAGGAAGGCGATCTGCTCGCCCTGTTTAGCGATGGCATCACCGAGGCTTGCCAGCCGAATCTGGAAGAAGAATTTGGTGAGGAACGTTTGACGGAATTACTCGTGGCCAATCTGGCGTCCTCCTCTACGATTGTGATTGAGAAGGTGATGGAGAAGTTGAATGCCTGGGGCGCCGGGGAGTCTTTTGCCGACGATGTCACAATTGTGGTCGTGCGCCGGACGGCCGGGGGCGAAGCGTTTACCGGGAACGAGACGTTCGGCGGCGAACGGCCGCTCGTCTTGATTTAAGAATTTATCTCCGTGAACGGTGCGGTCGGCGCCAGCACGCAGGGCGGCTAGACTTACAGCGTCACGGGTCGCCGCTATAGGCCATTCCGGGCATCAATTCAATAGCGGTTTACCAACAGCCATCGTCTTCTTGCCCTACGACTATGGGAGCACTTCCGCTGTTACCTCCACGTGGTGATATACCATGGTATAGATCAGTCTGGGATTCCCATGCCGCGCACTGCCAAACTCTTCCGCAATGGCCGCAGTCAGGCCGTCCGTTTACCTTCCGAGTTCCGGTTTGAAGGAACCGAGGTGTTTATCCAAAAAGATCCAGCCACGGGAAATGTCATCCTGTCACGCGGGCCGCATTCAACGTGGCAAAGTTTCTTTAAACTGCGGGACCAAGTGGAGGTGCCGGACGATTTCATGGCCGACCGGGGAGATGGACCACCGCAAAAACGGGAACTCTTCTGATGGCGGTCGAGCACCTTCTGGATACCAACATCGCAAGCTACGTCATCAAGGGAAATGTTCCATCGGTGGACCGGCGATTGGCCAAAATTCCGATTGCGGACGTCTTCATCTCTTCTGTAACCGAGGCCGAACTAAGGTACGGCTTGGCCCGCCGGCCGGATGCTTCGCGGCTGCAAGCCTTGGTGGAAGAATTCTTACTCACCGTCACGATTCTGCCCTGGGATTCAGAAGCCGCGAAACAATACGGCTCGCTCCGCGCGGCGCTCGAACGCGAAGGTTTACCCTTGGCGAATTTGGACATGATGATCGGTGCACACGCGCTCGCGATTGGAGCGATTCTCGTGACGAATGACCGAGCCTTTGCCAGGATCAAGAACTTGAAGCTGGCGGATTGGACTAAAAGCAAATAGCCGCTCGATCCTACGCCTCACAGCTCCGGCAGCCTCTGGGTCCGGTGCAAATCCCACCGGATAAAAGTTCCAGCCGCGCCGTTACGAGTGACGCGGGTATTCTGGCCGATCAGGTCCATTTCCACAGTCCTCTCGAGTTGGAATTCTTCGACGGAAAGCGCGCGTACCATCATTCGGGAAAGAGCGGGCTTCCCCAGATCAGGGACACGCCCGCCGTCCCGACACCCAAGCTATCAGAAGTTTTCCGAAATGATAAAATTATAGATTCCCATGGAAATCGAAAAAGTATACGAACCCCAGCGGTTTGAGCCGCGTTGGGCACAGTGGTGGATCGACCGCGGATTCTATACCGCCAATCCGAAGAACCCGGGCCGCATGTTTTCGCTGGTAATTCCGCCACCAAACGTCACCGGCATTCTGCACATGGGACACATGCTGGAGCACACCGAGATTGACGTAACGGTCCGCTGGCATCGCATGAAGGGCGATAACACCTTGTGGCTGCCTGGCACCGACCACGCGGGAATCGCCACCCAAATGGTGGTCGAGAGGAAGTTGGCCGAAGAAGGGCTGGACCGCCGCAAGCTGGGCCGTGAGGAGTTTGAGAGGCGCATCTGGGCCTGGAAGGAAGAATCGGGCGATAGCATCAAGCGGCAGATGATCCGTTTGGGGACCAGCTGCGATTGGAGTCGCGAGCGCTTCACGCTGGACGAAGGCCTTTCCCGCGCCGTACGCGAAGTGTTCGTGCGGCTGTATGAGAAGGGTCTCATTTACCGCGGCGAATACATGGTGAATTGGTGCCCGCGCTGCCAGACCGCCATCTCCGATCTGGAAGTGGTCCACGAGGAAACGAATGGGCACCTGTGGCACATTGCTTATCCGGTGAACGGCACGGATGAGCGGTTGGTTGTCGCCACCACCCGCCCCGAAACAATGCTCGGCGATACCGCCGTTGCTATCAATCCGAAAGATGCGCGCTATTTCGGGATTCACGGCAAGACGGTGCGCTTGCCGCTGATGGATCGCGACATTCCCATCATTCTCGATGAGATGGCCGACCCGTTATTTGGAAGCGGTGCGGTGAAGGTGACGCCGGCGCACGATCCGAATGACTTCGAGGCGGGGCGAAGGCACAACCTGCCGTTGATCCAGGTGATCGACGGAAACGCCAAGATGACAGCGGCCGCGTTAGCGTATGCCGGGCTGGACCGTTTCGAGGCGCGCAAACGAGTTGTGAAAGCACTGCAAGAAGGCGAGTACCTAGTAAAGATTGAGCCGCACCAGTTGAGCGTCGGCAAGTGCCAGCGCTGTAAGACGGTAGTGGAGCCGCTGGTTTCGAAGCAGTGGTTCGTGAAGACGAAGCCGCTGGCGGAACCCGCGATTCGCGTAGTGGAAGACGGCCGGATTCAGTTTGTTCCCGACAACTGGAGCAAAACTTACTTTGAATGGATGTACAACATCCGCGATTGGTGTATTTCGCGGCAGTTGTGGTGGGGGCACCGCATTCCTGCCTGGCATTGTGCCATGTGCGCGAAAATCACGGTGGCGCGCGAAGCTCCGGCGGTTTGCCGGCACTGTGGATCCGCGGAATTGGCGCAGGACCCGGATGTTCTGGACACCTGGTTCAGCTCCGGCTTGTGGCCATTCTCTACGCTGGGCTGGCCGGACCAGACGGAAGACCTGGCGAAATACTATCCGACTTCTCTGCTGATCACCGGCTTCGACATTCTGTTTTTCTGGGTGGCGCGGATGGTGATGTTGGGCATCGAGTGCATGGGCGAAGTGCCGTTCCATCAGGTCTACATTCACGGGTTGGTGCGCGATGCCGACAAGCAGAAAATGTCGAAGACGCGTGGAAATGTGATTGATCCGCTGGTTGTCACCGAGAAGTACGGCACGGACGCGGTGCGGCTCTCGCTGCTGCTGGGCGCGGCTCCGGGCACGGATATCGTGCTGACGGAAGAACGCATGGAGAGCGCGCGGGCCTTTGCCAATAAGATCTGGAATGCGTCGCGGCTGATCTTTATGAACATGGAGCGGTCCGGCGTGTCTCCGTGGATCACCGCGGAGCGCGATTGTTGTCTGCCTGAAAAGGATGGCGAGACGGCGCCGCTGGAAGACCGCTGGATCTTCAGCCGTTTGAACCGCTGCGCGGAGCAGGTGAATCGCGCGGTCGAACAGCATCGTTATCACGAGGCCGCGCAGACGCTGTGGCATTTCGTGTGGCATGAGTTCTGCGACTGGTATCTGGAAGTGAAGAAGCTGCGATTGGTGGAAAATAGCGGCGCTGACGTACACTGGCGGAATTTGTTGACCGTTTATGAGATGGCGCTGCGGCTATTGCATCCGGTGATGCCGTTCCTCACGGAAGAGCTTTGGCAGCGTTTGGCTACAGGGGTTGTGGACCGCGCGGAAACGATTTCGCTGGCGAATTATCCGCAGTTCAACGAGGCTGCAGTGGACGCGCAGGCCGAAGACGAGATGTCGATTCTGCAGGGCATTGTGACGGCGGCGCGGGAATTGAAATCGGATCTGAAAGTAGACAAGAAGACGATTCTGGTTGGCACGCTGGTGTTGCGGGAGAAGGCGGTCACGGTTGGTGCGGCGCAACTGGCGGTGATTGAGAAGCTGGGCGGGCTGAAGCTTACCTTGGGGACCCAAGCGGCCGGCGTGGTGCGGTCCAGTCCGGAATTCGATTTGATCGTCCAGGCTCCGGATGTGGTGGCCGAAGGTGGCGGCGACGCGCAGAAGGTCCGGCTGCGGAAAGAGAACGAGCAACTGGAAAAAGTGATTTCCAGTTCCAACCGGCAGCTCGGCGATGAGAAGTTCACCGGCCGCGCGCCCGCTCACGTGATCGATACGCTGCGCCAAAAGCTGGCCGAATACGAAGCGCAGTTGCGGAAGAACAAAGAGGTCCTCGGCGAATGATGGATCATCCGGACGTTCGAAGGCTGGTGACGCTGGCGCTGGAGGAAGACATTGGGCTGGGAGACGCCACCACGCTGGCTTGTATCGCTGCCGAGCGGACGGCAGTCGGGCGATATTATGCGCGGCAGGACGCTGTGCTGGCTGGCATCGGATTGCTGGAGATCATTTATGAAATGCGCGGCGGCGTGCAGCATCTCCATTTGCCGGTGATGGATGGGGAGCGCGTCTCGGATGGGCAACTGGTGGGGGAAGTGCGTGGAAACGCACGAACGCTGCTGGAGTGCGAGCGGGTATCGTTGAATTTCCTGCAACGCTTAAGCGGAATCGCTACTTTGGCGCGGCGCTATGTCGATGCAGTTTCGGGGACCGGGTGCAAGGTGTTGGACACGCGCAAGACCACGCCCGGGCTGCGCCGGTTGGAGAAGATGGCGGCGGCGGCGGGTGGGGTGCAGAATCACCGGATGGGGCTTTACGATGCGGTGTTGATCAAGAACAATCACATCACGGCAGCCGGCGGGGTTCGCGCTGCCCTGGAGCGTGTTTCGCATTCGCCACTGTTGGTTGAGATTGAAGTCCGCACGCAGGCGGAACTGGAAGAAGCGCTCGATTGTGGCGCCAAACATCTGCTGCTGGATAACCTGACTCCGGCACAAGCGGCTGAGTGGATTCGTTTCATTGCCGGCCGGGCCACGGCGGAGCTTTCGGGAAACATCACGCTGGACACGGTGCGCGCCTACGCAGAGACCGGGGCGGACTACGTTTCCTCGGGCGCCATCACGCATTCAGCGATGGCGGCCGATTTCAATTTTCGCCTTGAACTCCTGCCATGAGTGTGGAAAGGGCGATTCATTGGTTTCCTGTTGTCGGTTCCACCATGCAAGTGGCGGCGGAATTTGCATCAAAGGGGTGCGCCAGCGGCACTGTGGTTGGCGCCGATGAACAGACCGCGGGCCATGGGCGCTACGGACGGGCCTGGCATTCCGAGGCGAAGTCCGGGTTATATGTTTCGGTGGTGCTGCGGCTGCGGATTCCCACGGAAAGTTTGCCGGTGGTGACGCTGGCATTGGGTCTGGCGGCTACCGAAGCCATCTTGAGCGCCACCGGGGTTCGCTGCGATTTGCGCTGGCCGAACGACGTGCTGGCCGCGGGAAAGAAATGCTGTGGCATTCTGGTGGAATTGCATGACGGTGCGATCATCGCAGGCATTGGCGTCAACGTGAATCAGACGGCGTTTCCGGAGGAGTTGAAGGCGCTTGCCACTTCGCTGCGGATTGTCTCCGGCGTTCCGCAATCGCGCGATTTGCTGCTGGAACGGCTTTTGGAGTCTATCGATTCGTACATGGAAACGCTGCAGGGGAACGGGAAAGATGCGATCTTGCGCATGTTTTCCGAGGCGTCCAGCTATGTACGCGGGCGGCGCGTGGTGGTGGATCAAGGTTCCACTTCGCTGGAAGGAACTACGGATGGCTTGGATGCTTCGGGTTTTCTGTTCTTGCGCAAGAACGACGGACAGCGGACACTGATTCTGGCGGGCGGAGTGCGTCCCGCTTCCTAAAACATATGCTACTTGCTCTGGACGCGGGAAACACTAATATTACGATCGGTGCGTTTGAAGACGGCGTACTGACCGGGCGCTGGCGGCTGCGGACGGTCCATGAACAGACCGCGGATGAATGGGGAGTCTTGCTGCGCAATTTGTTTGCGCTGAACTCGCTGGATCTGTCGCGCGTGGACGGCATCATTATCGCCAGCGTGGTGCCGCCGCTCGATTCGACACTGGCGGCGATGACCCGGCGCTATTTTCACCGCGAGCCGATGTTCGTGACCTGCACCACCGATACCGGGCTTGCGATCTTGTACGACAACCCGCGGGAAGTGGGCGCGGATCGCATCGTCAACGGGGTAGCCGCTTTCGCCAAATATGGCGGACCCTGCGTGGTGGTGGATTTAGGGACAGCCATCACGTTCGACGCGGTTTCGGGCAACGCCGAGTATTTGGGCGGAGTGATTTGTCCGGGAATCGGAATCTCGATTGAGGGGTTGTTTGCCAAGACGGCACGACTGCCTCTGGTGGATTTCCTTGAGCCGGAGAAGTTGATTGGGACCAATACCGTGGAGAGTATGCAGTCGGGCCTTTATTACGGCACGATAGGGATGATCGACGGAATCCTGGAGCGATTGCTGGAAACGCTGGGTCCGAAGACCACGGCCATTGCAACGGGCGGGCAGGCGGAATTGATTGTGCGCGGCTCGCGGTATCTGAAAGAGATCGACGTGGACCTGACGCTGCGCGGACTGCACTTGATTTGGGAACGGAATCACAAGCGGTGAGCGAGCCCTGGAATTATTTCAATTATTTCACTGAGATTGAAGAACACTTTCAGCAGGCGCGGGGGACGGGGTTGTTCCTGCTGTCGCCCTTGGACTGGGCATTGATTGAGACGTGGAAGGACGCGGGTATACCGCTGGAGGCGGTGCTGCGCGGGGTTGATTCCGCGTTTGCTAAGTGGCATTCGAAGAAGAAGAGATTGCAGGCCGTGAATTCACTGGCATATTGCGCGCAGGCAGTGTTTACAGAAGCGCAAATCATGGCTGGGGCATTGCAACCGAGAGAATTGAAGGTAGCCGAGGCTCCGTTCAGTTTGGAGAGCCTGGTGGCGTTTCTGCGTGCGAATGCGTTGGAGCTGGCAAAGCGGGAGACCTTTGCGGAGATCGCCGCATCGGTGAATCACCTGGCGGATGAGGCGGAGACGCACTACGCGAATCTGGAAGAATTGGAACAGCGCCTGACGGGGCTGGAAGACAAAATGAAGGCGATGGCGAGGCTGACGCAGACCGAGCAGGATTTGTTTGAGGCGCGGCGGGAGTTGGATTCGACGCTGCGGCCCTATCGGAGCAAAATGACCGCCGATCAGCTGGCGGTGTTGGAGCGGCAGTACCTGGAGCGGCAGTTACTGGAGAAGGCGAATCTGCCGCGGCTCAGTTTGTTTTATCTACTCTGACGGCAACCGATTGGCGGTGTCATGCATCTGTATTAACAGAGGGCGGGGTATAGAAGAACCACCCGCTCTTTAGAGACGCAGTAATCACTCCTTGTGAAAGCGTGCCTCAACGGCGGGTGTCTTCCTCCGAGCACTCGCCGTTTTTCTTTTATCTCCTACAATATTGCTTCTGGACGGGTTAGCCGATAGAGCCAATCGCCTGGGATGACCGCGGCCAGGTGCTCGGCCCACTGTGTTCTGGCGACGGCTCGAAACAGCGAGGCGATGCCGAAGGGTCTTGCCAGGGCTTTGCGGCAGGCCTGGCGGTGATCGGCGGCGGTTAAGCCCTGGGCAGCATAGAAACCGGCCAATTCTCCGCTGATCGCGGCCGATAATAACCCCGAACCGGTGAAGGGATCTACAAACGAGAGCGCGTCGCCGGCTTCAAAGACACCGGGCTTCGGTTCTTCCCGAAGATGGTTTTGGAAGACGAGCGGCCCCACGTTGAGCCACTTCATGGATCGCTGTAGTGGACTAAGGCGCGACTTCAGTGGCGGGAACGAATGAACCAGATCATCCAACGCGAAATTGAATTCATTCAATATACGTTCTGGTCCTAATCCGCATACGTTGGTAATTCCGTTCTCCACGCAGTTGATTCCCACGTAGCAGCCTTTGAAGAAGTAAAGTTCGACGGCGTCGTGGGCGGGACCGGTGAAATGCGCTTTGAAGCCAAACAGACGCTTTCCGCGGGTCTCACTCCCGTTAGTTTGGCGGCCAGCGGTCCAAATCAGCGGCGAGGCCTCCGGCCTCGCCTGCTGGGCGGGTTGCGCTCCTAGCTCGATTGCACGGTTATAGAGAAGTTGATCGTATTCGAAGCGGCTAAGTCCGTAAGCTGCCTCCGGGAGGCGCGCAATTTTCGGTTTCGATCCGAAGTGCAGCTCCATGCGCCTTATTCTGGCGGGACTTCGCTGTTCGAATGACGTCCAGACGCCGAGGCGCTGGAGGATGGGGACGATTTCAGGGGACAGAAATTCTCCGCATACTTTGTGGCGCGGGAACTTCGATTTTTCGATCAGATCTACCTGCGCGCCGTGAAGTAGCGCCGCGATTGCCGCGGAGGAACCGGCAGGGCCCGCTCCGATAATTTGTATCCGGTTCAAAGACCGGCTTCAAGCGGTTTCTTTTCTCGCTGAAGCGTATCCCGCAGCCCGCTGAGAGCGTGTGCGTTCGCCGGGTATTGGCGGAGAGCCTCACGGAACGCATGTTCGGCGACGTCCAACTTGCCGTTCGCCAGAGCGGACCGGCCTAGCACCTCAGCTACTGATCGTGGATAAAAGGGCGGCTCGGTATAAACCAGTTTCCGTTCGGCGTTAGAGGCGGCTTGCAGCGTTTTCAGACCGGCGCTGACTTTGCCTGCGGCGAGTGCGAGATGTCCATCGAGTTCGCGCCGGGCTACGACTAACTCTTCCGGAGTTTTACGCTTCATTTTCTGCCGGAAGGCCGCTAGAGACGCGTCCATTTCCTTCGATTCCGCTCTCGCCGCATCCACGTTGCCCTTGGCGGTGTAGGCCATGGAACGCGCCCAATGACGCCATGCCAACTGACGGTTACGGTTGAGCACGGGAAGTTGATCTTCGGCTAGAATGTCATCCCACTTCTGGAACTGCACCAGGATCCGGAGCAGAGCGAACCAGCCCTGGGCGTAAGCGCCGGTAGTCAGATCGGATTGCTTCAGCTCACGCGGGTTTTCCTTGTAAGTCAGCAGATGGCGGGCGGCTTCCATGGCTGGTTCGTACTTGCCCTCGAACGAATAGGCCGTTGCCAGGTAATTCACGTTGTGCCCGTGGTGGCCGTTGCCGTACATGGCGTCGGCTTTCATATAACTACGCTCATTGTCGGCGGCGGCGGAAAACGACTGGATGGCTTCTTCCCACTTGCCCGTTTGCGAATAGATATGTCCGGGCATGTGCAGGGCGTGCGGAATATTCGGCACCAGTTCGGCGTAGCGCTTGCAACTGGGCCAGGCGTCGCTGGCAAAAGTGGACCCCTCGAATCCGTGGATGATGTAGTGATGCACGCCGGGATGGTCCGGGAATTTGACCACCAGATCGCGGAGAATGGCAACGGCTTCCATGCTGGTGGGCTGGTTGGGTTTCTTGTCCGGCGTGTTGAAACCGCGCATGATCATCAGCGCCAGATAGGTCTTGGCTTCCACTTCATCCGGGTGTTTGGCGAGAAGCGTTCGCAGGCCCTTCACGAAAGCGCTGTCGCCGTCCTTCTGCTTTCTGTCGCGGCGCACCGCGATCGAGGCGATATAGAGCTTCTCCAGGTCAGTGGCCTTTCCCGGTATGGCGCTGAGTTCCACTGCTTTCTCGGCTGCAGTTTCCGCGCGGGACTTGGTTACTGACTTCTTGGAGGCGCCGAATGCGCTCTTACCGGTATCGATCTGGAACCGCGGACGCCAGTCGCCGGCGGCTACCATGGCGATGCCCCAGTAGGGCATTGGCGCAGTTGGATCCAGTTGCGCGGCCTGGAGGAACGACCGTTCCGCTTCGCGGGCCCAAAAAGAGTGCATTTGCGCTACACCTTGGTCGAAGAATTTCTGCGCTTCCGGATTAGTGGTGGTGATGGGGAAGTGCACGGTTCCCTGCCCCGTCAATAATTTGGCTGGGAGCGACGGCGCAATGGCGCCGGGCGGCGGAGAGCACGCATCCAGTTCCTTCTGGGATTTCGGGGCCGTTTGCGCCGTCGCACCGGCCGCCAGCAGCATGGAAATAACGATGTAGTTGAATCTCATTTTGCAGCCTCCAACAATTGCACTTCGATCAGGGCGCCTAGTTGATCCACCCGGAACGACGATCCTTCTACGATAGCAGCTAGACGGCCATCGCGGCCAATGATAGAGGTGGTGGAGTTGTGTCCCAGTGCGCCCTCATCGGGCCAGTAGACAAGGCCCAAGTTACCGGCCACTGTTTGAATTTCCGTTGCCGGGCCGGTCAGGAATCGCCAGGCCTCCGGTTGGGCGCTCCAGCGCTTTGCGTAGGCCTGCAGGACTTCCGGGGAGTCGAACTGCGGGTCGATCGTGATCGATAGCAGCATCAGCTCTTTTCCCACCTTCTGGTGGAAACGGCGTTGCAGCAGGGCAAAATTGGCCGAAAGGCGGGGGCAGACGTCCGGCAGAGGGCAGCGGGTATAGATGAAGTTAATGGCGATCGTCTTACCTCGCAGGCTGGAGAGGCGGACCGCGTTCGAGTTCTGATCGGTCAACTCGAAGTCCGGGATGAGTTCGCCGATTTTCTTGCGGTCCTTCGGTTCGGGGATGTCGAGGTCCGATTGGCCCACGATCCGTACATGCCGGGCCAGCGACTGATTGTTTTCAACGACCAATTCGAACTGGACGCGCGAACCTATGTGAAGCGTGCGTATCTCTTCGGGCGCAGCCAGCCGAAACGGCATTGTCATGGCCGGCATCAGCTTAGGAATGGGCCGGTGGGAGACGGTAATCGTGTTTTGAGCCGGGTCCAGCCCGACCACGATTCCGTCCACCTGGTAGGTCTTTGCGCCCAGAATTGCAGCAAACAATAGACTACTAATGAAACCAGAGAATATCGGGACGAATTGTGGCATGTTCCATGGCGCACGGGCCGCATTGAGTTTGGTAACCGTCCCAGGCGTTCTTGACGACCTTGGGAATGAGGCCGGGATGATCGGGTTCATGGTAGGCGGAGACCGAAAGTCGCGGATGGTATTTTGCCAACGTGGCGCGGGCCCCGGCTAGCGCCTTAGGCTCGGCACCTTCTATATCCATCTTAATGAAATCAACCCGTTCCAGATGCAGTTCCTCTACCAAATGGTCGATGGTGGTTAGTGGAAGTCTTTGAGTGGTGGTCTGCGCCCCAGTGGGATGGAGGACGAAGCTATCAGCGGCGGAATTGTGTTCGTCTACGTTCAGAGTGAGAAAATCTTCCCTGTCCCACACTCCCTTAGCATAGACGATGACCCTGCCGGTTTCGATCTGTTGCGCGAAGTTGCGTCGCAGGCATTCCAGGTTTTCCGGGGCCGGTTCAATGGCTACCACCAGTTTTGCGCCGGCTTTGAGGGCTTCGGTGGTAAAAACGCCGACATTTGCGCCGCAATCGAGGACGGTGTCGCCGGGTTTGACGAAATGCGGGGCGGAGCCGTAGATCTTGCGCTCCTGTTCGGCGAGGTTGAAGGGAAGTACGAAATCGCTACCTTCGGGAATCCAGTAGTCTCCCTTGGGCGTTCGCCACTGATGGAAGCCGCGTTCATCCTTCTGGAGGATGGTACTTTCTCGTAAAATGCGGTCTTTTGTTTCTATCTGGGTCGTTAGATTGGCGTGGCTCTTCAGCGCCTCTTGCAGCGGGCAGTTCGGACTGCGACCAGCCAGTACTAAGGCTAGAATCCGCACCGGGGGATAGGCCAACGCGGTTGCCATAGCTAGGAAGATCCCTGAAATCAGCAGAATGGTCCGGGGTCGCTTCACACCGTGAATATAGCACTGCCGGAAAGCTGAAGATAGGTTGTCCTAGGAGCAGTTTCGGCCTTAGATTTGTACCGAGATCAAACTAATGAGCTGGTGGTACTTTAGGGTTAAAGTATTGTAAGGGTAATCACTTACAGGTAAAATAGTGGGATACTATCCTCTCCCATTCGGGTTACACTGGCTATAGTCCCGAGCATGCGTTGTCTTTATTGTCAGAAGAAAATCGGCCTCTTCCGGCGTCTGACCGACCGCGAATACTGCAGTCGTGCCCACCGAAAACGCATGCGCGCCGTTTCCGCACGGGCGGTGCGAAATACAGTTGATCTCGACGATTTAAGTGAAATCTGGCCGGTTCATCTGCGACCGCTTGACGAATCGATCGACAAGGCTGTTGCGCAAACGAATCAGGCATCTACGGCTATTTTTGGCTTGGTAATCGTGGGCGCGCTGGCGGTTGGATCGATGGGATTGCTGGGTCCGGGCGGGACTGCTTCGGTACGGCTGAAGACTTCGACCGGACCGTTCGACGATATTCGCAAGTCGATTCGGAATCATGCGGCTGTGCGGCTGAACGATAACTTCCAGGGTGGACTGCGGGATTGGAAGGGATTTAGTTCCTCGAACTCGGATTGGTCTTTCAATCATGGGTTTGTGCAACCTGGCCGGCTGCGGTTGTGGAAAGAATCGCTTGGCATGACGGATTACCAGATGGAATTCGTTGGGCAGATTGAGCGCAAAGGCATGGGTTGGGCCTATCGCGCGGTGGACGGGAACAATTTCTACGCGACCAAGATCGTGATTACCAAGCCCGGACCGCTGCCGATGGCGGACCTGGTGCGCTACGCAACAGTTGGCGGACTGCAGAGCAACCGCGCGAGCCGTCCGCTGCCGATGGTGATTCGCAACGATACGCTGTATCGCGTTCAGATGACGGTAGCGGGCGCCAATTTCAGCACCACGGTGAATGGGCAGATGGTGGATACGTGGACCGATTCCAGGCTTCCCGCCGGCGGAATCGGTTTCTTCGCCGACAAAGGCGACATTGCCAGCTTGCGCTGGGTGACTGTGTCACACCGGGATAACATCCTGGGCCGGATGCTGTCTTATCTTGGGTTCTGGGCGCCGCTGGAACCGTTGATTTACTTCGCCAGTTTACCTAAACTCTAGTCCTGGCGGGCTAAGACCTTAGAGCCACTTCCGCAGGTGCGAACAAATGTGGTATCCATCGATGAATTTATAAGGTGTTTCCCCTAGAGTGTAGTGCCCACAGGGCAAAATTGCCACGTGATTATCGATGCCACTTTCCTGAATACGCTTAACGATATCGCGTGAGAATTGCGGGAGAAATGTCGTGTCGTATGTGGCATAAATAAATTTTGATTTCTTAGGCCAGCGCGCGAACTGTTCCAGATAATTTACCGGACTGATGGCGCTCCAGACTTCGCGCAGGCGCTCCACGCCGATTTCGGACTCCAAACCCTTTCGGATGTGCAGGGTAGAGAGACCAGACCAGACAACGTCCGCGAAGAACGACGAGCAGTGGTTGAAAACGTTTACGCGGAGGCGGGGGTCGTGCGCGCTGGCCAGAAAGGCGTAGCAGGAACCCAGGCTGGTGCCTACGATTCCAAGGCGATCGTAGCCCTGCTGCTGAAGCCAGTCGAGGGACGCGCGGATGTCGATGACTGCCTGGCGAGTAGCATCGATGGTGCGGCCGATGTTGGCGGAAACGGCGTAATCGGCGCGTTCGAGTTCCGGCGGCATGCGGTAATCGTGATATGGCAGGCTGAGGCGGAGCGCGGACATGCCCAATTTTTGGATGCCGCGGGCTAGTCCGCCATGTTGGTCGAGCCGGGCGTTCCAGTGGGGCAGCACAATGACGGCTCGCTTTTTAGGTTCCTTTGCCGGGAACCATTGCGCGTGAACGGTGTTGTTGTTGAGGTGTGGCGTGTGGACTGGCGAGGTGAAGCGAAGCAGGCCGGCGTCCAGGCGGAAATCGGTAGGGGGCCGGTAGGCGTAGAATTCGTCGCTCTGCTGAAGGGCGAGCCTGTTACAGTCGAGCAGATACTTCTCGGAACCTTGGCCGTTGGGGTGGATTGTTTGCGCGGAGGGCCAGCCCGCGGCCCATTCCAGACCCCATTCGAACGGGCGGACGACGCGGTTGTTAGCGCTAAAACAAAGGCGGGACTCCCAGTTGGTCATCCAGCGGCCGTAGAGACCCGTCACGCGGCCGCCAGCTTGGCGAATTCGGACTGGAACCGGAAGGCATACTGGGAATCGCCCTGATCGCGCAGATGTTCCAGCCGCGTGCGCGCTTCGGTGATGGACAGGGTTGCGGATGCGGGAATCCACCACAAAGCCATGGAGGGTCCCTCGAAGCGTTGGAACCACTGTTCGCGGCCGGCTAGAAGCTCCTTATGGGAGGTGCAGTAGACAAATTCCTTCAACGCCTCCGGCGATTCCCAGACGGAAAGGTTGAAGAGGACATCCGCATCGAACGGATTCGCGTCTCCAATCAGCCGCCAGACGAAACCGGGACTCGATTCAGCCAAGTGATTGATCTCCCCCAGGCGGGCGACGAAGCCAGCCATTACAGGATCTGTGAGCGGCGCGAGCATTCGCGCGACGTTGACTTGCGCAAGTTGGAACGTGGAAGCCATGAACTTCCATTATAAAACTTGTCCCTCTATGTCTTGCTCTTTACGTCTTGC
>JBBRNO010000062.1:0-34107 GCA_038230275.1 Bryobacterales bacterium
CGCACCGATGCTTCGGGCCGCCGCCTGCCCACCACCTATGGCTTCGTCGACTTGGCCGGCAAGCTGGTGATTCCGCCGCAATTCATGCCGGCCGGCGAATTTACCCGTCGCCGGCCTCGACCACGACTGGTGCTATTTCGACCGCAGCGGAAAGATCATTATCCAGCTACCGATGGGTGAGCCTCTGAAAAACGCCAACCCCTTTTCCAATGGCCGGCTTCTAGTGATTGAAGGGTTCAGCTGGGGTTACAAGGATGCCACTGGTGCCTGGGCCATTCCCGCAAAGTACAACGATGCCCAGAATTTTCAAAATGGCTCTGCCCGCGCGCAGGAGGGCGCCAAGTGGATCACGATCGACGTGCAGGGAAATATGCTGGCCGAGGATAAGCGGAGGCTGAAACCAATCGAGGCGGTGTCCGAAGGCCTTGCCCTGGCGCGGGAAAATGACGTTCTCGGGTGGATCGACGCGAAAGGCGAGCTCGCCTTCCCGCTGCGAAAATATGACGAAGCGCACAGCTTCGCCGCCGGCAGGGCACGCATCAAACTGGACGGGCTTTATGGATATCTCGACCCTACCGGAGCGCTAAAGATCCCTAACATCTACTTCTCTGCCACCGACTTCCGTCACGGTCTCGCCCTGGTGCAAACCAGGGATGGCTCAGCCTACATCGATCCCGAGGGAAAGACCGTGTGGAAATCTACGCCCCCGCCGAGAATCGAATTGAAATAACCCCAACCCTGTGCCGGCGTGCGCGAAAGCCACCACCAGGTTCGCGCCACAACACCCAGACGCCCGCTATATTTCCTGCAAGTCGTTCCATTGTCGAAGCCTTCGATTGGCAGTTGAAGTGCCCTGTCGAAGGTTGTGAGCTCTCACCGATTTTCGAGAACTCCAGACATGGAGGTTATATGTCAAACATTCCCGTTCAAAAAGCGGCGGAAGAAAATGCCCTTCCGGTTTCGTGGATAGGCGAGCTGCAAAGCTTCTCCGATCGAGTCGGTCAAAAAGCTTTCGAAATCTTTGAAAAGTATGGCCGGCCAGCCGGACAGCAGTTGGAGCACTGGTTTGAGGCTGAGAAACAATTGCTCTTTGTTCCACGCTCGGAGCTTCTCGATACCGCTGACGAATTCGAGGCCCGCGTGGCTCTCCCTGGCTTCGATGCCAGCGAGATTGAAGTGACCGCCCTGCCAAATTCCTTATTGGTAAAGGCGGAGGCAAGCCAAAAGCGGGAAAAGACGGCTGGCGAAGTGCGTTTCTCAGAGTTCAGCGACCAGTCACTTTTCCGGCGCATCCCGCTTCCGGAACTGATAGATGTAGCCCAAGTAACGGCCAAGCTCGAAAAGGGCATGCTGAAGATCGTCGCCCATAAGGCCGTCGCGGATACATCCAAAAAGATCTCCGTAGCCGCTGCGTAAAATCCGAAAACAAAGAGGAGTAGTAGCCATGACATCCGTCTCACATCAAACCTTGGAATTACTGGCCAAGGATTCGCTGAAAACAGTCTGTACCGCCCCGGGCCCCTTCATTACAGTCTATCTGCCTGCGTGCCACCCCGGAACATCTGATTTGCCCCGGAGCCCACGGTTGAAGGCGATTCTACGGACTGCGGCTGCGGAATTGGAGCGGAGGCTGTATCGGGGTCCGATTGACGAGCTTCTTGCTCCGTTCGAGGAAGCTGCAGCCGATCCCTCAGCGATGGCGGGAGCAGCTGACTCGGTCATGTTCGGAGCTCCCGGGTTCTTCGAACACTTCCGCGTCCCTTCGACGGTTAACGAACGGCTTGTGGTAGCCACCCATGCCCACATCACGCCCTTGCTGCCCAGCCTGATTCACCATCGGGAATTCTATGTGATGGCGATCAGCCGGAAGCAATTGCGATTGGGCCGCTGGAGCGACGGCTTATGCGAAGAAATCCCTCTGCCTTCCACAATTCCCGAGAGTTTGGCGGCATTTGGAGGCTTCGACCAGCCCGACCACGACCTGGAAAACCGCTCCGCTTCGGGTGCCTCCACCGGTCAGATGAAGGGTGTACGCTTTGGAACGATGTCGGACCGGGAGAAAGATAACGACTATCTGCACAATTATTTCTGCTTGGTGGACCGTGAGTTGGGAACCGCGCTGGGAAACGCACCGTTGGTGATGCTTGGAGTGGACTATGAACTGGCAGCGTATCGCATGGCTGCAAGACAGCCTAACGTGCTCTATGCGCACCACACCAGTCCGGGATATATGACCTGGGGGGAACTCGGCGCCAGGGCTCAGGAAACCCTGATGGAAAACACCAAGCGCGAGGCCGAACACGCCCTCAAAGAGTTTCGCGAAACCACTCGGCGCGATCACGTGGCAAGCGACGTTCGAAAAGTGGTGGAAGCAGCACAGGAAGGACGGGTACACAGGCTTCTGTTGGCCAAGGGTGCCGAATACCAGGGTCTGCTGGGGCCGCTTTATCCCGCTCCTCTGAGCGCCATAGAAGGCGAACAGGACCTGCTGAACGCCGCTGCGGTGGAAACGGTTCATGCCGGAGGCGAGGTTTACATTCTGGATCCGCTGCAGTTGGCCGGGGCCGGACCGGTTGCGGCCGTATTGCGGTATTCCCGGCCGCCGGCTAAGTAACCCGCGGCACAGAGCCCCTTATTTTGCCTCTGTCGAGGGCGCGCCATGCCTCCGCAGGGCCGCGTCCCTGCTCTGGGTAAGTGAAGCTGAAAGCTCATTCCTCGAAAGCTGGCTGATGATGGGACTCACCAGCCAGCGGTAGGAGATGGGAATATCGCGGCTTAAGGCCAACGCCTCCAGTTCCATGAACACTCCTCCATCCCGCTGTTGATAGCGCGAAATGCTCTGCATGCGCCACACGTAACCGTTCCCGTGGCCGGGTGTCCCGCGGGACTCGGTCGGTTTCCCATAATTCTGCACCTCCCACAGGGACGTGCTGGCTGCCAAGCTGTAGGACCGCTGGCCGTCTAGACGGAAAAGCGGCGAGTTGTACTCGACATCGGTGACAGACGTTACGAACAGCACCTTCTTAAAAAAGCGTAGAAAGTACGCGTGTGGCGATTCGGTGCACGACAGGCACTTGGAATCAGCGATTGTCGGCTGATAGAAATCTTTGTAGTGATCGTAGTCGTCGACCACGGCAAGAACATCGTCGAGTGACATGTTAGGGATGAATACGGCGCCGATCCAGTGATGGATTAGCCCACGGGCAACTGGAGTTCTGCCGTTGCCGCGCATTGGGGATACCACGACTTCCCCCTCTTTAACTCTCTGGTGAATCTCCGGTGTTTCATCGCACCACAGGAAAGTGCCCTCGGGCCTCAGGCGGGCTTTCATGTTCGCTACCGCGGTGGAGACATATGCCTCCCACGCCTGAACCGTTTGCTGTTTCAAATCCCAGGGCTTGGCCGGCTGCGGCGCGGAAAGTACCAGAGCGGCAACCAACGGCAAGGCAAGCTTGGAGGTTCTCATACAGCCAGAGTATCCTGGCGGCGGCAAAATCGCCTACGAACCCAGTTTTGCAAGGCGGGTTACCAGTGCATCACTTGGCCGCCATCGACGTTGATGGTTTGTCCGGTCACTTGATTGGCTCGTGCCGAAGATAGGAACGTCACCATGTCCGCAACGTCCTCGGTCTGCTGCCAGCGGCCGAGCGGTGCCACCGCGCGAACTTTGGCGGCGCCCCAATCCTCATAGGAAATACGCTTTTCCGGAGGTTGTTGATCGCTCCACGCCTGCCAGACCTGCCGGTTGAGTGGGGTTTGCACCATGCCCGGATTCACGATATTGACGCGAATGTTGTGGGCCGCCAGATCCTTGGCAAGGCATTGCGCGAAGTTGATATTTGCCGCTTTGCTTGCGCTGTAAGGCGGATCGGTTTGAGAACCAATCTGTCCGGCAACGGAAGCCACAAACACCATGGTTCCCTGTTTTCGCGCGACCATCCCCGGCGCGATTGCCTGTGCCACGTGGACCATCCCCAGTACATTGACCTCGAGGACTCGCGACCAGTCGCCCGGTTTCAGATTGGTGAACGGAAAGCCGAACTTTCCCGACCCGATCGCCGCCGCGTGGACCAGATGAGAAATCGGCCCGAAGGCGGCTTCCGTTTCGTTGACGCCGGCCTCGACTGCCGCGAAATCGCTGACATCGACAACCAAGCCGAGCGACGGAACTCCGAAATCTCCGGTGAGCACGGCAGCCGCATTGCCGACGCCAGCCGAGAGGTCCCACAAAGCGACGCGGCATCCTTCCCGGGCCAGTCCTCGGGCACAGGCCAATCCGATGCCGCTGGCTCCGCCGGTAACTGCCGCTACGTGTCCCGTTAATTCCAGTTCCAATGGCTGATCCCTCTATCGGAAACCCAATTCGTTGTATTGACCTTGCTCGGACGGAGATGATATAACTTCCGTCGCGACGACCGGATCGCGCGTTCCCAAGGAAAACCATATCATGCTGACAAGACGAAGCTTTTGGAAGGCCCTTGCCGCGGCCCCGATCCTGCCGCTGGCCGCCGCTCAGCAGGCGGAAAGCCGCATGCGCGGACTGCCTCCACTGATCATAAAAGACGCGAAGGTGATTTCCACCAGTGCCGGGGGCCGCTATCGCTGGGTCTTTCTGAAGTTGATCACCAGTGAGCCTGGCCTCTATGGCATTGGCACCGCCAATAACGCATTCCAGACGCAGACGGTGATTACCGCGCTGGAAAAGAGCCTGATTCCCTGGCTGATCGGGAAAGACGCGAATCGCATCGAAGATCTGTGGAGCAGTGCCAACTATCGGACTTACTGGCGCACCGGTCCCATCAATAACGATGTGTTGGCCGCAATGGACATGGCCTTGTGGGACATCAAAGGCAAGCGGGCCGGCATGCCTGTGTATGAACTGTTGGGCGGCAAAACACGGGATGCCGTCGCTTGTTACGACCATGTGGGCGGAAAGGACAAAGAGTCCGCCGCCGACGCCGTGCAGAAATCGATGGCGACCGGATATCGGCACATCCGCGTGCAATTTGGTGAGAACGGTTATGGCGGTGGCGGATTCCTCCCTGCCGGAAAGGGCAACCGTCCCGAAGGCGGCTATTCCGGCTTGGCCTTCGACGAAGACATGTACGTCCACGCGGTGCCGGAAATGTTCGATTACGTGCGGTCGAAGGTTGGGTTTGAGCCCAAGCTTCTGCACGACGTCCATTCGCATTTGAGCGGCATCAACGCGGTGGAATTCTGCCGCCGCATGCAGCCGTATCAGATGTTCTTCATCGAGGACGTGCTGGCTCCGGAACAGGTGGAATGGTACAAGCAGATCCGGCAGGTTTGTTCCACACCGCAGGCGGTGGGGGAGGTATTCTCACACCCGTTCGAAATCATGCCGCTGATTGAAAATCGGCTGATCGACTTCACGCGCTGCCGCGTTACCGCTTTCGGAGGAATCACGCCCGTTCGCAAAATGGTGGCGCTGTGCGAGCTGCATGGCGTCAGGACGGCCTTTCAGGAAGGTGGGGAAAACGATCCGGTCAATCAGATCGCGGCTTATCACGTGGATATCTCCAGCCCGGCATTCGGCATCCAGGAAGAAAATCATTTTCCTGATGTGGTGCGGGAGGTGCTGCCCGGGACCGCGGAGATTCGCAAAGGTTACATGTATGGATCGGACAAGCCGGGGCTGGGCATCGATATTAACGAGCAGCTCGCGGCAAAGTACCCGATTGCGGAAGCCCGGCAAGGTGGATACTATCCAACGGATCGCGCGATCGACGGATCCATCGTTCGCCCGTGAAGTTCGTCGCTGAAGTCTGCCCGCGAATGAAATACAATTGACCCAGTCCGCACCCTGCAACAGGAGAAACCTCATGTATCGAAACACCGGAAATGAATCCACGCGCATGATCGCGCTAACGCTCGGCCTCTGCGCCGTTACGCTGTTATTGCCCAGAGTCTCGCAAGCCCAGTTGTTCAGCAATTTCTCCAAACAGGAGCTGATCGACTACACCGTTCAGAATCCGTTTGAGCGGCTGCCGGACGGCAGACCCAAGGTTCCGGATTCCATGATTGAGCGGGCGAAAGAAATGTCGTCCGAGGAAGTCTGGGCCGTGCTCCCCGGCAAAGGCTATCGAAATCAGTATGCCGACGGTTTCCACGTGCTGCACCCGGGAAAGACAATGGTGGGGCGCGCCTTCACCGTGCAGTTCATGCCGGCCCGGCCGGACGTGGATCAAATTGCCGAGGGGAAAGCCAAAGCCAACGGCGTCCCTCGATTGAAGAATCAAACCGCGATCGACATGCTGCAACCCGGCGACGTGCTGGTGGTGGATCTGTTCGGCAAAAAAGTGAATGGGACCATGGTTGGCGATAACCTTTTCTACTACGTGATGAAGGCCACCCACGGCGGTGGACTTGTGGTGGATGGCAGCATTCGCGACCTGGACGGGATCGCCAAAATGGATATGGCAGCCTACTTCCGCTCCGTGGACCCGACCCCGATTGGAGAGGTAATGCTGACGGGAATCAACATCCCGGTACGAATCGGCGGGGTAACGGTGATGCCGGGCGATCTGGTGTTCGGCGATCGCGAAGGCCTCTATTTCATTCCGCCGCAGGAAGTGAAGGAAGTACTGGACCGCGCCGATGAAATTCATATTCACGACGCGTGGACGCGCATGAAATTCGACGAAGGGAAGTATAAGTCGAGCGAGATTTACGGCTCCCCGACAGACCCCGCGCTGAAGAAGGAATACGCCGACTTTCTGAAAAAGCGGCTGAGTGAACTGAAAAAGAGCAGGGAGAAATAACATGTATCGAATCGTCTTCACTCTCTTTCTATGCGCCAGCCTGGCCCCGGCGCAGACGGCGAAACGGATTAACAAGGCCATCGATCTGCTTTCGCAGGGTCAGCCCATCTATTACACGGGCAGCCACGAAGGGCTGGGCGCCAACTTCCAAGCAGGCGTTAAGATGGCGAATACTTGGGCCGATTACATCAATTTCGATATGGAGCACGCTCCGTTCGATGTGGCCGCGTTAGGCGAGTTCATGCGCGGACTGGCCAGTGTGGGGCCCACTAAAAGTGGACACCGCACGCCGGCAGTGATCGTCACACTCCCCACCGATGGAACCGACGAAATCACCATGCGCATGAATTCGTGGATGGTGAAGCAGGTGTTGGCCACCGGAATTCATGGCATTCTGCTTTGCCATGCGCAGTCGCCGGACGCCGTGCGAGCCTTCGTGGAAGCCGCGCGATTTCCCACGGCCAAACTCGGGGTAGGGGCGGGACTTGGGGAAGGCCGCCGGGGAGTACACGGGATCGCCAGCGCGGCGAAAATTTGGGGTGTCTCCGACCAGGAGTATCTGCGAAAAGCCGATGTCTGGCCGTTGAATCCCGATGGCGAGATTATTCTTGGTCTCAAGATTGAAGACAAACACGCGCTTTCGAATGTGGAGCAGAGCTTCAGCGTTCCGGGTATCGCGTTTGCCGAGTGGGGACCCAGTGACATGGCGCTTTCCTTGGGATTTCCATTTGAAACCGGCGAAGGATCCATGCCGGGCCCGATGCGCGCGGCCAGAGCCCGAGTGCTTGGCGCGGCGAAAGCTCACAAGATTTTCTTCCTGAATTCCGTGAACCCCAAGAACATTACCCAAATGATTGACGAAGGGGTGATGATTGGCGCTTCCGGAGCCAACGGTCCGGAGACTTCCGAGATCGGACGGAAGTATTCGAAGCGTCCGCAACCCTGGTAAACGGTTGCAGTAAATTGCGGCGATGTGGGTGCAGCGGACGTCTCGAATGCCCCACATGGGCCTCCCGAACATCGCGCGGCTCAAAGTGCTGCGCGGAGGTTTCGACGGGACTCGCGGCATGGTGCCGCCGATCCACAAAGCGCAAGTGCAGGACTACCGCAGAGCCGATGGCCTCTATCGAATCGAAGCTCCTGCATCGGAATTGAGGACGTAAACGGTCATGCTGAATCGAAGATTGTTGGTCTGTCTGCTGGGTGCCGCATCGATAGCCAGCGCGCAACTGGAAACGGGAGGCACTGGCTTCGGCGCCCGGAAGTACACCGCTGCCATTCAGGGCGGCAACTACATGTACAACTACTATCTGCCCCCGGCGCCCAGCAACACGCCATGGGCTCCGGCGTGGGCGCCCGACGGGCGGTCGATAGCCATCGGCATGAACGGATCCATCTGGCGGGTGGACCCAGGCACTGGCGTGGCCTCCGAGCTTACCTACAACAAACGCTATCACTCGTCGCCGGTCTGGTCGCCGGATGGAAAGTGGCTGATTTATACCGCGGATGAGGATCACCAACGGGTTCAATTGGAGATGCTGAACGTTGCCACGGGCGAGATTACGAATCTGACTGACGACCAGCAGGTTTATGCCGACCCGGTATTCTCGCCAAATGGAAAGTACCTGGCCTATGTGTCATCGAAACCCACCGGAAATTTCAACGTGTACGTCCGGCCTTTCGCCAAGGGCGGCTGGGCAGGGGAGGAGATCCCGGTATCCGTGGATCATCAATATTCACGCGCCCGCCTGTACGTGGGCATCGGAGACATGCATATTGAACCGGCATGGTTTCCGAACTCGAAAGAGCTTATCCTGTTGTCGAATCGCGGAGTGCCCTTGGGATCGGGCGCGCTTTGGCGCGTTCCGGTGGAACCTGACGGCATGGCGAAGGCGAAGAAAATTCTGGACGAACAGACGCTGTACCGCGCCCGGCCTGACGTGTCCATCGATGGCAAGCGGCTGATCTATTCTTCGTCCGCAGGATCGGCGGATATGTTCCATCACTTGTACGTGCTGCCCGTCGATGGCGGCTATCCCTACAAGATGACGTTCGGAGATCACGAAGACTTCCACCCGCGCTGGTCGCCGGACGGAGAGAGCATCGCCTACATTTCGAACCAAGGCGGATTGCCCCGGTTGGTGGTCATGGAAACCTATGGCGGCGGGAAGAAAATGGTGAACATCACGCAGCTGAAATGGAAGAGGCCCATGGGCATGCTAAGCGTGAAGGTGACGGACGCGAAAACAGGCCAGCCGCTCTACGCACGCATTCAAGGTCCAGCCGCCGATGGAAAATTCTACTCTCCCGCGGATGCGTACTCTCGCATTGGCGCCTCAGGAGACCACCTTTTCCATACCGCTGGAGCCTATAGCGTGCAGATGCCGCCCGGCAAATTCAAACTGCAAGTGATTCACGGATTCGAATACAGGCCCAAGGAAGTGGAAGTAGAGATCACCGCCGACGGCAAGAAAGAGGTGTTGGTGAAACTGGAGCGGATGACCGACATGAAGGCCAAGGGCTGGTACGGCGGCTCCACCCACAGCCATATGAATTATGGCGGGAACCTGCGCAATACGCTGGACAACATGGTGATGATGGCCAAGGCCGAAGATGCGCCGATCGTCAACGAACTGGTGGCGAACAAGGAAAACCGTGTGTTGGACTGGCAATACTTCGTCCCCGGCGGCGGCGAGCATCCCATCTCGGCGAAGTACCCCGGCACCAAAGTGATTGTCGGCGAGGAATACCGTCCGCCCTTCTACGGCCACATTTTCCTGATTGGTCTTCGGGACCATCTGATCTCGCCGTTTACCACCGGATATGAAGGCACGGGGATTGAGAGCCTCTACCCCAGCAACACGGACATGCTGCGCAAGGCTGTCGCGCAAGGTGCGGTCACAGGCTACGTTCATCCCTTCGCGGGTGACGAGGATCCGCTGGAAACCGGGCTCGGCATAGCGAAAGGATTCCCGGTGGATGCCGCGTTGGGAACAGCGCGCTGCCTGGAGTGGAGTGCCGGTTCCCGAGCCGGTCTCAAGGTCTGGCACCACGCTTTAAACAACGATCTGAAGATTACCCCGACCGGTGGCGAAGATTCCATCAGTAATCTGCAAAACAGCAAACTGGTGGCCAGTGTACGGACTTACGCCTACCTGGGATCAGACTTCTCCGCGGCGGCATGGATTAAAGCCTTGCAGGAGGGGCACACCGTTTTCACTACCGGTCCGCTGCTGGACTTTAAGATCAACGGGAAGATTCCTGGCGATGAAATCAAACTGCCTGCCGCGGGCGGCACCATCCGCGTGCAAGCCTCGGTGCAATCCATCGTGCCGCTGGAAAAGGTAATGATTTACCACAACGGGAAGGTTTGGAAAGAACTGCCCGTCGCCGCGGATAAGAAGTCGGCACTGTTCACCGGCACGGTCCAGGTGACCGAAAGCGGCTGGTATTCGCTTTACGCGGAAGGCCCCGCGACCGTGTTTCTGGATTCCAACTATCAACAGGGCGCGACCAATGCAGTGCGCGTATATGTTGGCGAGCAGAAGATTCGGAATAAGGAATCAGCCGAGTACTTCGGGAAATGGATAGACAAGCTAAGATTGCAAGCGGAAGCGTGGCCGCGCTGGCGATCCCAGGCTGAGAAGGATCACGTTTTTGCCCAATTCCAAGAGGCCAAGGAGATTTACGAGGGTTTCCGGAAGGAAGCCGGGAGCCAACGCTAGGTGTCACGTCCGGGATTTATACTCCGGAACTGACGACCTCGTGCAACACTAGCCTTGACAAATCCTCGGATAGATCATGAGCAGATCGATGAACCAACTTCTCGTTCGTGCATTTCTCAACGTGACTTTGATCTGCGCACCGCCGTTTTGCCCGGCGATACAGGCCCAGGCGTGCAAAGTCGAGATTTCAGAACCTATGCGCGAGCCGCGCGCCGCCTTTACAGCGACCCTTCTTTCCGACGGTACAATTCTAGTCGTCGGAGGGGCCACCGACCTTGCCATCCCTTTTGATACAGTTCTGGCAAGTTCAGAGATCTACGGCCGCGGCGGATCGATATCTACCGGATCTTTGCACAAAGCGAGGTTCGGTCACAAAGCTGTGCTACTGAAGGATGGGGATGTCCTCATCCTGGGGGGATCCGGTGATTCTAAGGAACCTGTACGGGAGATTGAGGTTTACGATCCGAAGAGCAAGAAGTTCGAGATCGTCGGCCTTTTGCCGAAGCAATTTCAACCTGGCCCGCTGGTACCCCGTCCTAAAGGTGGTTTTTGGATTATCGGCGGTTTCTATAAAGCGCCTGGGGCTCCCGATTCCGATAAAGATGTGCGGACGACAGAGGTTTGGGCGTTTTACGACGGTCGACTCTCGCTCGAGATCGAACCGCTTCAAATTGCCCGCTTAAACCATACTGCGACGCCATTTCTAGGGCGCATCGTAGTTGCCGGCGGAATAAATCCTTCTGAGAGCCTCTGTGCAAGGGACAAGAACAAGTCAACCGGTAAAATCGATCAATATAACTGCCCCGTGGAGTACTATCCTCACGAACGCTCCGACCCGCCACTGCTTACTCATCTTGAGGGGAGATACTCTCACCGAGCGATATCTGTAAGTGGAACTCTGTTGTTTCGCGGCGGCTTCACAGATGGAAGGAATGCTCAAGTGCTGGAACGGGTCAACGGCACACTTAGGAGCGTGACCATCCAACTCAAGAATGAACGGTACGGTCGTGACGCCCACATGATGGTCACTCTGGGTACGGACCGTGTGATGGCCGTTTCGGGAGTTGTATGCGAACGTAACGGCTCCACGTGCGGCGGCTGTTCGCCGGGTGGGCTCATGACCCAGGAATGCAATGGGCCAGCGGCCGGGCATCCTGTACCTCTTCAAGTCGCGACAGAGATTTACGATGCGAAGACCCAAAGGATAGTGGATGGCCCTACCCTCAAGTGGCCACACCAGGACGGGGCGGCGCTTTCTTCCTCGCTCAATAGGATTTCGACAGTGTTCATTGTGGGGGGGTATTTTGATCTGAGAGTATTGGGGGGTTATGGGCCGTCTCAGAGAGAAGTCGAGAAAGTGACCTGCAATCTGAACTGATACGATCAACTCTGAAATCGTGGCGGGAATGTTCCGGATGTCTACCAGGAATCGGATATCCACTCACCAGAAAAACGGAGCGCCCGATTGATAAGAAGTTTGGCTCCCCCCACTGGACGCAACTAGAGCCACCGCCGGATGAACACCACTCCGCTCGAACCGAGTCAGCTCTTTTGCGCGGAAGGGTATACAGCCAAGAGTCGTAATCGCGTCCAGGCTGGGCGCGCAACTTGGATGCAGTGCGAACGGCCAGCCCATACGAGTAGCGATTTGCGCTATTGGCTGGCGGGAAGGTTCCAGATGCGTCCCAAGTCAAAATCGCTTCGCGATACCGGCTTGCCTCAAAACCGCGTTGGCAGTGTGCCTGGACAGGATTTTCCCGTCTACAGGAAAACGTCGTTGTGTGATCGGACTGTACCAGATTTCATGGTCCCCTCTGCCCGACCTGTCAAAGTAACATCCATTTGCGCGGAGAATCTCCTTCACGCTCGGAGTGTAACTGGCCATCAGAAGGTCAGGATGCCGCTCTCTTCGTGTTGGTACAACACATGAAAACTTTCGGCCCGCTCGCTAAGAACACCGTTCAACTCCAACAGCTCGGGGATCAGCGTTCTCAGTTTCTGAATCAGGACATTCGGGGAAGCGGCCTCGGCAACAAGGCCGGGGACATCGTCGCTTTCGGCCACCCAGACGCCCGCCTCGCTGTCCCACTGCGCCCGAATTTCGTAAACGCCATGCCGGGTCAAACTTTCCACTATCCTAATGTTACTTCACCGACGCATGCCACCAGGGGGGATGGTCTTGCTTGACCAGCAGAAAGGCGTCCGGCCGCATCCCCGCCCAACAACAAGTAACCGAGGGCTCGTATGCCTCAACAGCGTCCTCCACCTTCTTGCTCTTGGTTGGGTCACACTGGGCGCCGAGGATGATCTCTTTGAGTATGAGATTTGGTCCGAATGCGATCCAGCGAAGTCCATTCGGGTCTGGAGGATCGTTCAATCCCACGAACATTCGTACCTCCTGTTCGTAGCTCCAGCTCTCGTGTTTCGTCCGGTGCAATCGGCTCGCCAGATCGAAGTTCACGTCTTCCGAACGTCGTATTTGCAGGAGATTCGGTTGATAGAGCACGTCGGTGTCATAGTTCTCGCCGAGGTCGCCGGCGGGTATATCGAAGCCCAAGCAGATTCCCGTGTGTGAATCTCCGTAGTGACTCCAAAGCAAAAGATTATCCCAATTTCTGCTGAAACACAGGATTCCGAACCTCTGCCTGAAATTGGCGACAACGGCGTCGGCGGCATTGGAGATGACGGGATCGGTCGTATCGAGCGGGCACAGATCGAACGGATCGTTCAGATCCTCAATCGTTGACAGTTTCAGCCGCCTATTCTAAAGGGTTGCAGATGCCGTGACGAGCGGATGTGAATTTGTAGACACGCTTACTCATTGGAGAGGGCCCAGCCCCAATATCGTGCTTCATGCCAGCCGTACGAACAACATCCTTAGGGTGAACAAGCCAACTCTATCAGGTTAGAGTAGACCAAGATTTGGCTCCCCACACTGGACGCAATTAGAACTCTCGCAGCCTAAGAACGGGTCCGCGCTTAACTAAGACAAACGGTTTCCCACCCGAGACCTGCAATGCAAATCAACCAGAGCGGCCAGCTGGGCCCCCAGACTGGATCAATCTCGAACTCGGTCGCGTGCTTCCGTAACTCTTCCGAGATGGCGTTGCTGGGTTCCCAATCCCGATTGCCGTGATGCACCCATCCAGCATCGGCCGGGTCATAGGCCCGCTTCAAGCGCCTCACTTGCCGATTGCTCAACTGTAGCAACTCAGCCGCCTCGGCCACGCTCAATTGTTCTTCTACCGCGTTCTCCACCACCTTGATTCGCTGCCATTTTTTCTGGCTCAATCTCACCCTCCAATTATTCGCTGGAGTGACATTTTCCCTGACCAGTTAAGGGGTGACAGAATCGCTGAACAACACCCCCCAAAATTCACCCGATTGACGCGTTCCGTACGGCTTCGATACACTTAGTATTTTGGTCTACTCCGGCCCTCGTTAACCCGCAGGTCCAAAGGAAGAGCCAATCAGACAAGTCGCTAGGGCTTGGCAGATGTCGTTTGGCATCAAAGGAACCAATCATTAGATGGCAGATAATCTAAGGCATATTTTTACGTCGGAATCCGTTACGGAAGGACACCCCGACAAGATGGCGGATCAGGTTTCCGATGCGGTCCTCGACGCCGTATTAAAAGATGACCCCACGGGCCGAGTGGCTTGCGAAGTTCTGGTTACCACCGGAATCTGCGTGGTTGCGGGTGAAATCACCACCACCACCTACGTGGATGTACCGAAACTGGCACGCGAGGTTATCAACGAAATCGGCTTCAATAACGCAGCCTACGGATTTGACGGCAAGACCTGTGCCGTCTCGAACATGATCCAGGCCCAGTCCCCGGACATTGCCATGGGTGTCGATACCGGCGGCGCGGGCGATCAGGGCCTCATGTTTGGCTACGCTTGCGATGAAACTCCGGAACTGATGCCACTGCCCATCATGATGGCGCACAAACTAGTCCGCCAATTGAGCGATATCCGGCGCTCCGGCAAGCTCGGCTTCCTCCGCCCCGATGGCAAATCGCAGGTCAGTGTCGAGTACGTGGACAATAAACCGGTTCGCATCGACGCCGTTGTCATTTCCACCCAGCACGACGACGACGTTTCCACTGAAACCCTCCGCGCCGAAGTGAAGAAGCACATCATCGATGCGATCATCCCGTCGAACATGGTGGATTCTGGTACCAAATATCACATCAACCCCACCGGCCGCTTTGTCATCGGCGGACCTCATGGCGATACCGGCCTCACCGGCCGCAAGATTATCGTCGATACCTACGGCGGCATGGGCCGTCACGGCGGCGGTGCCTTCTCCGGAAAGGATCCGACGAAGGTAGACCGTTCCGCCTGCTACATGGCCCGCTACATCGCCAAGAACATCGTGGCCGGTGGCCTGGCGACCCGGGTGGAAGTGCAACTTGCCTACGCCATCGGCGTAGCCGAGCCTGTTTCCGTGATGGTGAATACTTTCGGAACCGGCACCGTGCCGGACGCCCGCATCGTGGAGCTGATTCGCTCGAATTTCGTACTTACGCCCAAGGGTATGATCGAGAGCCTGAAGCTCCGCCGCCCCATTTACCGTCTGACTGCCGCGTTTGGCCATTTCGGCCGCACCGAAAAGAGCTTCTCGTGGGAGGCCACGGACAAAGCCGAAACATTGCGTCAGGATGCGCAGGTCGCGGCCGCGGCTCACTAGCGTTTAGGGGAGATGGGCCCGGCGCCCGCTCCCCGAAAGGCGCCTTTTATGAACAGCAACGCGACAGTCACGGTGCCCTGCGATGTGAAGGACATTACCCTCGCAGAACCTGGGAAGCGCCGCACGGACTGGGCGTTCCAGCAGATGCCCGTACTGCGGACGATCCGCAAGCAGTTTATCAAGGCCCAACCATTTGCCGGGATTCGCGTTTCCGCCTGCATGCACGTCACGACGGAGACCGCGAATCTCATGATTACCCTGCGGGACGGCGGTGCCGGTATTGTACTGTGCGCCTCGAACCCGTTGTCCACCCAGGACGACGTAGCCGCCTCTTTGGTTCGCGATTACGGCATCTCCGTCTATGCGATTCAAGGCGCGGCGAATGATGTTTACGATGCGCACCTCACCGCCGCATTGGACCACAAGCCGCAGGTCACCATGGATGACGGCGCCGATCTGGTGACGGCACTCCACACCAAGCGGCAGGAACTGATTACCGATGTGCTGGGCGGTACCGAACAAACCACCACCGGCGCCATCCGCTTGCAATCCATGGCCCGGCAGGGCGCACTGCAATACCCGGTTGTCGCCATTAGCGAGGCGTTGACACAGCATTTGTTCGATAACCGCTACGGGACCGGACAAAGCACAATTGATGGCATTATTCGAGCCACCAACGTACTGCTCGCCGGGCTGAATGTGGTGGTGGCTGGGTACGGTTGGTGCGGGCGCGGTGTCGCGATGCGAGCCAAGGGTCACGGGGCCAGCGTGATTGTGACGGAAGTGGACCCGATCAAAGCGATTGAAGCTGTTATGGACGGGTATCGTGTCATGGCCATGACCGAGGCAGCCGGCATCGGCGACGTCTTTATTACCGTCACCGGGAATCGGAACGTAATTGGCCGCGATCACTTTGAGAAACTGAAAAGTGGCGCCATCCTCTGTAATTCGGGCCATCACAACGTCGAAATCGATCTGGAAACGTTGGGGAAAGCCGCATCCTCGCGCCGCGAAACCCGCGAACGGGTAGAAGAGTTCTCCATGCGAGACGGCCGCAAAATCTATGTCCTTGGCGAGGGCCGCCCGATAAATCTGGCGTCTGCGGAAGGCCATCCGGCATCGGTAATGGATATGAGCTTCGCCAATCAGGCGATGGCCGTCGAGTATCTGCTTAAGAATCACGCTACTCTGGAGAAGAAGGTGTACCAGGTTCCCTGCGAGATCGACAAGCAGGTGGCCAGGTGGAAACTGGATTCGATGGGCATCAAGATCGACCGCCTCAGCGCGGAGCAGGAAAAATATCACGTAAGTTGGTCGGAAGGAATCTAAGAACCTCAACTCATGGCTTTGATCGAAGGTTGTAAGCACGAATTTGAAATTACGGTCCCGCTGGATAAGATCCAGGCTGAGACAGACCGCATTGTCTCCAATATTCAGAGGCGCGCGAATCTGCCCGGGTTTCGTCCGGGCAAGGCGCCGGCCAGTCTGATTCGCAGCCGGTTCCAGTCGGAAATCCGCCAGGATGTTCTGGAAAGCATCCTGCCCAAGGCGTTCCGCGCTAAGGCGGAAGAAGACCATTTGGAGATTGTTGGGACGCCGAACGTCACCGATGTCCACTTCCACGATGGGGAACCGCTGCGCTTCAAAGCGGAGTTCGAAGTAGCCCCCACCATCGAGCTGAAGCAATATCGCGAGCTTCCCATTCCCTACGAAGAGAAGCCGGTCACCGACGACGATATCGCCGCCCGCATCGAATCCATCCGCGGTCAGAAGGCGGAATTCGTCAACGAAGATCCGCGTCCGTTGGCCGATGGCGATTATGCCGTGGTGTCGCTCAAGAGCGTCGCTGGCATTGAAGGCCCCCCGATCGAGAACAACGAAATGGTGCTGCACCTGGGCGATGCGGAAACCATGCCCGAGTTCACTGAAAATCTCCGCGGGATGTCGCCGGAAGAAGAGAAGGATTTCGACGTCACTTATCCGGAGGATTACGCGCAGGATCGGATTGCCGGTAAGACTGTTCGCTTCCAGGTGATGGTGAAAGCGGTTCGGCGCAAGGAACTTCCCGAATTGAACGACGAGTTCGCCAGGGACCTGGGCGATTACAAGAATCTGGAAGAGCTGCGGGAGGCCATCCGTAAGGCCATTACCGGGGAAAATCAATATTCGGCGCAGCAGGAAGCAAAAGTGAAGCTCGTCGATGAATTAGTGAACGCCCACGAGTTCCCCATCCCCGAAGCCTTCATCGACCGCCAGATTCAGGCGCAGGTGGAAGGTTATCTGCGCGACATCGCCGGCCGCGGGGTAGATCCGAACTCCCTCAAGCTGGATTGGGAGCAGATCAAGAAATCGCAGCGTGAGAAAGCGATCCGCGATGTGAGGGGTTCGTTATTGCTCGAAAAGGTGGCGGATACCGAAGCCATTCACACCACCAACGACGAAGTGGACCGCGAAATTCAGCGCTTCGCCCGTCAGGAACGGGAGCCCGCCGCCGCTATTCGGATGAAGTTTGAGAAGGATGGCACGCTGGGCCGGATTGCATCCCGCATTCGTACGGAGAAGACCCTAAACTTTCTTTTTGAACATGCCCGGAAGTCGGCTAAGGCGCCCGATTGATCGATTGCCCGGTTTGGGGTGATAATAGGAATACATGGGGAAGTTAACAGTCGGAGGAACATCTTGAAGCGTACCGGCACCGATGAATCGCTGCGATGCTCTTTTTGTCATAAGAGCCAGGACGTTGTTGGCAAGCTGATCTCCTCCCCCAGCGATTATCCTCGAGCCTACATTTGCGATGAGTGTATTGCCGTCTGTAATTCCATCCTGGAAGACGACCGTCACGATCAGCCGTTCGGCGCTCCGCACAAGCTGCCGAAGCCTCTGGAATTGAAAGAATATCTGGATCAGTACGTCATCGGTCAGGACGCGACCAAGAAAAAGTTAGCGGTTGCGGTCTATAACCATTACAAGCGGATTCAGATGAACAAGCAGCGCGGCGGCGACGTCGAACTGTCCAAGTCGAATATTATGCTCATCGGTCCCACTGGGACCGGAAAGACGCTGCTGGCGCAGACGCTGGCGCGGATTTTAGACGTGCCGTTCGCCATTGTCGACGCTACCACTCTTACCGAAGCCGGGTATGTGGGTGAGGATGTCGAGAATATCGTTCTCCGGCTGCTACAGAATGCCGACTGGGACGTGCAGCGCTGCCAGCAGGGCATCATTTATATAGACGAGATCGACAAGATTGGCCGCAAGGACGAGAATCCGTCCATCACCCGCGACGTCTCCGGCGAAGGCGTGCAGCAGGCGCTGCTGAAGATTCTGGAAGGAACCGTGGCCAATGTTCCGCCGCAAGGTGGACGCAAGCACCCGCATCAGGAATTTACTCCGGTGGACACCACGAACATCCTGTTTATCTGCGGCGGCGCTTTCGTGGGGTTAGAGAAGGTGATTGGCCGGCGCGTGGGCACCAAGTCGATGGGTTTCGTAAATCCAGACGATTCCGAAGGTGGCAATGGCCGTCGCGGTTCGGCGAAAAAGATGACTGAGGCGCATTTGATGGAGCAGATCCAGCCCGTGGATCTGATCAAATTTGGCTTCATTCCGGAGTTTATCGGACGTCTGCCGGTGGTTGCGGTGCTGGAGGAATTGGAGAAGGAAGCGCTGGTTCAGATTCTTACCAAGCCGAAGAATTCCATCGTCCGGCAGTACCAAAAACTGTTTGAGTTCGAAAATGTTAGACTAAAGTTTACTGACGACGCGTTGGAGGCCATCGCATTGCTCGCCATGGAGCGAAAAGTGGGCGCCCGCGGTTTGCGTATGATCCTGGAAGATCTGATGCTGGATCTGATGTATTATCTCCCGTCGTACAAAAAGGTTCGAGAATTCCTGGTCACCAAGGAGATGGTGATGACTCAAAAAATCAATATGGCGTTGCTCGAAAAAGCAGGCTGAGTTCCAATTTTTCGCCGTTCGTGATTCCTGCCGCGCCATTCCCGTTTCGTTCATCTACAAATCATGCTCACCTCAAAAGAGAAATCCGACACCAAACGATTACCCATGATGCCCATCCGGGATGTGGTTATATTCCCGTACATGATGACGCCGTTCGTGGTTGGCCGGGAATCGAGTGTCCGGGCGCTGGAAGAGGCCCTGGCCGGCGATAAGAAGATATTTCTGGCCACGCAGCACGACGCCTCGGTCGATGAGCCCCGGCCGGACGAGATTTTCAGCGTCGGGACGGTTGCCAATATCGTACAAAGCCTGAAACTGCCGGATGGCAATATTAAGGTGCTGGTCGAAGGTGTGGAGCGCGCCAAGATTGTCACCGTCACTGAAGACGAAGGATTTTTCCGCGCTGTGGTGAAAACCTTCGGTTTTAAGGTGGAATCGGGTCCACAGTTGGATCAACTGACTACCCGTGTGACCGGCCTGTTTGAGCAGTACGTCAAGCTCAGCCAAAACCTGAATTACGAAACCATGATCGCCGCCATCCGTGTGGACGAGCCGGGCAAACTGGCGGACACGGTGGGCGCGAACCTGCAGCTGAATATTGAAGAGAAGCAGGAACTGCTCGAAATCTTCGATCCCATCGACCGGCTGACGCGCGTGGCTGAAATGCTGGATATTGAGATTGAGAAGCTCAATGTGGACCGAACAATTCAGGGCCGCGTGAAGCGCCAGATGGAAAAGGCGCAGAAAGAGTACTATCTCAACGAAAAGATTAAAGCGATTCAGAAAGAGCTGGGCCGCGGTGAAAAGAGCGAAATCGACGAGCTAAAGAAGAAGATCGAAGCTTCCGGGATGACCAAGGATGCCGCCGACAAGGCCATGGCCGAGTTGAAGCGTCTGGAAAACATGCCGCCGATGTCGGCTGAATCCACTGTTTCGCGCAACTACCTGGACTGGCTGCTCGCTGTACCGTGGAAGAAGAAGAGCAAGGAAATCCGCGATCTTTTGTTTGCGCAGCAGGTTCTGGAATCGGACCATTACGGCCTGGAAAAGATCAAGGAACGCATTCTGGAATTCCTCGCCGTCCGCCGTCTGGTGCAGAATCCGAAGGGTTCCATCCTTTGCTTCGTGGGCCCTCCCGGCGTGGGTAAGACTTCGCTCGGAATGTCCATCGCCAAGGCAACCGGCCGCAAGTTCATCCGTATGTCTCTTGGCGGCGTGCGTGATGAAGCCGAGATTCGCGGCCACCGCCGGACTTACATTGGAGCGCTGCCCGGTCAGATTCTTCAGATGATGAAAAAGGCCGGCACTCGCAATCCGGTGTTCATGCTGGATGAAATCGACAAGATGGCGGCTGATTTCCGCGGCGATCCGTCGGCGGCGCTGCTCGAAGTGCTCGATCCGGAGCAGAACTACATGTTCGTCGACCACTATCTGGACGTCGAGTACGATTTAAGCCAAGTCTTCTTCGTGGCGACGGCGAATGTGATGCATACCATTCCGGCCGCGCTGCAGGATCGCATGGAAGTGATACGGCTCTCGGGCTACACGGAGCTGGAAAAGCTGGAAATCGCCAAGAAGTTCCTGGTCCAGAAGCGGATGAAGGAAACGGGTCTTAGCGATAAGCAGATTGAGATCACCGACGATGGTTTGAAGGCGCTGATTGAGTACTATACTCGCGAGGCTGGCGTTCGTAACCTGGAGCGGGAAGTCGGGAATCTGTGCAGAAAGGTTGCCCGCAAGATTGTCAACGCCCAAAGCACCGAAGGTGCCGAGGAGTTACCGAAGATCGTCATCAACGCGGCAACGGTGACGGAGTTCCTGGGGCCGCAAAAGTTCCGCGATCTCCGCACCGACCGGAAGAACGAAGTGGGTGCTGTCACCGGCTTGGCCTGGACGGAAGTTGGCGGCCAGATTCTTACCACGGAAGCCACCACGATGGAAGGCCGCGGCAAGCTGACTACTACCGGGAAGCTGGGCGATGTGATGCAGGAATCGGCGCAGGCGGCCATGAGTTATCTGCGGTCCAGGGCGCATGTCTTTGGCTTGCCGCGCGATTTTTACCGCCATTTGGATATTCACGTCCATGTGCCGGAAGGTGCCATTCCGAAGGATGGCCCGTCGGCTGGAATTACCATCGCCACTTCCCTGGTCAGCGCTTTGACTGGAATTCCAGTACGCGGCGACCTGTGCATGACGGGTGAGATTACGCTTCGCGGTAAAGTGCTCGCGATCGGCGGCTTGAAAGAGAAGTTGATGGCGGCGCACCGTCACGGCATTCGGGAAGCCATTCTTCCGAAGGACAATGAGAAGGATCTGCCCGACATTCCGGAGCTAATTCGGAATGAGATGAAGTTGAACTTTGTGGAGTCGATGGATCAGGTCTTAAAGATAGCACTGGAACGGGAGATCGTGGCATTGCCGATGCCCGCCAACCCGGTGGAGATCGCGCAGCGGGCCGCCGAAGAGAATTTGACCCACTAGGGCCCGAGTTTTTAAGCAGTTTAATGGAAGCGGAGCATATCATCAGCGCCGCCGGGATGGCGCAGTTTCCGGTCGAATCACTTCCGGAGATTGCGTTTCTCGGTCGAAGTAATGTTGGCAAGAGTAGTCTGTTGAATTATCTGACGGGCAAGAAGGGGTTGGCTTATACTAGCGCTAACCCCGGTTGTACGCAGTTAATTAACTTCTATCGCGTGGATGGAAGTTGCCACTTCGTGGATCTTCCCGGTTATGGATACGCCCGGGTTCCCCTGGATGTCAAAGCCCAATGGAAGGAACTCATCGAATCCTACCTCATGAACCGGAAGACGTTGGAGCTGGCCGTGGTCCTGCTGGATGCCCGTAGAGGGTGGATGGAAAAGGACCTGGAGCTCAAGGACTGGCTGGAGTGTCAGAACCTGCAGTACGTGGTAGTGGCCACCAAAGTGGATAAGTTGAACCAAAAAGAGGAATACCGCGGCCTGGCCGCTATTCGCGAAAAAATCGTGGATAGTGACTTGTTGCCGTTCTCGGCAGTAACAGGCCGGGGAGCGAGGGAAATTTGGCAAGCGATTTGGAAAAGAAAGATCAAGCCGTAATACCGGCTACCGCGGCGGCTGAAAAGGCCCCCGAAATCAAGGTTGCCACTGAGATGAAAGCACCCGAGGCAAAGGCGCCAGAGCCCAAGGCGCATGAGGCTAAAGCGGCGGAGCACAAGCCTGCTGAGACGAAAGCTGCGGAGGGAAAGCCGGTTACCGAGACCAAACCCGCTGATGCCAAGTCCCCTGACGCCAAGTCCAATGAGGTGAAGCTCATCGACGCCAAGCCGGCGGTTGAAGTGAAGCCCGTTGAAGCAAAGCCGGAGGCGGGTCAGCATCCCGGCAGCCGTAAGCGCCATGGCGCGGCGGCGCAGGCGCAGAACGGCAAGAACGGCGCGGCCACGCTCGATCTGGTTGAACTGAAAGACATGAGCATCGTCAAGCTCAACCAGATCGCCAAAGATCTGGCAGTGGCCGGCGTCGCTGGTCTGCGGAAACAGGAGTTGATCTTCAAAATCCTCCAGACGCAGGCCGAAAAGAGCGGACTGATCTTCTCTGAGGGCGTCCTGGAGTGCCTGCCGGACGGCTTCGGCTTCCTGCGCGCCCCCGAGTACAATTACTTGCCCGGCCCGGACGACGTCTACGTCTCCCCTTCGCAGATTCGCCGTTTCGATCTGCGCACGGGCGATACCATCTCTGGCCAGATCCGGCCCCCGAAGGAAGGCGAGCGATACTTCGCGCTCATCAAAGTGGACGCCATCAACTTTGAACCGCCGGAGGAAGCCCGCAACAAGATCTTCTTCGACAACCTGACTCCGCTGTATCCGGACGAACGGTTGAAGCTGGAAACCACGAAGGAGAATTTCTCCGGACGTGTGATGGATCTGCTTACGCCCATCGGCAAGGGCCAGCGCGGTTTGATTGTCGCTCCGCCGCGCACCGGTAAGACCATGCTGTTGCAAAACATCGCCAACTCGGTCACCCATAACCATCCGGAAGTCGCGCTGATCGTGCTGCTGATCGATGAGCGGCCGGAAGAAGTCACCGACATGCAGCGGTCGGTGCGCGGTGAAGTCATCAGTTCCACGTTCGACGAACCGGCCACCCGCCACGTACAGGTAGCGGAAATGGTGATTGAGAAGGCAAAGCGGCTAATCGAACACAAACGCGACGTGGTAATTCTGCTGGACTCCATTACACGTCTGGCCCGCGCCTATAACACCGTGGTTCCACCCTCGGGTAAAGTGCTCTCGGGCGGCGTCGATTCAAACGCTCTGCAGCGGCCAAAGCGATTTTTCGGTGCGGCGCGCAACATTGAAGAGGGCGGCTCGCTCACCATCGTAGCCACGGCGCTGGTAGATACCGGCAGCCGCATGGACGACGTGATTTTCGAAGAATTCAAGGGCACCGGCAACATGGAAATCCACCTTGACCGAAAACTAGTCGACAAGCGTGTCTTTCCAGCCATAGACATCAACAAGAGCGGTACGCGCAAGGAAGAGCTCTTGATGCCCCGGGAAGAACTGAACCGGGTATGGGTGTTGCGCAAGGTGCTAAACCCACTTTCCCCTGTGGAATCAATGGAATTGCTGCTTGATAAACTAGGAAGAACCAGATCGAACGCCGAATTCCTCGGCGCGATGTCGGGCTAAGATTTGCCGTCTTTCAGCGTGTACGGTCAATCTTGGACGCACCGGAGATAACCATTCTGTTAAGATTTTCGTCATACTCTTGAGTGGCAATGCCGTTGGTAAGTGCAGGATTGCCCAGAGTGTCGAATTTCTACATGGCTGTTGGAAGGTGCTGACATGCAGTATGAAATGAGCGGGGCATCGTTGCCCGGTCTTGTGCCGAAGCCGGCATCCGTTCCCCCCGTCACGGAACCCGCGGTAAAGCGGCCCAAGTCTCGTGGGGGCTTGTGGGCGCTGCTGTTTATCCTACTTGCTGCCGCTGGCGCCTGGTGGCTTCGAAACTCTTCCAGCGATAATAATGGGGGCAAGACTGGTCCGGTGGTCACCCGAACCGCCGCAGTCACCCGGAGCCGCCTCGATAAAACCATCCGCATCACCGGAGCCACCGGTGCGGAGAACTTCGTCTCTCTGGTAACACCTCAGCTTCGTGGATCTCGCGGAGGAGGCGGCCGGGACACCGGCAGGAAGACGTATGCCTCGGGCGGTAATCCGAATCTGGTCATCACCTCGAATGCCGGAAATGGATCGTCCAGCACTTCCAGTACGGCGTCTTCCGCCGGCGGATCCATCGCATCGTCGGCCGGGACGGGTAGTAATAAATCGGCCGCACTACAGGCTTCTACTTCACGCGTCAGCAAACCAGGCAGCGCTTCCACGCGCAGCGCCACTTCCAGTACTACCACCGATGCCGCCGCGGCGAATCAGCTGGGATCTACCGCGGACGCCCTTGCCGGCGCAGCGGGCGGGCCGGGGGGCGGCGGAGGAGGCGGCGGCGGTGGCGATTTCGGCTTGGTCCTGCTGAAGACCATGAAGCCGGGTTCGCTGGCAAAGAAGGGCGATACCGTAGCTGAATTCGACCGCCAATATATGTTGAACCGGCTGGATGACTATCTGGTCTCGGTGACTCAAACGGAGGCCAGCATCACCAAGCTGAAGGCGGAGATGGCGGTGGCCCGCAATACACACGATCAGGCTATTGCTTCCGCCAAGGCGAATTTTGAAAAGGCCAAGTTGGATCTCAAGACCACTCCGGTTCTGGGCGCCATCGACGCGGAGCGTGTAAAATTGGCGCTCGAAGAAGCCGAGGCGCAGTATAAACAGTTGCTGGCTGAAGTGAAATACTTCGATATTGGCCAGCGTGCCCAGTTGCGGAATGCGGAACTCGACTTGGAGCAGGCGAAGATCGAATTGAAACGCGTACAGGCCAATGCCGACCGCATGGTGATGAAGGCGGCGATCGGCGGACTCACAGTGATGCAGAGCATCATCCGCGGTTCGGAAATGGCCCAGATTCAGGAAGGCGACCAACTGTATCCCGGGCAGCCCTTCATGCAGATCGTGGACACCCGTTCCATGGTCATCAACGCCGCGGTCAGTCAGGTGGATGTGGAACGGATGCGGATTGGATTGAAAGCCCGAGTGCGATTCGATGCCTATCCAGACCTGGAATTGCCGGCCCACGTTTATGCAATCTCCGCCATTACGAAACCTGGTGGCAGCCGCGCGAACTTTGTCAAAGAAGTTCCGGTCCGGTTGAAGTTGGACTCCATCGATCCGCGGGTAATCCCGGACCTTTCGGTGAGTGTGGACGTCATCATTGAGTCAGAACAGGAAGCTACGGTGGTGCCGCTTGCCGCGATATTCTCCGATGGCAATGGAAAATCGCCGTTTGTTTACGTTAAGACGGCCACCGGATGGGACAAACGCGGCGTGGAATTGGGATTGTCCAATTACATCGCGGTAGCGTTGAAATCAGGCGTGAAACCAGGTGAAGTGGTCGCCGTGGAAGTCCCGGTAGCGGAGCCTCCGAAACAGAGTTGAAGTTCTGGAGAACGAACTCCAAGTAACGAACTCCAGGTAACGAATCCGGTTAACGAATCCAGGTAACGAATTTAGGTAACGACGGAATGTCGAAAGATATCAAACCAAAGCAAAGACTCGGGCAAACGGCTGGCTCACGGCGCAGGCGAGCCATCATCTATACCGTGCTTCTGATCGCGGCTGCGGGCGGCGCGTATGCGGCCTATCGCTATAACGCCGAAAGCACGGTGGTGGAAGTTCCAGTGGCCAAGGTCCGCCGGGGAGAATTTATCATCAGCGTGAAGACGCGCGGGGAAATCCGCAGCGTCCACTCCGAAATTCTGACGGCGCCGCAGGTTCCCGATCCGCGCATTGTGCGGCTTGCCGAATCTGGCCGGCCCATTAAGAAAGGGGAAGTGGTGGTGGAATTCGACGCCGCGCAGCAGGAACAAACGTATCTGGAAAAAGTCACCGGTGTTCGCACCGCCGACAGTGAGATTGTGCAGACCAAAGCATCGCACCGCATCGTCACCGAACAAGATGGCATGAACCTGATGACATCGCAATACAATTTGCAGCGTTCGAAACTGGAAGCGAGCAAAGCGGAAGTTGTTTCGGAAATTGAAGGCGCTAAGAGCCGCATCGATGTAGGTATTTCCGAAGGCGAACTCGGACAGGTGAATACCACGATTAAGGCGCACAAGACCACGCAGGAAGCTGATCTTGATCGTTTACAACAGAAGAAAGATAAAGTGGTGCGTGATGCGGACCGGACTAAGGGGTATCTCACCAAGATGGTGATTGTGGCCCCGAACGACGGCATCGTGAATTTGCTGCCGAACTTCCGGGCGCAGGGGTCGTTCGGCTCCTCGCCACCTCCGTTCAAAGAGGGGGATCGCGCCTGGACCGGGGCTGCCATCGCCGAAATTCCCGACCTGACGAACATGCGTATGGAATTGAAGCTGGATGAAGTGGATCGCGGCAAGATGAAGATTGGACAAATTGTGAAGGTTCGCGTGGATGCGATAGCCGATCGGGAACTCACCGCGGAACTGGATTGGATCAGCCCGATTGCGGCGGTGAACTTCCGCGGCATGGGGCTTACCGAAAAGACATTTCCGGCGCGCGCGACGCTGAAAAATCTCGATCCCAGATTGAGGCCCGGCATGAGCGCCACCGCCGAAGTGGTGATTGAGAGCGTGCCGAATACTCTGTTGATCCCGGTGCGTGCCAGTTTCCTTGAGAAAGGCAAACCGGCCGTTTATGTACAAAAAGGCCAACAGTTCCCCATCCGCGTGATTGAGGTGGGCAAGCGCAACGATACGGACATGATTGTCACCAAGGGACTGAAGGAAGGCGAACTGGTGACCCTGGAAAATCCTATCGAGGCCGCAAAGAAGGCGAAGAAGTTGTAGGAATGGATAATCGCAAAGGTCAACCATGAAGAAGATTCTCATCCGCCTCTTGATTCTCGCGGTTATCGCGGGCGGTGCCTGGTACGGTTATCGCTTGTTCCAATCCTTGCCGCAGCGGCAGCAGCAGGTGGCCACAACCAAAGTCCGCCGGGGTGATGTGATCGTCCGCAGCTATACCAGGGGCGAGGTGCGCGCGGTGCGTTCGGCCACGCTGGTGGCGCCAAACCTTTTCGGCACGGTGCAGGTGACACAGCTAGCTGAACTGGGCAGTTTTGCGCGGGAAAAAGACCTGGTGGTGGGTTTCGACGATTCGGAAGTGAATTCGAGAGTGGAAGAAAAGCAGCTGGAAATCGATCAGATCGACGAGCAGATCAAAAAGGCGGAAGCCGACCTCGCCATCCGAAACAATCAGGATCAAGTGGAACTTCTGCGCACCCGCTATTCTGTGCGCCGCGCGGATCTGGAAGTGAAGCGGAACGAATTGCTTTCGGCCATCGATGCGAAGAAGAACATTCTGAACCTGGAAGAATCCAAAAGACGATTGACGCAGCTAGAGAGCGACATCAAGTCGCGGCTGGAACAGGCGCAGGCCGAAATGGCGGTGCTGAGAGAGAAGAAGAACAAGGCCAATCTCGAATTGAGACGGGAGAAGCAGCGGCTCTCGCAAGTGAAATTGCTCTCACCCATGAGTGGTCTGGTGGCCATCAAGCAAAATCGCCAGGGCGGCTTCTTCTTCCCTGGAATGCAAATCCCAGACGTTCGCGAAGGCGATCAGGTACAGCCCGGCATGGCTATCGCCGACGTGCTGGATCTTTCCGAACTGGAGATTGTCGCCAAGGTTGGCGAACTGGACCGCGCGAATTTGAAAGATGGCCAAGACGTGATCATCCAGTTGGACGCGGTGGGCAACAAGAAGTTTTCGGGCAAAATCAAGACCATGAGCGGCACTGCGTCGGCCAATATTTTCTCGGGTGATCCTGGAAAGAAATTCGACGTAGTGTTTTCGGTGGATATGAAGGAACTGCTGACCGGGTTGGGCGCAAAACCGGAGCAGATTCGCAAGGTTCTGGAGACAGCCGAGCAGAACCGCAAGAAGCCGGTGAGTCCGCAAATGCAGGCAATGTCGATGGCATCGCCGGGGGGCGCGCCTCCTGGAACGGGACAGGGTGGCGGCGGTGGCGGAATGATGATGATGGCTCCGGGCGGTGCTCCAGGTGGCGGTGGTCCAGGTGGCGGTGCCGCCGGTGGACCCGAGGGCCAGCCACGCCAGCGTATGATGTTTGGCGGTCCCGGTGGCCCGGCCGGAACCCAGACTATGTCCCCGGAGGACCGGCAAAAGATGCAGGCCGCCATGGCGAAGCTGTTGAATGGCCGCAATCCGCAGGATCTATCGCCGGAAGATCGCGCCAAGATGGGGGCGGAGGTCCGGAAAGCGATGGCTGGCGGAGCCACGCCGGCAGCCGGTGACGGCAAAGGCAAACGTGGCCCAGGTGGTGGCGCAGGTGGTGGCGCAGGTGGTGGCGCAGGCGGTCCAGGCGGCATGCCCGCTTTGCGCCCCGGCCAGTTCAGCGAAAAAGATATCGAGAACGCTAAGCTTCCGCCGCCGGTGGAGGCCGACAACCAGTTGGATGTCCTGTTGCGGCCCGGCTTGCTGGCCGATGTGGAAATCATCGTGGAGAAGATTCCCGACGCCATCAATATTCCCGCCCAAGCTGTGTTTCAGAAAGACGGCAAGCAAATCGTCTACGTCAAGAATTTGAACCGCTGGGATGAGCGGCCGATCAAGGTGGCAAAGCGCAGTGAGTCGACGATGGTGATTGCCAGCGGGTTGACCGCCGGGGAGACCATCGCCATGGCCGATCCGAACGCGAAACCGGGCGACAAGAAGAAGGACAAGGGTGCGGCCGCCTCCGGCAGCCCAATGGGTGGAATGGGTGGAGGAGCGAAGTAATGGCTAGCCTTTCTGGAATCACGTCTGAAGTAAAAATGGGGCTGCAAAGCCTCTTCGTTCACAAGCTGCGCAGCTTGCTGACCATGCTCGGGATGATCTTCGGAGTCGGCGCCGTGGTGGCCATGCTATCGATCACTGCCGGTGCCCAGCGCGCCGCCATGAGCTACATCGATTTACTGGGCGTCAACAACATCATCATTGAGGCCAAGGAAGCGGCCGACCGTAACGAACTGCAGGCCCGCCGCGCCATTTCCCCAGGGTTGACTTTCCGTGACTACCGGGCCATTTCCGAGAATGTGCAAGGTATTGAAGCCATCACCCCGCGCAAGCGGTTCAAGCCGCAAAAGGTACTTCCAAAGACGGCGCAGGATCAGCCGACGCTGATCGGCGTAAGCCCGGATTTCCTCAAGATCAACAGCCTGAAGCTGGTGGAGGGCCGCTTCTTCAATGAAGAAGACGACACCCGCTCCGCTCCTGTCTGCGTGTTGGGTGAGTCGGCAAAAGTGAACCTTCTGGGTTACGATCCGGCGGTGGGCAAGTTCGTGAAAATCAACGACGCGTGGCTGCAGGTGGTGGGTGTGCTGGCACAACAAGCCACGGCCGATTCCGACGTGGAGGGCCTGGAAGTTTCCAACCGCAACAACATGGTGATTGCGCCCCTGAACACCGTGATGCGGCGCTTTGAAGACAACAACAGCTATCTGAAAGACGAGATCGACGGCATCTACATCAAGGTTCGCGACAAAGTGGACTCCGTGGAAACCGCCAATGTGGTGAACGCCATCCTGACCTCCACCCACAAGGACGCTGGCGATTTCAACGTGACCGTTCCCGCGGGGTTGCTGGAGCAGAAGCGCCGCACGCAATTCATCTTCAGTGTCGTTATGATCTGTATTGCCGGTATTTCCCTGCTGGTAGGCGGCATCGGCATCATGAACATCATGCTGGCCACGGTTCTGGAACGTACCAGGGAAATCGGCATCCGCCGCGCCATCGGTGCGCGCCAGGCCGACATCATCCGGCAGTTTTTGACAGAAGCGGTTTTGATCTCCATCATTGGAGGCCTGATCGGCATCGCGTTTGGTTACTCACTGGCCAACATTATCGCCGCCGCCGCCGGTTGGCCCACCGATGTAACCACCACCTCGATCGTAGTCGCCTTTGGCGTCTCGGTCGGAATTGGACTGCTGTTCGGCATTTATCCCGCGGTGCAGGCCGCCAAGCTCGATCCGATCGAAGCTATCCGTTACGAGTAGAGAGAGTGATATGCGATTTCGTGTGACATTGACGCTATTATTGTGCGCATTTAGCGCCGCCGGCCAGAAAGCTGTAATGAACGGAGACCTGGCCACTGCGGAGAAACTGGAAAGAATCCGGTTCAAGGATGCTGCCCCCGCTTTTCCCAGCAAGAACTTCTACCGCAGGTCGTTCAACATGACCACGCCCGAGGTCGAATTGAAAGCGCCCATGCGTCTGGCCGACTACGTAGTGGATAACACGCTGGAACTCTCCCTGCGGTCGTACCTGGATGCGGTAATGGCCAATAATACGGACATCGTGGTGCAGAAATTATCGGTGGAAGTATTCCGCAATGCGATTCTGCGGGCGTTTGCTGTCTTCGATCCCTTCTTCGCCGCGCGATTCAACGCCTCGCGTACACGAACGCCGGCGAATGATGTTCTGGCCGGCGCCAGTTCTCTGAACTCCCTTAGCCAACCTGCAAGCTTTCAATATACGCAGACGCTGGCCTCTGGAGCGCAGTATAACGTGGGCTTCAGCACCCTGAAGTCGTCCACGAATAGCTCGTTTCAATTGTTCAATCCGGCCTTGAGCGCCAACTTGAACGCGAATTTTTCGCAACCGCTGCTTCGCAATCGGGGATCTTTCTATACAAAGCTGCCCATCTCGATTGCCCGCAGCCGGCTGAAGGCTTCCGGCTACATTCTGCAAGACCAGGTCACGCAACTAGTTTCGCGCGCGGAGAACGCCTATTGGGATGTGATTCTGGCCCGGGAAAATGTAAAGGTGCAGGAACAGGCGCTGGCTCTGGCGGACACCTCACTCAAACGGGCGCAGCGGGAACTGGAACTTGGCGCGATTTCCCCGCTGGATATCTATCAGCCACAGGCGCAGTTTGCGAACTACCAAATCCAGGTTTCCCAGGCGCGCTATACATTGCAACAGACACAAGACACCTTGCGTAAGCAAATGGGCGCGGACCTGGACCCCGGAATCCGCAATTTGCCCATCGTTCTGACCGAGCCGATCAATCCTCCGGCCGATGTGCCAATGGACAGAGAAGCTATAGTTCAGAAGGCTGTGAACATGCGGCCTGACGTCAAGGTTGCCCGGCAGAATCTTGACATCGACGACTTGAACATCAAGGGCACCACGAACGCCATGCGGCCCGATTTACGGTTGACCGGGCAATACGGAATTGCCGGACGCGGAGGTCCTTTCACCCAGCGCCAGAACGTGTTCGCGGGCGACGGCACCAGCAGCACCCTCCTTAGCACTGTCCCCGGCGGGTTTGGCGACGCAGTGGATCAACTCTTCGGCTTTGGATTTCCGGTGTACGGATTTGGTCTGGTGTTGAACCTGCCGCTTCGGAATCGCGCCGCCGCCGCCGATTATGCGGATGCGTTGGTCAACAAACGGCTGGATTCCTTGCGCGTCCGCAATGCCGAACAGCAGGTGAGGCTAGATGTGCTGAATGCCATTAGCTTTGTCGAAGGAAGCAAGGCAAGCATCGAGTTGGCCAAGGTCGCGCTCGACCTGGCGCAGAAGCGCGTGGATGCCGAACAGAAGAAGTACGATCTGGGCACTTCGACGTTGTTCTTCCTGCTGGACGCGCAGACGGCGCTCAACTTGGCCCAATCCGCCTTGGTCAACCAATCGGTAAATCACCGCAAGAACCTGACGAACCTGCTGCGGTTCACCGGGGATCTGCTGCCGGAACGGGGCATCGCCATACAGTAAGGCGATACAGTAGGGCATGGGCCGCATTCGGATTCTTTCCGACAACGTAGCGAACAAGATCGCGGCTGGGGAAGTGGTTGAGCGGCCGGCTTCGGTAGTCAAAGAGCTGCTGGAAAACTCGCTCGACGCCGGCGCAACCGACATTCGCATTGAAGTGGAGAACGGCGGCCGGCGGCTGATCCGCATTACCGACAACGGCTGCGGGATGCTTCGGGACGACGCTATGCTGGCCTTCGAGCGTCACGCCACCAGCAAATTGAGTGACGTGAACGACCTGCTCTCCATCGCCACGCTGGGGTTTCGCGGCGAGGCCTTACCCTCCATCGCATCGGTTTCCCGGCTATTGTTGGAGACACGCACACCGCAGGAATCCACCGGCACCACGGTAGAGCTGGCGGGCGGTAAGTTGTTACGCTGCGACGAATCGGCGTTAGCCGCGGGCACCGTCATCACCGTACGCGATCTGTTTTTCAATGTTCCGGCGCGGCGGAAGTTCCTGCGGTCGGAGCAAACCGAGCTGGCGCACATTGCTTCCCTGGTGACGCACTACAGTCTGGCGCACCCCGCCAAGAGCTTCCAGTTGGTGAACGGAGTGAACGAACTGCTGGGCGTGACCCCGGTGGAACAGCTCCGCGACCGCGTCTATCAGGTGTTCGGCGGCTCCGTGCTGGAAGAGCTGGTCAACATCGGCTACCGCGAGAAGGAGCTGCGGCTTGGGGTTTCCGCCGAAGATCCGGAGCCGGTGGAGCGCGTGTTCGCTCTGCGTGGCTTTGTTTCGCGGCCGCAGGTGCAGAAGCTGAATCGCAATTCGGTATTCCTGTTCGTCAATGGCCGGCTGATTCGCGACCGCCTGTTGATGCACGCACTCTCAGCCGCCTATCACAACCTGATTCCGCCAGCCTGTTATCCGTTCGCCCTGCTGTTTCTCGATTGCGATTGCGAAGAGGTGGACGTCAACGTTCATCCTTCGAAAACGGAAGTGCGGTTCCGTCACGGTTCGTTCGTGCACGACTTTCTGCGCGATTCCATCCGCGAGTTGTTGATGGCCAGCCGCCCCGTCTCAAATCTGCCGCTCCCGGCTATACCCCAGCCCGCGGCGGACATGCCCTATTCGGAATTCACCCAACGGATTGAGAATCACCAGGGCAATGAGTACGCGGTAGTGCCCGGTCCGCAGCGCGAATACGAACTGCCGGTGCTGACGCTGGCGCCGCCCGCCGCCCCTGCCCCGCGCTTCGATTTCGGCACCGAATCGATCCGCGTGGACGGCAGCACCGCACCGATGCGGTTGCCGGTTCCCGAATCCCATGGTGCATTTCCCGAGGAGTCATTCGCCGAGCCGTCGCAGAGCATGCACTCGCTGATGGATCTGCGGCCGCTGGGCCAGATCCACGACAGTTTCATCATCGCCGCCGGACGCGATGGCCTTTGGATCATCGACCAACACGTGGCCCACGAGCGCATTCTTTTTGAAAAGGTACTGAAGCAGCGCGCCTCCGGCCGAGTGGAAATGCAGCAGTTGCTGATGCCTATCGTGCTGCAGGTAACCGCGTCGCAACAGCTGCAATATGCACGCATCGCCGATGAGCTTAACGCCATCGGCTTCGACACCGAGCCGTTCGGTACCCGGACTATTGCGGTGAAGGGCGCGCCGTCTTCGGTGAGCGCCGGGGAGATCGAGAAGCTGATATCGGAAATTCTAGAAATCGGCGAAGGCGAGATGCGTGGTTTGTCGATGGACGATCTGCGCCGCGGCATCGCCGCTTCCATCGCCTGCCGTGCCGCCATCAAGATCAACACGCGGTTAGATCAGACGAAGATGAACTGGCTATTGACGGCGCTTTCGGCGACCGATTATCCAATGGCCTGCCCGCACGGCCGCCCGATTGCCTTGCGCTACGCGATGAAGGATATTCTCAAAGGCTTCCACCGAATCTAAGCCGCTTTTCCTATGCACTATTCCCATTCGATGGTGCCGGGCGGTTTGTGCGTCAGGTCATAGAATACAGCTGCAATCCCGGGAACGCGCAGGATCTCCGCCGTCAGCGGCGCCAGGATCCCCGGATCCATGGCGACCGATACCGCTGTCATCCC
>JBBRNO010000063.1:0-33666 GCA_038230275.1 Bryobacterales bacterium
GAGAAGGTGGTGCTTGGGGTAACGATTCCTGCGGGCGGCGGCGTGGAAGATGGAATGAAAGTGCTGGATATCGTGGCCCATCACCCGTCCACCGCGCATTTCATTGCGAAGAAGTTGGCGCAGCGATTTGTCGCTGACGAACCACCGGCGGCGCTGATCGATGCGATGGCCAAGACCTTCCAGCAAAGCAATGGAGACCTGCGCGAAGTAATGCGCACCATGCTGGCATCGAAAGAGTTCTGGTCGCAGGGAGCGTTCCGTGCGAAAGTGAAGTCACCCTTGGAGATGGTTGCCAGCGCGGTCCGTGCCACCGGAGCGGACGTGACATTCGCCTTCGGATTGGCGAACAAGATTGGAGAACTCGGCCAACCTTTGTATAGGAAGCAGGAGCCAACAGGCTACTCAAATTTGAGCGCTGAATGGGTAAACTCCGCCGCGCTGCTGGCAAGGATGAACTTCGCGCTCGCGCTGACGCAAAACAAACTTCCCGGCGTGAAAGTGGACTCGCTGAAATTCGAAGGCGACCCCACGGTGGTGGCAAGATCGCTGCTTTCGGCCGAGGCCTCCGCGCAAACGCGTCAGGCGATTGAACGCGGCCAGGCGGAGAAACAGGATCCGGCGGCGATCGCCGGTTTGATTTTGGGATCTCCCGAGTTTCAAAGAAGGTAACCTACTAATGTTGAACCGAAGATTGTTTCTGAAGAGCTCCGCGCTGGCGATGTTCGGCGTGGGCGCTGCACCGCACTGGCTGGCCCGTGCCGCCGAAGGTGTGGAAAGCCGCAAGAAGATTCTGGTGGCCATCTTTCAACGCGGTGCGGCAGACGGCCTGAACGTCGTGGTGCCTTTTGGCGATCCCAACTACTATGCGCTCCGTCCCAATATCGCCATTCCGAAGTCTGATGTCATCGATCTGGACGGCTTCTTCGGTCTGCATCCATCGCTGAAGGCCCTGAAGCCAGTGTTCGACGCCAAGCACCTGGCGATTGTGGAAGCCACCGGCTCGCCGGACCCTACACGCTCGCACTTTGACGCACAAGATTACATGGAATCGGGCACACCGGGCCGCAAGGCGACGGTCGACGGCTGGCTCAACCGCGCCATCCCCGTGGAGAAAGGGCCCATTTCACCGGTACGAGCCGTTAGCCTTGGGACGAACCTGTCGCGGACGCTTCGCGGGCCAAATCCCGCCATCGCTGTAAGCAATCTGAACGAATTTCAAATTCGCGACACGCAATCGTCGAACACCTTCGAAGGGATGTATGAAGGAACGCTGGACAAGGTGCTGAAAAGCACCGGCCGCGAGACGTTCGACGCGGTGAAGATTCTGCAATCCGTGCAGAAACAGACTTACACGCCGGCGGCCGACGCGAAGTATCCCAATGGCCGCTTTGGCCAAAGCATGATGCAGATTGCGCGGCTGATCAAGGCGAATGTCGGTGTGGAAGTGGCGTTCGCGGACGTGGGCGGCTGGGACACGCATGTCAACGAAGTGGGGCAACTCAACCGGCTGTTGGGTGAGTTTGGCAATGGCCTGGGTGCGTTTTATCAGGATTTGGGCGACCGCATGCAGGATGTGGTGGTAGTAACAATGTCCGAATTCGGCCGCACGGCCAAAGAGAACGGCAATCGCGGTACGGATCACGGCCACGCGAATTGTATGTTCGTGATGGGCGGAGACGTGAAGGGCGGCAAGGTTTATGGCAAGTGGCCAGGCCTGGAGAAGGAACAGCTCTACGAAGGGCGCGACCTGAACATTACCACCGATTTCCGCGAAGTGTTGGGCGGCTTGGTGACGCGGCATCTGGGTGCGCGCAACTTGGCGAAGGTGTTCCCGAACTTCGAAGCGCCGGAGTCGATGATTCAGATTGTGGGATAACGCGCCAGTGGCGGCGCACGCCTGCGAACGGCTAAAATAATGGCCTAAATGCTCACTCGCCGTGTTCTTCTATCGTTTGCCCTTTCAGCTGCTGCCCTTTGTGCGGAGACTAAGCCGCTTGAGTTTGACATTAAGTGGGTGAACCCGCCTGCGAAGACTCCGCGTGGCGTCACCCATCACAAGTTGATGGCAAAGGCGATGGGTGTGGAAGTCGGGTTCAATGTGTATTTGCCCCCGACCTACGAGAGCTCTTCGGACCGCTTTCCAGTCCTCTACTGGCTGCACGGCGCCGGCAGCGACGAAAACGCGGGACTGCCGATCGCGGAGATGCTGGACAAAACGATCCAATCCGGACAGATGCAGCCGGTGATCATGGTGATTCCCAACGGCGGCAAGAAGAGTGAGTATCGCGACTGGGAACCGCAGAACGTGAAGCCCGAGTCGTTTCTTATCCGCGACTTGATCCCTCATATCGATGCCACCTATCGCACCATCAAAGAGCGGCGCGGCCGTTGGATTGAGGGAATGTCCATGGGCGCCAACGGATCGTTGAAAACGGCGCTCAAGTTCCCGGATTTGTTTAGTTCTGTCGTCGCCTATGCCGGTTCGTATCGCCCGCTGCCGAAGGACGGATTTCTATACCCGGGAATCGTGCCGGAAAGCCGCCGTTGGATTGAGCAACTGGCGAATTGGTATACCCCTGATCACGACCCCTTCGTGCTCGCCGATCAGAATCGCTTCCGGTTAGATGGGATGCGGATCCGGCTGGTGATTGGCACCAAAGACGTAGCGTTCGAAGATTCGGAGGCGCTGCATGCGCATTTTCAGAAGATCGGCGTGCTGCATGAGTATGAAGTGGTTCTGGGCGTGCCGCACAACACTGCTATGTATTATGAGCGCGTGGGTGTGGAGGGATTTCGATTTCATTTGCCGGCGCTGCAGGGTGGGCGGCCGTAAGCGCGCCCCGGTTCAGGAACTCCTCATCACTTTGATTCTTTGGACGCGTAAATGTAGCCCAGGATTCCCGTGAAGACTGGTAATAATACCTTGACCACAACCATATCGAAGATCGCCGTGAGGGGCTCAAGAGCCGCCTGTTGCAAATTCTTATAGTTGAGAATCATCACACGAGCCTTCTCAGGGTCCAGTTCAGGCGGGATGATTGATAACGAGGGTCAAAATCACTACCGAACCGAGTGAGCCGACACCGGCCGCCAACCGCAAGCCCGTCCGCTGAAGGTACGTGCGTTCCTTAACCGTATGTTCAGCGTTACCCTCACGCAGAATTTCATCGGCTGTCATGAGCTCGCGATCAGCCACGGTTAGGGAAGAACGATCTCCTTGATGATCTTATCGTCGGAGATTATCGCTACCTTTGCGTCCTTGTTTGCCCGCTGCTGCTTCTTCAAATAACTGTAGCTGGCTACGGCGCGGCGAATGACGTCGGCCTTCGTAGTTGCATCAGTCGTACCAATGAGATCGGTCAGGGTTTTGTCAAAGGCGTCGTCAAAGTCAATCGTGTAGCGGGGCATACTTAAATTATACTGCATTTTCACTGCATTTTAGTCGAACGTAGGCAGAATCTTTCAAGTACAGGCACACGCGCACGTATTCTGGAATCAGGTTCCGAACGTCCGCTTGATTTCGAATTCGACCCGCCCGACGTTCTTCTTCAATACATTGATCTGTCCGTCCAAATCTGAGCGGGCATTGAAGAGCGAGAGTTGAATTGGTTCACGCTTTCGTTTCTGTAGCCCTCCATCCAAGTCGCTGATAGAGAACTCGCACCAAGCAGGTTTCCCCTCAGGCATTTCAATCCGGATGGTCCAGTCCCATTTGAGAAGGCAAGCCAAAAGCACATCGGCGCCAGGTGCCGACTAAGTCATCCGTGGCTCGAACGTTCGTTCTCGGTGAGACCACCCCATGGATACATCCCGAATATCGGGGTTGCCTAACACTGGAAATTGCAAATGTATCGAACCCACCTGTCCTACTGTATCCAGGTAGACCGATTGCTCAACTCGTCTTGACATATGTCCATCGAGAGCACGACCCCAAGAGGAAGGCCACGAGCACCTACTTTGGGCCTGTCTATCCAGAAGCGCCGCCATTCAAGAATCCTGAAGAGGACCTCCTCAAAATCGGAGTGCATCGGACTTCCGTGATTAGAAAAGGCGTTGTGGAGAAGGGAAAGTTCATACCAACTGATGAGTTTGATTCTTGATTTGAATGCGAACGACCAGTCAGAATCGGTTGCATGGTCGATAGTTTTTCTTAGGCTGATGGAAGGTTACGTGCCGAGCAAGCCTGTCATTCCGTTCCCCGCCGCGCTCACTCATAAGGCCAAGCCGGCTTCGAAAACAAACCCCCATCCACCCAAATGGTCTGTCCGGTAATAAAATCCGCTCCATCGCCAACCAGGAAACTCACCGTCTTCCCAATATCCACCGGCGTGCCCACCCGCCCCAGCGGAGTCAGCTTCGACCATGTCCCGGCGTAATCGCCTGCTTCGTTCTTGGTCCGCTCAATCTCCACCGCTCCCGGCGCGACGCAGTTCACCGTAATCCCGTACTTCCCCAACTCCGCGGCAGCCACTTTGGTCAGCATCTCAATGCCACCCTTGCTTGCGGTGTAGTCCACCAGATTCGGAAACGCCAGCTTATTGCACCCCGACCCGATATTCACAATCCGCCCGCCGCCATGGTCTTTCATATGCCGCGCGGCCCGCTGCGTACAAAGGAAACAGCCCTTCAGATTCGTGTCAATGGTCCGGTCCCACTCACTCTCTTCCAGTTCCAGCAGCGGCTTCCAGGTCTGCACTCCGGCATTGTTCACCAGGATATCGAGCTTGCCAAAGTGCGCCAGCACCGCGGCCATCATGGAGTCCACATCGGCTGCGATTCCCACGTTCGCCTTGACCGCAAAAGCCGACCTTCCCAAAGCCACAATCTGTGCCACCGTCTCTTCCCCGCCCGCAGCATCGGAGTGGAAGTTCACTGCGATATCGCAGCCGTTCCGCGCCAGATCCAGCGCAATTCCCTTCCCGACGCCTTTGCTGGCACCGGTCACCAAGGCTACTTTTCCATCTAATCGCATAAGCGAATTCTAACGTGGCCGTCCTTCTACAATCAGGTACGGCATGAACTGCACGCTCTCCCTCGAATGAATCGTATGCTGTCGGGATGTGGAGCGGTCGCGAATCGCCAAGCCGGTCCCTTTTCCCGCGGTCAGCAGCTCCACCAGCGATGGCTCCACTTGAATGCTGATCCACCCGTCGGGCTTGCTCTCCACCTTGTGGCTCAAGAACGGCAGCTTTCGGATATCCACGCCGCCGGCCGCCTTCTCATCCCACGACGCCACAACCGTCGCCACATCCAGCATTCGCAGCGGATCTCCACCGGCCACATGCAGCAAAAGCGTGGCCTTCGTGACCGCCCAATCACGCACCGCGGCGAACCGGAAGTTCATTAAAATCGCCTGTGGCAGCCGCAACTCCAACGCATGTCCATCGGTTGAAGGAATCGAGGTGTCCGCTACACACTCCAGCATCGCGGTTTCGCCATTAACCGCACCGCCGGACCACGTCGCGAAAAATAGCGTCAAAACCGCGCAAGTTCGTATCAAAATGTAATGATCGCATGCGATCATTCTAGTGACATCAGTTTTTAGGGAGCGATTACGAGTTGAACGTCAAAATGTCTGAAGGAACCCAGATCTTCGAGCCTACCGAGCGTTGGACCACTACCGATGCCAGCGAACTCTATGATGTAGCCCGTTGGGGAAAGGGCTATTTCTCAGTCGGTGACAATGGCCACTTGTTCGTGCATCCGAACAAGGAAAAAAGCCGCAAGATCGATATGAAAGAACTCCTCGACAAGCTGGTGCTCCGCGGCATTGCGCCCCCCATCCTGCTGCGATTCGGCGAAATTCTGAAGCATCGCCTCGGTGAGATTCACGGCGCATTTCAAAGCGCCATAGCGGAACACAATTACCAGGGAAAGTACTGCTGCGTATTTCCCATTAAAGTGAACCAACAGCGACAGGTTGTAGAGGAAGTGTTCGAATATGGCCAGCCTTACGGGTTTGGTCTGGAGGCCGGTTCGAAGCCCGAGCTGCTGGCGGTGATGGCCATTGCCAACAATGCCACGCCCATCGTCTGCAATGGTTTTAAAGACGACGAATACATCGAGATGGTGATGCATGCCAAGAAAATTGGCCGCCAGATCACACCGGTTGTCGAGAAATACACCGAACTTGATCTCATCATCAAACACGCCGCTCGGGTTGGTGTGCGCCCCACCATTGGAATTCGCATCAAACTGGCCAGCCGCGGTTCGGGTCGATGGAAGTCCTCTGGCGGCTACCGGTCGAAGTTCGGCCTCACGGTTACCGAAGCTCTACGCGCGTTAGAACAGTTGCGCGAACTCGGGATGGCCGATTGTCTGGTGCTGCTCCATTTTCATCTCGGCAGCCAGATCACCAACATTCGCCAGGTGAAGGCCGCGGTCAGTGAAGCGGTCCGAATCTATGTCGAGTTGAAGCGAGCCGGTGCCGGCTTGCAATTCATGGACGTAGGCGGCGGACTTGGCGTCGACTACGACGGCTCCCAAACCGACTTTGAATCCAGCGTCAACTACACCCTGCAAGAGTACGCGAACGACATCGTCTATCACATCCAAAATGTGTGCGACGAAGCCGAAGTGCCGCATCCCACTATCATTACGGAGAGTGGCCGCGCCGTCGCCGCCTATCACAGCGCCCTGGTTTTCAACGTACTAGGCGTCAGCGGATTTGGCGAGCCAAACCTGACACTCGAACTGCCCGAAGACGCCGAACAGCCGCTGATCGATTTGCAGGAGACGTTTCGCTCTCTCAGCAATAAGAACCTGCTCGAAAGTTTTCACGATGCGCAACAGTCCCTGGATTCGGCGCTCAATTTGTTTAGCCTTGGTTACCTCCCACTGGTGCAGCGCAGTCTGGCCGAGAATTTCTACTGGGCCATATGCCATCGCATCCAGAAACTAGCCAAAGACCTGGATTACTTTCCGGAAGAATTGGAAGGCCTGGAAAGCCTGCTCTCAGACACTTACTTTTGTAACTTCTCCTTGTTCCAGAGCATGCCGGACAGTTGGGCCATTAAGCAACTATTCCCCATCATGCCAATTCATCGCCTGGAGGAGCCTCCGTCGCGCCATGCGGTCCTCGGCGACATCTCCTGCGATTCCGATGGCAAGGTCGATCAGTTTATCGATCGCCGAGATGTTAAGAAGACCCTGCCTCTCCATTCCCTCAACGGCCAACCCTACTTCCTAGGGGCTTTTCTCTTAGGTGCCTACCAGGAAATTCTAGGCGATCTGCACAACTTATTCGGTGACACCAACGCCGTCCACGTCAGCCTGAGCGAAACGGGCGAAGTCATGCTGGACGCCGTAATCCCCGGCGATACGGTCCGGGAGGTACTCGACTATGTGCAGTTTAAATCCACCTCCCTCCTGGAGCAATATCGCAAGGATGTCGAACTGGCTCTTCGTGAAGGAAAGATCGGCTACGAAGAATCCGGCCGACTGCTGAAGTTCTACGAGGACGGTCTGCACGGGTACACGTATCTGGAAAATGTTCAAAATGAGCAACACTAGCCCTATCCCCGGCCGAGTTTAGGGTGTAGTCCCCAGGGATATCTGAAAAATCCTTGAGTTCCCTAATAGTGGAGTACCGATGCCCGAGTAGTGCTAGTTCCTGGGTGGGCTACAAAATTTAACTAGTATCTTTGAGAAAATACCTTATACATCTTCAACTCGTTGATTTGGTTGGCCCCCACTAAGGTTATTTAGTCCGGAAGGACTATTGTTACAGCTTCGTAATTGGAGTATCTTCCGATGCAGGTACTGGAGCTAACGTTCCGGGACCAAAGTTCTAAAACCAAAGGAAAATGAACAATGAAGATTCATCTAAGGTATCTCGCCGTCTCTTGCTGCCTCGCTCTTGCGGCAGTATCCAACTTGCACGCTGACTTCTTTCAAGATCTGCTGAATGATTTCAAAACGAAGCGCGTGCTGCTCATCAGTATCGACGGCATGCATTCGTTAGACCTTGCTAACTACATTGCAAGCAATCCTAATTCCACCCTTGCTACGCTGAGCCAAAACGCGTACAACTACACGAACGCTTCGACGACTAAGCCGTCAGACTCCATTCCGGCGACTGTCGGTATGGTCACTGGTGGAACCCCGTCGGTCGCGGGGATGTATTACGACGACGCCTACAACCGGAAATGGTCCCCTCCTGGTTCGGCGTGTGCAACGTTGGGCGCGGTCATCGACTTGAAGCAGGGTATCGACAAATTCCCCACGCTGCTGGACGCTGGTGGCATCGATCCCGCGAAACTGCCGCTGGATCCGGCGAAAGGTTGCACTCCCGTATATCCGCATAACATGCTGCGCGTCAACACGATTTTCGAAGTGGTCAAGGCAACGCATCAACGGACCGCATACTCGGAGAAGCGGCCCGCCTACGATTTTCTCAACGGCCCCTCAGGCACGGGAGTGGACGATCTCTACGTTCCGGAAATCGCCTTTAATAACACGCTCACCGACAATCTGAAGACGAAAAACTTCGATGAACTCCGCGTTGTGTCGATCATCAACCAAATTGACGGCAAGGACCACACAGGCACCGTAACCGCGCCTGTTCCCGCGCTTTTTGGCATGAACTTCCAAATTATCAACGCGGCCAAAAAGAACGCCCCTGGCGGTTACATCGACAGCCTTAGCACTCCCAGCGTCACGATGACGGACGCTTTGAATTATGTCGACAGCGCACTCGGCCGGATGGTGACTGAGTTGAAGACCAAGAATCTATACAATTCCACGGCCATCATCATTACGGCCAAGCACGGGGAAACGGCGCTGGATCCGACGCATCGCTCGGTAGTCCTCACTTCGGTTATTCCCGCCATTGTGAACGGCGTGCAAGCAGGGCTTGGGGTCAAAATCACGCAGAAGTCCAATGCCTACATCTGGCTCTCCGACCAAAGCAAGACCGCCGCGGTAGTGGCGGCCTTGACGCAACCGTCCAACCAGAGCCTCGCTGGAATCGGACAGGTCCTTTCGGGCGCATCATTGAAGTTGCTGTTCCCAGACCCCCTGGTGGATCCCGCGGTTCCGGACATCGTTGTAGTGGGCAACGTCGGCGTCAACTATGAGCCGACGCTGAGCAGCACCGTATTTGCTGAGCACGGTGGATTCGCCGAAAACGACACCCATGTGCCGCTTCTGGTAGCTATTCCGGGAGTGGGTCAAAAGACCGTAACGGCCCCGGTGCAGACGATTCAGATCGCACCCACGGTTCTGGGTCTGCTGCGGATTCCTCCGCGGAAGTTGGATGCCGTCCGCCTGCAGGGAACCGACGTACTTCCGCTAATCAGTTTCCTGCCTTGGATCAACTAGTCCCTTAGTCACGGGCAGGCTTCCGCCGCAAAACGGAAGCCTGCCCGTTTTGCTTTCCCTCCCTTGTTCGATTCCCCGGCCAAAGTTTGAAAATTGAAAGCCGAGTGCGCAAGCCGCATGACGATCCCCCAGGAAGCTCAGGAAGCTAAGGAACTAGAGCGCCGCCCTCTCGGTGATCTCCGTTGCGGAAATAGCCGGTATCACCCGCCCTATTACCCAGGATCCCGAATTTGCCAAGTTTATAAGCGAACCTAGCCTACTGTCCGACAAATAACTGGACACAAGAAACGGCTTGCTCCCGCGCGCGGCTCGGTCTCGAACTCGTTGCGGCAACAGTAGTTTTCGAGCCGCGACTGTAAAGAAGCGGTTTCCGGCAGTGTCCACCCAATTCGCGGACACTACACTAGCCTTGCACCCGGCATGTCGCTCCGAGTGAGATTGACGCCGATTACCGCCAGCACGCGGCACGCGGCGCCGGGATCGGCGAAACGCTGATGCAGTGGCCTTGGGGCGTGGACAGTATATGGTCCGGGACCCTGACGGTTGCCGGTCGCCGAAAGTCTTGATCCTGAGGACGAGTAGGATAGGACCATCAGGCCGAAGCTTTGGCTGCCGTAGCTTGCATTTCCGCAATCCGGGTGTTCATCGCGCGTGTTAGATGCGGCACCACGCCGATCATCCGTTCCATCAACATTAATTGCGCGCGATGATGCATCTCGTGTTCTTTGACTCCGAGAATCATCTCAAACCGGGATTTGAACGGAGGAGCCATATGAGTGGGGAAACTCACCGACTCGGCTAGAAACTCATCGGACAGGCTGTCCAGCCAGCTTGCGAAGCCCTCTCCACCGTCGACAAGTAGAGCGATAATCTCCTTTTTCGTTCGCGTCGTCTGCTCTTCAGCGAGCAACTTGCCGAAGAAACCCATGAAATCGAAACCTTCCATCGCCGCCAGATGCTCAATTCCATGGATCTGCTGAGAAAGTCTGGGTCCGAGCGCTATATGTGTCAGTGTTTGAGCTACCGTTCGAGCGTCGGGTGACGCTTGGAATCCGTAGTGTTCCTCGCCGATTTCCTCGGCTATCGTAATCGTGTTCTTCCGCACTGTGCGAAAGCTGGCTGCCAGTTCCTTTGCTCCGTAATAATTCATGGACAAGATTTTACCGCAATATCGCGGAAGCAGTTCGGCTCTTGTACCAACGGACCCAAACCTCACCATGCCACAATCCGATCAGAAATGCGGGCCTCGGGTGCGCGTCTCCGCACCCCCCCCAACGCCAATCTTTTTCGATGTCCGCTCACTCCCGCAACTTTCCATCGACGGGCTTCAGATATGCGAATAGTCTTTTGGACTTGTAGGGTGAAATCATGATATAGTCGGCGTTCCACGGGAGGGTACGTTGCGTTTTAATTCTCCGTTTGCATTGGTTCTAACGGCCGCCATGTTGCTGCCGCCGTCGATTTTTCCGCAAGAGAACACCCCTAAACCACTTTCGCCACCGGCACAGCCAACTACCGACGGCCTGAAAATCGTCATCATCAAAGGCGCGAACAGCACCAATATCATCCTGCGAAAATTCGCGGAGCAACCCGTCGTCGAAATCCGCGACACGGACGATAAACCGGTGGCTGGAGCGGAAGTAATCTTCCAGGTACCGTGGACCGGCCCGGGCGCTGCGTTCGATGACTGGTTGCGAGCCTTGGTTGTACGAACCGGGCCGGACGGAAGAGCGGCCACGCGAGGTCTGGCGCCGAACAACGAAGAAGGACAATTCAACATCAAAGTGATGGCCAACTACCAGGGCAAATCGGCAGTTGCTGTCATCCCGCAGACCAATGTTCTTGGAAAACGCAATCAGACTGCTGCCAGTTCAAACAGCCACAAGACGCTGTGGATCACTCTCGCGGTTCTTGGCGCCGGAGCGATTGCCGGCGGAGCCGTCGCGGCCAACCGCGGAGGTGGAAGTCCCGCGGCCGTCTTGAATCCGGTTGTGATTTCGTCCGGCGGAATCACCGTCGCTGGTCCCAAATAAGCGGCAGTTCATGCGTACAAACCAGGTGCTATAGATGATAAAGCGAAATATTCTGATCCCAAGCCTTCTCACACTAACGATGTGCGTGTACGGAGCGGACCTCAGCGGTCCGGTCTCCGGCGCCGTCTTCCATAGCGGCTCCCGCGCCATCCGTCCGATTCTAGGAGTGCCCGGATCGTCGTACCTAGGAGATGCCATTGCATCGGGCCTCGATGCGGCGGCAGTCTCCCCCAATCACAAACTGGCAATCGCCTTGCGGGATGGCCGAGCAGTTATTTTCAGCGGAATGGACGAGGCGTCTCCCATGGAAACCGGATTAGACGCGATCTCCGGGGCCGACCGGCTCTTCTGGAGCAGTGATTCCACGGTTGCGGGCCTTTATAGCTCGAAGTCGGGTGCGGTCCAGACCTGGCGAAATGGAGGGTTGCGGAAACCGGGGATGATCTCCGGAAACGTCCTGGCGTTAGCAGTCGACGGGGCCGGCCGTGTCTACGCCGGAGTGGAAGGAGATGGTGTCTATGTGTTGACCGAAGGTGCGTCCGCCAGACTTCTTTCCCCTGCACAGCGTCCCAGCGCCATCGCCATCGCGAAGGACGATCTTTTCTTTGCCGATCGCTCCCGTGGCGAAGTTCTCCGGATTCAGAATTATTCCGATGCGACTGGCGCCGTCGTGGTTGTCTCGGGTGTAGCCGATCCTTCAGGGCTCGCAATCTCCCGGGATGAGTCCACGGTGTTGGTGTCGAGCGCGGAACGCAAGACCGTAACCGCCTACCGGCTGGACTCGGGCGTCACTGCATTTGAGCTCTTCCTTGATTTCGAACCTTCCGGCCTGAGCAGGATTTCCGAATCCATTTTTCGATTGAACGAAGATTCCGAAGGAACTCCGCTGCACGTATTAAGCACTACCAATACCCCAGGCGTTTATTTCGTGCCGGCCGGCACGACGGGCAATTAAGAGGAACCGCTACCCCATGCGATCGCTTTCCTTAGCACTACTCACATCAGTTTGGATGGCCGCTTTCGCGCCATTCGCAGCCGGACAGTCGGTCAGTCCTTTCACGTTCCGGTTGCAGCAAGGGCAAACGGTGACCGCGTTTGCAGACGGTGGGACCATCAGTATGCCCGCTGACGCCGTCGGGCTTGCAACCACCGCGACACTCGCCATCACCTATCGCGGCACCACCAGCGCGACCATTGCCAGTTCGAGTTTCACCGGCTCACTAGACTTTACTTTCTCCGGATTGCCGGATTTGCCCGTCGTTTTTCAACCGAACGACACTCTCACGCTGGTGCTCAGCTATCTCCCCACAAGCAGCAACCGGGTCAATTCCCGGCTGGAACTCGGCACCACCGAAGGTAAGATCACGCGAATTCTTGCCATCAACATGACCGGCACCGCGCCTGAATTCGTACTCGCCTACATTCCGCAGGGCGGTAATGCGGCACCACTGGCCGGCGGCGGAATTGTGAGCTTTCCCGTCACTCCGGTGGGCACTACAAGCAACTCCGTAATCGTAGTAACAAACCGCGGTACCGCGCCTGGTCTGATCAAATCCGCTAAGGTGACCGGCCCACTATTTCAGGCCGCCGGAATCCCGTTGGCGGACACTTCCATCGACGCCGGCAAGGAACTTCGGTTTAGCATCGCCTTTACGCCAACACAGCTTGATGCGGCCAGCGGCTCCGGTTCCGTGGAGTTCATAAACCGCAGGGTCGATTTCTCTCTGCAAGGCTCGGGTTCAGGACCGGTTTACACTTATGAACTGGTGACGGACCGCGTCACGCCGATCCAGCCGAATCAGTTACTCACCATTCCGGATGCACTTGTGAACGAGAAGAGTGCAATCACCGTTCGGGTGCGGAACGGCGGGAATGCCGATGGAAAGATTACCGCCATCGCTGTGCAAGGTGTCTCGCTCGCGGTGACCGATGCTCCGTTTCTGCCGCTCATATTGCAACCCGGTCAATCCGCGACCACCACCGTGACGTTCAGTCCCACACAGGCGGCGCGGGTGAGCGGCCGGCTGCGCATCGGCGATGACGCTTTTGAAATCACAGCCAACGGTCTTGGTTCAATTCTCAACTATTCGTATCTCATCGGGCCAGTTTCCACCACGGTCACGGCTGGCGGGACTATCGGCTTGAATCCTGCGGCAATTGGGAGTTCCTCGTCGCTGCGATTCGTCGTTGGCAACACTGGAACGACGCCGGCATCTATCAGCAGCATCACAATCATTGGCTCCAACGCTAACAACTCCGTGTTCACGTTGTCGGATCTTCCCGCGCTGTCGGCCGTTGTACCGCCAGGCGGAAGCGTCCCGTTTACCGTCAAATTCTCACCCATCGCCCTTGGCACGGCAACCGCAACGCTACGCCTCGACAGCCAGACGTTCCTGCTGACCGGTACTGGCAATGCCCCTGCGGCCCTGCCCGACTATCGCATCGACGGTGCTTCGGGAGTTCAGGATCCTCTGCAGCAGCCCGCCATCGGCTTGACTTTGGCGTCACCCTACTCACTTCGGGTAAATGGCACATTGACTCTTGCGTTCAACTCGAGCGTGTTCAGCAATGACCCTGCGGTTCAGTTCGCCACAGGCGGCCGGACCGTGAACTTCTATATCCCGGCAAACGGAGTCCGCGCCGTGTTCCCCGATGGTTCCAACCAGATGCGTTTACAGACCGGATCCGTGGCGGGCACAATTACGCTGACGCCTTCTTTCGCAACCGAAGGCGGAGTGGATCTCACGCCGGCGAATCCGGCGGCTATGAATTTGACCGTCGCCCAAACCGCCCCACGGCTGCTAAGCGCGGTCATCACCGCAAGAACGAGCTCTGGTTTCACTGTTGCAGTGACGGGCTATTCCACTGGCCGCTCAGTGACGCAGTTCGATCTTCAGTTTGCGCCAACCGCGGGCGAGAACGTCACCACTACGAAAATCAGCCTGAATGTGGAGTCGAGCTTTATTGCGTGGTACCAGTCCGCGGCGTCGCAACAATTCGGTAGCCTGTTCAGCGTATCTGTCCCGTTCACGTTTACGGGAGACGTCAAGACTACCGGTTTAAGCCTGGTGGACACGATTCAATCGGTGGCGGCGACGGTAACAAACCGGCAGGGCACGTCTAACTCGGTTAGCGTCAATCTGAAATAAATGGCAGCGGCCGGAACGCGCACGGCGGTTGGACAAAGTATAAAAATCGTGCGCATTCTGAAGAGTCGTACAACGCCAGTCGAAGAGGAAACCTATGTCAGAACTCACAAACGAAGAACGGGAAGAGCTGGAACAGCTCCGGAAGCAGAAAGCTACACGCGAAGCACAGGATAAGAAGGGTATCAGCTTCAAAGTGTCCGAGAAGGGCGGGGTATCCGTCTATGGACTCGGACGGTTCCCGGTTACGCTGTATCAGGAACAATGGCTACGGCTTTTCACGGAGGTGGACAATCTGAAAACCTTCATCGAAGAGAATAAATCCAAGCTAAAAACCAAAGAGTGACACTGCGCGGCTGTAGCTATAAGGCCTAATGCGTTCGACTCCAGCTCATACAAGGAATAGCGTACCGCTAATCGGAGGTGCTCCATGAAACGAGTACTTGCTGCTCTGTGGTCAAGTTTTGGGATTACGATGCTATCCAGTACACGCGGACTGAGCGAACGTACGGGATGTCTCGGCGGCTTGCCTGATTCGAGCTCAATTTCGTCGGCGCTCCTCTGCCGGGGATTCAATGAATTCCCGCAAATTCAACCACAAATCAGTGACCCGTTCGGGATACCGTAGCCCAAGGAGTCTCGCATCTTAAGAAAGAAGCTGTCAGGCCTGTCCCTCGCAATCTTGTTTGTCGTGTTGTCCGCCCCACACTCTCTCAGGGCAGGAATTTCGCGCCACGATCAGCGGTCGCGTCAGCGATTTCGCAAACGCCGCAATCGCTGGCGTCAAGATTGTCGCCACGCAAACGGAAACCATCAACGTACGAGCGACGCGCCCGATTCTACAAACGGCCTCGGCTTCCACGGGACAGGTAATTACCTTGGCGCAAATCGAAAACATGCCCATCTCAGGCCGCACCCCGCTTGCGCTTGCGCAGCTCGCCTTCGGTGTAGTTCTGAACACGGACCCGCGATTTACGCGGCCCTTCGACAACGCCTGTCCGTCCGGTTTCTCCATGGGCGGCGCGCCAGCCCAGGTGAACGAGCTACTGATTGACGGCGCGGCCGACAATACCGGAAATCTTCGCGTTGCTGATGGCTGTTGGAGGATGGAACACCAACGTCATATATACGTTGCAGCCCGGAACTCCTCTTGGTTGGGGCAACGTCATTTACGTGGGTGGGCCTCTCAATCTAGATGCGCATCACGTGGATGGCGCGTTCGATGTCACGCAATTCACCAGGGTCAGCGCGCAACAGCTCGCAGAACCAGCGCAGCTTCCCCACACGTTTCGGAAACTTGCGGCAGGATGGCGTGAACCAGGTGGACTTCTCCATCATTAAGACGTTCCGGATCACCGAGAAAGTGGTCATGACGTATCGTTGTGAGTTCTTCAATAGCACGAACCGCGCCATCTTCAACGCGCCGGACTTGGTGCCATCTTCATCGACGTTTGGCAAGATCACCAGTCAAGCGAACACGCCGCGCAGAATTCCAATGGCGCTGCGGTTGACGTTCTAGACAGAGTTAAGGACGGGTTACTGCGGCCCGTCCTCCTCAATGGACCATTCGAACGGGGTGCCATTACCAGCACGGATTTGGTAGCTGTAGATTTGGTGGGCGAACTGCGGGCCGACCGGATGTTGAGCAGAACCTTCCTGTAGGGGTCGACTGGATCGGCTGTCAGTCTATTCGTCGCCTGGTTCCAATCGCAACGCGCCGGGACCAGCCAGCCCCACTCAACCAGGGTGTGTCTGCCCGCTTTTGGGTTGGACGCCTATTGCCACCGGTGAGATCACGTTAGACACTGTAGCCGGAGCAATCACGGTCAACGGATACGTCGTCGTCAATCGCGGACAACGCGATGCCTCTTTGTATTGGTATCAGCTCCAGCGGCGTGTCACAGCGGGCGAGTACAGCCCTGGTCCGCTTGGTGGTGCAGTCGGGTGGTAAAGACGATCAGTTAGCCACCGCGGTCGCTACCGGCTTTGCGCAGAAACTGTATCCGGTACTGCGGGAGATCCTGCCGCGCCGAACGCCGCATATACCGGGCTGGCCGTAAACGCTGAGAATTTCGGCGTGCTATCCGCACCATACTTGCGAAGGCGAGGTGTCATTTGAATCTTCAGGAACGGCAGCGGGCGATCCAGAGCGCGCTTGTACAAATGGACAAACAGTTCGGCAAAGGCTCCGTGCTTCTGCTGGGCTCAAAGAATGCGCTACCCGTTACAGTCATCTCGAGCGGTTCGCTCGCGATTGATGCCGCGCTGGGCGTTGGTGGATTTCCGCGTGGCCGGGTGGTTGAAATCTTCGGGCCGGAATCTTCCGGTAAAACGACTCTCACGCTGCACCTGATTGCTGAAGCCCAAAAGGCCGGAGGCAGCGCTGCCTTTATCGACGCCGAGCATGCCCTCGATCCAAAGTACGCGCGCGCCCTGGGTGTCGATGTCGACAATCTGATCGTGTCGCAACCCGATCACGGCGAGCAGGCGCTGGAGATCGCGGGCGCACTCATCTGCACCGGAGCGGTTGACCTTATCGTCGTAGATTCGGTTGCGGCGCTTGTTCCCAAAGCGGAACTGGAAGGGGAAATGGGCGACAGCCACATGGGTCTTCACGCCCGCCTGATGTCGCAGGCGCTTCGCAAGCTCACCGGACACGTTGCACGAACCAACACCTGCCTGGTGTTCATCAATCAGTTGCGGGAGAAGATCGGAGTGGTCTTCGGTAACCCGGAAACCACCACCGGAGGGAGGGCGCTGAAGTTCTACTGCTCCATCCGAGCTGAAATCCGCCGCGGCGCTGCCATCAAGGATGGCGACAGGATTATCGGGAACCGTACCAAGGTGAAGGTCGTCAAGAATAAGGTTGCCGCTCCGTTTCAGGAAGCGGAAGTCGATCTGATCCACGGGGAAGGAATCTCGCGCGAAAGCGATCTGATCGATCTGGGAGTGGCAAACAACATCATCGAGAAGAGCGGTTCTTGGCATAGCTATCGTGGAGAACGAATCGGACAAGGCCGCGAGAATGCGCGTCTGTTCTTGAAGGAACATCCGGAAACCAGCGCGCAGATTGACACGGAACTGCGAACAAAACTTGGAATTCTAAGCGCTGCGAACGATCAGGGCATTGCCGCGTCGGCGTCGCTGAAGAACTAACAATGCTCGAAAAGCCCTATCCATAGGGCTCAGAAGATCAAGCCAGTGAAAAAAGCCCGCAAAAGCGGGCTTTTTTCACATTTTCCCTTTACAACGTTTACTGCTTCCCTTATGATGAGGTTGCAAATCAGAAAGCAGGGGCCGCATTGGAGATAGGCGCGCACCTCTGATCACTCTGGAGAATCAAAAAGGAGAATCATGGCTGAACCAACTCGAATGACGCAATCGCAAATCATCAAGGAACTCGCGGAAACTTGCGGCGTGAACAATAAGGTCTCCAAGCAGTTCCTGGAAACCTTCGCGGAGATCGCGGTCCGCGAGACGAAGAAGAAGGGCGTATTTATCCTTCCCGGAATCGGACGTTTGGTGCGTCAGGACCGCAAGGCACGCACCGGCCGCAACCCGGCGACAGGCGAAAGCATCAAGATCCCGGCCAAGAAGGTCGTGAAGTTCCGCGTAGCCAAGGCCGTTAAGGATGCAATCGTTCCGCCCAAAGTCAAGAAGGCTTCGTAAGGTAGCCGCAGGCAGTTTCAATACAAAAAGCCCCAGGAACATTTCCCGGGGCTTTTGTTTTATCTACTGCAAGTAAAAACCCCACCAACTTGCGGCGGGGTCTGTGGTTTTCGTTGTGTACCGCGAGGGAGTTCCGCCCTGAGGTGCGGGCAGCTCAGGAAGCTTACGCCTGCTTCTTTTCGTCGGCTTTTTCGTCGGACTTCAAAGCGTTCTTGAAGTTCTTGATGCCTTCTCCTAAACCCTTTGCCACCTCTGGGATCTTCTTTCCGCCAAACAGCAGAACAAAAACAGCCAGGATGACGACGAGTTCCATAGGACCAATAGATCTCATGCGGTCTCCTTCGTCCGTGAAACTACCACGTAACACTTTCATTGTAGGGACGCCAGTCCCGCCACGTCAACTCGACCCCACGAAGCCGCAGGGCCTATACTGAAGCGAGCCGGCCCAAAACCATGCCCAAAAAAGAGATCTTTGACCAGAAGAAAGAGGTCCGAAAGCTTGCCAGGGAGCGGGTTGGCATCGTCCCGCCTGCCAAAGTCATCCTGCCTAAAGTGGAACGAAAAAAGCCCAAGTACAAGAAACCGCCGGGTGAAGAATAAGACGGCTATTCGTAAAATACGGCGCAGGGAATGATTCTGGCTGACTTTCCCTCATCCGTGAAGGAACGGGCCGCGCAATTAGGCCGGTATGCCGGATTCCCTGCCGCAATCGCCTTCGGAAGTACCACAGCATCGTCGGGAAGGTGGTAGGGATCGAGCACTAAACGGGGCTTCCACTTCCCCAGAAGGCCGTCAACTCCTTTCAACTCTTGCCGCTCTGCGCCCTCGATATCCATCTTCATAAAATCCACGCGGTCAATTCCCGCCATCCGCAGCATATCGTCCAACGGACGGACACGTTGATCGTTTGGGCATCCGGTTGGATTCGGTCCAGGCCGTCTGGAAGTTCCGCGGGATGCATTCCAGATTAACGGGATCCGGTTCCCCGATGATTACCTTTGCCGCACCACGCCGCGGCGCGTCGTCCCCAAAGGTGCCGATGTGCGCGCCGAGATCCACCACCACGTCGCCTTTCCGAACGCCGAATTCCGGCGCCGCTTCCGACAACCACTGCTTTTCGGCTATACGTAGGCCAACAGACTTAATGCACTTTGACCGAGCGCTCCCTCCTTGATCCAGGACGGCCAGGTCGGCGATGCGAACTGCTCAATTCCAAGCGGGTCTTCCTGTTTGGGCGTCAGTTGCTTAGAGAAGGTTCTCTGCAGATCCGCGAAACGATTGATCGACGACGGCAGTTTCAGAAGCTGCGGCCCTGGACACGGCTGATTCCCGCCGGTCGCTTTGCTGACAATGGCGTACCCCAAAGGCCGCTGAAGGACCACAAAATACAGGCGTAGTCCGATAAGAATGCTGGCAGCGCACCTAAGGAATCGCATCCTACGGGACTTCGCCAGAATTAGGCACACTCTTTAGAGTCCCTTCGGGCGGCGTTGCTGCCGTCCTCATGTGATAGCCTGAATGGTCTCCAGCAAAACCGTATGTGCAGAATTTCGTATTTGGCGCCGCTGACGTTCTGCTTAGCGGCCTTTGTTGTCATTCCGTTCGCGGAAACCCGCCGGGAGCGTACCTGGAACAAAAGCGCCTATCCAATTGATATACCGCTGCTCGAAAAAGCTCCTGTCATCGACGGCGATCTATCGGAATGGAAGTACCGCGCATTTCATGACGGCGTGTGGGACATATTCCGCGTGATGCATGCGCCTTGGTACGACCCTAGCCTCAACCGCCTGACCGATCACGGCCATGAGCCACCGCCGGAAGAAGACCTTGCCGCCCGATACTATACCGCCTGGGACCAAAAATACCTATATCTGGGCGCTGAGGTTCACGATAACGTCAACGACGTGGACGACCCTGAGCACGATCCGGCCCGCTGGTATTTCAAAGACGCGATCTGCTGGTTCATTGAAGCTCCGCGCCGGAATCAGGCGAAGAATTTTGGCCGTGGCGACAATGCCTTCTGCTTTGTGATCGACGTCCGGAAACCGCCTTACGGCGCGTGGTGGCGGCACGGTACGGCAACAAGGAAATATGTTGAGGAGCCGATCCCGAAGTCCGCCGTGGATTACGCGATCCGTCTAAATCCCTGGGGTCGTTCCAAGGGAGATTTCATTTTGGAAGCACGCGTGGAAATGGCAGCTACCTTCGCTCAGTCCGATCCCGATTGGCATTCTCCGAAAATAGGCGACCAATACGGAATGCAGATCGTCCACACCGATCCGGATGGCGGCGGTTACGGCGGCCATTTACTGATCTACGGAACCGGAGATAATGATGCAAGCTGGGGCGCAATGAAGCTTACAGGACCGCTGCAGCCGGTGCGGCGTTTGCCCGAATAGCGTCGCCGCTTCGACAGGAAAGGCTTATTGTTTTGCAACGTTATCCAGGAACGTCGCGTTCGCGATCGCGGTCTCCCGGCAGCCCACCTCAATCCAATGCGGTCAGCCGGCCTCACTGGCCCGGAGCGAGTGGCAGCCTTGGAATTACCGGCCGACCTCGTGTCGCAATCGGCAGGAGCCATCACTGCGGCTGGATTGCTTCGCGGACTTACGTTTCGCAACACAGCGCCCAATCTACGGTGCGGATGTGCATTCCGCGGAAACTCCACAGCGGCGAGCCTCATTGCCAGTTTTGGTTTTGCTGTCGTAATTTCGTCGATCGTTTTGGCCTCCAGCGAGGAAGATCGAACACCCCGGGGCTTCGTACTTATTGCGATCAGCCCAGCGTTGGCATTCGTCCATCTGGTGACGCTGCAGATTCTGAAACTGCCGGGCAAACCGGCGTCCCGAATAGAACTGCCGCTATGGGTAGGTGCATGGCTATTGGAAGAACTCTGGCTGCTGAGGGCGGCGCAAATCGTGCTTATCGCCGGGATGATCTACCCCACTTTGTTTCGCGATGCCGAAAAGCCCCACTTGCACCGCCGGAGCAGTCAGCCAAAATACCATCGCAACTTTTGAGTCGGACCCGGAATCGCTATACTCTTAAAGATCAAAGCCATGCCTGCCATAAGGCAGAAATAGCTTTGCGCACCAGATCCCAATTCGCAGTCACATAGGACAGGAGGAATAACAATGCTAAAAGACTTCAAAGCATTCGTAATGAAAGGTAATGTGCTCGACCTTGCCGTCGCGGTCATCATTGGCGGAGCGTTCGGCGCCATTGTGACTTCCATGGTGAATGACATCGTCATGCCACCCATTGGAATGGCCCTGGGGCATATCGATTTCAAGGATCTCTTCATCAGCTTAAATGGCCAGGCGTATCCGACTCTTGCCGCTGCGAAGACTGCCGCGGCCCCGGTGATTGCCTACGGGCAATTCCTGAACACGGTCATTAATTTCGTGATCGTCGCCTTCGTTATCTTCGTCGTGGTTCGATCCGCCTCCAAGATGCAGAAAGCACCGGAACCGGCTGCGGCAGTTGCCACCACCAAGGATTGCCCCTTCTGTTTCACGGCAATTCCAATTCCGGCGAAGCGCTGCCCGCATTGCACCTCTCAACTCACCGCTTAACACCCTGGACGTCTCGAAGGAGCATACGCTTATGTCATCCACGCAACCAAACAAATTTGCCACGTTCCCCTTTTTAGTGATCGCTTTGCTGGCACCCGCGTGGGCAGACCAAATAGTCTTGAAGAACGGTGACCGTGTCACCGGTAGCATTATCAAGAAGGATGGTAAGACTATCACCATCAAGACCGAACAGTTCGGCGTCGTCACCACTTCCTGGGACCAAGTGGCAGTGGTGACGGCGGACAAGCCCGTCAACGTGGTTTTGCAAGACGGAAAAACCGTACAAGGCACGCTTAGCACCACCGACGGAAAAGTAGAGGTGGCAACCAAGGATACGAAACTGACTCTGGCGCCAACGGAAGTAGCCACCATTCGCAACGGTGACGAACAGACGGCGTTTGAACGCTTACAGAAGCCACGATGGTTGGACCTCTGGGCTGGCACCGCGACCCTCGGCCTTGCAGGGACCAGCGGCAATGCCAGAACGTTAACGTTTACCACCGGCGTTAACGCCGCGCGTGTCACCAATACCGACAAAACTTCGCTGTACTTCAATGCCATCAAGGCTTCCGCGTTCGCCAACGGGAAGAATTCTGAAACGGCGCAGGCTGTTCGGGGCGGGCTCGGCTACGACCACAATGTCAGTCCGCGAATGTTTGTGAATATCTTCAACGACTACGAATACGACAAGTTTCAAAACCTCGACTTGCGATTCGTACTCGGCGGCGGTCTGGGCTATCATCTGATCCAGAGGGAACGCAGCCGCCTTGATCTGCTGGCCGGCGCCGATTTCAACCGTTCGTCCTTCAGCACTCCTTTGACTCGAAACTCTGCCGAACTGTACTGGGGAGATGAATATAGTTTCAAGTTGAACGCCGGCACTTCATTGGTTCAAAGTTATCGGATGTTCAACGATTTGACGAATACAGGCTCGTATCGAGTCAATTTTGATGCTGGAGCCACCACCAAACTGACCAAGTGGCTCAATTGGAATATTTCCATCAGCGATCGTTATCTCAATCGGCCGGCTCAGGGCCGAAAGAGCAACGATTTTCTCTATACGACCGGCCTCGGGATCACTTTCGCCCGGTAGGCGCGGCCGCAATCTGATCGCGAAGCCTGCGAAACGGACCCAATCGAGTCTCCTCGTCGCCTTCCACCGCCGCGGCATTCTCGAAACTGCAATGGATACGTTCCGGCTCCCCGGAAAAAATTGCGCAGTTTTCCTTCGCGTTGTCACAGACGGTGATTACCATCGCGTACCGCTTCCGGCGGCACGGTGATCGCGCTGAAAATGGCAACCCACTCTCCCGCCATGCAACGAAAGAGACCCTCTGCCATCGGGTTGCGGGTCGAATTCCCGGTGCGGTGGGTCAAGACTCGCTACTCGACCAGCAGCGCCTCGGTCGCCGGGCGGGCACTCGGTTCACCGGCAAACCTTGAGAATGGTTTCCGGTCGCACTGCCTGGGTGCGCACGCAGCATTCTGCGTAAAGGAAGGTCAATGGTTCTTGCAGCGTTTCCGTATTGGCCCGATACCAGAGAAAAGTGCTACGCCGTTCAACGGTAACCAATCCCTCAACTTTTCCAGATGATGCGAAAGCGTGGATGCTGGTATCCCGAGGCCGGACTGGATATCGCCTACTACCAATCCCTCCGGATGGGACGCCAAAAGCAATCGCAGAATTCGCAGCCGAGATTCGGTGCCAATCGCCGCAAATATATCAACTGAACTCGGCAATACGGTAATGCCCGAATACTGGAATCCTCAAATCTATCCACGGAGTCCGCTGGCTTTATTCCATATTTCTCGAGGTCGCCGTCAGTACCGCCACTGCGCTATTCGGGCCAAGTTGTGGAGAGGCCGGCGTCACGACAGATGGTATAAAGATCTATGTACCGGTGATGCTCTACGTCCGTTTCGTCTGCAATGAGCCAAGAAGGTTCTCCGTCTTCAACAGCATCGCAAGAGCTGTTGCATTCCGGCTGGCAACCCGGACCGCGATGAAAACGAGTAAATACGCCTTGACACTATTCCTAAGTTGAAGATAGGATACCCAACAGATTGAGCGCTCAAGCGATACGCGCTCTGGCATTTTTGCCAAAGGGGATAGATCATGAGATTGATGAGGTTATTAGCCGCATTCTGTTTGCTTGCAAGCTTGGGTTGGTCGCAATATGGAACGGGCACGATACTTGGAACGGTCACCGACCCGAGTGGGGCAGTTGTTGCAGGGGCCCAGGTTACCGCAAAGAATCTGGACACCGATGAAAGCCGCTCGTTCACCACCGACGAAGCGGGCAATTATCAGTTCAATGCGCTGCCGCCGGGAACGTATAGTGTTACCGCCGCCGCGCCTGCTTTCAAGACGGGTGTCGCTTCAAAGGTTGCGCTGCGGGTCAATACGCAAACGCGCGCCGACTTCGCGATGCAGATTGGCGCTACATCGGACACGGTGAAGGTTACCGCGTCCGCACCGCTGCTGCAAACCAACACCGCTGCATTGGGTACAACGATCGACAATCGCACGGTGCTGGAACTGCCACTCAATTCGCGCAACTTCTTCGATCTGGTTGCCCTCACTCCCGGAGCCCTGAAGACAGCGGGCGGTAGCAGTGTGATGGACGGCCGCTCCGCCGAGGTTGGAGGCATTCGCAACACCTCGACCAACGCGATGCTGGATGGCGTGGATTTCTCTATCGCCAATGTCAACAATCCTGCCATCGCTCTCTCGCTTGACGCGCTGGAAGAATTCAAAGTGCAAATGAACTTTATGGATGCCTCTTATGGGCACGGCGCCGCCGGCATCGATATGGTAACGAAACGGGGAACGAACCAATTCCACGGAGTTGCTTATGACTTCATACGAAATCGCGCGCTGCAGGCGGGACAATTCTTTCGCCCCGCGGCCGGAGCCCCGCGATTCTCCTACAACCAGTTCGGATTCAACCTGGGCGGCCCTATCAAGAAAGACAAGACGTTTTTCTTCGGCAACTACGAAGGGCGCCGCCGGATCACAGGAGTCATTTTGCAGGGCAACGTCCCGACCACCGAGATGCTGAGCGGAAACTTCTCGGGGTTGACCAAGCAGATCAAGGATCCCTTTAATAACAATCAGCCGTTTCCGAACAACATCATTCCACCTAGCCGCTTCGACGCGATTTCGAAACAGCTGCTGCAATACTTCCCAGCGCCAAACTTCATTGGCCAGCGCGCCGGGGTGAATTACCTGAAGACGCCGAGCGATGTGGAACGGCGCGATCAGTTCACCAGCCGCGTCGATCATAGCTTCACACCCTCCACGAACTTGTTTGGGCGTTATTCCTACGCCAACGACGATCTGGGCAACGCCGCCTATCTGAAAGGACTCGGCCTCATCCGTCCGGACCGGACACACAACGGATCATTGGGAATAACGCACGTTGTCAATTCCAATCTGATTTCAGAGACACGCGTCGGGTTTACCAAAGCGTTCCTGGCCAGGCAGGGTGACGGCGATCTTTCCTCCACCAACTATGCTGCACAGTTGGGTCTAAAGAATCTGGCTCCCTCGCCGGGCGATTACACCCTGCCGAATATCAACCTGACAAACTATGCGCCGGGCTTCCCCACCGGTACCGGCGGCTTCGTGGGCTATGGGTTGCACATCGTGCAGAACAATATCTACTACCGGCTGAGCGAAAATGTGACCTGGATTCGCAACCGGCACAGTATCAAGGTCGGAGGTGACGCCAGCCGCATGATGGTAGGCTACGATCAGGGCAGCAATCAGAACGGGATATTCAATTTCAGTGGAAACTTCACCGGTGATGCCACCTCGGATTTTCTGCTAGGGCTGGTGCAATCAGCGAACGGTGGACTTGGCAGCCTGGGTAATTACGGCGGGGTCGCCAAGTATTCCATTGGCACACAATATCAGACCTATATTCAGGACGACTGGAAAATTTCAGACAAGCTTACCTTAAACCTCGGCTTGCGCTATGAAGTGTTTCAGCAGTGGCGCGGACGGCTGGCGAACTTCGATCTGGCCACTGGACGGCAGTTGCTTGCCAATAGGCCGGAGTATTTCGTTCCCGGAGCCGGACTGGTGCAGGCCACTGGGGATCCCTTATTGCCGGAACGGCCGATTCATGGGGACTACAATAACTTCGCTCCCCGCCTTGGCGCTGCTTATCGCTTCAGCGACAAGATCACGATTCGTACGGGCGTCGGAGTATTTTACGCCCTGAATACAGGTGGCTCCGTGCTGGCGCCGATGACCAGCACGGCTCCATTTTTCATTCAGACGTCATTGACTTCCAGCAACACCACGCCGGAACTCATCCTCTCCACGCTATTTCCAACGCCAGACAAGGTGCCGTCGTCGGTGAATACGAACGTCGATCTGCGGAAACGCGACGGATACATCTACCAGTACAACGTCAACGTTCAATACGCACTGCGGCCCACGCTATTGATTGAAGGCGGATATATTGGCAATACAGGGCAAAAGCAGATTGGCTCCATCCTGGTGAACCAACCCCGGCTGCCCACCGACCCGCTCAACCCTACACCTTTTGCGACGCGCAATCCCTATCCGAAACTGAACCCCGCCTTCAACATGGTGACGAACTATCAATGGTCGAACTACAATGCCGGATACCTCAAGGTGGAGAAGCGGCTATCGGCTGGAATCAGCTTCAGCGCATCGTACACGCATTCGAAATTCATCGATAGCGGCGGTGCCGGACAGAACATGTATAACCGGCGTCCGGAACGCGGCCTTTCCGACACGGATGTGCCCGACAACTTCATCGCAAGCTATGTATGGGATCTTCCGTTCGGCAAGGGACGCACCTATAATATTGCGAACCCTGTGTTGAATGGACTGCTGGGCGGATGGGAATTGAGCGGCATTAGCAACTTCCGCACGGGCATGCCGCTGTCAATCGTCACCACGAACGACATTGCCAACGTCGGCACGGGCGGCCAGCGGGCGAATGCAACCAGCATCAAGCCGGCAAAAATCGATCCGCGTACCAATGGCCTGTTGGGTTTTGTTCGAGAGGCTTACAGCACACCCGCCAGGGGAACGTTCGGCAATCTCTCAAGGAATACGCAGCGTGGCTTTGGCGTGAATAACTGGGATCTCGGGGTGAACAAAAACTTCCCCATCCGGCTGTTGGGCGAAGTTTCCCGGCTGCAGTTCCGCGCCGAATTCTTCAACGTGTTCAACCACACGCAGTTTCTGGGTATTGGAACGACGCAAAACAGCCCGTCTACGTTCGGCATCGTCAACAGTACTTACGATCCGCGCCTGTTGCAGTTGGCGGCGAAGCTTTATTTCTAAGCCGGCAGATGATTACCAGGCGAACGATGATCGGCGCAGCGGCATCAGCAGCGGCGCACATGCTGCTGGAACCGCTGCGCGCGGTAGCCGTGGAGGCGCGCCGCGTCCGCATTACAGGCATCGAATCCTTCCAAGTGAACGTTCCGCCTGCAGGCGGTGAGCGCGACCCGGACCGGGTCTACGCTTATCCCGTTACCCGCATACACACCGATGCGGGTGTAACCGGCACATCCTTTATCGGGTGTCCGCAGGATATTTTGCAGCGGTGGGTAAAGCCGACTCTGGTGGGACAAGATCTGTTTGCTGTGGATCGCCACGTCAGCCGCTTGCAGATGGAGCGTGGCGAATCCGGCGTACAGATATGGTCCGGCGTGGAACATGCCATGTGGGACGCGATCGGGCGAATCGCCGGCCAGCCTGTTGCCAAACTGCTGGGGGGATCGCGCGACAAGCTTCGTGTCTATCGAACAAGTGTGTTTGCAGGCAAGCCGGACCAATCAGACGTCGCCTACGAAACACAAGCCAAATTCGCCGTGCGGCTGAAGCAATCCGGCTATAGCGGTATCAAGATTCGCGCATGGCGGCCAAAGCCCATGGACGACGTGGATATGGTCGGCGTGATGCGTGCGGCGGTGGGTCCGGAATTCAAGATCATGCTGGACCGGACGGCGGTGCGGCCGGGTTGGGTATGGGATTACCAGACGGCGCTTCAAGTCTGCCGGGGCCTGGAAAAACATGGCGCGTACTGGTTGGAGGAGCCCTTTGACGGCCACGACATTTATAGCCCGGCCCGGCTGGCTGAAGAGGTGGATATCCTGATCACCGGCGGCGAGCTGGCCAAGAGCACGTACGAGTTTCTGGAATTCCTGACCCATAAGACCTATGACGTGCTGCAACCGGACACGCGCATTTGCGGCGGTATCTGGATGGCGCGCAAGATCTCCGTTCTTGCGGAATCGTTCGGTGTGCCTTGTATCCAACATGGCACCGGTTCGCTGGCGCTGGCAGGGTACATTCAGGCCGGGTGTGCGATGAACAATTGCGAGTGGCAGGAGATCATCGGAGGACCGAACCTGCCGGAAGAGCAGTGGTCGCCGGCGCTGCAGCTTGTCAGGACGCCTCATGTATTTCGAGTGGAGAACGGGTTCGTCCATTTGTCGAACCTGCCCGGTCTTGGTCTCGATCTGAATGAAGATGCGATCAAGGAGTATCGCGCTCGTGCATAAACTCAATCGCCGGGAATTGATGATGGCTACGGGCGCACTCGCCGGCGTCAGCGCGTTGCGGGCCGCTGTGAAGCCGGTGCGTATTACCGACGTGGATCTGTTCGAGATTAATATTCCGGTGAGTCCGGCGGAAGCCGAAGCGGGACTGCAACACCGCTTTGGTGTTGCCAAGGTGATGACGGATGCGGGAGTGACCGGATATTCGTTCGCAGGAGCCCCACGCCGGGCGCTGGCGGAAGTGAAACAGGTGCTGGTTGGTAAAGACCTTTTCAATGTGGACACTCAGGTGCACGATGGCCTGGGACGATGGGGGGGCGTTGAGCACGCCGTGTGGGACGCGATCGGAAAGATTGCAGGCCAGCCTGTCTACAAATTATTGGGTGGCGCGCAAGATCGCGTCACCGCGTATCTGACTTGCGTTTGGAAGGGCAATGCGGATCAGCAACAGGTCCCCTTCCAACAGCAGGTCGAGATGGCCGTGCGAATCGAAAAGGCCGGATTCAAAGGGATGAAGATCCGTGCGTGGCGGCCCAATCCGATGGACGATGTGAAGGTCTGCCAGGAGATTCGCGCCGCGGTGGGTAAAGACTTCAAAGTGATGTTTGACCGGACCGCGCATATGCCGGTAAGCAAGGCTGGGCAGAAGGTATGGGACTACGAAACCGGTCTTAAGGTGGCGCGTGGACTACAGGCAGCGGGAGCTTACTGGTTGGAAGAGCCGTTTGCACGGGACGACTACGAAACGCCCGCGCGGTGGATATTGCGATTACCGGCGGAGAAGGATATGCAAGTTTAGAACCCTATCGCCAGTGCCTGCTTCACCAGACGTACGACATATTGCAACCGGACGGGCGCGGGGCCGGCGGAATCTATATGTGCCGCAAGGTGGGCATGCTAGCCGAATCGTTTCACGTTCCCTGCATCCTGCATGGGTCGATGGCACTGCCCCTTGCCGGTTGGCTGCAAGGGACGCTGGCGATCGGTGCTCCGCTGCAGGAAGTCGCGCTGATCTCGCCGCCACTATTGCCGGAAGAGCAGTGGTCTCCAGGGTTGAAGGTTTTGAAAAGTAAGACGATGTTCCGAGTTGAAAATGGCGATCTGGTTGCGCCGCCCTATCCGGGTATCGGGCTTGATGTGGATGAAGAAGCGCTGGAGAGGTATCGGGTGAAAGCGTAGCCCTTAATTTTCTGAAGTTCGCCTAAAACCGTTTATTGCCAGTCACGGGCGCCGTGATAGATGTGCAGGATTTCGACGGCTTCAGACTTTACCGCGTAGACCACGACGTACGGGAGCGGTGTGAAGGCCAGCTCTCTTGTCCCGATGCGACGGCCGGGTCTACCACGGTTAGGCGAAGATTTTAGGGAACGGATGTGCCCGTAGATTGTACGGACGGTTGGCTCCGCGAAATGCGGGTAACGCTGTTCGAGATAGTTCTTGACGCTCGCTAAGTCGCCGGCGGCGGGACCGGTCCGGCGAATACGCATCAGACCTTAAACATGGCTTCCAGTCGGGCGTCCATTTCCCCTTCTTCAATAAACTCGCCGCGCGCGGCTGCCTCTAATCCTTTTTAGACAGCGGCAAGAAAACGGAATTCCTCGTCGAGATAGCGGGCAACAACGTTCGTCACCAATCGTTCGGGGATGATCCCAGCTTTCGCGGCTAGCTGCGAAAGCTGCGCTTCTTGCTCGGGGGTGAATTCTACTTGCATCGCCTTCAGAATACTCGAAACTATTAACGTGGGCGACAGGCCCCGACTACACCGTGACAACTTGGCTTATGATCCGCCCGCCAATATCGGTAAGCTTCTTATAGCGCCCCGCATGCAAATAAGTAAGCCGGTTCTGATCGAGCCCCAGCAGGCGCAGGAAAGTGGCATGCACATCGCGCAGAGGAATCGGCGCTTCTGCGTTCTTCAGGCCGAAGTCGTCCGTTTGGCCGAAGGTAGACCCGGCGCGGACATCACCGCCTGCCATCCACACACACAGGCCGTATTGATTATGATCCCGGCCCGGCTTATCGGTCACCAGATTATTGTCGAACGGTGTGCGGCCCATCTCCGAAGCCCACACCACCAACGTGTCCTGCAACAGCCCGCGAGCCTTCAGATCTTTGAGCAAGCCGGCGACGGGTTGATCCACTTCTTTGCAATGCTTCGGAATGCGGCCCTTGATGTCACCGTGATCGTCCCAGCGGTCGCCGCCGGCGCCATGCACGGCCATCACAAATCGCACACCGCGTTCCACCATCCGTCGCGCCAGTAGACATTGACGGCCGAACGGTTCTGAAACCGCATCATCCAGACCGTATAGCTTTTTTGTGGTTTCGGATTCCTTGCGAAGGTCGACCAGTTCCGGCGCTTCCATCTGCATGCGAAACGCGAGTTCATACGCGGCGATGCGGGCATCGAGTTCACTGGTGTTGGACCTTTCGGCCGAGTGCTTCTCATTCAACCAGCGGAGCAAGTCCAGTTCATCGCGTTGATGCTTCGGCGTCATGTCGGCGCGCGGCTTCAGATCCACAATAGGGATGTCGCCGGAGCGGAACAATGTTCCCTGGTAGGCCGCTGGTAAAAATCCATTGCCCCAAACCGAAGCGCCTCCAATCGGTGCGCCCCGGCGGTCGCCCAGCACGATGAAGCCCGGCAGATTCTGATTCTCGCTGCCCAAACCGTAGGTTGCCCACGCGCCGACAGAGGCGCTACCCGGGAACATGTTTCCGGTGAGCGTGTGGTAGACCGCCGGGCCGTGATTGTTGTTATCTACCTTAATGCCCTGTATAAACGCCATGTCATCCACACACTGCGACATGCCTGGCAACAGACTCGACATCCAACGCCCAGACTGGCCCTGTTTGGCAAACGGGAAAGGAGATGGAATGACGCGATTCGGTGCGTTGGAGAAGGTGGCGATCTCCCCTACGGTGCCTTCCGGTTTCGGAATCTGCTTACCGGCGTATTTTTCGAGCGCCGGTTTGTAGTCGAACAAATCCATCTGGCTGACGCCGCCTTCCATGAACAGGAAGATGCAACGCTTCGCCTTCGCCATCAGGTGTTGAGGCTTCGGCACCATAGGACCTTCCGCCATGGAAGGCGCTGCCATCGCAGAGAATGCCAGGCCTCCCAGCCCCAAGTACGATTTGGTGAGAAAGTCACGACGATTCATAGCGGTCTCCGTTAGTCGACATACAAGAATTCATTGGAATTGAGCAATACACGGCAGATGCTGACCAGCGAATAGCCGGAGTCTGCAAATTTCTTTAACTCATCGGGCTTCGGCGGCCGGTTCAGAACCGTCTCAAACGCCTTCGTAATTCGCGTGGACGCGTCAGCCCCGGCCGTGGTGGCGATCCGTTCCGCCAAATGCGTCGCTTCCTCGTTAACAAGCTCGCCATTCATCATGGAAAGCGCTTGCAGGGCCGTAGTGGTGACGCTTCGCCGCTCGCACGACTCGCTGAACACCGGAGCATCGAAGGCCAGCATCATCGGCTGTGGAAGCGACCGGCGTTGAAACGTATAGATGGAGAGCCGGCGATTGTCCTCTTCCGATTCGTTGGCTTCCCACATGGTGCCGCCCTCGCGCCCATAGCGCGCCGCGTCGGCCAGGTCCGCCGGAAGAGGCGGGTAAACGCTGGGGCCACCCATCGTCAGATTCAACCGGTTGCTCAACGAGAGAATGCCGTCGCGGACCTGCTCCGCTTCCAGGCGCCGGCGATCAAATCGCCACAACAAGTGATTTTCAGGATCGACCGTATTGTCCTTCGCGGCCGGATTTTCGGACGACTGCCGGTAAGTGTTGGAATTGAGAATCAGACGGTGCATCGCTTTGACGCTCCATCCTTCCTCTACAAACTTCAGCGCCAGCCAGTCGAGCAACTCGGGATGCGAAGGAAGTGAACCGTTCTTTCCAAAATCGCTTGAGGTCTCGACAATGCCGCGGCCGAAATGATACTGCCAAATTCGATTCACCATCACCCGCGCGGTGAGTGGATTTTCAGGGCTCGCGATCCATTTGGCAAGTGTCATCCGCAGGCCACGCGTTGGAAACTGGCGGTAGCGGTCTGATTCCAGCACGGCGGGCCCTGAGTTGCCGGTGATGGCAGTAGGGAAACCAGGTTCCACCACTTCACCCGGCTGACGGTAATCTCCACTCTTTAAGACGTGCGTGAGTGGCAGCGCCGGTCCACTTGGAGGACCAGGAACATTCATGACCGAGAGCGTTCGCGTTTTCAACCGCTCGATACGCTGATGAATGAGAGCTACCTTTCCCGCCAGTTCCTTGTGGCGCTCCACGTCCGCTTTAGGCAAAAGATTCTTACTGGCTTTGCCCACTTCGGTCTTGAGATCTTCCACCGTTAACGTTTTGTAACGAGCCGTGTTATCGATCTTTCCGGACTTCACGGCTTGGTGGAGCCTATCCAGGAAAATCTTCTCAGCCTTATCGAGAGCATCGCGTTGTTCCAGATCCTGCGTGCGGTCGGCGTCTTCAAGAAGGTCAGCGTGCGTCTGCCGTTCCTGTGCGGTGAACAGCGTGCCGTCCATTCGCCTGAACTCCAGACGGAGATCGTCCTTCGTGAGATCGCGTTTGTTGGCATCCGCCGTCTTCAATTGAATCAGCTGTTCTAAGAGCCGTTTTTCCAAATCGTCCAAAGCTTTTTTATCAGGCCCGGATTTGAGCTGCTCCTCATACTCTTTCACTTTCGCCGCGGCGCGTTCGCCGAACGCCTTGTCCTTATAAGGAACATCAACGTCTTCTACTTTGATCGCCTGGAAGAAGGCCTGCAGGCGGTAGAAGTCTTTGGTGGGAATAGGATCGTATTTGTGGTCGTGGCAACGCGCGCAGCCGACCGTCATTCCAAGAAATATGGAGCCCGTGACAGTTGTGATCTCATTCAAATAATTCTGCCTGACGTCGTCGGCAACCAGGTTTGACCGGTCCCACGGTGCAAGCCGCAGGAACGCCACTGGGATGTGTCCTTGAAGATCTGGAGCATAGTTATTTCGAGTCTTGCTGTGCTCGTCCGCGCCGGCAATCTGCAAGGTTACGAAACGGTCGTAAGGCATGTCCGCATTGAACGCGTCCACAACCCAATCGCGGTAGCGCCACGCATTGCCAATTGCCCCATCGCCTTCCAAGCCGCTGGTCTCTCCGTAGCGGACGAGGTCTAACCAATGGCGGCCCCAGCGAACCCCGTAACGGGGATCGGCCAGTAGCTTTTCAACCAGCTTTGCGTACGCGTCCGCGGATTCATCCTGTAGGAAGGCGTTCAGCTCCGCGGCACTGGGTGGCAGCCCCACCAGATCGAAATATACCCGGCGGGCCAACTGGCGCCGCGAAGCTGCGGGCGCAGCGGGTAGATGCTTTTCTTCCA
>JBBRNO010000064.1:0-32766 GCA_038230275.1 Bryobacterales bacterium
CTCCAGAATTTCGTTCTGTTCCGCAAGAACACCCCCTAGAGAATCTCACCGCCCTGCCCCCACTATCTTCGCGAGCACCGATGACAAGCCAAATTACCCTCACCCGCGAAGAAGAACTGCACTGGATCGCCCTGCGCATGGTTCCCGGCCTGGGCCTGCGGAAAGCCGGCCTGCTGATCGAAAAATTCAAGACGCCCGTGCGCATCTTCCGGGCCTCCCGTTCGGAACTGGAAGCCTGCGGGCTGGCCGGCGGCATCGCACAGACCATCGCCAGCGGATGTTCCTTTGAGGATGCCGTGGAACAGCAACAGAAGCTGCTGGACACCGGAACCACGCTGATCAGCCTGACCGATCCCCGCTATCCGCCGCGTCTGCGGGATATCTTCGACCCGCCGGTGGTTCTTTTTGCCCGCGGCCGCATCGAACTGTTGCAGACGGTGATGTTGGGCATCGTCGGCACCCGCCGCCCGACGCAATACGGTTTGGCCGCCACGGAGCGCCTGTCCGCCGATTTGTCGCAAGCCCAATTGACCATCGCCAGCGGCATGGCCAGCGGAATCGATACCGCGGCTCATAAAGCCGTTCTCGCCGTGAAAGGGAATACCGTGGCTGTGCTCGGCTGCGGCGTAGACTTGGTTTACCCGGCCGAAAACCGGAAACTGGCGTCGGACCTGGCCCAGAACGGGCTATTGATTTCGGAATTCCCGATGGGTGCGCCTCCGTTCCCGCAGAACTTCCCCATTCGCAACCGGATTATCAGCGGCATGAGCGCGGGGGTTATGGTGGTGGAAGGAGCGCAGTACAGCGGTTCGGCCATCACGGCGAGACTCGCCATGGACCAGGGGCGGGAGGTATTTGCCGTACCTGGCAATATCACTTCGAAGCTGAGCTGGGCCCCGAATCTGCTGATCAAGCAGGGCGCCAAACTTGTGCAGGAGTGGAACGATGTTATCGTGGAACTGCAACCGGAAGACCGCAGGCGTCTGATCGTAAACGGTCAGAGGCATTTACTGGGAGATGCCGTAACGGCGGAAGGCAGCCCTGTTGACGCACCGCAAGCTGCTGTAGGCAGAGAACTTTTGGCGCTGCTGAAGCCGGATGTGGCGGTCCACCTGGACTGGCTGCTTGAATCTTTAGAGTACCAATCCTCATCAGAGGTGATTGCGGCTCTGTTTGAATTAGAGATGCTCGGGTTAGTTAGACAACTCCCGGGAAAGAACTTTGTTAAAGTGTGGTGAGTTCGCCGAAGCCCGTCTGGGTGAGGCGGACAAAACGAGGTTAAGGAATTAAATGGCAAACTCTCTCGTCATCGTCGAATCGCCGGCGAAGGCGAAAACCATCGGGAAGTATTTAGGTAAGAACTACATCGTTAAAGCTTCGCTCGGTCATATTAAGGATCTGCCCAAGAAGGATCTGGCGGTGGCGGTCGACACCGACTTCTCGCCCGACTACCAGATCATTGAAGGGAAGAAGAAGCTGATTGCCGAACTCAAGGCCGCGGCCAAGGGTGTCGACACCATCTACCTCGCAGCCGATCCTGACCGCGAAGGCGAAGCCATCTGCTATCACCTGCAAGAGGAACTGGAAGGCAAGAAGAACGGTCCCGCGATGTATCGCGTGATGTTCAACGAAATTACCGCAAGCGCCATCAAGAAAGCGTTTGAAAGCCCGACCGCAGTGAATGTGCATCTGGTGGAAGCGCAGCAGGCGCGCCGCGTGCTTGACCGGCTGGTGGGCTACAAAATTTCGCCGCTGCTCTGGGATAAAGTCCGCCGCGGGCTCTCCGCCGGCCGGGTGCAAACGGTCGCACTGCGGCTGATTGTGGAACGGGAGCGCGAAATCCGCGCTTTCCTGAAGCGCGAGTATTGGACCATCGATGTCAGCCTGAACGCGAAAAAGGCGCCGGTCCTGAAAGCGCACTTCACCAAGAAGAACGACGAAGCAATCGAAGTCGCCAGCGAAGCCACCGCCACCGAAATCGTCAGCCAGTTGGCCGACGCCGAATATGTGGTGCAGTCGGTGGCCACCCGCGAGAAGAGACGCAATCCGGTGCCGCCGTTTATTACCTCCACACTGCAACAGGAGGCCGCGCGGAAACTGCGGTTCAGCGTCAAGCGCACCATGATGATTGCCCAGCGCCTGTATGAAGGCGTGGAACTGGGAACCGAAGGCGCGGTCGGTCTTATCACCTATATGCGTACCGATTCCACGCGGGTTGGCGGGGAAGCTCTGACGGAAGTCCGCGAGCTGATCACCAACCGCTACGGCGCGCAATACATTCCGGCCCAGCCCAACGTGTACAAAGGCAAAAAGGACGCGCAAGACGCTCACGAAGCGGTCCGGCCCACGTCCGCCATGCGGGCCCCGGAAGATCTGGAGAAGGTTCTCGCCGAAGACGAATTGAAGCTGTACCGCCTGATCTGGATGCGCTTCGTCGCCTGCCAGATGATGCCCGCTGTGTTCGATCAGACCACCATCGACGTGTCAGCGAAGGGGAAAGACGGCGCGGATTACCGTTTCCGTGCGACTGGCTCGGTACCGAAATTCGACGGCTTCCTGGCCGTCTACGAAGAAGGAAAAGATCAGAAGGACGAAGATGACGAAGAGCTGAAGAGCCGCTTGCCCCAAGTCACGGAGGGCGAAACGCTGAAGTTCAAGTCAATTGACCCGGAACAGCACTTCACCGAACCGCCGCCCCGCTTCAATGAAGCCACGCTGGTGAAAGAACTGGAAGCAAACGGCGTAGGCCGGCCGTCCACGTACGCCTCCATCCTGTCTACCATCCAGGAACGCGAGTACGCCAAGAAAGAAGGCGGCCGCTTCTCTCCCACGGAGCTGGGAATGGTGGTGACCGACCTGCTGCTGGAAAGCTTTGAACACATTTTCGACGTGAAATATACGGCGCGGATGGAAGAAGAGCTGGATGAGATTGAAGAAGGGAAACTCGACTGGCGCACCGCCATGGCCGAGTTCTACGACCGCCTGAAAGATGACCTGCTGCGCGCCGAAACGCAGATGACCGACATCAAGCGCATGGAGGAGCCAACCGACTTCCTGTGCGATAAGTGCAGCAAACCCATGGTCATCAAATGGGGCAAGTACGGCAAGTTTCTAGCCTGCAGCGGCTATCCGGAATGCTCAAACACCCGCGAACTGGCGGTAGAGCAGACGGAAGCGGATAAGGAAAACCTCACCGAACAGGACGCCGAGGAATATTGCGAGAATTGCGGCCGGACGATGGTGCTGAAGAAGGGCCGGTTCGGTCAGTTCTACGCCTGCTCCGGATACCCGGATTGTAAGACCACCAAGCAGATCGGCGGCTCGCAGAAGAAGTCCGATATCCCGCTGGAAGAGAAGTGCCCGCAGTGCGACAACAACCTGGTCCAGAAATTCGGACGCTTCGGGGAGTTCGTGGCATGCAGCAACTACCCCACGTGCAAGTACGTGAAACAGAAGACCATTGGCGTAGCCTGCCCGAACTGTACCCAGGGTGAAGTGGTGGAGCGGCGCAGCAAGCGCGGCAAGACGTTCTTCGGCTGCAACCGCTATCCGGAGTGCGACTTCGTGGCGTGGGGCAAGCCGATCGCGGAGCAGTGCCCGAACTGCAGCAATCCTTACTTGATTGAGAAGTGGCTGAAGGCCGGCCCGGTGGCCCAGTGCCCGAACGCCGAATGCAAATTCAAGAAAGATCTGCCGCAACCGGCAGCGGTAGAGGAAGCCGTTACAACGTAAGCTGCGGTTACTCCTTATTCAGCACTACAGTAAAGGTGATCTCGGCCTGCGGAGTAGTGGTCTTGTTCACCACCGTTAACACCTTGCCCTTGTTGGTCAAGGTCCAGCGTTCCCTGGTGGATACCTCTGAGCCGTTCAGCATGCGCTTCGACGTCAGGTCCAGGCTGGTGCCGTCCCAGAGCATAGTGCTTGTCCATTCACCGCCGCGCACGGTATTGAGACTTTCCTTACCGTCCGTCGTGTAGCGGACGTCGGTCACCGCCTCGCCATTCGGCGTTGTAAACGTGGTAATGACGTGCACCTTCGGATCCTCATGCTCTACCTTGCGGACGAAATTCGCCGGCTTGGGGATCTGCCCGAAATCGCTGCGGTCCCCGTCCATTTTCCACGTTCCGGTGAAGTTGGGGCGGTCAGCGCCAGGGAGAATCGTCAGGAAAAGCGGAATTAGAAAAAGGAGTCGCATACTCGATATTATCGTCAGGATGGGTGCGACGCATTAGTCCCGGGCGCGTCTACCGAAGGGGAACTACTTAGTGAAACTATCGCTTCTACTATTGGCTGCGCTACTGCCGTCACTGCACGCCGCCGATGACCAGTTATTCCAGTACCGCCGGGATCTGCCGTTGGACCGGAAAGAGACCGGCTTTCAGGAGCGGTCTGGAGTAAAGGTGCTCGACTTCACCTTTCTAAATCTGAGCGGTGGCCAAACGGCCGCCTACCTGGTTCCGTCGGTCAAGCGCGGAAAGGCCGCGGCGGTCCTGTTCGTCCATTGGTATGAGCCGGAATCGAAAGACTCCAATCGCACCCAGTTTCTCGATCAGGCGGTGGAACTGGCCAAAGCCGGCACCACTTCCCTGCTGATTGAGACCATGTGGTCCGATCCGCTGTGGTTCAACAAAAGGAATCCCACTGACGACTTCTACAATTCCGTGCAACAGGTAAAGGAACTACGGCGCGCCTTAGATATCCTGCTGGCCGAACCCGGCATCGACAAGAAGCGAGTGGCGTATGTGGGCCACGATTTCGGCATGATGTACGGTGCGGTGCTGGCCGGAGTGGATCACCGGCCCTCGGTGTGGGCATTCCAGGCAGGCGCCACCAGCTTCAGCGACTGGTTCCTGCTGGGGTCGAAGACACAAGGAGAGGAACGGAAGAAGATCGTAGACCGGCTGGCCCCACTGGACCCGGTGAAGTTCATCGGCGAGGCTGGAGGACCGGTGCTGATGCAGTTCGGTAAGTCAGACCGGTTCGTTACCGAGGCGAAAGCAAACGAGTTCTTCGCCGCCGCTCACGAGCCGAAAAAGATCTTGTGGTACGACGCTGGCCATGGCCTGAACCCCGCAGCGATTGCAGACCGGCAGACGTGGTTGAAAGAGCAGCTGAAGTTGAAGTAATGCAGCTCAACCGGCTGGCCGGCGAGCCAGCCGGGAGTCTGTAGCATTGGGTCTGACCACCCAAGCCGTCTGGGCAGCAGCGCGACGGATCCTCCGATTCCACGGCTGCTATCAAGAAGCGCGTAAGTTTCAAAGAAAACGGATCCGGAACCCGGCGCCCTTGCGGTGCACAAGCCGCCACTTTCGGCGTGCAGCGGCGTTCGCCTCGAATTTCATTGAAAATCCTGGCGGAGCACTGTCCGCGCGTCAGAGCCTCACAATGTCCAAATTCCCTCTCCGCGTGCCCGTCGCTGTTCCACTCCCAGCTTGACTTCGATTTACCGAAGCGAACAGAAAAGCGAGCGAATCGTATGGATAAAGTTTAATCGCCATCCCGCGCGACATACCTCCTGACGCAGGTTTTGATGAAGTGAAAGAAGGTTCGAAATCACATGAAAAAGATACTTGGATTTGTATTGACATCAATGCTTCTGGCTGCCTGCGTGACCACTGGGTTTGCCGAGGAAAAAGAGGGCACGATTCCGCGTGGCAAAGAGCGCCAGCAGGCTCGCATCGCACAGGGAGTGAAGAACGGATCACTCACTGCGAAGGAGACCGCCAAGCTCGAGACTAAAGAAGCGGCGGTCAACAAGGAGATCCGCGGCGAGCGCGCAGCCAATGGCGGCAGGCTCACCGGCCAGGAAAAGGCGCAGGTAAATCGTCAACAGAACCGGATCAGCAAAGATATATACAAACAGAAACACGACGCCCAGACGCAGCCGAAGTAGGTTCCAAGAGGAGGCGGTACGGCCGGGTTGTGCGACAATTCGTTAATCATGCGAAAGACGGTTGCCGCCCTACTTTGTTCGGTTCTGCTGCCGGCGCAAACGCCGCCTCCTGCTCCGATTGCCGGATTCCTGCCGGACTCGGCGCAACGGGAACGCGATCTGGAAACGAAGTTCGACCGTACTCTGAACCGGCAGAACTTCCAGCAATGGATGAAGCGGATGTCGGCAAAGCCGCACCACGTTGGCTCGCCCGGCAGCAAGGAGACGGCGGAGTTCATCGCGGAACAATTCAAGAGTTGGGGCTACGAGACAACCATCGAAACATTCTATCCGCTGTTCCCGACGCCGAAGACACGGCTGCTGGAAATGCTGGCGCCTTCCCGGTTCACGGCCAAGCTGGAAGAGCCTGCAGTGGAAGGCGATGAGACCAGCGGTATCAAAGACGGCAACCTGCCGGTTTATCACGCCTACTCGACCGATGGCGATGTCACCGGCGAGTTGGTTTACGTGAATTATGGACTGCCGGAGGATTACCGCAAGCTGCGCGAAGTGGGCGTTGACGTTCGCGGAAAGATCGTGTTGGCGCGTTACGGCAATTCGTGGCGCGGCATCAAGCCGAAGGTAGCGGCCGAGAACGGAGCCATCGGATGCATTATTTACTCAGACCCACAGGACGACGGCTACTATCAGGGCGATGTTTATCCGAAGGGATCGTATCGCCCGGCGCAAGGAGCTCAGCGCGGCAGCGTGATGGACATGCCCGTTTTTCCTGGCGACCCGCTCACTCCGTTCAAAGGGGCAGTGGACCCGAACCGCGCGCCTGATCCAAAGCAGGCTTCGACGGTAACCAAGATACCCGTGATGCCGATTTCCTATGGTGATGCCGAGCCGTTGTTGCGTGCTTTGACTGGGCCCGTGGCGCCGCCGGACTGGCGCGGCGCGTTGCCGCTGACCTACCACATCGGCCCAGGTCCCGCTAAGGTGCATTTGAAACTTGAGTTCAACTGGAAGCTGGCACCGGCTTACGATGTAATTGCGAAGATGACCGGTGCGGTGAAGCCGGAGCAGTGGGTGCTGCGCGGCAATCATCATGATGGCTGGAATTTTGGCGCGGCCGATCCACTGTCAGGAATGGTTTCGGTGATGGAGGAAGCGCGCGCGATTGGCGAACTGGCCAAAACCGGCTGGCGTCCCGCGCGCACCCTGATATTCCTGGCCTGGGATGGTGAGGAACCGGCACTGCTTGGCTCGACGGAATGGGCGGAGCAACACGCCGACGAATTGCAGCGCCACGCGGTGGCATACATCAACTCCGACGGGACTGGGCGCGGGTTTCTGCACGTCAGTGGAGCCTCGACGCTGGAGTTATTCTCGTCCCAGTCGGCTCGTGACTTAACTGATCCGCAGACGCGAGTATCGGTGCTGGAGCGGTTGCAGGCATCGCGAAAGGTGGCCGGAAAAGAGAGCGAACCCCTGATGGAGCCTCTCGGTTCAGGTTCCGACTACACGGTCTTTCAACATCACCTGGGCATTCCCAGTTTGAATATCGGATTTGGAGGCGAGGGAGGCGGTGGCGTGTACCACTCCAACTACGATTCCTACGATCACTACGTTCGCTTCACTGATCCTGATTTCCAATATGTGATGGCGACCGCGCAACTGGGTGGGAAGATGACGCTGCGTCTGGCGAATGCCGACTGGCTGCCCTTTCAAGCCGATTCAACGTCACGCGCCGTCCGAGGCTGGACCAACGAGGTGATGGAACTGGCTGACGACATGCGAACACAGACGGTGAAGAAGAACGAATTGATCCGCAGCGGGTCGTTAAAGCTGGCTTCGGATCCGAGGAAGACCTACGTGGTTCCGGAGCCGGAAGGAGAGGTGCCGTTTCTCAATTTCGCGCCGTTGCAAAATGCCGCGGGACGCCTGGAACGCGCTGCGGTGGCCATTGGCAAGGTGGATCCGGGAAAGCTGGACGCCGCGAAAGGTAAGGCATTCGAGGATTCGCTGCGCATGGCCGAACAGAAGTTTCTACGCAGCGAGGGCTTGCCGCGGCGGCCATGGTTCCAGCACATGCTCCACGCGCCGGGGTTCTATACCGGCTACGGGGTGAAGACGCTGCCGGGAATACGCGAAGCTATTGAGCAGAGGTTGTGGGAGGAGGCGGAAGCTCAAATCACATTCACTGCGAAAGCGATCACGGCCTACGCGGATTGGCTGGAATCGGCCGCTGCGAAGGCCGGCAGTTAGCGCGCATTCGATCCGCATTCGGTCGATCTATGATATGTTGCACAAAGAACACTTATGCAACATAATCGCCTCTCTTTCACCCTTTTATGGGCGATTGGAATTCCCTCGATCAGCGGTGCCGCACCCACCCATTCCGATCTGGACAACCAGTTCACGCAGACGGTGAAACCCTTCCTGAACCGCTATTGCATTGGATGCCATGGAGGCGATGCGCCTGCCGCCCAATTCGATCTGCGGACCTATACTTCGGTGGACACGGTGGTGCGGGACTATCCCCATTGGGCGCTGCTGCTGGAAAGGCTGAATGCCAATGAGATGCCGCCGAAGCAGGCGCCACAACCTTCCGCTGATGCCCGGCAAGCGGTGACTGGATGGGTTCAGGCCGTGCGCATGAGCGAAGCACGAAAGAACGCCGGCGACCCTGGTCCGGTGCTGGTACGCCGGCTGAGCAACTCCGAGTACAACAACACCATCCGCGACCTGACAGGCGTGGATATCCGCCCAACCAGGGAGTTTCCGGTGGACCCTGCCAACCAGGCGGGTTTCGATAATTCCGGCGAATCGTTGACCATGTCGCCCGCGCTGTTGAACAAGTACTTGCAGGCGGCTCGCGAGGTGGGTGACCACATGGTACTCACGCCGGGCGGATTCAACTTCGCGCCACATCCGATGCTGGTGGAGACAGACCGGGAGAAGTATACGATCCAGCGGATTGTTGGCTTCTATCAACGCCAGCCTACCGATTACGCGGATTACTTTCAGGCCGCGTGGCGCTTCAAACACCGCTCTCTATTGGGCAAGCCGCGAGCCACGCTGAACAGCATCGCCCTCGATGCGAAATTGAGTGCGAAGTATTTACCCCTGGTCTGGCAGATTCTGGAGGAACCGGCAACGGCGGCGAAACCGGAAGTTGGCCCGGTGGCCAAACTGCAGGCCATGTGGCACGCGCTGCCCGCGCCTGGCGGAGATGAGCCGGAGATCGTTCGCGCCAGATGCATCGAGATACGCGACTTTTTGGTCCAAATCCGGAACCATACGGCGATGCAGTACACCGCTCCGAAAGTGGAAGGCTTGAGCGCCACTTCGCAGCCGCTGATGAACTGGAAGCTGAGGGCGTTCGCTTCGCACCGCCGGGATTACGACCACACCGTTCTTCGAATGGAAGGCGAGCCGGAAGCGGCCGTGCAGGAAATGCCTAAGCATCCGGGCCTGGGGCAGGAAGCGGCATTCCGCGCGACTATCCTGGCGGCGAAAAATCGGGCCGGCGATCTGGACCTGGTGATTCCGGCCGGTCAAAGAGCTCAAGTGGAAGCATCGTTCGCGCGGCTTAGTTCTGTATTCCCCGACGCGTTTTACATCCGTGAACGCGGACGCTTTTATCCAGACGACTCAGAAGATAAGGGACGCCTGCTAAGCGCGGGCTTCCACAACGTAATGGGATATTTCCGCGACGACACGCCGCTGATTGAATTGATCCTCGACGAGAAAGGTAAGAACGAACTGAACAGCTTGTGGGACGAGTTCGATTTCATCGCCGACTTCACGACACGGACCTGGGTTCAATACTTCTTCAATCAGAGCGGTGAAGTAGAGGGGCATGGCCGCGAATCCGGCAGCGTGCGGCCTTCCGATAAAGCGGTGGCGGCCGCGCCGGTCATTTTCGGGCTGCGCGATGCTTATCTGGCCAAGGCCGACGCCAGCGATAATCCCATTGCCATGGAGGCGATTCGCGATCACTTCCAACGGGTCAACACAACGATCCGCGGCGTGGAGAAAATGCGAGTGGAAGCGGAACCGCGGCATCTGGAGGCGCTGCTGAAATTTGCGGCGCGCGCGTATCGCAGACCTCTCTCGCAGTCCGAGCACGACAGCATATTGGCTTATTACCACTCGCTTCGCGACAAAGGCGGATTGACGCACGAAGAGGCAGTACGGGACTCGATTGTCAGCGTGCTGATGTCTCCCAAATTTTCTTATCGCATTGATCTGCTGGAAACCTCCTCCAAGAGCGGAAAGACTCTGGCGACCGCGGTCCCGGTGCGGGCGCTATCGGCTTACGCCCTGGCCAGCAGGTTGAGTTATTTCCTTTGGTCGAGCATGCCGGACGAGGCGCTGCTGGCGCGGGCCGAGGCGGGCGATCTGCAAAAGCCCAGCGTGCTTGCCGCACAGGCCCGGCGAATGATGAAGGATGAGCGCGCGCGTGGTCTGGCTATCGATTTTGCGGGCAACTGGTTGGATTTCCGCCGCTTTGAAGAGCACAACGCGGTGGATCGCCTGCGCTTCCCCAGTTTCACCAATGAGCTTCGCGAGGCGATGTTTCAGGAGCCGGTGCAGTTTATCGACGATGTGATTCGTAACGGCCGATCCGTGCTGGATCTGTTATATGCAAACCGTACATTCGTAAATCCGGTGTTGGCCAAACATTATGGGATGCCTGCGGTGGCGGGCGGCGCCGAGGATTGGGTGCGGGTGGACGATGCACGGACATACGGACGCGGCGGTCTGCTGGCGATGTCTGTATTTCTTACGCAGAACTCCCCCGGATTGCGGACGAGCCCGGTGAAGCGTGGATATTGGGTGGCTAAGCGGGTGTTGGGAGACGTGATTCCTCCACCGCCTCCGAATGTGCCGGAGTTGCCGCATGACGAAGCGAAGTTGGACTTGCCATTGCGCGAGATGCTGGCCAGACACCGGGCAAACCCGAGTTGCGCCGCCTGCCACGCCCGCTTTGATTCTTTCGGGTTGGCGTTTGAAGGGTACGGCCCCATTGGAGAGACCCGGGCCAACGATTTGGCGGGACGGCCGGTGGATATTCAGGCCGTTTTCCCCGGAGGCAGTCACGGAGCCGGTTTCGACGGCGTGCAGACCTACATCCGGGAAAAGCGCGAGAAAGACTTCCTCGACAACTTCAGCCGGAAATTGCTGGCGTATGCGCTTGGCCGGACGCTGATGCTTTCCGATGAACCGGCTATCGATCGGATGCAAGCCCAACTGGCAGCGAACGGCTACCGGTTTACGGCGTTGGCGGAAACCATTGTCACCAGCCCGCAATTCTTATATAAACGTAGTGTGGTTTCCAAAGAACAACGAGGAGATTAGGATGCCCAATCGAACGCAGAAATCCACCCGCCGCATTTCCCGCCGCACCGTACTTCGCGGGGCCGGGGTGACCATGGCCTTGCCGTGGCTGGAATCCATCCCTGCGTTCGGTGAATCCACGTCCACCGGGGTGTTTCCGAAGCGGTTTGCGGCGCTGTTCATGGGGAACGGCGTGAATGAAGACCATTGGGGCGCCGAAGGCTCCGGCGCCGGGATGCAGTTGAGCAAGACCTTGATGCCGCTGGATCCGCTGAAGCATAAGATCAACGTGATTCACGGCCTGTTCCACAAGCGGGCTACCGGCCAGGGCATTCACCCCGCGCAAACGGGCAGCCTGCTTTCCGGCGCGGCCATCCAGAAGGGCGCCATCATCAAGGCAGGCATCACGGTGGACCAGATGATAGCCAATCGGGTGGGTCAGGATACCGCGCAGTCCAGTATTGTTCTGGCTTGCGAGCAGCCGATGACCGGGTATCACGAGACCAACTTCTCGATGGCCTATAGCTCGCACATCTCCTGGCAGACTCCGGACTCGCCGGTGCCGAATGAAGTTTATCCCTCGCTGGCCTTCGACAACCTTTTTGAGAACCGCGGCAGCCTACGCAACATGAGCATTCTGGACCGGGTGAAGGGAGACGCCGAAGCGTTGAGCCGGGCCATCAGTTCCGATGACAAGGGCAAACTGGACGAGTATCTGACCAGTGTTCGCGAAGTGGAAAAGCGCGTGGATGGGATGCGGAAGAATAAAGACCAGGCCGAAGATCTCGCCAAACAACGGAATCGCCCGGTGTTTACGATGGACCGGCCGGCAAACGGCTTGCCGGAAGACCTGCGCGACCATGCGCGGTTGATGTGCGACATTATTGCCATCGCGTTTCAGACGGACAAGACGCGTGTGGCGACGCTGCTGTTGGCTCGAGATCTTTCGGCGCTGTATTATCCGTTCCTGGAAGTGCGTGAAGGGCACCACGGGGCGTCGCACGATAACACGTCCGCCGGTTATGAACGCATCTCGCGTTTCCATTTGAGTCAACTGGCATATCTGGCGACTAAGCTGGATGCCATGCCGGAAGGCAGCGGTACGGTGTTGGACAATTCGTGTTTGATGTTCCTGTCGAACATGTGGATTGGCCGGAAGCACGACAACACGAGATTGCCGCTGGTGCTGGCTGGAGGGCTGGGCGGCACGCTGCAGACTGGACGGACGCTGGACTACTTGAAAGACGGAGATGATAACCGGAAGTTGTGCAGCTTGTACCTTTCGATTATGGATCGGATGGGGATTCAGCTGGATCACTTCGGGGATGCCGAGACGAAGCTGCAACGGTTGTAGGGTTAACGGTGGAAGAGAAGGCAATTCTGTGGCTCTTAGCGGAAAGTAGGCATCAAGCTAAGTCGTGGACGCAATACGCAGCCGGCGGTAGCGCGGCATTCGCTAAATCCAGATGGTGCCTGTGGTGTGTAAACAACAGCACCTGGGTGTGCTTCGAGAGCGTCTCGAGAGCTCTTAACGCCGCGCTGGCGCGCGCATCGTCGAAGGTCATTAGGACGTCGTCGGCAATAAATGGAACTGGCCCGTGCGAATCACAGTAGTTCACCACGTATGCTAGGCGCAGAGCCAAGAAGAGCTGATCCCGAGTGGCTTCGCTCATCCCCGCAACGCCGACCTGCTTCCTTGTGGTGCTGCGAATGCCCACTAACTCGGCGTCGCCCTGGTCGTTCCAATCCACTCGCAGATCTTCAAAGGAAAGGTCAGTCAGTTGGCGAAACAGCTTGGCCGCGGTCTTCAACAACGAACCTTGGTTTCTCTCGCGGTAACGCTCGACGGCATTCGCAAGGATTCGCGAGGCGAGACGGAGACGAACGTATTCGCCCGTGAGATTTTCAATCCTGCTGCGCAGGTGCTCGGCATCTTCGGCCGCCTGACCCACGGAACCCGCCTCTTCTTTTTGCTTCAGCTCCAATCGTGACGCGCCGAGCAACTGATCGCAGTCGGCTTTCTGTTTGCGGCATGCCTCTTCCTGCTGCTGGAGGTGAGCGATCTGGTTCGGCAATTCATCCACATTGAGCGCATCGAGATCAACCACTAACTGGGCAATCGTCTCTCCTCCCGTGAAGTCGGCCAGGGTGTCTTCGAGGTCCGATAATTCGCCGCAGATCCTACGCCTCTGTGTGTCGTTCTCGATGGATGCGGGCAAACAATCGGGGCCCGCTGCGCCGGCCTCATTGGCAAGATCGATGAGCAAAGCGGCGCAGACTGCGGCTTTATCCCGCGAGCGTTGGACCAGTTGCTGCTTTTCTTCCGATTGCTTGACGAACGTCTTGAGAAGATCCCGGTTGGTTCGGTTCTTTTGCAGTTCGGCATGCAACTTACCAATTGCCGCAAATGGATTGTCAACCGATATCTCAATGTTTGCGGATTCCACCAGACTGCCTGCCTTCAGGCTGAAGTCCGCCTCATCCTTCGTCAGCTTGCCGATGCGGTCTTCGAGCTTTCCAACCTCATCGATTTTTGTCATCAGCAACGTGATCCGCTCCAGCACGACCTGAACCTCTTCGGGCGAGGCGTCCCGCCGGACCGGCAGTTTCCCGGTCGCTTCGCTCCACTCAGCCTTCCACGCGGAAAGCGCGCTGTTGGCAGCTTTCAGCCGGTCTTCGAGATCCGCAATTGCGGCTACGGATCGATGTACATTGGCTTCCAAGGCGGCTTTTCGTTGCCTGAGTTCGGATTGCCGGGACACCGCGCGCTTGGCTTGAGCGGCGAGTGCCGACAGCGGCGCGACTGGATCGATAGATCCGCCAGAGATGATTTCCAGTTTCGGAAGCAATGCCATTCGGATGCCGAGAATGGATTCCCGAAGGCCAGCAGCCTTCGCCTGGCGCTGCTGTAATTCGCCTTTCTTCGCCACAATCAAATCGCGTTGCCGCAGCCAGCTCTGCATTTCCAATGGTGTCCGAGGCGCGATAGAAGATGGGCTCCAGCACAATTCCCATTCTTGCTTTAGCTGCGCGGTTGCGCGCTGTGCCGCTTGCAACTGTAACTCCAAATGTTTCCATTCTTCTGTCAAGCGCTCCATGTTCACCAGCAAACCAGCCTTTTCGCTGACACGAGCCGCTTCCCGTCGTAATCGGTCGGCGATCCGGTCGCTGGTCTCCAGGGAAGTTTCGAACGACGAGGCGAGCACTGGTCCGTCCACGGGCAGTGCATTCAGCCACGCCGTTCGGATGGTCTGCCATTTCGAATCGCGGCTGGTTCGGTTAAACGCGAGATCCTGCTCAGTGGGGACTTCCTGTTCCTGTTTGATCCTTTGCAAATCGCGTTCGACCTGATCCCGGGTAGTGGTGAGCCGAGTCCGCTCTGCGACGAGTCCCTTTTCTATCGCCGACTGTTCGAGGAATGTATTCTGAAATTCCGCGATAGTTTCGGGAAGCGGCAGCGGCACCGCCGCCAACTGATCCAACGTACCGTTCCAATCCGGCAAAGCGGAGACGCTTCGTTCCAGTTCGATTTTCAATGCGGCGACTTCGTCCGATTCGGAGGAAAGCTCGGCGTCCAGATTGTGGCCGGGCGGCACCATGGCGAGAGCTTCCTCCAGGGCACCGGTGTCTAGAGCTAGCGCGAGACCGGTCAGCTCTTCGTTCGCTCGGCGGAACTCGTCGCGGGCTTTCTCCAAGTCCCGAATTCCAGCTGCTACGTCCTGATCGACAGCTTTCTTATTCGTGCTTAGGGTGAAGATACGTTTCTGTGCGGGGTCCGGAATCCGCAGTTCCGAAGCCGTCTCCAGCGGCATCTCCACGCCGATAGACTTCAGCAGCGCGATAGCTTCCGCTCGCGTGGTCTCCAGGCTTTGCTGACGGCGCGCGCGGTCACCGGCGCCCTTCTCAATGGCGCCGGACTGCTGATACAGGACATCGATTTCGTTCTCGCGCTCGAGTATCCCTAAGGCGACGGGTGTCGCGTCGATCTTCGCCTGCAGGCCCTCGATGTCCCGCGTTTGCGACGCAGTATCGGACTCAGACCGCCGCAGTTCATCGTAAGCGCTTCGGTATCGACGGGCAAAATCCTCCGGCAACAGCCGGCCACTATCGTGCTGTTTCAATTGCTCAATGCGCTGCTGTCGCCTGGCCACTAACGGGAAAGCTTGCCGCAGACGGTGCAGCCGTTGTGCCTCGAGACTCGCTTCGCGAATTTCCCTCTCGAGCTTTTGCGATTGACTCTCGGCTTCCTCCACCGAATCCCGCAATTGCTTATAGCCGCTGACTAGCAACAACGACTGCTTGATTGCCGCGAGCGACGCCTTCACATCGGCAACGGCCTTGTTGATGAGCGGCCTGGACGCCCCCTTCTTGAAAAGCTCTTCGGCGGACTTCTGGAGTTCCGCCTGCACGGTGCGCAGCCGATCGACACCTCCAGCCGCTGCAAAGAGTAGACCGCCGAGATCGCTGCCGCTGGTGAGGAGCAACTTGCCGCCTTTGGCAATCTCTGCGTGATCGACGCCAAACATCTGATCGAAGAGATCGCGATCCTCGACCGGAAGCAGCGCCGACCACTCCGCGGGCGGAAAGACCGAATCCGATCCGTCGTTGCGCCGCAGACTGTTGGCGCGGCCTTTCCTGCGCACGACCTTGATCGCGCCGTTTTCCGAGTCCAAGGTCAGACCAATTCTCAGATCGTCGTAGGGATGCAGGAAGGCGTCTTTGGTATCCTGCGGAATTCCGTAGAGCCCATTCGACAGAGCGCGCAATGTACTGCTCTTCCCTGCCTCGTTCGGACCATAGATGATGTGCAGGTTCGCGGATGTGTCCCGCAGGTTCAGCGATTGTCCGGTGAATGGGCCGTAGGCGATCAGGTCCAGGTTGAGAATTCTCACTGGGCCACGTCCGCGCCCAGGAGGCGATCCATCAATAGCGCTTCGACATCGTTAAGCAATTCGGGCCAGTCGACGGATTCACAACCTTCCCTTAGATCAACAGGCAGAAACTCCCGCACGGTGGCAACCTCTTGCATTAGCTCATCCACAGGCTGGCCGCTGGTACGAAGTTCATCCAGATAGCTTTTCAGCTCCGCGATGGGGCCTTCCGGAATAGCCGCGTTTCCTTCTGGCTGCGTGTTGATGACCAGCCTTTCAATCCACACTGAGCTATTGCCAAGATCGACGCCGACCGACTGCAATTTTTCGCGCACCGCCTGATGATTGGCGGTGAGCTTGCGATGGACGCTGGTTGCGCCGCTGATGCGGACGCGAATCGCGAGAGTGAAGCCGGCGTTCTCCGCCATCAACACAGGCAGGCGTATTGCAAAGCGCGTGACGACCTCTTCGGTATCGGCGGCACCCGTCGCGTCAATCTCACAGAGATTCCAACGCAGCACATCCAGCGGCATGAATTCACGCGTAATCCGGTGGCGCTCATCCACGCTTACCAGCAAGCAGCCGCGCGGTCCGGCCTCACGAATATGCCGGCCTTGTACGTTTCCCGGAAAGACCACCGGAGGATCTTCACTGAGCGCTTGCGCGGTGTGAACGTGGCCCAGGGCCCAATATTGATATCCTTTGCCGGTAAGTTGCGGGAGTGTGCACGGCGCATACGATTCATGCCCCTGCGCGCCGGTGCCACAGGTATGCAGGAGCCCGATGTTGAAGGCGCCGGCAACTGGGTTGGGATAATCTTCGGACAGGTTATCGCGGACCTCCGCGGTCGGATAGCTCTGACCATGGATGACAACGTTCAGCCCAGTAATGCGTTCGGTGCCGGGTTTGCGGGAGGAGAATATCTTCACGTTCTCAGGAAAGCGCAGTTCCCTGGTCATTTTGTTCTGGGCGTCATGGTTGCCGGCGATCAGGTATACCGGAATCTTCGCCTCCCGCAGCCGCGCCATCTGCTTTACGAAGTAGAGGCCGGTTCCGGCATCCTTCCAATCGCCGTCGTAGAGGTCACCCGCAATGAGTACGAAGTCGACGGTCTCATCGATTGCGAGCTGGACCAGATTTTCAAATGCCTTGCGGGTGGCGCCGCGAATCTCCTCGACGGGAGCGCCTTCGTAGCGCTCTAAACCGAGAAGCGGGCTATCCAGATGAATATCGGCGGCGTGTATGAATTTGAACATTCCAATCCCACTTCAGATTCGGGAAACTATCTAAATATTGACTTTCCCAATTACTCTCAAGCGAGCTGCGGTTGTTTGGGATCTCGCTTGATCCAGCGGAAAGCGGGCAGCGAATTTTTCCAAAAGAACTTCTCCGCCGCCGGTCTTCCCTTCGCCATGCAGTAAGACTTCAGGATTTCCAGAGACGTCTTATTCCGCCCGGCATAGACGATGAAGTCTTCCCCGAAAATATCCCAGATGAAGTCCAGGCCGGGTTTGTAGTTAGCCGGATCCGGCTGCGTCTTCGCATCCAGGCGAGGACCAGGAAGGCCCGAAACTTTCGCGTAGGCGTTTCGCTTCCTGAGTTCCTTTAAGTTATCCGAATAAGTCTTGAGAGCAGCAGGGGAAGTAGGAAGGGCAAGTGCCTGCAGATGCCCGACAACGATTCGCAGGTCAGGCACTTTGTCGGTAAGGCGCACGGTGGCATCAATCAGATCTAACCGCGGGTTGGCCACCTCGAACGTGAGACCTGTTTGGGCGAATGCCTTCATGTTGGCGATGAAGTCGGGATTATTCACCGCCGTGACCAGATTGTGACCCGGCCAGATGTTGCCGTAGCGCAGTCCAAGAAAAAGCTTGTTCTTACGGTACCGATCGAGATACTCGCGGAATTCCGGTTTCGTCGGATCGAGGTCGCCGATCATGCCAACGATCATCGGCTCGCTTTCGATGATCATCAGGACCCAAAGATTGTCTTCGACCCAGGGACTGGCTTCGACCTTGATACCGCCGACGATACCGAGCGGGATGGCCGACTCGCGAAAATCGCGCGGCAGAAACGGAGGGGCGTTCGGGGTAAATGGAAAGGGTGCTCCCTGCGGGCGGGTCTGGTCGTACAGATGAAAATGGGTGTCGATGATCGGGATGGGATCTGGTTCCGCCGCGGACATGGTGGCGGCGGCCGTCGCGCCCGCCGCCGCAAGAAACGCTCTACGGCTGGATGGGGCGGCGGAACTTTCGCCGGGCTTGTGATTGTCGATCATCGTGGGAAAACTCCTCGTCAGCCCTGAATTTTACATCGGTCCCGCCGTCCGCGTCTAGAGTTCGAATCGAGGCTGTGGCGGCGATCCTCAAACCGCGGCGCAAACAGCACCTAGCCATGCAGAAAGGCCTCAAATCGCGCCCTCCCGCGGAATCACAGATCTCCCGAATCAGCAGCCATCGTTCGGGAGTCAACGTCGTTTCCTTTTGCGATCTCGCGGTATAACCATGCCTTCGCCGAATTCCAGTATCGCTTGACGGTGGCTGTGGAAAGTTGCAGCACCTCGGCGGTCTCTTCCACCGATAGTCCACCGAAGAAGCGAAGCTCCACGATTCTGGCCTGTTGCGGGTCGAGCATTGCCAATTTCGTCAATGCGCCGTCAAGCGCGATCATCTCCACCGCGCGCTGTTCCGTCAGCGCCATGCCATCGTCCAACACAACCCTTTGTTGCATGCCGCCGCGCTTGGCTGCTTTGTGCCCGCGCGCGTAGTCCATCAGGATGCGCCGCATGAGCGTGGCCGCCACGCCCAGAAAGTGGCCGCGGCTTTCCCAGCGCACGATCCGTTGGTCTACCAGCTTCATGTAGGCTTCATGAACCAGCGCGGTGGGCTGTAGCGTGTGGTCTCCACGTTCGCGGCGGAAGTATGCGGCGGCCAGTCGCCGCAATTCGTCGTAGACCAGCGGCAGGAGCTTCTCCATTGCTTCCGCTCTGGCTTCGACCTTACAATAGCCGATTTCTTCCAGCAGCCGCGTTACTTCGCCGCGTGCATCTTCCATCGAAACACTCCAGCAGTTACTTCCTTGTAACTACTTCTTGATAACGGCCTCAGGCATATTGAGCCGGCTGTGATGGCGGCTGTAACCAAAATACACCGCCATGCCGATGGCCATCCAGACGAACAGCCGGGTCCAGTTTTCCCAGCCCAATCCGGCCATCAACAAGAGGTTCACAATGATTCCAACGATCGGCAGAAATGGAACCAGTGGAGTGCGGAAGGGGCGCGGCAACTCCGGATGAGTCTTGCGCATGACGATAATGCCGATGCATACCAGCACGAAGGCGAACAGTGTTCCGATGCTGGTCATCTCACCGACGATTTGAATTGGGGTGAAGGCGGCGGCGCATCCGACGAACACCATGAACAGCAAATTGCTGCGCCAGGGTGTACGGAATTTGGGATGAATATCGGAGAACAGCTTTGGCAGCAGTCCGTCGCGGGACATGGAGTAGAAGACGCGCGACTGGCCCAGCAGCATCACCAGGATGACCGAAGTGTACCCGGCGATAATTGCTATTTTAATAACCGACTTCAGCCAGATGTACGGTGTGAGGTCGATGGCAGCGGCCACCGGTGCGGCATTGTTCAAGTCCTTGTAATTCAGCATGCCCGTTAGCACGTGGGAAAACAGCACGTACAAAATGGTGCAAACCACCAACGAACCAATGATGCCGATGGGCATGTCGCGCTGTGGATTTTTCGTCTCCTGCGCCGCGGTGGATACCGCATCGAAGCCGATGAAGGCGAAGAAGACGACGCCCGCCGCGCGAACCACGCCGCTCCATCCGAAGTGGCCGAACTCGCCCGTATTCTCCGGAACGAAGGGGACGTAGTTTGCCGGGTTGATATAGGACCAACCGACGAAGATGAATAAGATCACCACCGAGACTTTCAAAACAACGATGACGCCGTTGATTGTGGCCGATTCCTGAATACCTCGCATCAGCAGCAGCGAGATCATCACCACCACAAGAATGGCCGGCAGGTTGATTAAGCCATATCCCTGAGTACCGTCGTCCAGCGTGATGGCCTGGAATGGCGATGCCATCAGCTTAGCCGGCAGAATGATGCCGTAGTCCTTGCAGAGCGATGCCACGTAGCCTGACCAACTGACAGCCACCGTTGCCGCCCCCACTGCGTATTCCAGCACCAGATCCCAGCCGATAATCCAGGCCATCAATTCACCCATGGTGGCGTATGAATAGGTATACGCGCTTCCGGCGATGGGGATCATGGTGGAGAATTCGCTATAACAGATGCCGGCGAACGCACAGCCGAAGGCAGCCAGTACGAAGGAAAGAACGACGGCGGGACCAGCGTGATTGGCTGCCGCGATACCCGTCAGGGAGAACAGTCCTGCGCCGATAATCGCACCGATCCCCAACGCCACCAATTGCACCGGACCCAGCGTGCGTTTCAGGGCGTGTTCGCCCTCGGACTCGGCCAGGATGCGGCTCAAAGGTTTTACCGCGAATATATTCATGCCTTCACCTCATTCTTTCGCCAAAAGAAATAAACCGGGATCCCCAATAAGACGATGATCAAACCCGGCCACGTGTAGTTCGGTTTGTATAGTAACAGCAGGACCTCAATGAGTCCAGCAACCAAGATGTATAACAGGGGTAGCGCAGGGTACCCGAACGCGCGATACGGCCGTTCCATTTCCGGCCGCGTGCGACGGAGCACGAAGAGTCCACTGATAGTAAGAATGTAAAACAGCAGAACTGCGAAGATAACATAATCCAGCAGGTCGTTGTAGCGGCCGGTCAAAGTGAGCAGGCAAGCCCAGGCGCATTGCCACACCAACGAGGTAACGGGGGCGGCGGTTTTCGGGTGCAGGCTGGCGATGGATTTGAAGAAAAGCCCATCCAGGGCCATGGCGTAGTAGACGCGGGATCCGGCCAGGATCATGCCATTTACGCAACCGAATGTCGACACCATGATGGCTGCGGCGATTAACTGCGCGCCGGTGGAGCCGAACATCTTTTGGGCTACGGCGGTGGCCACGCGATCCTGAGGGGCAGTCTGGATCGCCTCCAGCGGCAGCGCGTTGAGATAGACGAAATTACATGCCAGATAGAGGACAGACACGATGCCTACTCCCAATACCAGCGACAACGGAAGATTTCTTTGCGGGTTGCGGATCTCACCGGCGGTGAATGTCACGTTGTTCCAGGCATCGGAGGAAAACAACGCGCCTACCATGGCTACGCCGACCACCTGCACGGTGGAAAAAGTCCAGTCGGCGTTCTCCCAGAAGCGGCCGAAGTTTCGGGAGACGGTCTGGGAATCATGTCCGGCCAGAAATCCAAAACCGATCAGCCCCAGCAATGCCGCGGTTTTGGCGAAGGTGAAGGTGTTCTGCACCACTGCCCCGGTCTTCACGCCGCGGGTGTTCACCCAGGTGAGCAGCAGAATGATGGCGATGGCTACCGCTTGTTGCGTGTTGAGGAACGGTAGCAGATAGTTGTCCGCCGCAATGCCGGGGAAGAAGACTCCGGCGAATTTGGCGAATGCCACAGCTACCGCGGCGATGGTTCCAGTCTGAATCACCAGGAACATGGTCCAACCGAAGAGAAATCCGTAGAGGGGGCCGAAGGCTTCGCGAAGATAGACGTACTGCCCCCCGGCGTGAGGCATGGCGGCGGCCAATTCTCCGTAGCTGAGCGCGGCGATCATGGTGAGCAGCGCGGTGACTACCCACGTCATGATTAGCAGCCCGGGCGACCGAACCTGGCGGGAAATATCGGCGGCTACGATGAAGATGCCGGAGCCGATCATCGATCCCACGACGAGCGTGGTGGCGTCCATCAGCCCAAGCCCTTTGACTAGTCCGGTTTCTTTGATCATTCGTTATTTGTCCTGTCCCAGCCGGGCGCGACCTGCAGTGAAGTTATTTTGATCCATTCTTCCGCCCGCTCCCGCAAGGTTCTGAGCGTGGCGCCCGGCGGGAAAAGATCGCCGATTACGGCAACGGAGTCCGCGCCGGCTTGCAGCACCGATCCGGCATTCTCGCGGTTGATCCCGCCGATGGCGACTATCGGCCGGAACGCGAGCGGCCGCAGCCTGGCCAATTCCGCTACGCCTACCACGGCATCGGGATTCTGTTTGGACCCGGTCTGGAATAGCGGTCCGATTGCAATGTAGTCGACTGGCTCGCCGTTGGATGCCTGCAACTGTGCTTCGTTGTGGGTGGAGAGCCCGAGCATGCGGGCCGGGCCGATTAGCGCGCGCGACTCCGCGGCAGGAAGGTCGTCCTGACCAACGTGAAGGGCCGCGTCCAGCAAGACAGCCATGTCCGCGCGGTCGTTGATGACGAAAGCGGCCCCGGCCCGGCGGCATGCCGTAGCCACTTCCCGCGCGGTTTCAAACATTCTTCGGTCGAAATATTCTTTGTGCCGGAGTTGGAGAATCCGGACTCCCGCGTCGAGAAGCGCATTCGCGGAGGCAGCCAGATCCAAGCCCGCCCGGAACGCTGCCGCGGTATCCAGGATGGGATAGAACGGGGGAAGTGTAGCCATCATTGAAGATACCGCTCGAACCATTCCGTGGTCCGGCGCAGAGCATCGATCCAGGTCTCGTCGCGAATAAATCCGTGGCTTTCCTGGGGGTAGAAAATCTGCGAGAAATCCTTCCCTTCGTGGATCAGCTTCTCACTCAATTGCACTGCATCCTGAAACAGGACGTTGTCGTCCACGATGCCGTGAATGATCAGCAAATGATCGCTCAGATTGCCGGAGAAATGGATGGGCGAACTGCGGCGGTACGCCTCGGGATTCGATTGCGGGGTATTCAGCCGTTGGGAGGTGTATCCGGCGTTGTAATTCTCCCAGTCGTTCACCGCCGCCCAGGCCGCGCCTGCCTTGAATGTGCCGGGCGAGAGGAACATCGCCATATCGGTCATGAAACCGCCATAACTAACGCCCCAGATACCGAGTTTGTTCATATCGATATTGCCGAGCGATTTTAGATAATCGACGCCCCCCAGCACATCGTCCAGATCAGGCCCACCCATGTGAAGATAGACCCCGCTGCGCCAGTCACGGCCATAGCCGGTGCTGCCGCGATAGTCCATTTCGAGCACGACGTAGCCCTTGCTGGCGAGGAAAGTGTTGTAGGCGAAGCGGTAATCCTGGTAGCTTCCCCATTGCTTCAAGACGCTGGTGGCATAGCCGGCGCCGTGGATGTAAACCACAGCTGGGCGCGGCTTTTGAGATTGGTCTTCCGTGCGGTAACCCGGCGGCAGCAGCAGGCGGGCGGCTACCGGTTTACGGTCGCCGCGGGAGGGATAGTGCACATACTTGATCTCCGGCCACTGCTGTTTGTAAAACCCTGGCTGCGGCGACTGTGTCACTCGCTTCTCGTTTACCCAGAGATCGAAGGGGTTTTTCGCATCGGCCAGGCGCCAGGCGATGTACTGTCCGTCTGCGGAAACCTGCCCGATATTGAGGCCCTCTTTGTGCGAAAGCTTCTCTTTGGCCGATCCGTCCGGCCGCATCTTATACGTGTGGCGCTGCGCGGTATCGCCTTCGGTGGATGCGAAGTAAATGGAGCCGCCGATCCACTGCGGATCTTCGGAGAACGGTTCGTGATGGATTTCCCAAGCGCCGCGGGTTAACTGTCTGGCTTCGCCACCGCTCGCGGGCACGGTGTATAAATGCGCCCAGCCATCTTTCTCGCTGGTGAACATCACTGTCTGGGAATCAGGAGACCATCCGGCGAATCCGTAATCCACCCAGCGGTCATCCGTCTCTTCGGCAACCACCGCCGGCTTACGTGTGTGCGCGTCCAGCACCATCACTTGTTTTATTTTCCAGCCGGGGGCGGTAAATAGGGTGACTAGTTGCTTCGAATTGGGCGCCCACTCAGGCATCCGTACCGAGCCTTTGCCGGCAGGCGTCCCAATCTCAAAAGGTTCCTGCTTGCCGCCTTCGGAAGGAACCAGGAAGACTCCAAATTCGGTTAGTTCGTCGCCTGCAATGGTCCTGGGGATGTTTCTGGTGGCTACGAATCGTCCGGAGAAATTGGCGAGAGGTAACTGTCTGGATTTATTCTTGGTAAGAACCGCGAAGGTTTGCCCATCGGGGGACCAGCGATAGGAATCGATGATAGAACCTTCGACGTTCGTTGCTTGCCAAATCTGGCCTGTGGACAGGTCCTGCACGACGATTTGGCCGGCCCGGAGGGACGCCAGTTTCTTGCTGTCTGGAGAGAACTGCGGCGAGAGTTCCGGCGCCTTGGTCTTGGTGAGCCGAAGCAGGGGAGACTTGCCGCTGGTATCGGCAATATACAGATCGCCCCGGTGGGAAAAGGCGGCCTTACGGCCATCGGGTGAAACGTCAAAGCTCGACAAACCCGGCGGTGGAGGTTGATAGGGTTTGAGCCGATCGTCCTTCTCGTCATCTGTGGTGTTGATTTCGTCTTCCTGCGATTCCAGGTCCGTCAGGCGAGTAAGCTTCTGGCCGTCCGGGGAGTAGGAATAGAGATCCCGAAACCGCTGGCCATCGGCGTTCCAGAGGAAAACGAGCGTGTGCCCTTTCTTTGACCACATGATCTGATCTGGGGCGGTTCCCCACAGCAACGGCCGCCGAAACAATTGTTCGATGGTCGGGGGTTGCGCCATAGCCATGTTGGAACATATGCCGGCACAGAGGAAGCACGCAAAAAGAACTCTCGCACGAAGAACTCTCATAGATACGATTCGATCATGATAGCCTGATTTCCCCAGCCAAGACCCGAAGTTGGCTGGAGCTGCCGCTGGCTTCAGGGGGAATCGCTGGTCAATCTCGATTTTGGAGACCGGACTAGAGGAAGCGGAGAATCAAAGGTGTGTAGACAGAGCGGACAAATCGGAAGGCTTCTCAATCGCCACTCGGATAGTATTTGCTTCCGCAGGGATGCGGGAGAATACTTCCCGGACTGTGTGGGAAAAGTGGGATTGCCGCACCGGCTTGGGAAGGATGGCGTCGGCCCGGGCGTCATCCAGCGAGGTCAGGCTCGGAGTGTTGCTGAAATGCGTCGACAAGAGGATTAACTTCGTCGATGGCAGTTTTGCTTCAGCCAGCCTCGCCGCATTCGTAAGGCGGCCATCCGCCACGATCAGATCGAAAGGTATTTTTGGTAGCAATTCGAGAGCCTGCACGACGCTGGCGGCCACCCGGATTTTCAAATGGAGTGCGCGGCAATGAATGACAATCATGCTTCGAATGGATTCCGATGAGGAAACGATAAGAACGGGGCGTCCCTCCAGTTTCGGATCGGCGTCGAGGAACGGCAGGTCATACTCGGGACGGCCGAAGCGCATTACCAGCCAGAAGCACGATCCAACCCCCGGCTTGCTGGAATAGTCAAGATATCCTCCACCACCGGCGACGATCTGCCGGCAGATGGCTAATCCCAACCCGGCACCGGAATGGGACATGGCACCGGCGGCGTCCAGCCGTCCAAACGAATGGAACAGTTTCGGACGGTCCTCCTCGGTTATTCCAATTCCTGTATCAGACACTTCGATCTGCAGCACAACTGCACCGGGTTCTTCTGAAACAACCTTTGAGCTGAGTACGATTTCGCCGCGATCAGTGAATTTCACGGCATTACTGATTAGGTTACTTAGGACATGGCGCAGTTTCACGGGATCGCCGTTGACAATCTGCGGAGTTTCGGCGGCGATCAGACACGCCAGCTCCACACCCTTGATTCCAGCGAAGGGAGCGAAATGTTCGGTTACATCTTCCAACAGACCATGAAGATCGAAATCCACCCGTTCGAATTGGACTTCGCCTTGGTCCATGCGGGCGTAGTCGAGCATGTTATTCAACATTTCAAGCAGCGACTGCGCCGAACTGCGCGCCGCCTCGGCGTATTCCCGCTGTTCGTTGTTCAAACTTGTCGTGAACAGTAAGTCGGTCATCCCCATGACGCCATTCATGGGCGTCCGAATTTCATGACTGAGGTTAGTAAGCAACGTCGCCTTAACCTGGAGTGCCCGTCTTGCGGTCGCTTTGGCCCTGTGTAATCTGTGCACGATGACTCCCAACAGCGATAACAACACTACCAATCCGGCCACCTCATAAATGAAAAGGTGGGTATACGTCTTCACTTTTGCCAGTGCGCTCAGCGATTCGGTGTCGTGCGTATCAATCAATGAACTTTGGGCCCAAACCTGGGCGAGTGCTCCGTCAGCACCCATCCGGAGAATTTCTTCCGACAAAAGGTCCGCCGTGCGCGCATGTTTTTGGGTTGACCCAATGCCCAAGGCGACGATTGCGGGTCGCACCGGAATGTATTGTAGGCCGCTGTTGCCGCAATCGGCGGGATGATTCATCAGAATCGATTGCGCAAATCGTGAATCCAGAAAAGCTGCATCTGCTTCGCCGGTACAGACCGCATGCATTGCCGCTTCGGGCGTAGTGCGCCGCAAAGGTTGGATTCGCTTGAGGTAGCTGGCCGTCAGAGACTCCGTTAGCGGCCGCGCAAGATAGGCGACACGCTTGCCGGCGGTTTGCTCTACGTTCCCAATTCCAGACGACTTTAATGTTAGTAGAACGAATTCGCTAACCATCCACGGCGGCGAGACGTGCATCGTCCGATCCCTGGAAGACGTCCGGTTGAGCAAGGGCCAGACGTCTACCCGGCCGGAGGAGAGCGCGAGGTCCGGGCCTTCCTTCTCAATCGACCATCGCAACCGGATGCCGCGCCGGCGGGCGGCTTCGTTCAAGATGGCCACCGCGGTGCCGCCGGCGGAGCCGTCCGCCCGTTCCAGTAAATAGGGTGGGAATTGCTGGCTGCCGATCCTAAGCTCGAGGATGGGTCTGGGCATGAACCGGCCTGCACACCAGATCGCACCGAATGCAAGCACCGACAAAAGGGCCCATATTCGAAAGTCTCGTCCAATTCTGCTGAATGCCGTTCGCACCGTGCCTCAATAAAGGTTATCGGCGCTATCGTGTCTAACGTGATCTGGGATTTATCTGATGGACTAATTCTAGGTGTCGGCCAGGCGGAACACTTCCTCCGGTCTGGGCTTTCCCCGTTTCGCGAAGCGGATCAAGCCATCGCGGCCGATCAGATAAACAGTCCGCTTCACTATTAACCCGTTCGCCCGATAGAGCATTGCCACTTGTTTATCCGCATCGACCAGAAGAGGAAACGGGAGGCTTTGTTTGTTTCGGAAACTGGAATGGCTTTGCGGGGATCCGGGATTAATTCCGTATACCAGCACTCCTCGATCGTTCGCCAATTGATTTGTATCGCGGAATTCGCAGAGTTGCTGACGGCAAACGCGGGTCTCGTCAGCGGGATAGAAAACTAACACCACGTTCTTCCCGCGCAGGGCGGAAAGCGTTACTGCTGTTCCATCCTGATCGGGCAAGGTGAAATCGGGCGCTGCCGAGCCGACGGTAAGCGGTTCGGAGAAAAGCCAGGAAAGCATATGACTAGAGTATGGCGCAGCTCAAAATTCGCAGCCTTTTGCGCCGGTTCCCTGCCGGCGACAGCGGCCGGATCAAATTCCTGACACAATGGAACGCCAGTCTCCTCTTACAGATTGGAACTATTCCCCGATGGTAAGGCTCCCCAATGTTACGGCTCCCCAATGTTTAAGCGTGAGTCATGATTAGGCCTAACCATTCGTCCGGCTCATCGAGTATTCGAACCACGGGGATCGTCATTGCGGCGATCGTGATACTTTACGTCGCACGCGAGCTTTTGATCCCGCTGGCATTCGCCATCGTGCTGTCCCTGATCCTGACGCCCGCCGTTTCCTGGCTTCGTAAATCTCGGCTGGGGCTGGCGCCGTCGGTATTTTTAGTGATGGTGCTCTCGGTCGCCTCGGCGGGGGCGATCGGTTGGGTAATCTTCGACCAGCTGCTGGAGGTATTGAACCAGCTTCCCCGGTATCAACAAAATATTCACAACAAGATTCAGGCGATGCGCAGTCCGAGCACTGGGGCGCTGGGACGAGCCGCCGAGAGCGTAAAAAAATTGGAAAAGGAGCTCAACGCCCAAACGCCGCCTCCGCCCGCCCCTCCCAGCCGCAGCCAGCGGGGAGCGGCGCGCGGCGCGCAGGGGCAAACTGTCTCCCCCACCCCGGTTCAGGTGGTTCCGGAGCCACCAAGTGAATTTCAGTATTATCGGGAGCTGACCAAGCCGTTTCTGGCGCCGACTGCCGAGTTGGGTATCGTACTAATTTTCACTGTGTTCCTATTGATTGAGTCACGCGATCTGCGGAACCGGCTGCTGCGGCTGGTGGGACTGGACCAGCTAAATGTGGCAACCCAGGCGCTGGACGACGCGACGCAACGCGTCAGCAAGTATCTGGTGATGCAACTGCTTGTGAATGCATGTTTCGGAGTTCTTTGCGGCGTGGGGCTCTATCTGATCGGCGTGCCGTACCCCGCTCTATGGGGGGCGCTGGCGGCCATTGTTCGAATTGTGCCGTATGTCGGCGCCATGGTTGCGGGGCTTTTGCCTTTGATCCTGGCACTGGCTGTTTTCGACAGTTGGATGCCTCCGGTGCTGGTATTTCTACTGTTCGGAACGCTCGAGCTGATTACCGGAAATTTTGTGGAACCATGGCTATACGGTATTCATACTGGAATATCGGCGCTGGCATTGCTGCTCACTACCGTATTTTGGGCGGCGCTCTGGGGACCGGCCGGACTAATTCTATCTACACCGCTTACCGTTTGCGTCATCGTGCTGGGGCGCTACGTTCCCCAACTCTCCTTTCTGCACATTCTGCTTGGCGATGAGCCCGTTTTGGCCGCCGAGGCACAAGTCTATCAGCGGTTGTTGGCGATGGACGATCAGGAAGCGCGCGCCGTAGTGGATCACTACCTTTCCGACCATACGCTGTCGCAACTCTATGACTCGGTCTTCGTACCAGCACTTACCCTGGCCGAACACGACCGGCACAAAGGGGCGCTGGATGCTTCCCGCGAACAGTTCTTATTTTTGAGCCTGAAGGAAATGCTGGCCGAATTCTCTACCGAGTATGTGAACCCCGAGGAAGAGCCACCCCGGAAACAAAGCGGCAGGATCCTTTGCGTCCCGGCCAATGACGAAGCTGACGAAATCACCGCCGCAATGTTGGGGCAACTTCTGGAGCGATCGGGAGTTGCGGCGATCGCCTTTGCCTTGGACACGTCCTTGCTAAACACGGTAGCGCTTGTAACACCCGATGAGAACGACTTATTCTGCATCTCCTCCCTGCCCCCATTTGCTTTTGCCCGCGCCAAAGCTTTGAGCCGTGAGCTTCGCGTGCGATTCCCGCGAACCAAAATTCTGATCGGTGTATGGGGATTTGCCGGGGACCAAGAGAAGGCTCTGATGCGGTTTCCAATGCCGCGCCCGGAGAAGTTGGCGACCAGCTTGTGGGACGCAGTGGAGTGGATTGCCGACGGACAAACATCCGACAAGCCCACGGTTGTTGCCTGACACTATTTTCGCCCGGCGGCGTCCAGTCAGGTGGGGTGGCGTTGAGCCTTATAAACTCCCTCCCAACGTGAGAATCGTTATGAAAACAATCACAATTACCGTCGCCTGCCTGAGCGCGGGAATGCTATATGCCGGCGATACCGATGCCGAGCGGTTGAATGAGTCCAGCGCCGTGCTCACCGAAGTTATGAGCGCACCGGACAAAGGAATCCCGCAAGATTTGCTGGAGAAGTCGGAGTGCATCGTTATTGTCCCCGGCTTGAAAAAAGCGGCGTTCGTAATTGGAGCCAAGTACGGCAAGGGTTTCATCTCCTGCCGCCGTCCCAGCGGCGGCGGGTGGTCGGCACCGGCTGCGGTGCGGGTAGAGGGTGGTAGTGTTGGCTTCCAGATTGGCGGATCGGAAACGGATGCCATCATGCTTGTGTTGAACAAGCGCGGTTCAGAGAAATTGCTCTCCAGCAAGTTCACGTTGGGCGGCGATGCGTCGGTGGCTGCGGGTCCTGTAGGCCGTACGTCTTCGGCCGGGACCGATGCGAAGATGCAAGCGCAGATCCTTACCTATTCGCGCTCGCGGGGTGTATTCGCGGGAATTTCGCTAGGGGGCGCAACGTTGCGGCCGGATGAGGAGACCAACGTTGAGCTGTATGGTTCCAAGTTGAGCAATGAGACAATCGTGATGGGCAGCACCGGCGTGCCGTCGGCTGCGACCGGCCTGATTGGAACATTGACCAAGTACTCAGCTCACAAGGAATAATCGCGATGACGGGAACGCCGAACCAGATCGAGTGGGCGGAACAGATCAAGGAATCCGTGGCCGCCGAATTCGACCGTGTGGCGAGCGCGCTGAACGGAGTTGCGCTCCGCCAGACGGGTGCGGCTTTGCTGGACACCCAGACTGCAATTGAAATTCTAGAAGAGAGCCGCAGGGCAGTGCTGGCCCGGGACGAAGCCGGTTTTTTTATTCGAGACTGGCAAGATCTTAGTGGACAGGTGCGGGAGCTTATCGCTCGCGACCCCAGGCACAAGGCGATGCAAGCCGCCCGCAAGCAGCGGGAGATGCAACTCTGAGTGCCAAGACTCGTTTTGAAAAATTACTTCCAAATCCATCCGGCCGCAACGGCAGTGGAGCGGCGCGCGCACTAATCGCGGACGAGCCGCTGTTGCGGTCTGAGCTGTTCAGCTGCGGGCAAATGGAGCTGCACGGCAAGACACTAGCGATATCCCACAAGATCACTGAAAAGCGGAGACCGGACCGGCTGCTGAAACGGTTGGCCGAGAACGAACAGGTCCTGGCCAGCACCACTAGTTTGCTGGCGGCGGCAGTCAGAGCGGATTATCGAGTGACGCCCGCCAGCGAATGGCTGCTGGACAATCTCTACCTGATTGAAGAGCAGATTCGCATGGCCAGGCGTCACCTGCCCAAGAATTACAGCCGGGAACTGCCGTCACTGCTGAACGGTCCGTCGATTGGCTATCCGCGCGTGTACGATATCGCCCTGGAAAATGTGGCTCACGGCGACGGCAGAGTGGATCCGGAGAGTCTCAGCCGTTTCATTCCTGCCTATCAGACCGTCAGTTCGTTGAAGTTGGGTGAACTGTGGGCAATCCCTATAATGCTGCGGCTGGCGTTGATAGAAAATCTGCGGCGCATTGCGACGCGTCTTACAGCCAACCGCATCGACCGGAACCTGGCCCACTATTGGGCCGATCAGATGACGGTCGTGACGGAGAAGGATCCGAAAAGCCTGATTCTGGTCAGCGCTGATATGGCGCGTTCGAGTCCACCGATGTCGACTGCATTCGTAGCGGAGCTGGCTCGCCGCCTGCAGGGGCAAGGGCCGGCTCTGGCGATGCCGCTGGCCTGGGTGGAGCAACGGCTGGCGGAGACCGGGCAGACCATCGAGCAGCTAATCCAGCTGGAGAATCAAAAGCAGGCGGGCGATCAGGTTTCTATCAGCAACACGATTCAAAGCCTGCGTTATCTGGCAGCCACCGACTGGCGGGAATTCGTCGAAGAAACGAGTCTGGTGGAGAAGACGCTGCGGGAGGATCCCGCGGGAGTCTACGGCAAAATGGACTTCGCCACACGCGATCGATACCGTCACGTGGTGGAAAGGCTGGCGAAAACCAGTCCGCTAACGGAAGGCCAGATATCGCTTAAGGCTATTGAGCTCGCCCAGGAAGCGAGTGCGGGCAAAGGCAGTGCAAACCGCGAGGGACACGTCGGCTACTTCTTGATCGATAAGGGGCTGGCACGGCTGGAACAATCCGCCAAAGCGCGGCTGCCCGCCACGGTGGCAATCCGGCGGTTGGCGGAACGATTTCCATTGAGCCTATATGTCGGTGGAATATTGTTTCTCACGGCGGTATTCACCGTTGGATTGTTGCGGCGCGTTGATCTACCTGGGTGGTTAACGGTGCTTGCGGCCTTCGCTGCCAGCCTCTCGGCAAGCCACCTGGCTGTGGCGCTGGTCAACTGGCTGGTCACCCTGTTCAGCAGGCCCAACGCATTGCCTGCGATGGATTACTCCAAGGAGATTCCCGCCGAATTCCGAACCTTGGTTGTAGTTCCGACCATGCTCACCAGCATTGAGAACGTTGAAAGTCTGGTGGAAGGGTTGGAAGTCCGCTTTCTGGCGAATCGGGACAAATCCCTGCACTTTGCGCTTTTGACCGACCTTCGCGACGCGGATGGCGAAACCCTTCCTGAAGACGAAGCGTTACTACTCCTGGCCAAGAGAAGGATTGAAGAGTTGAATGCGAGATACGGGGACCATTCCTCGGACGCATTCTTTCTGTTTCACCGTCCCCGCCGCTGGAATCCCGCGGAAAAGCTCTGGATGGGTTACGAGCGGAAGCGTGGAAAACTGGGGGACTTGAACGCGCTGCTGCGTGGCGACAGAGGGCAACGGTTCTCACTGGTGGTTGGCGGCACCGAAGTTTTGTGCAACGTGAAATATGTCATCACGCTGGACACGGATACACATTTGCCGCGGGATTCCGCCCGCCGCATGATTGGGGCCATCGCGCATCCTTTGAACCAGCCCCGCTACGACGAACAACAACAGCGCGTAACCGAGGGCTACGGTATTCTGCAGCCTCGTGTGTCTGTAAGCCTGCCGGGTACCAACCGGTCCCGCTATGCGCGCATGTTCGGCAGCTCCCCGGGAATGGACCCGTA
>JBBRNO010000065.1:0-32714 GCA_038230275.1 Bryobacterales bacterium
CCCTGTCTTGGCGCCATTGGCTTCCAGAATAAACGCCGCCAGTTGCACATACGCATCCGCGCCCAGCCCGCCAACATTGCCCGGCGGCATTGTCGATTGCATCAAGGTGACCAGAGCAGCAACATTGCGCGAGCGCCACGTTGTCATGAAATTGGTGCCGGACAACTGCGGTGCTTCATTTCGTCCCGCCAGATCCGGCAGATGGCACCCGGCACAGTGCGCCAGATACGCCGCGCGGCCGGCACCCGACTGCGCCTCGGTTTGCGCCACGGCGGTTGCCGCCCCCGCCCAGCAAAGAATCGCTATTTTCCAATTCATTGGCGTACAGCCCAGGCCATGCCGTCCGGCTGCTTGCCTGCATCCAAGTGGCCGGTCACTTCCAGCGATTTCAAATCCAGAATGGATACGTATCCGTCCGGCGTGCAAGCCACAAACACGCGCGATCCATCGGGCTGCATCTGAATTCCGGCCGCGCCATGTCCGATATTTACCCGCTTCTTCAGCGCGCGCGTAGCCGCATCAAAAATAGAGACGTCCGTCCCGCGCAACGTCGAGACGAACACCAGCCTTCCATCGGGCGTAAACTTCAATCGATTAGCGCCTTCCACATTGGCTGCCAGCGTCTGCGTCACCGTTTTACTCCCCATCTCAATTATGGAAATGGTGCCATCCTGCGCATTCGCCGCCCACAGCTCCTTTCCATCGGGAGAAACATCGAAACCCTCTGCGCGGCGTCCCACGGGAACCACCGTCTCCTCCCACGTGTTATTCGTCTTGTCGATGAAGGTCATCGTGCCAGACCCGATATTCGAGGTAATAATCCGCTTCAGGTCGCCGGTAACGTAGATCATGTGCGTGCCGTTTTGTCCCGTACCCAGCACCAGATCCACCTTCTTCGCTGCCGGATCATAACTGCCAATCACCTTAGCGGCTTCCGCGGTAAACCAGACCTTGCCACCTGCAAATATCAGTCCATGCGGCGCGCGCAACGCGCCCAAGTCCACCGAAGGCAGCGCCTTCTGTTCCACCAAATCGATCACCGCAAGCGTGTTGTATGCGCCGCCACCGTAGTTGGAAACAAAGGCAAGCTTTCCATCGGACGACGCGATCACTTCATGAGGATCAGGGCCAACCGGCACCCGCGCCAGCACCTTCATGTTCGATGGATTGACAATGGCAAGCGTTCTTTCGGTCTTTGATAGCACCAACAAAGCGTTCGGCGGAGTGTCCTCCGCGTAAGCGGTGGCGGCTGTCAACAGGGTCAAGAACAGGATTATTGAACGGATTCTCACGTACATAGACTGCAAGTATATCTGAAGCTCTTCCTGGCGTTCAGCAAGGAAAAGCGTCACTCCTGATATAGGCGCGCAGACTGCTTTAGATCGCCTGCATTGACGTCCGAAACTGCGTAGTACCGCATTCTGTCTTTCGTCAACGCGACAATGTTGAAGCCGTTCTGTGCGGTTTCCGTGCTGCTTGTCCGGCCGGAAGGCCAAGTGAATAACTTGATAACATGCTGCGCGCGCCGAAATACCAGCGCCGCCACCGAAGTCAGGCAGGTATTGCGAACAATCGACAAGATGCAGGCCCGCCCGTCCCCACCTTAGGCCCCAATCCGGGATCCATATCCGCCAGCCGGACAAGGTTTATGGGCAAGGTTTACAAACGGAGTTCTTACTCTCCAGAAGGGTCTTCGCTCGTCCGCGACCCAATGCTTGTACCGTTCAAGCCCATTTTCATGCCACGCTGTGACCTCGCCAGTGTAAGCGAGGTTGATCAGCGAATTGCCGCTCATGCACGAATCTGCATGAACAAAACGTGTATGAGCGGTGGCTCTCCCGCCAGGCAGGTGAACAAAAACTCCGCTTATCCGAATCGTCGCGTTTATCCGAGCAAGAGGATTTTTCTCGGAACAAACCCAATCTCCCAGTGTGGCTCTGTTTCGCAAGAGCTCCCTTCCCCCCGCCAAGTCCGCAGTGATATTATCAGCACCATGCCCAAAGCGGCCCTCTGGCTCCTGCTCCTCCCGTCCCTCGCCTTTTCCGCCGAACCCGGCTGGAATCACCACGAAGGCGGCCTGCTCAAATACAAGGTCAACATCCGCTTCGGAGAGGAGCCGGACACCATGCCCGCCGGTTGGAAATTCGGGCGCGTCTCGGCCGTTGCCACCGATCCATCCGGCGAAGTCTACGTGTTCCAGCGCGGTCCCAAAGCCGACCCGCTCATTGTCTTCGACGCCAATGGAAAATACCTCCGCTCGTGGGGCAAGGGGATGTTCGGCAATCCACACGGACTGCGCATCGATAAACAGAACGACGTCTGGGTGACCGACAATGGCGACCATCAGGTGATGAAGTTCACCCGCGATGGAAAGCTCTTACTCACGCTGGGAATGAAGGGCAAGGCGGGCACGGACGACAAAACGTTCAACCGCCCCACCGACATTGCCTTTGCGCCCAGCGGCGAGGTCTACATCTCAGATGGCTACGGCAATTCGCGCGTGGTGAAGATCAGCAGCGCGGGCAAGTTCCTCAAGACCTGGGGCACTCCCGGCACCGGTCCCGGACAGTTCAACATTCCGCATTCGGTCGCCGTCGATTCCAAGGGCACCGTCTACGTGAGCGACCGCGAAAACAACCGCATCCAAATCTTCGATCCCAATGGAAAGTTCCTCCGCCAGTGGACGCATCTCGGGGCAACGCAAAACATCTTCATCACGCCGAAAGATGAGATGTGGATCATCACCCATCGCGACAATATCGAGAACATCACCTATGACACGCTGGCCGGTCGCATCATGAAGATTGATTTGGCGACCGGCCGGATCATCGGTTCGATGGAAAGCCCCGGACACTGGCTGAACGTCAGCTCCCGCGGGGAGATCTTCATCGGCAGCCTGACGGGCAATGTGTTCCGCTGGTTCCCCGGTTGGAAGGAAGGCGCGGCCGGAAGCACCGAAGGGTTGAAGCCGAACAATCAGAAATGAGACTTTCGCGCCGCAATGCTCTTCGCAGTCTGGGTGGCTTTCTTGCCGGGTCGCCCTTTGCGCTGCTAGCGCAACAACAAGCGCAACAACAGGCGCCCGATCTCCGCGACCGCGTTCCGGGCATCGATGAGATCGCGAGCGTACTGGACTTTGAGCCGGTCGCAAAGTTGAAGATCACCCGCAGCGCCTATGACTACGTAGCCGGTTCAGTGGACAGTGAATTTACACTGCGGCGCAACCGGCAAGCCTTCGACTGGGCCAGCATTGTGCCGCGCGCGATAAGTAACACGGGCACCATCGACCTCTCAACCGAAGTCCTGGGAATCAAGATGAATGCCCCTATCATCGTGGCCCCAACCGCCGGCCACGGGCAACTGCATGCCGATGGAGAGAAGGCGACACATCAGGGCGCAACCGCCGCCGGCGCGCTGATGTCGGTTAGTTCCAATGCCAGTTTTTCGATTGATGAAGTCGCAAAGGCAGCCAAGGGTCCGCTGTGGTCACAGCTCTATGCCGCCGAAACCCCAGACCTGACCCGCGACCGCGTGGAGCGCGCGCTGAAGGCGGGGTGCCAGGCCATCTGCTTTACCGTCGATGTGCAATTTGGCTCGCACCGCGAACGGGTTCTGCATGACCGCAACTTGAGCATTGCGCCGCCGGGGCCCACCGGGCAAGGGGCACGACGCCCGCGCGGAACCCCGCCTCCCGCTTTGCCCTATCGCCTGCGCGGCCAGAATCCGGACAACACCTGGGAACGAGTGGCCGAGATCCGCGCCTACACCACGGTCCCCCTGTTGCTCAAGGGCATCCTTACGGCGGAAGACGCCAAGATGGCAGTGGAACACGGTGCGAACGGAATTGTCGTCTCCAATCACGGAGGGCGCTATCTCGATTACGCTCCCTCTACGTTTGAGGTCCTGGGGGAGATCGTGGAAGCAGTGGGCGGCCGAATTCCGGTTCTGCTGGACGGCGGAGTGCGCCGCGGCAGCGACGTCTTCAAGGCCCTGGCTCTGGGCGCCAATGCCGTGCAGGTGGGCCGCGCTCCCTTGTGGGGCTTGGGCGCATTCGGCCCGGCCGGGGTGCAGCGGGTTCTTGAGATTCTGCAATCGGAACTGGCGCTGGCCATGGCGACGGCCGGGCATTCCAGCATCGCCGCGATCAAGCGGTCTTCCATCCTGGTGGATTTCCCATGAACCGCCGCACGGCAATCAGAAACTTGGCCGGCTTCCTTGCCGCCTCGCCGCTAGCTCTTGCCCAGGACGAAGTACGGGTAGCGAAAGCCGCTGACCTGGTAAATGTTTTCGAAATGGAGGAGATGGCCAAAGCGCATCTCTCCCGGCAGTTGTACGACCACATCGCGGGCGGTGCCGGAGCCGAGGTCACGCTCCGCCGCAACCGCGAATACTTCGACCGCATCACCTTCCGCCCGCGCATGTTGATCGATGTGCGGGAGATGAATCTGCGTTGTAAGCTGCTGGGCCAGGAAATGGAATGGCCGGTGCTGATCGCGCCGCTTGCCGGGCAGGAACTGCTACATCCGAAGGGCGTCCAGGCGACGTTGCAAGGCGCGGAATCCACCAGGACAACCACGGTGCTCACCAGTCCCAATGGCCCGTTTTGGTATCAGGCGAACCCGGGCGTCGAAGCAGGCACAGTGCAGCAAGCGGCTAAAAACGGTTGCAAGGCGATCGTGATCTCCTTCGGGGCGCCCTATGAAGGTGCCAGGGAACGGGACTGGAAGAACGGACAGACGCCGCCATCCCGGCTGCAACCGCGCGCTGGAGCCAATGCAAGCTGGACGGTCCTGCAGCAGGTGCGGGAATGGTCTAAGCTGCCGGTGCTGGCCAAAGGCATCATGCATCCCGACGACGCGCAAATGGCCATCGAGAAAGGCGCGCAGGGGATTGTCGTCTCAAACTACGGTGGGTTTTACGCTGATGGGGCTCCCTCCACCATGGAAGTTCTGCCCTCGATTGTCGATTCGGTGAAGGGCCGTGTGCCCGTTCTGGTGGACGGCGGATTCCGCCGCGGCACCGATATCTTGAAGGCGCTGGCGTTCGGCGCAAGCGCCGTAATGCTGGGACGCCCTGTGCTTTGGGGTTTGGCCGCGTATGGTCCCGCTGGCGTGCAAAAGGTGCTGGAACTGGTGCAAACCGAATTGGCGATGGCCATGGGGCTTTCGGGAATCACCACCATTCCCGGGGTAACCCGCAACCTGGTAAAACTGCACCGGCAATTGTGATGGGACATACTGTCTCAAGCCCGTGTCCAACCACCACACCGCGATTCCGCTAGAATGGGATAACACCTTTGTTTCAAACGTTTAAATCTGGTCGCTGAGTTGCTGTCAGGAACAGAGGCATTGCCATGCGCGGACTTCTGATCACATTCGGGCTTACACTCGTGTCGCTCCAAGCGGCCACGCTCGAATACCTCAGCTTGGACGACATGGCGAAGAAATCCACCGCAATTGTTCGGGGCCGCATCCAGAGCTGCGCTGGAGAATTTCGCGGATCGGTCATCTTCACCCACTGCAAGGTTGGGGTCACGGAACAGTGGAAGGGAGACTCCCAACCGGTGGTGGATGTGGCTACGCCTGGCGGTACCGCCAAAGGGATGGCACAGAACTTCCCCGGAGCCCCCAAGCTGGCGCAAGGCGAAGAGTACGTGCTGTTTCTCTGGACGGGCAAGTCGGGAATGACCCAACTGATCGGCCTTTCGCAGGGTGTTTTCGATCTGAAACCGGATGCCAAGGGACAGACCGTAGCCCAGCGGGCGGCCACCACGGAGCGGATGCTGGATGCGGCCGGGAACGTCATCTCGGATTCGCCGCTCGAAATGCGCGTGCGCGAACTGAAGGCGCGGGTGGTGCAAGCGCTGGCGAGTGCTGCAAAATGATATTCCGCGGAGGGAAAGTCGCGGCGGTGGCACTCTGCCTTTTGGCTTGCGCGGGCGTGTCTCCGGCGTACTACCATTTCATCCGTTTTAACACTCGTACCGGTCCGTATACTCCCATCTACGAGAAATTCGACCTTACCGCGCTGCCGAACAAGACGGTCACCTATTTCATCACCTCGCAGGCACAGTTGCAGTTGGCGCCGAATGACAGCTATTCCGGTCTGGTCAGCCAGATTCGTGCGGCGGCCAAGGTCTGGAACGATGTGGAAACGTCCGATCTGCGGCTCAGCTTCGGCGGCACCATCACCCCAGGCACTCCGGGGAGTGCGCCCTTTATCGAGGTTGTTTTCGATGAGGTGCCACCAGGTCTGATTGCCTGGGGAACTCCGCAGATTCTGGCTGATTACAACGGTACGTTCGTTCCGGTGGTGAAGTCGATTCTCACCATTCGCAATGACCTGACCACGAAGCCCAGTTATGGAGAATCTCTCTACGGCACGCTGGTGCATGAGCTTGGGCACGCGCTGGGCTTGCAGCACACGCTCACCTCGAGCGCAATGTCCACCAGCATTACCCGTGCAACGAGTAGATCGAAGCCCCTGGCAGCCGATGACGTCGCCGGCATCTCTGTTCTCTACCCCAGCCGGACGTTTGCCTCATCCACGGGCAGCATCAGCGGCCGCGTTACCCTCAACGGGCAGGGAGCGAATCTGGCCTCGGTGGTGGCGATTTCGCCCAGCGGTCCCGCCGTAAGCACGTTAACCAACCCGGACGGAACCTATCGGATTGACGGCTTGTTGCCGCGGCAGTATCTGGTGTATGTTCATCCGTTGCCGCCGGCGCAGTTTGGAGAGACCTACCCGGCGAATGTTTTTCCGCCCGTCGATCCAGATCGCCGGGAGCTTGCGGCGACGGTGAATTTCGACACGCAGTTCTATCCGGGAACGAAAGATACGCAGCAGGCATTTCCACTCGCGGTAGCTGCTGGAGCCAGTACCGACGGAATCAATTTCACCGTGCGGGCACGTACGCCGGTTCAAATCCATTCGGTGCAAACCTACGCGTTCCCGGGGAATTTCACCGTAAAACCGCCCTATCTGAATCCGGCCATTCTGCGGCCGTTCATTGTGGCGGGCGGCGCTGGACTTGTGGCGAACAGCGTACCGGCAGCCGGTCTAAGTGTCGGTGTTCTGGGCGGCGTGAACCTTCCCCTGAAGCCGTACGCTCAGGCTCCCACCTCTTATCTGCAGATGGACGTGGATGTGCGGTCCTTCCTGGCCGCCGACAGTCCCCGGCATCTGGTGTTCTCCTATAACAACGACATCTATGTATTGCCGTCGGGCTTCTTCCAGGTGCAGAATCAGCCGCCGTCGGTTAACTCAATGACGCCGGCGTTCGATTCGAGTGGAGCACGCACCGTCGCGGTGGCGGGAACGAATATTACTGCCGACACGAAGATCTATTTCGACGGTATTCCTGCGGCCTTCCGCAGCCTGGATGATACCGGCCGTATCGTGGTGGCGCCTCCTCCGGCATCCTCCAATTACCGCGCCAATGTGGTGGCGGTGAACGGGGATGGGCAGGACTCTGCATTTCTACAGGGCGACACCGCACCGGTTTTCGCCTACGGCGGCGATCTGTCCGCCGCTGCTTCAATCGATACGACTGCCGCTTCCCTGAGCGCCAACCCTGGTTCGCTGCCGGCGGGTACCGATGCGCTGGTCGAGATCACCGGCGTCAACACCAATTTTGTCGATGCCCAGAGCGTGGTGGGATTCGGATCCAGCGACATCGTCGTACGCAGAGTCTGGGTGACCGGTCCGAACCGCATCCTGGCCAACGTTTCAGTCAGTCCGAGCGCTCGTGCGATCACCACGGTATTGAGCGTCACCTCTGGACTGCAAGTGGTTTCGCAGCCGTTTGGATTCCAGGCGCAGACCGCGAGCAACCGGATCATCTCATTGAGTGCCCAGGTGGTGAACGCCTCCACCGGCCTGCCGGTGATCACCGCCGGAAGCACCGTAATCGCAACCGTACTCACTACGCCGTCGCCGCTTTTGAATTCCGCGCTCGCGCTTTCCTGGAATGACCGTCAACTCCCGATCCTCGCGGTAGCCGGAAACCAGCTGACGTTCCAAATTCCAAGTGATGCCACGCCGGGCCAGTATTCGTTGCGCGTCGACAGCAACGGGCAAAGAGGTCTGCCAATCGGCGTCGCTGTAGATTCAGCACCGCCGGTGATTAACGCGGTCGGCTCCATTTTCAACCTGCCGGTGGATGCGGCCCGTCCGGCCCATCCCGGCGATTTGCTGAATTTGCAGGTGATCGGCTTGGCAGACCCCGGCTCCATCGTCGCCGCTTCCCGCGTGAGCGCAAATGCCGGCGGGATCGATATCTCAATCAATCAAGTTGCCGCGGTTGGTCCCGGGCATCAGGTTCTCCTGTTCCTGCCGCAAAATATTCCGCTCGGGACGCAAATTCCGCTTACCGTCTCGATTGACGGCCGCGTATCCGCGCCGGTATTACTGCCCATCCGCTCGAACTAGTTTTCGTTCCAACTCCAACTTTATCTGTGGCCACTCCGATTCGATAATACTGAACCAGACGGTATCCCGAACACGGCCGCTGGCGGTGATCATGTGGTTGCGGAAAATGCCTTCCTGTTTGGCTCCGATGCGCAGGATCGCATCGCGGGATTTCTGATTCAATGAGTCGGTCTTGAATTCCACACGGTGACATGCCAATGGACCGAAGGCGTGGCACAGCATCAGATATTTCGCCTCGGTATTAATGGCGGTCCGCTGCCAGGCGGGAGCAATCCAGGTTGATCCAATCTCAAGCCGCCGGTGCGTCCCCTCAATATTCATGAAGCGTGTGCTGCCAATAACCTTTCCCGAGGCAGCATCCACGGTGGCGAACGGCATCTCGAGTTCCTTATCCTGGGCGCGGAGAGTCGTCTCGATGTATACAAGCATGTCCCCGGCCGAATGGACCTGCAGCGGCGTCCATCGCCACAATTGTTCGGCGAGACCGACTTCACATAGCGCGCCGTGATGTTCGCGTGTCAATGGTTCGAGCCGGACGTGCCGGCCCACTAACGGTATTGGCTGGAGCATATCTGTCTCTATGATACGAGTGATTCTTGGGATTTTAGCGTAGGAACCCCGCTGAAATCGCATAGAATGTTCTGATGACTTCTACGGCGGTTGCCGGTTCCACGAATCGATTGCAGTATGCGGCGGCGGCGGTGTTTATGCAGATTCTGCTGGGCATCATCTACGCATGGTCTATTTTCCGCGCTCCGCTGGCCCAGTTGCACGGGTGGTCGAATGCGCAGACGATCGCTCCCTACCGATACTCTTTGTTGGCCTTCGCGGCGGGCATGATTCTGGCTGGATTCTGGCAGGACCGCCAAGGGCCGCGCATTGTCGCCAGCGCCGGCGGATTTCTGCTGGGCACCGGGTGCCTGCTGGCAGCGTTCCTCGGCGACACCGTTTCCGGCCTGGTATTCGCCTACGGAATTGTGGCCGGAGTGGGAGTCGGGTTCGCCTATGTAACGCCCATTGCGATGTGCATCAAGTGGTTTCCAGATAAGCGTGGAATGATAGTCGGTTTGGCCGTGATGGGCTTCGGAGTAGGTCCGCTGCTGTTTGGTCCGTTGCTGGAAATACTGATCGGTAACGATCCGGCGCGGCTGGGCGAAACCATCCCGCGTACATTCCTGATTCTGGCAGGCATTTTTTACATTGGCGTAATCGGTTCGGCGCAGTTGTACCGGGTGCCGCCCGCCGGCTGGAAACCAGCCGGATGGACGCCCACCGCCGCGCGAATCGGGGCAATGGAGATGCCACCGGGGCAGATGATCGGAACATGGCAATTCTACGCGCTGTGGGTCGTCTATTTTCTAGGGACGTCCGTCGGCCTGACTGCTATCGGCGAGGCCACTCCGCTGCTTCGGGAAATGGCCAAGACGAACACGATGATGACGGCTGGAACGGCGCTGGGGATCATGAGCGTCTTCAACGGACTAGGCCGGCTGGGCTGGGGCAGCGTGTCGGACCGGGTGGGCCGTAAGTTCGCCATGTTGGGAATGTGTGCCGTCTCGATATTGGCGTGTGTCGGCTTCCTGCGGACACCGGACAGCTTCCTGCCGCTGCTGACCGGGTTGTGTTTGGCGGCATTTGCCTACGGGGGGTACCTTGCGCTGGTGCCGTCGCTGACTGCGGATTACTTCGGCCCGAAAAACGTCGGAGCCAATTACGGTCTGGTTTTCTCGGCTTGGGGAATTTGCGGATTCCTGGTACCGGGATATTTCGCCCGCATTATGGATCATGCGAAGGCGGTGAAGAGCGTGGCCGAAGGTTACCAGGAAGTCTACCTGACGCTGGCCGTGCTGGCTCTCTTATGCGCTGCGGTTGGAGCGATCCTGCGAGCTCCCAGAGGAGAAAGCGTTGCCTAAAAGGGAAAGTCCCGCTGCGTATTCTGGGCCAGAGTGGTCTGGTTCAAGTACGGTTGCGGGTTGATGGCTGTGCCGCCGCGACGCACTTCGTAATGTAGGTGCGGGGAGGTAACCCGTCCAGTAGCACCGGACAACCCCACCGTCTCTCCGCGCCGGATCGACTGTCCGGATACTACTGAAAAAGCTGACAGATGCGCGTAGTATGTCTGCACGCCGCTGCCATGATCTACAATCACCAGCTTGCCGTAATGCCCCATGTACTCGGCGTGGGTGACAACGCCGTCACCGGCTACCTTCACCGCAGTGCCTTTGGCGGCCGAAATATCAACTCCAGTATGAAAGGCGCCCTCCCCGGAAAATGGATCCGTGCGGCGGCCAAAATGGCTCAGCAGCACTCCATTCACGGGCCAGATATTCGGCAACATCATGGATTGGAACAGTTGGGACCGGCGGGAATACCGAGACAGGTTGGCGCCCTTGAGAAAGTTGTATTCTTCCAGACTTTCCGACATCGTGGGGACCAGACGGCCTTCCATGGAGATTTCCGAGGGACCTTCCAGCCGGCGCTTAATGCCGTAGGCTACTGAGACTTCGTTCGCCAGAATTTGCAGGCTGGCGAGTTGTTGATCGGTCTGCTTCGATTCCTTCTCAAGCCGGCGATACTTTGCCCGCAGGGTTTCCACATCCTGCCGCAGGCTATTGTAGTTTGCCACCTTTAGGCTCATCCGTACATAACTCGAAACGAAGCCAAATAAAGAGACACCGCCGAAAACCGCAAGCGCCAAAACTACGTATACGAATTGATACGGAACGTGTATTCTTCGAAGGCGGCCGTGCAGAGAGTGAGCCAGAACGAGGATGAAGTACGGTTGGTTCAAAACTAGAATCTCCAGGAGCGAAGCGAGGCGAATATGACAATTAGCCTACAACTTCATTCCAAAGGCAATAAGATTAATAAAACGTAAGAGTACCCCGTTCGAGTGCTTCCTGTCAAGCCAAAACTAGGGGGTACGACCAGATTAACCGCCCCACGGATTTCACGCAACTTATTGATTACTAGAGTCTTTCTTCGATTTCCGAACCACGATGTCCAATCTTTTTATCTTCTGGTTGAGGGTGGAAAGCGGGATTCGCAGGCTTTCGGCAGCTTCGGTCTGGCTCCAACTGGCGGCCTCTAACGCTTCCGTAATCCGTTTCCGTTCGAAGTCCGCTACTACTTCAAACAGCGAGGCATCGGAGGGTAGCTTCCCGCTTTCATCCCGCCGGACTTTTAGCCCGCCTGCATGCAGAATCTGATCCGGCAGCACGTCCACCGGGACGTTTTCTTCCGACGCCAAAACCACCGCCCGTTCGACTGCGTTTTCCAATTCGCGGACGTTACCCGGCCAGTTGTGGTCAATCAAGAGCTGCATCGCCTCAGGTACGAAGCGGAGCTTTGGCTGGCCTGACGCATCCTGAAACTTCTTGTTCTCTTCGCAATACTTGCGAAAGAAATGCTCAACCAGCAAAGGGATGTCGCCCTTTCGATCCCGCAGGGGCGGCAGCGCCAGATTGATCACGTTGAGCCGGTAGTAAAGATCTTCCCGAAAGCGCCCGTCGTCCACCAACTTGCGCAGGTCTGAATTGGTGGCTGCTAGAATTCGCACATCCACCTTCATTACCTCGTTGGAACCGAGCGGCATGAATTCCTTTTCCTGGATGACGCGCAGCAGTTTGGTCTGCGTTTCGGCACTGATTGTTCCAATCTCGTCGAAGAAGATGGTGCCGCCGTTGGCCACCTCGAAATAGCCCTTCTGACTGGCAAACGCGCTGGTGAACGCTCCTTTCACATGCCCGAAAAGGGTTGATTCCAACAGTTCCACCGGTAGCGATCCGCTGTTCACGGCAACGAATGCTTTCCCGGCGCGGGCCGAATGGGAATGAATGGCCTTGGCAATCACTTCTTTTCCGGTGCCAGTCTCGCCGGTAATGAGAATGGTCGCCCGGCTGGGGGCAACCTGCGCCACCAGATCGAGCACGCGCTGCATGCGGTCGGATTTTCCAATAATATTGGGGAAGCTATAGCGTTCTTTCAGCGCGCGCTTGAGCTCAGTATTTTCACGCTCGAGCCGGCTCTTGGCGATCATGTTGCCGATCTCGAGCAGCAGCTTTTCGTTGTCCCAGGGCTTGGAGAAATAGTCGTTCGCCCCGGCCTTCAGTGCCTTGACCGCAACCTCTACCGAACCGAAGGCGGTGATGAGAATGATGGGCGTTTCAGTATCGCGCTGGCGGAAATCCTGCAACACTTCAATGCCGGAACGGTCCGGCATCATCAGGTCTAGCAAGACCAGATCGTAACGGCCCTTGTCCAGACGGTCCAACCCTTCGGCGGCATTCGCCGCGAGTTCAATAAGATAGCCCTCCATTTCCAAAAGCGTCTCTAGACTTTCACGGATATCCGCTTCGTCGTCGATGATGAGTATGCGGCCTTTGAAGGAAGGGGCGAGAACTTCGTCGTGGTTCGCAGAATCAGGCATTCACTGGCTTTTGAGCGAAAGGGAACTCAAGATGAAACAGTGTACCAGCGCCGGGCTCACTTTGCACCTCAATGGAGCCGCCATGTTCCCGGACGATGCCGTAGGTGACCGATAGGCCGAGCCCGGTTCCCTTGCGCGCCATCTTGGTGGTGAAGAAGGGATCGTAGATGCGGGACAGATTCTCAGACGGAATACCTTGCCCGGTGTCAGTCACCTCGATCCGTGCCGAATCCTCGTTGGCGGACGTACTGATGGTGAGCGTGCCTCCGGCGTCCATGGCGTCGCGGGCATTGAGAACCAGATTGAGAAACACCTGCTGCAATTTACCAGCATTCCCCTTGATCAGAGGAAGCCGAGGCATCAGATTCAGGTGCACCTCGACCTTCGCACGCTCCAACTGATGGCTGACCAGAGAAACGGTTTCGACAAGGACGCGGTTCAAATCGACGTCGTCAAACTCTGCCGGCGAAGTCCGGGAGAAATTCAGCAGCGAGTTCACAATTTCGCTCGCCCGGAATGTCTGTTTCGCAATTTTCTCAAGCAACTTCGACTTCTGGTCGTCTCCGGAAACCTGCTTGGCTAACAACTGCGCATAAGTGGATATCACCGCCAGCGGTGTATTCACTTCATGCGCCACTCCCGCTGCGAGTAGTCCAATGGAACTCAACTTGTCTGCCTGCACCAGGCGGCGTTCCAGTTCAGACCGGTCGGTGATATCGTCGAAAATAATCAAGCGTCCGATCTGCTTTTGTTCCTTCGAAACCAGCGGTGCAATTGCCAGATTCAAGACAACTTCCTTGGGTTCCGGTTCCGCTTCATGGAGAATGAGTCCGTTTCCGTTCCGATTTCCGTTGGTCAGGGCGTCGATCGTCCGGGTAGCATACTTGCTGGAGGGCCTCAACGGGAACTTATAGATGTTGTGAATCCCGGTCTGGCCGCGCACCTCTTCAAATTTCCTACAGAGCTCTTCCGGAAACAGTTCCGACAGCGTTCGACCTACGGCAAAATGGCGGGGGATTCCTGTCAGCCGTTCGATCTCCGTGTTCCAACTCTCGACGCGGTCCTGCAAATCGGCCGCGAGAACGCCAACGTTGATGGATTCGACGATGTTCTCGCTGAACTCTTTCAACCGTTCGTACTCACCGACTTTTTGTTGTAGTGAGCAGTAAAGCCGTGCGTTCTCGATGGCGATGCCAACGTATCCCGAAAGGGTGACAAGCAGTTCCACGTCGTCGCTGGACAGAAAATCGCCTTTTCCAGTGCGGCTGACTCCTAGATAGGCGATAGTCCGGCCGCGTACCGCGCAAGGCACGTAATAGGTTAAATCCAGGTCGGCAATCGTGTGCCGGACCGAGGCTGGCCATTCTCTGGATACAACGTCGAGCGCATGCCGGGTTCGCTCGAAGAACAGATACGGCTGATCGGGTTTAGAGGATAAGAAGCTCAGATCGAGGTGAGTCCGGTCGCGATACTTCTCAATCTTGCCGGTAGCCATCCGTAGTTCGAAATTGTCTTCGCCCGGCGAATGGTCGCCCGGGGGCGCTTCTTGAATAAAGAAAGCCAGGTGCCGGATGGAAAGAGTCCGCAGCAATCGATCAGCGACCGATTCGAGCATCGTTTCGAGATCTGTCTCGGAACTGAGTTCCCGGGCGAATTCCACCAGCGTGCGGCGATAATCGTACCGATCTTTGTAGAAGTAGTAACGGTCGAGCTGTTCCTGAATCCAATTGCGGATGGGCTGGAAAACAAAGGTCGCCACGAAAATGAGGGTGACCACCGCCTTGGGACTTAGATCGTCAAACTTTCCGAGCGTCAGGAATAGTGCATAGAACACGCCAAGAACGGCCACCGTGGCCAGCGTATAAACATAGCCCTGCTGGAAAATGACGTCGACGTCCATCAGCCGGTAGCGCACAATGGCATACGCCCAGGTAAGCGGGATCAGCGGCAGAAACAGCACCGCCAATTGCATGTAGAAACCCGGAGCCGCCCCCAGCATGTACGGCAGAACGTAGAGACAGGTGAACGGCAGAATGCCCAACACCGCGCCATTCCTGAGCCACTTCAACTGCTGTCGGACAATCGCGTCTTCCGTCCGGCGGTGTTCTACCGTCAGCGCCAGGGCGCCAAGCAGGTAAACGCCGCTTAGAAAACCAAGCAGGACACGGTCAAGCACCCAGCGCAGTTCGATAGGACTCATCCTGACCCGAATGTTTCCTAACGCAACGCCGATAGTGAGTGACAGCAACAGCAGTGCCGGAAGATAAAGTACGGCCCGCCGGAAGCGTCCCCGCAACCAGCCCCTCGGTTCGGGAAAAGTAAGGCAAAAATGCAGGAAGATGGTGGGCGCAAACAGGCCCGCCACTATGTTTCCCCAATAAATTACCTGATCGAAGGCATTCAGCTTTCCCGTGTAATGGAAAGTGGACAGCACAAAACTCGACAAACACAAAATTAGAAAGTGTAGCGATTTGGGAGCATTGCCGCGTCGAAAATACACGAACAAACCAATCAACAGATACGCCACGCCGACGGCGTACTGGTAGGAAACCGCATACTCCGGCACACGCTCCCCGACGATGACGTTCGCCTTGATCTCAATTCCGTCGCCGCCGACGTTGCGCACCACCACATAATCGGCAGGCCGCCACGGACCGAGTCGAATCAGGACCTGCGAGACGGCGATGGCGTTTTCAATGCGCACGCCTTTGATCTTCACCAGCACATCATTGGTGCGTATTCCTGCATTTTCACCGGGACTACGTACGGCGACATGCAGCGCTTGCACGATATTCTTGCCGTTCGGTTGCAAACGGTCTACCCAAGTAACGCCGTCTTCCGGCAAACGGTAGCGCTTATCGAGCTGGAAATTTTGTTGAAAGTTGATGAAGGCAGACGCTACCGCAGCCACCGTGAGAATCACCAGTAGCGCATTCGCGAATTGAGTCTTAAGTTCCTTCACTGCCCGGCCATCCCACTTTGCCGGGTGATGAGACACCTCGGCAGTCCTGTCGTAGCACGTTCAATGCCAGCGATCTTGACCCTGCTTACCAACGAGATTACACCATTTTTCAGCAGGATACAAAGTGATTAACTAAACTGAATCCGCAATTTGGGATAAACGTATTACGTAGATGTGTAGCACCTAGCTCACCTCGCGGTCCAGCCATTGCAGATAGTCGTCCGATCCGTCGACAATCGGCACTGCCACCACCTCAGGCACTGTGTAGGAATGCATCTTGCGCAATTCCGTTTTCAGCGATTCCAATCGTGGCCGCGTGGTCTTGATAATGAGGATCCACTCGGAGGCGTCCTCCACTTTCCCCTCCCAGCGAAATACGCTGTAGGCGCCCGGAATCACGTTCACACAGGCAGCTACACGAGCCTCCACCAGGTGCCGGGCCAGTTTCTGAGCCTCTTCCGAGGTGCTGCAAGAGCTAAAAACAACAATTTTGTCCGTCATGGCGACTTTTTCTTCCAAAACAGTAGCATCTGAGTCAAAACAAGATTATAAACAAATGTAGTACTGTCTACGATGAACTTCCTACTCCGCAAGACTGGTTATCTGACCCTTTTCGTAATGATCGCCGTTTTTGCGATCATCGCGCTCCGCGGGCCGCAGGGAATCCCTGCTCTGATGGAGAAGCGGCGAGAGATCCAATTGCTGCAGGAACAGAACGCCGACCTGCAGAAGGAAAACGAGCACAAGCGCGAACGGATTGTCCGGCTGAACGAAAGTCAGGCCGAGCAGGAACTGGAAATTCGCAACCGTTTGAAGCTACTGAGGAAGGGTGAGACATCGTTCATTCTGCCCGATCAGCCCGCTGAGCAGCCGAAAGCAGCGCAGTAACGGCATCGTAGAGTTCTTCCATCGCGCTTTCTTCCCTTGCCTCGGCGGCCAGCCGCAACAGCGGTTCCGTATTCGACGCCCGCACGTGCACCCAACGGCCCGGCCACTGTAGCTTCAAGCCGTCTGACCGGTCGGCCGTCGCATCCGGAAAGCGGTCCTCCAATCCTTGCATCAGCGTTCCCAACGCACCGTGTTCGAACGCCACTTTTCCCAGTTTGCGGTAATAGCGGGGCAGCCCGGCGGCCAATTCGGAGACGGTTGCTCCGGTTTTCGCCATGCGTTCCAACAGAAAGGCCATGCCGGTGAAGCTGTCGCGGCAAAGGTGGACGGCGGGAAAGATGATGCCGCCGTTAGACCCTTCACCGCCGATGACGGCGTTTACGGCTTGCATCATCTCCACTACGTTGGCTTCGCCGACCGGTGTTCTATAAACCTTCCGGCCGTGTTGGGCGGCGATATCGTCGATCACCGACGAAGTCGTCAGGTTCACGACCACATCGCCCGGCAGCCGTTCCAGCGCGGCATCCACCGCGAGCGCTAGCACGTCGTCATTGTCCAACACCCGCCCATTCTCATCGGCCACAGCCAGCCGGTCTCCATCGGGGTCCTGTGCAAAACCGATTTCGCAACCGCGGGCGGTCACGAGCGCGGCCAGGTCCCCCAGGGTATCCGGCCGCGGCTCCGCCTCACGGGGAAATGGTTTCGTTGGATCCACTGAGATGGCATCCAGCCGGCAACCGAGTGTTTCGGTCAGGAACCGCGGCGTCATCACGGAGGCGGCGCCGTTGACCCCGTCCAGTGCCACGCGAAAGTGCCGGCTCCGGATAAGCTTGGCGTCCACGTGCCGCAGGACGCGTTCAATGTGCAGCAGAGCAGGAGATTCGTAGTCGCAGCGGATGCCACGGATTTCGTGGTTGCCGGCTTCGTAGAAATCGCTCTGATGGTAGAGGTCTATTAGTTCCGACCGTTCGTAGTGGTTGAAGAATAGCCCGTGCGCGTTGAAAAGCTTCAGGGCGTTGTATTCGGGTGGATTGTGGGAGGCGGTAATTGCGATGCCGCCGTGGGCGTGAGTAGCCCCCACGTACATTTGAATGGTGGGCGTCGGCAGCACGCCGACGTCGATCACCTCACACCCGGCCGCGAGCAATCCGCATTGCACCGCATGTTGCAGCATTTCCCCTGTAGCCCGCGTGTCCCGGCCGACAATGACTCTGCCCCGCCCGACATAGGAACCGAACGCCTGGCCGAATGAACAGGCCAGCGCAGGGGTGAGAAATTCACCGACCACGCCGCGGATGCCGGAGACTCCAATCTTCAACAGATGTTCGCGAGGCATTTAGGGAAGACTCCTGACCTTATCGAGCAGCGATTCAAAGAGTGCCGATGGGGGATGGCCGCGTTGTTCGCAGATCACGCGCACGATGGGTTCGGTCTGGCTGACGCGCACATGGAACCAGTGGTCCGGCCAATCGACGCGCAGGCCGTCGAGCGTGGTGGCGCGCCCGTCGGCGTATTCTTTCTGCAAGTCCATCAGCAGCGAAGGAATGCGGGCGGAGGTGAGCGGCAGTTCGCCTTTCAGAATGCAGTACCGCGGATAGCCTTTCAGAATTTCGGACAGGGAATGATTCCGTTCGTGCATCATCGATAACACCGCCAGCATGCTGGCGATGCCGTCGTAAACAAACTCAAACTGCGGCATCATGACTGCGCCCGTCCCTTCGCCGGCCAGCGCGATCTGTTCATGCCGGTAGCCGGATAAAGCGTCGATGGTGGCTTGGCGGCCGACGGGTACGCGAATCACTTTTCCGCCGTGCCGCGCCGCCAACTCGTCCACCAAGGCGGTGCTGGAAAGGTTGGTGATCACCAGCTTACCCGGTCCCCGCGGCAGCAGATAGTCAGTCAGCAGCGGGAGCATGATCTCCTCGGAAAGGGGTTCGCCGAGTTCAGTGGCAATGCCGACGCGATCTGAATCCACATCGAACAGGAAGCCGGCATCGGCGTGCAGCGGCTTCATTAATGGGGCCAGTTGCAGCCCGATGGTGCGGGGAGTGATTAACGGATCGTGCGCAAAGGCTACGCCTTCGGGGCTTTCGTTGATGAGAATGAACTCAAAGCCGAACCGTTCGTTCATGCGGCGCAGGATGACGGACGATGTACCGTTGCAGCAATCCACCACAACGCGGAACCGGCGTAGCGAGTCGAAATTGTAGACTGCGGCAAGGTCGTCCAAATAACGATCCACCGCGTGTTCCACCAATTCCAGCTTGCCAATGCCATGCCAATCGGTGAATGCGAATTTCTTCAGATGGTAAATGTCCAGCAGTTCGCCTGCTTCGGCGGTGGAGAGATAGGTGCCGCGGGGTCCGAAGAACTTGAGCGCGTTCCATTCCGCGGCGTTATGGCTGGCGCCAATAGAAACCCCGCCTGCCGCATCCCCCCGCCGAATCGCATGCTGAATTACCGGCGTTGAGACTACGCCCAGGTCCAGCACATTGTGGCCACAGGCCAGCAGCCCGGCGAGCACGCCTTCGCGGAGCATTCTGCCGCTGGCACGCGGATCTCGGCCGATGATTACCGGGCGGCCGGGTTCGATCAAGGTAGCGAAAGCACTGGCGAAATCCAGCACGTGCGTAGCCGTCAATCCGCCGCCGACTACTCCGCGCAGCCCCACCTGGGAAAGACGAAGTGTCTTCCGCTTGGTCATCTACTTTCCCAGAATCAGCCGGCCAAACGCTTCGGGTACGTGGTAACTGCGGTTGTTGGTGGGCTGCCAGGCAATGCCAATCTGGTCTGAGGGGGGGCCCTGCATGCGGTAGAAATTGACCCGCATTTCCTGTCCCGTTTTTGGGGCGGTGACGTCCAAGCCGGCCAGGGGGATTTTCATTTCGCCATACCAGATCTTCGCCTTCTCATCCACACGCGCCTTCACGGTGTAACCGGAATTCCAACTCCAGCCGCCATTGGGTTTGGGGTGCTCGCGATCGATTTCCAGATCGACCCATTCGCCTTGGGGGGACACTTGCAGTTCCTTGTACTGCTTGATGTGTTCCAGATCGGCGCTGATGAATACTTCGGCGACGTCATGTTCCCACAACTTGTTCGTTTCGGCGGTGGTGGAAGGATTGTCAATCAGATAGAGAGTCTTGTAGGGCTGAATGTACAACAAGTAGAGATACTTGTCGCTCCAGCGCGAACGGATCTCCGTGCGGTATCCGGGGAGCGGTTTACCGAAGGAATCGTTTTCCGCGAAGACGCCGGTCACGCCTTTCCACTGTTTTGCATTAGGATCGGCGGAGAGCGCAAAGTCTTCCGCGGTATGTTTGCTCACGATCTTGCCAGGTCCGTCCGCGAAGGCTGCGGCGGCAATTAGAAGCACTCCGAATAGTTTCATCGCACTCTCAATATAAGCTGGAAGGAGACTATGCGGAAACTGTCCTTTCTTGCTGTTCTACTAAACTACGTTTGCCTGGCCCAAGACGGGGCGCCAAAGAGGGTAGCCCTTCCCGATGGAGTGACTGTGGAATCCAATCTTTCCTATGGCCAATTCCCTGAAACCGTGATGGACGTTTATCAACCGGGTAGGTCCCCGGCTTCAGGAAGAAGGCCCGGAGTGATCGTATTTCACGGCGGCGGATGGGTTAACGGGTCGAAGGAATCGACGATAGAGAAGTTTGTGATTCCGTATCTGGAGCATGGTTTTGTGGTGGCCAACGTCGAATACCGCCTGGCGGGTGTAGCGCCCGCGCCGGCGGCGGTGAGCGATGCGCTGGAGGCTGCCAATTGGTTTCGGAATAATGCCCACCGGTGGAATGTGGATTCGCGGCGCATTGTGGCGACGGGTGAATCGGCTGGAGCGCATTTGGCGCTGATGGTGGGGATGACGCCAAAGTCTGCGCATCTTGGCCCGGTGAGGAAAGTGGCGGCGGTGATCAATTTCTACGGGATTACCGATGTAGAGGACCAACTGCAAGGGGACAACAAGCGCGATTACGCGATGAAGTGGATTCCGGAGCAGAAGGGCCGTTACGATCTGGCGCGCAGACTCTCGCCGCTGACTGAGGTGCGGAAGAAGAACGTGCCGCCCATTTTGTCCATTCACGGGAATGCCGACGAGGTAGTGCCGTATGAGCAGTCGATCGAACTGACCAGGACGTTGCGGCATGTTCATGCGGACGCCGAGATGATTGCGGTGCCGAATGGCGGGCATGGCTTCCCGCCGGAGAAGATGAGCCAGCTCTACCCGCAGATTTTCGAATTCCTGCGGCGACGGAAGATCCTGAAATAATTATGTCTGTTTACGATGAGCGGCACGATGAGCTTGAGAACTACGAGACGATGATGGGCTTGGAGCGTGGCCGGCTGGCGGTTACGCTGGACATGCTGACGGACGCGTTGGTGCTGGTGGGGCAGCATGGAGTGTATTGCCAGAGCGTGCGGCAAGCGGGGAAGCCGGCGATGGATGTGCAGTTGATTTTGAAGAGTATTACGGATTCGAAGGAATTGATTGCGAGTGTGATGGAGGAGTTGAAGCGGAAGCGGTTAGAACGGGTTTAGCAGCCGGTCTGTACGAGCGGGCCGACGGCCAGGTTCTCGTCAATCAATGGCCAGTGAATCCCGTACCCGGAAGGGGAAAGTTCCGCCTGGCCGGAGCACTTGGCCCACGGAATCGGGACGGCTCCGGTTTCGGTAACCACGACAAGCCACTCAGCTGTAACCTCAATCGATATAGCCAAGACAGGTTGTGTTTTACTTTCCATCGAGCTCTCCAAAATGCTCTCGCCAAGCAACACCGATCGGATCAAAAATGCTGAAAGATGGTCTGGCGTACCTCTCGCGTCAACCGTGGTGAGCAGTTGTACTCGAATTCCGCAGTGATGTCGAAGCGGTCCGCATGCAACCAATCACTTGCACTCTGCCTCGCCCTTCAACGCATGAATGTGCACCGGCTCGTTGCCCTCATTTGAATAGAGATGAAACCTCCAACCTGGGACGTAAATAATGGTGGGCATGGATTCGCAATCCGATTGTAGAGAGTCCGAGTGTACCTTTGCCGGCAAACCGGGCTGGTGAGTGCGACGAAGCTGGAGTTATTCCGTGGTAAGGGACTCGACGTGGATGTCCATGATCTCTTACGCTGGCTAGAGCCCATCTGGCTTTATTCGACGCATCTGCCGCTGCGTGTGCGGCTCCAATTGCACGGAGTCCAGAATACGTTTCCGGGGCACGCTTACGCGTCCCCCGATAACGTCGAAGTCCAACACAGACCTCTGCTCTGGCAGTCGTCAGATATGCCAAATTTAAGAGACACCCTTTCCTCTGGCCCAAATCAACCAAATGCGGTGCATTTCGAGCAACAGCGCTGGTTAACCCCAGACTTACCCTTTTGGAATCAACAACTTTACATTTGGTCCACTCCGTGCATGTAAACCCGCGGAGGTGAAAAGCATTATGAAATCGAAATTCATTGCTCTGATGTTGCTGGCGGGAGCCTCAGCGTTTGCGGAATCCCGCTTTTCAATAAGCATCGGCGGCTACGCTCCAGGTTACGATGGTCCCCCGCCCGAATACTATGCCCCTGCTCGTCCGCACGTATTATACCGTTCACGCGGCTTTGACAGCGGCTGGAGGGGGGCCGGATATTGGGGGGAAAGACCCGACAGGAGGCACGAACGAGCCGAACGGCAAGGTCTACGCAATCACCAAGAGCAGGAGCGCTTCCTCCACGGAGACAGTCCCGGGTTATGGGAGCATCAAGCTCAAGAGCACCATGAACTCCGGCACGAACAATGGCATGAACGAAATGGAGATGTTGGCGCTGCATACGGCCGGGCACATGGGTCGGCGCGTGATGGCTTTTACCACGACGAGTATTAATTGAGCGACGATGCAAACCATCTTGGGGGAACGGGCCGTTCCGAAGCCGTGGGCTGGCCCGTTCCAATCGAAAAGGATTCTGTCCCGTGTCTATGTGCACTGCGTCTATTGAAGGGAGGCTTCAAAATGATTCGTTTCTCAGGTGTATTGCTTTTAGGTTCCGGGCTGCTACTTGCTAGCTTGGCGGCCAACGCGCAAGGCCCCTACGCGCCGCGTGATGACCCTTACTATCGGAATTCTCCGAACCGCGGGTACGATGACCGCGACTCCCGCCAGCGAGGTTACTATCCGGATCAAAACCGATATGGAAACTCTCGCTATGGCTCTGGAAGCAACCCAGAGTCCCTGATTGGGAGGGTGCTCGCGGATGTCAATATCGCAGCTTCGAATGCTCGTCTGGACAGACATGAGAACAAGCATTTTGAAGATGTTGTCCGGAAGCTCCAGGAATTTGAAGGAAAGTGGGCTCAGGGCAGATTCGATAGCGGTAAGCTAGACAAGGCCATTGAGAGCCTGGAACATCTTGCGAACGCCGATCGAGTATTTGGGCGTGATCGCGATATGCTCGGGCGGGACATGGAGGATCTGCGTCAGCTTAGGGCCACTCGGGGTCGATCTTCGAACTACGGGAATCTCCGCGACGATCGTTACAATCAGAACAGGCGCTATGATCCATATGGGCGCTAACGGCTATGACGCCGCTGTTTGATCGGCGTCAACTGACTGAACCTTACTGTGTAATTGCGAGGAAGGAGGACACGTGCCAAGACTTTCGTGGCTTCTGTGCGGCGCTTGCGCTGCTGTCATCGCGCAGTTCGTGGCGGGTATGGCCTTTGTGAAATCGGCGCAAGGATTTAGCACACGAGCTAAACCATCTTTCATCGAAACGTGGATCGCCCGAACGGCACATTCGATGGCGATCCCGGCCAAGGCAAAGCTCCGCGTAAATCCGATCGCCAACAGCCTACAAGTCCTGGCAGAAGCACGCTTCCATTGGGCGGACCACTGCGCCAGTTGCCACGCCAACGACGGCAGTGGAGAAACCGAGATGGGGAAACACCTTTACCCGCCCGCTCCCGACATGCGGAAAGATCGAACACAACAGATGAGCGACGGTGAGATGTACTACATCATTGAAAATGGAATCCGGTTGAGCGGTATGCCCGCCTGGGGTGGTTCGGACCACGGGGAAAAGGACTCCTGGAAACTCGTCCATTTCATTCGCCACCTTCCGCAGCTTTCCCGGTCCGAACAAAAAGAAATGGAAAAGCTGAATCCAGTGAGTCCGGCTGAGTTCGAAGAACAAAGACAAGAGGAACAGTTTTTAGAAGGAAAAGGTCGATGACAATTACGGAGTTTCACAACGTTGTCCGCTGGTCGCGCGCCTGGATATTCGCATTGGCGATTGTGATCGGTAGCCTCATCGGAACCGTCCCTGCATTTGCTCATGGAGGAATGGAGCATATCACTGGAACCATCACCAGCATTGGCGATAAGGTTATGACGGTAAAAACGACCAAAGCAGCAATCGTCCAGGTGCACCTTGACGCTAAGACGGAGTACTCTCGGGGCAAAGCGGCGGCAGCAATAGCAAACCTTAGAGAAGGCGACCGAGTCGTCGTGCATGCGATGAAGATGAACGGCACACTGGTTGCACATCAAGTAAAACTCGGCGTCGATACCAAGTCTCCGGCTGCCGCCGGCAAGGCGTCAAAAAAGTAACAGCTCCTGCTGGGTTGAATTTTCAGGCGCACCGATTTCTGTAGCTATACGATCTGTTCAATCACGCTTCCGTGGACTTCCGTAATGCGCTCACGGCGGCCTTGATGCATGAAGCTGAGCCCGTCCTGGTTCAGACCTAGCTGGTGCAGCACAGTAGTGTGGATATCGCGGAAGTGGTGGGGCTGTTCTATCGCACGCAGCCCGATGTCGTCCGTCGCGCCTACAACCTGTCCGCCTTTGATTCCGCCGCCGGCCATCCACATGCTGAAGCCGATGCTGAGATGGTCGCGTCCTTTGCCACCCTGTGCCTCGGGGGAGCGTCCGAATTCCCCGCCCCATAGAACCAGCGTGGAATCCAGCAGTCCGCGGCGTTTCAGGTCTTTCAGCAGCGCAGAGATCGGTTGATCCACCTGCGCGGCCATGCGGAGGTGGTTCTCTTCAATGTCGTCGTGCGCGTCCCATTGGGTTGCCGCGCCGCCGCCGGAAACCACGCAGACGAAGCGAGTTCCCTTTTCCACCATGCGCCGCGCCAGTAGTAAACGACGCCCGTAATCGTCGGTGGGCTTCTTGCCGACACCATAGAGGTCGAGTGTTTCCTGCGGTTCGCTCTTCAGGTCAAACACGGCGGGTGCTTCGGTTTGCATCTTGAAAGCGAGGTCGTAGGCATTGACACGCGCAGCCAGTTCGCTATCGTCGGGCAGCAGCGTGGCTTGGTTCAGGCCGCGAATCAGCTTCAATGTTTCGCGGCGAGTATCCAGCGTGACGTTCTTCGGCAGATCCAAATTCAACACCGGTTTGGTGCCGGACCGCATCATGGTCGGTTGGTAGATGGAAGGGAGGAAGCCGTTGGAGTACATCGGCATTCCCGCTTCAATGGCTCCGTTCGGGTCGGGAATCACCACGTAGCCGGGAAGTGATTCACTTTCCGATCCAAGGCCGTACATCACCCACGCGCCCATGCTGGGAAAGCCCGGAATCACGCGCCCGGTCATCACCTGGTATTGCGCGGCCGAGTGGACCACGGCATCGCCCTGGCAGGAACGGATCACCGCGATGTCATCGATGCATTCGGCGGTGTGCGGGAATAAATCGGAGACTTCGATGCCCGATTTGCCGTATCGCTTGAAGGTACGTTTAGTGCCCAGCAGGCGCGGATCGCCGTTGATGAACTGGTATTTGGCTTCGCCGAACGAGGCCGGCCGCTTCTGTCCGCTCAGCTTATTCAAAAGCGGCTTGGGGTCGAAGGTTTCCAGGTGGCTGGGGCCGCCGGCCATGAAGAGAAAAATGACTGACTTCGCTTTAGCGGTCTCAGGCGGCGTCTTGGGGGCGAGCGGATTCAGGCCCTCAGCCTGCAGCATGGATGTATATGCCAAGGCGCCGAAACCGCAAAACGCCTCGCAGAGAAATTCGCGCCGGTTGCGTGTATAGCGAACGTGTTCAGACATAGTTAATCCACATATAGAAAGCTGTTGAGATTGAATAGAGCCAGCGCGAATTCGCGCAACGGCTCCTTCCGCAGAAACGCCAGCGCGATCTGTTTCTCTTTCTTCGTGGGCGCGCGGCCGGTTCCCAACTGGTAGGCCAGGTCGATCTGCCGGGCTTTGTCTTTACCCGCTTCGCGAACCAGCCGCTCGGCCAGGGCGTCCGCCATCCGGTTCGCCGTGTCGCCGTTTAGCAGTTCCAAGGCTTGCGGAGGATGCGTGCTGGATTCACGGCGCGCGCAACTGGTTTGCCGGTCCGGTGCATCGAAAACGTCCATGAACGGCAGCTTGAAATTGCGCTTGGCAAACAGATACACACTGCGCCGGTTGTGTTCTAGAGGATCTTCCGTGACCGCCCATTGCGCCGGGTTATACATGACGCTAAGCAAGTCGGGGTCGATCGGGATGATGACGCTGGGGCCGCCCTGCTTGGGGTTCAGTTTCCCGGCGATGGCTAGCGAGGCGTCACGGATTTCTTCCGCTTCCAGCCTGCGCCGGGGAAACTTCGAGAGCAGGGTGTTGTCCGGATCTTTCTCATTTGCCGCTGCCTGTGACGACTGCTGATAGGTGTTGCTCAGCAGGATCATGCGATGCAGCGATTTGAATTTCCAACCGTCCGCAATGAATTGGTTCGCCAGATAATCCAGCAGTTCCGGGTGCGTGGGGCGAGTTCCCATGCGGCCGAAATCGTTGGGAGTGGCCACGATCCCCCGGCCGAAGTGACTCTGCCAGATACGGTTCGCGATCACGCGGGAGGGCAGAGGATTCTTGGGATCGAGAATCCAATTGGCCAGTTCCGCACGCGGCGTTTTCGTTTCCTTCGGCAACTCCGGCGTACCTTCGGGAAGAAGAATGCCCAGCGGGCGCATTCCCACCTGCGGTCCCCGATTCTGCGTGTCGCCGCGGGCCAATACATAGACCGGTGTCACTTTTTCCGCATCGTCGGCCACACTGAAAAGCGCAGGCAGCGGGGCCGGACCCCTCACTTCCAGTTCGGCAACTTTCCTTTGCACCTCTGACAGGGCCTCGCCCGTCAGGCCCTTCATGGTGTCCTTCAGGGCTTTCAGCGGTATTTGCGCGGCATCGTTCTTCACTTTCCAGGCAGCCTGTTCTGCGGCAGTGGAAAGCGGCACGTCTTTCTCGTATGTGGCCGCGAAGAAGGCCTGCATGCGGTAGTAATCGGTGTGGCGAATGGGGTCGAACTTGTGGTCGTGGCAGCGCGCGCAACCGAGCGTTACGCCCAGGAAGGCGGAGCCAATGACGTTGGTCATCTCCACCATCACTTCATTCCGGTTGAAGGCAATGTCTTGATTGCCGCCGTTCTTGCGTAGTGCGCCCAGCCTTTGGAAACCGGCCGCGATGCGCATCACTTCATTCTTCGGGTTGATCTCATCACCGGCCAGTTGTTCACGCAGAAACTGATCGTACGATTTGTCGCTGTTGAAAGACTGGATCACGTAGTCGCGATAGCGCCAGGCATCGGGGCGGTGCGTATCGTATTCGAAGCCGTCCGATTCGGCGAATCGAACAATGTCCAGCCAGCGCTGTCCCCACCGTTCGCCATACGCGGAGCTGGCCTGCAGTTCGTCCACCACCTTGGCATAGGCAGTTGGCGATTTATCCGCAAGGAACTTTGCCATCTGCTCCGGCGTGGGCGGCAAACCGGTGAGATCGAAGTAGACACGCCGTAGAAGGGTCGCCTTCCCGGCGGGCGGTGAAGGCTTCAGACCTTCCTTCTGCAAACGGGCAAGAATGAACGCGTCTATCGGGCTGCGTACCCAAGCTTTGTCGGCGGGCGCGGAGAACGACGGAACGTCTGGATTAGACCGCGGCTGGAAGGCCCAGTGGCGGCGTTCGGCCGGGGTGTATTTTCCGAGTTCTGCGCCGCAAAGGAACGACGCAGTAACAACTGCAGTTACCAGGATGCGGCGTAGCATTTTCCTTGATTATACTTCAGGCCGGGTCACGTTCGGCCAATAACACATACTTGATCATGGCAATGATGATCACGGTGCCGATCAGATTCCCAAGCGCTTCAAAGCCCAGCAGGCCTCGGGGGCCAAACGCACCGTAGCCTTTGCCATCAAACCAGGTCATCACCACGATGGGTACGTTGCCGGCGGCAGAGAACAGGCTGTAGCTGGTGGCTGCGGAACGGCCGCCCGTGCCGATTACGTCCAGGACCAGCGCGGTGAACCCGGCATAGGCGATTCCCAGCACAAACAGATACACGGAGGAACCGATGATGTAGGTGGGTGCGGCTAGAGGGGAGACGGCCATGACGGCGCAACAGAGCACGAAAAGGATGCCACAGAGAACGTAAACTGACCGGCGGCCGATGCGATCACACAGGAAGCCACCGGCAAGGGCGCCTAGTGCGCTCAGCAGTCCGCCCGCGATACCCGTGATCCAGGTGACTGCCAGGACGGGAGCGTGATAATCGACTGCAATTGCGGAGAACAGAAACATTAGGGCACCTGCATTCACGGGCGCAAGGAAGAAGATCAAGCCCACCAATCCGGTGCGGGATCTCAGAATACTCCATATATCGGTGAGCATCGCACGCCAAGTCTCTACGATGGCAATGGACTGGCGTTTCTCCTCGTGAATGAAAAAGGCCGCCATCGAAGGTAGCGTGATCAGGATCGCTAACGCAAAAGCGGTGGCCCGTAACGAGAGCGCCTCGCCCAGCCAAAGCAGTACACCGCCACCAATGGAAACTCCGCCTACATTTGCAAACTGATACCACCCGCTGGCCCGGCCACGCAGATGCACCGGGAGCATGGAGGCCATCAGCGCCCCGTTACTGCTGGACACCATGGTGTTCAGGGCGCTGGCAAGCGTTACCAGTGCGGTGAATAACGCGAGTTCTCCGGGCAGCGGAACCAGAAATGCCACACTGGCGCAGACGCCGCTTGCGAGAGAGGAAAGGACCAGCCAACTGCGGCGTTTCAAGCCGAGATCGACAATAGGTGCCCACAGGAAATAGTAGATGATGGGAAGATTCGCAGCGGCGCTTAAGGTGGCAATCTGTTCCACCGGGACGCCCGCTTTCCGCAGCAGAAATGGCATGGCTACGGACAGAAAGCCCTGGAAAATGCCGCTCGGCAAGACGGTTATTCCGAAGATCCATGGCGGCGGGTGGCGCGGCATGGCCTAGTGTAGCTTGCTGCGCGAACGCAACATCCAAATAAAGAAAGGCCCGCCGAGGATCGCCGTGATGACGCCGACCGGGATTTCGGCTGGAGCCAGGATGGTGCGGGCGATGGTATCGCAGATGGCCAGAAACGCCGCCCCCAGGAAGAACGAGGCTGGAATTAGCAGGCGGTGATCCGCGCCGATGGTCAGCCTGACGGCGTGCGGGACGATCAGCCCAACGAACCCGATGGGGCCGGTAAGGGCGGTGACTGTGCCCGTGAGGAACGATCCGATGAGATAGCCGCTCAAGATGAGCGTCGAGGTGGAGACGCCTCGCGCGGCGGCCCAATCTTCTCCCATCGACAGTAGATTCCATTCTCGCGACTTCCAGAACAGGTAGAACACAGAAGGGAGCACTGCGGCGGCAAGCCAGGCGAGCGTTGCATACGGCACTGCGTCGATGCCGCCCATCAACCAGCGGACGATGGCGAACGATTGGCCGAAGCTGGCGAAGTTCTGAAAGAAGAGGATCAGCGCCATGCAGATGCTGTTGAGTGTGATGCCCGCCATCAAGAGCGTGAACGAAGACAGCCGCCGGCTTTCCGAGGCGACCGCCATTACCAGAAACAGCGTCAGGGCTGCTCCGGCCAGGGACGCTAACCACACTTGATTAGCGCCAAAACAGATGGCAACGACGGCGCCGAGCGATGCTCCCGAGGATACACCCAGCGTGTATGGAGTGGCCAGCGTTTCCCGGAGCAGCGCCTGGAAGAGTACTCCGGCAGCAGCAAGCGCACCCCCCGTCAACATGGCTAGCAGCACACGTGGCAGACGGACGCCGAAGAGAATCTCAGCATCTGGCGATTGCCCGGCGATGGCGCGGCCGTAGTCGATGTGGGCCGAACCGATCAGCGGCAAGATCGCAATCGCCGCCAGCATGGTGCACAGCGAGAGCAGCGAGGTGGTCCAGACGCGCCGGGCCGTTACCTGCTTAACGGCCATAGTGAATCCAGGGACGGCCAGACGGACCCGTTTGAATTTCTACATCGGTGGAGAACACCGTGCGGATCGAGGCGTTGTGAATCACTTCGTCCGGCGATCCATCGGCGACGGCCGCGCCGTTGTGCAGTATAACGATTCGATCCGCGTAGGCCGCGGCGAGGTTCAAGTCGTGCGTAACGGACAGAGCCAGCAATCCGTCACGGCAGAGGCTTCGCAGCAGGCGATACAGCGAAACCTGATGCTGCAGATCCAGAAACGTGGTGGGTTCATCAAGCAGCAACACCTTGGGAGACTGTGCCAGGGCCGACGCCAGAATCACGCGCTGCCTTTCGCCGCCACTGAGCGTGCGAAAATCGCGGGTGCGGAACTGCAGCGTGTCCGTGATCTGCATCGCATGCACTACCGCTGCTTCATCCGCAGCCGACTCAAACATGCCGTCACTGAATGGCATGCGGCCCATTAGCACCACTTGTTCCGCACTAAAGGGAAATTCGGCGGGTTGCAATTGCGGCACCACTGAAACTGTCTGCGCAAAAGCACGCCGCGGCCACTTCGCCAGCGGCTTCTCTTGCAGCCAGCACTCACCGCTGAAGTGGCTTCGGAGGCCGGCCATGATTCCCAGGAGCGTCGACTTCCCCGCCCCGTTTGGGCCAATGATGGCAACCAGCTCCCCTTGTTTGAAGGACAGCGTGACGTTGCGCAGCACTTGGTTCGCGCCGTAGTGCATGCCTACGTTCCGCAGCCGCAGGATCATGGGAAGATCTCCGGATGAAGCAGGTGGGCAAAGGCGCGTGCGAGGTCGATTACGCGGGGACCGGGTACGACGAAAATGTCCGACGCGATTGCGTGAACGCGCTTGTCGCGAACCGCGGCGACGTTGGAATAGCGATCCCAGAGCTTCACCACCTCGCGCTTATGTTCTTCCGTAACGCTTGTAGGATCGGACATATCGCCCATATCCAATATGACCTGCGGGCTGCGAGCCAGAATCTCCTCGGCGGAGATCTTGGCGTACGCTGGCTTGGCGTCATTAAAGATGTTTCGGCCGCCAGCCAGTTCCATCACCTCCGTCAGGTAGTTGTGGCTGCCGACGGCTACCATGCCGTCGAGCGCGCCCGGCGTGCGGCCCACCACGAAGACTACGGAGACCGCCGGCTTGGTCGACGCCTTCGCGCGAATTGCGGCTAGTTCCTTTGTGATGGTCTGGTTCAATGCGCGTGCACGATCCGCCGCTCCCGTTGCATCGCCGATGGCTAAGATGCCAGACTGTATTTCGGCGATGCTGTTCTGGGTGATTTCCAGGACATTCAAGTGGTAGGGCTCAAAGCGGGACTTCGAGTGAATAGCTGTCTTCTGCGTGATTACTAAGTCCGGACGGAGAGCCAGAATCACCTCCAGATTCGGCTGCATATAGGTGCCGATCTTGGCGATCTTCGCCGTAGCCGCCGGATAGTGGCAGTAGTTTGTAACGCCCACTACGCGGTCGCCCAGTCCCAACGCGAAGAGCGTCTCGGTGATGCTGGGCGCGGTAGAGACGATGCGCTTCGGTTGCGCCGTCAACATGGCGGTCAAAAGAAGATAGCAGAACACTAGGCGCTTCATAAATAGAGCTCATTGAATAGTGCAATGTTGGCGTTGTCCTCGAACCATGTCGCAAGCGATTCGTATGCCTGCTGTTTGGGTTGACGGGGCTCCACGGCAATGTCCAGCAGTTCACTGGCGACGCTCGCGTTTTCCAGCGCGCCGTGCAGGTAAGTTCCGACGCAGTTATTCAGGCGGATTCCGTCTGGTCCATGTTCGGTCTGCGCAAAGGCGGAGGCGCCGGAAGGGCGGGACGTGATGCCCATGTGGATTTCGTAGGCGTTGAATACAAGACCAGACGGGGTTGCCGCCCTGACAGTGCGCGTCGTCTTGATTGGCGCCATCACCGTGGTGACTGGCAGCAATCCAAGGCCTTTCATTTCCTTCCCGCTTGACTCCACCGCGTCCGGATCTTCAATGCTCTCGCCTAACATCTGATATCCACCGCAAATTCCAATCAGCCGCGCGCCGGCGTTGTGTTGCTGAACAAGCCAGCGGTCCAGGCCGCGGTCGCGCATCCATTGCAGATCGGCCATTGTGCTTTTGGTTCCAGGAAGAATGATGCAGCGGTATTGCCTGTTCTCAGAGGCGGTAATGCGCCGGATACCGGGCAGGAGTTGGAAGTCGGTGATATTGGAGATGCGTGGAAACGAGACTACTCCGATGCCAGCGAGCTCAGGGTTTGGCGAGTCCGCCATGCCTACGCCATCCTCGGCGTCGATCTCGGTATCGGTCAGCATCGGGAACACGCCCAGGCACGGGCGGGCTGTTCTTTCCTCCAGGATTCGGACGCCATCAGCGAACAGCGCGCGGTCACCCCGGAACCGGTTCACCGCAAAGGATCGAACCAGCGCGCGTTCGCTTTCGTCAAGCAAATCCATGGTTCCGATGAGGGAGGCGAATATGCCTCCGCGGTCGATATCACCGACCAGCAGTGCCGGCGCGCCGACGCGGGTCGCCAAGCCGAAGTTCACCAGGTCGCGCGATTTCAAGTTTAGTTCCGCTACACTGCCGGCGCCTTCGATCACGATGTACTCATATTGACCGGCCAACCGGTGGTAGGCGGCCAGGACATGGTCTAGAAGCTCATCGAAATGCTGATAGTAGGCCGAGGCACTGAGGTTTCGCCAGACTTTTCCATTCACCACCACCTGACAGCCCGAATCTGAAGTGGGCTTTAGCAGGATGGGATTCATGTCGCTGACAG
>JBBRNO010000066.1:0-32332 GCA_038230275.1 Bryobacterales bacterium
ATTCTTAGAAGCCTGTATGGATTTGACGAGAGTGCTATTCGCATGGCATTCACGAAATTACTTGGTCTTGAGAACGTACAGGCGGAGGATGAACCAGCGGTGGCCAACGCGTTGGCGCTAACTCTACACGGATTGGAATTCGCGGACGCGATGCATTTGAGCAGCAGACCGCAATGTGCTGTCTTCGTCTCATTCGACAAGGCTTTCATTCGACGCGCGAGGATTGCCGGAGTAAGTGGCATCTCCGCTATCACCGGCAGAGACTGATCGCTTAGAGAGTCCCCATACCACCATCGATCATGAGTTCGCTACCAACGGTGAAGGCGGACTCTCAAGAGGAGTGACGTCCCGCAGGAATTGATGGGAGCGGTGCGCATCATTGTAGGGACCGGGCAGGTGCACCGCGCGGTGATAGTGGTAAAAGGGTGGCCGAAAAGTTCGGGTGCAAGGAAAAGCGAGGAAGCATTGAGTTGAAAACCCTGGCGGCGCGCATGATCAGGTGAAATGGAATGTACGCATGGATCACCAGAGCCAGGACATCGATTTTGAATCCCCGGAGGCAGAGCAACAACACCTACCAGTATGTTTTGCAATTGAGAAAGCCGTAGGCAACCGACTGTAAGCACTGCTTTGGTGAGCAGCGAACCGGGCGGCCGATCGGCGTCCAGAAAGGTTAGCACCAGGTAAATTAACTGGTCCACGGCGAACCACCCGGAGATAGCCTGCGACAACGGGATAGTGGGAGTACAGAACCCAAGTTGCCGACTGAAGCACGGCAAACAACGCGAGGTGGATTACGTAGAAAGGCGCGATTCCGATCCACAATGCGAATGCGGCGAAGAAAGAATACGGAGCCACTACGAACTGCAACAGACTGCCGAACTTTGCCGCCGCGACAACGGTGCACGCGCGAACGGCGAACAGTGGGAATAGCTTAGCGCGACTGAAATAGCCGCGAGTACGCACCAATTTCCCAAGCTTCTGCTTCAGTTCGTCATAGCGCTTGTTGTAGGCGTCGATGACGCTCCGTTTGAAGAAATGTGGCGTGACGATAGTGCTGCCGCCACCCTCACCATTCTGGGATTGTCGTATGCCGCGGTTACTTCCGCGAGTAGCTTCCAACCGTTGCCGGGGAGGAAGCGGAACAGGGGGCGTTGGGCGTCGATCACGTTACTGATGGTTTGCTTTATTCCGCGCACGGCGCTGGAATTCAACGAAGAGACGGACCGGCTTCCAGAATCTGTTCGAAGCAACGGGAAACGCTGTCCCAGGAGAATCGAGTGGAAACCATGTTCCAGGCCGCATCCGCGATCTTGTCGCGGAGCCTGTCATCTGCCAGCAACTCCAGGCATTCATTGGCAAAGGCTGCCGGAGTGTCGGCCAGGCGGATGTCATCTGGAGGATTGATTTCCAGGCCTTCCGCGCCGATGGTGGTGGATACTACAGGCACGCGCGCGGCCATGGACTCGTAGATTTTCAGCCGCGTTCCGCCGCCGATGCGGAGCGGCACTACCGATAGCTTTGAGCCCCAGACGTGCGGACGAATGTCTGGGACGGTCCCGGTTACGACGATGCGCGGGTCCTGTTTTCCCAATTCGACGATCTCGGGCGGCGGGGTGCGTCCCACGATGGCCAGCGTAGTTTCCGGACGTTTGCGATGGATCAGCGGCAAGATCTCGCGGACAAAATAGAGCATACCGTCTACGTTGGGCAGCCAGTCCATGGAGCCGATGAAGACCAGATCCGTGGCGGGCGCCGTGGCATTAGTTGGCGTGAAGTATTCCATATTTACGCCGGTGGGGATTTCGGAAACTCGGGTCACACCGAACAGTTTTCGCATCTCGTCCGCGTCGATGGCGGAGACGGCTACGACGTGTCCGGAGGCGCGCGATACACGGCGCTCGTACTCAAACATGCGCTCCGCCTGCAGGCGGAAGTAGAGGCGGCGGGCGGGGTCGGTGGCATGTTCCACATGACGCCTCCAGATGACGGTTTCCACATTGTGCTGGAAGAACACCGCTTGTTCCAGACGTGGAAAATAGGCCGTCGGCGCCAGGTGATCGACTACCGCTTTGTCGAAGCCTTCGGTGCGAATCAGGTTCTCCAGGAACGCACTCATGCCCGGTGGATGGAAGCGGCTGACCGCTACCGGCACCGGGGAAAACACTCCTTTGATCAGTTGCGCGAAGAAGCCGGGAGATCGCTTGTCCAGGATTTTGTGCTGATAAGGATAGCTGCGCGTGGAATATTCGCAACTGCGCCGCGGGCCTTCCGGATGCGCCGGGTTTTCGATGGCTACGTAGTGAATTTCATGGCGGCTGTGCAAGTGCCGCAACATTTCCAACGTACGAATCTGGCCCCCCTTGGTGGTGGGGTGCATGAAATTGGTGTTGACCCAGAGAATCTTCATCGGGCGAGAATGGTCTCACCGGCCAGAAGAGGTTCATGACGGCCACGGCGGCCGGTGATGAAGATATCGCCCCAGAGTTGGAAGTTCAACAAGCGCCACAGACGATCGGTGCAGTCCTCCTGCCCCGATCGCTGGCGTTCCAGCAGCGACTCCAGTTCCTTGCGATCGATGTAGGGCGCCAGGATTCCTTCCGGATCGCGCAGGATGCTGAATAGATTTTCCGATTTTGCATCCTGCAGCCAGCTGCGCAGCGGCGTGGGGAAGCCCATTTTTTTGCGGTAGATGATGTCGTGCGGCAACAGGTCTTCGATGGCGCGCTTGAGGATGAACTTCCCTTCCCCGTCGCGGAGTTTCATGTGATCGGGAACGCCGGCGGCGAATTCCACGAAAGTATGATCCAGAAACGGAACGCGGCTCTCGATGGAGTTAGCCATCGACATCTGATCCTGTTTCATCAGCAGCTCCACGAGGTAAGTCTTCTGATCGGCGTACAGCATCCGCGGCAGCAGGCGGCTCTTGGGATCGCTATTCCAATAGTGCAGGAAGTTGTCGTAGGCGGCGGGCTCGCGCGAAAACGCGGAGTAGAAATTATCGAGGTAAAGCGAACGGATATCCGACGACCGGCCCACGAACGTGTGTTGCAGTTTGCGGCGCAGGGAGGCGGACAGTAACGTGGAAACGCCGATCTGATTGCGGATCCAGCCGCGCAGGGCGGCGGGAAGAACATCGTAGGATTGCGCCCATTTTTCATTCCATCCATAAGTGCGGTAGCGCGCGTAGCCGGCGAATAGTTCGTCACTGCCTTCGCCGGTAAGCACCACCTTCACTTGTTCGGCAGCCAGCTTCGAAACGAAGTGCAGAGACACGCTGGAAGGCCAGGTGATGGGTTCGTCTTCGTGCCAGATCAGATTTGGGAGGGCGTTAAAGAAGTCCTCCATTCCGATGACGATTTCATTGTGTTCGGTACCGATGCTTTTGGCGACCTGCCGGGCGTAGCTGAGTTCGCTGTATTGGACCTCGTTGTATCCCACGGCGAAGGTTTTTACCGGCCCGGTGACCATGCGCTTCATCAAGGCAGCGATGGCGCTGGAATCCACGCCGCCGGAGAGGAACATGCCCAGGGGAACGTCGCTCATCAGGCGCATGCGGACGGTCTCTTCCAGCCGCTGGCGGCATTCGTGGATCCAATCGGCATCGTCGCGCTTCTCAGGTTGGCCGGGTCTGGGCACGTCCCAGTACTGGTGAATCCGCAGCACCCCGGTATCCACCTGCAAGGTGAGATGGTGGCCCGGCATCAGCTTGCGAATACCGGCAAACATCGTCTTTTCGCTACTGATGTAACCGAAGGCGAGGTACTCGGGAACAGTGGACTCATCCAGCGCCGGCGAGATTCCGGGATAGAACAGCAGCGCTTTGATTTCCGAGGCGAAGACTAGTCTGCGGCCGTCCCAGTGGTAATAGAAAGGCTTGATACCCAGGCGGTCACGGGCGCAGAAAAGCGTGCGGGTGTTCTTGTTCCAGATGGCGAATGCGAACATGCCGCGGAAATGATGGACGCAATCCGGCCCGTATTGCTCATAGGCGTGGAGAATGGTTTCGGTATCACAATGGCTGGTGTAGCGATGGCCGGCGGCTTCCAGGTCCGGGCGGAGATCGGCGTGGTTGAAAAGCTCGCCGTTGTAGATGATCCAGAGACTGCCGTCCTCGTTGGTCATCGGCTGATGGCCGGCGGAGATGTCGATAATAGCAAGGCGGCGGTGGCCCAGCGAGGCGCAAGAATCGTTGTAAAAACGATTGTCGTCCGGTCCACGATGGGCGATGGCCGCGGTCATGCGCCGGACGACTGAGCCCGAATCGGGAATTGGCATTGCACCGGCGAATCCGGCGATTCCACACATACCCTAGGTCCTTTGCCAGCCGGCGTTCTGAAGTCTGGGGACCGAAGGGACAGGGCGGATGGCATTCGACGATTCTTCGAGTGGCAGCGGCATGCCGGCCGCCTGTTGCACTAGTTCCTCTTGAACCGACATGTAGAGTGCGGTGCAAAGGCCTGCAATCGCCGGCAATAAAGACTGGTAGGCGACGCTGGAAAAGAGCGCGGTGGCACAGTAGGCGACCAGCGTCATGCGAAGACACACGGCGGTATTGCCAATGTTCTGCCAGCGATTTCCCCGGCGGGTCTTACTTACTCTAGCCACTGCAGCCGTTGCCTTGAAGCAGCTAACCAGAACCGCGAGAAAGAGGATCAGGCCTGGAAAGCCCAATTCGCTGGAGACCTGAGTGTAGGAATTGTGGCTCATCAGGAAGGTTGTGCGCTTGCCTTGCTGCCGCAGATCGTCTTCCACCGCTTCGGCGAACATTCCGGGTCCGACTCCGAAGATGGGGTTCTTTATCGTCATCTCGACGCTAGTTCTGAGAACTCGTTGCCGGGCCTCGGAGGAAGCGACGGCGATCTCGGTCAGATCCCTGCTGCCAGCGGAGACTTCGTCCGCTGACTCACTCGAAAAGAGGGTGGTGTACCGGTTGCGCAGACCAGCGGGCACGATCACCAGCGCGACTACAAGCAGAAACATGGAGAGTGCCAAAATGGCGATGCGGTCCGTCATGCTTCCGCGCATGAAGACGAAGAACAGCATGGCCAGAAAGCCGAAGATGGCTCCGCGCGAACCAGTTTTCAGTAGTACGAAGAACACCAGGCCGCTGAGCAGAACTGGTGGAATCTTGAAAAGCACATTCTGCGTGGAATCTTTCACCATCAACCATAGAAACGGCAGTCCGATGAGCATGATCTGCGCCAAATCGTTTGGATTTTGAAATTTCCCCTCGCTCAAAAACAAGCGGCCGGTGGAACTATTGCCCAGGGTGAGCGCCAGAACCGCCAGGGTGAGCACGGAGAAACCGAGCACTTTGATGGCACGCAGCGTTTGATCGTAGGTAGCGATCAAGCCAACAATGCAAATATAAACCAGAAAGGCTTTGAGCCAACCCTGAAAAACGATGATACTGCCCCCACGCCAGAAGCTGAAGGGAATCGCAATACCCATCCAGGCAGTGAAGGCCAGGAAGTAGCGGCCAATCTTATGCTGCCAAACGCGAAGAATTCCACCGCTAAATACGGTGGCCGCCAACACGAGGCAAGAGACGGTGAATGGAATTTGCAGCGACGACAGCACCACGTCAAACGTCCGGCTGAAGAGGATGAACAGGAACGCCAGCAGAATGACAAAGCCAATCGACTGGAATGGGTTACCGACGCTGATAACGTTCGGGAACGGCGTTGATCGCGCAACGTTCTGGTGCGGTGTCATCCTCTCCCATTCTAAAACAACTGCCCGGGGCGCTCAGATAGTAGGCTTGGACAGACGTTGCAGCGGTTTACGCCCGGAGAGCAGAATGGCTTCGGTGATCAGATCCTCGTCCGAGAGCGATTGATATCTTGGCAGCAATCGGGGGCGCATGGCCTGATAGGACTGTAGACTTTCTTCGGTATAATCGACGCCTTTCACCAGCTTCAGCTTATACTCGTCCATCTCCTTCCCATTCGCCGCCATCGCGATATGGATGGTGGAATCGTAACCGAGATCAGCCATTTTGCCGCGGTAATAATCTACCAACCGGCGATTCGGCTGGCCGCTGGACTGGGTCATGAAGCGATAAACAGAATCGGGAATGGTTAGAAATTCCAAGCGGTGAAATCCATGCTTGTGAAACATCTCGTAATCGCGGAGATCAATCTTGTGGATGGTGTAGCCGCCCGGGGCCAGCAGCCTGTCCATCTTCGTAAACGCGAGATCGGTATCGTAGATCTCTTCCAGAACGGCAGCCGAGACAATGACATCAAACGAACCCGGGGCGAAAAGGCTATCGGTTTCTTCAATCCCCTTTCCGTAAATCCACTCAAACCGTTTGGGATCTAATTTGACGGTGGTATCCAGATTCACCGCCTGGTCGAAGCGAACCTGATCCTCCGGCGGCAGAGTCGCCCGGAGCGCTCGATACAGGCGGAGATGCACCGGGCCGTCCGGATAATGAACAAACTTGTCGAGACAAACTACCCGCCTGGCGCCCGCCGCTAAGAATCTCAAAGCGACGCCGATGTTGTCTCCCGGGCCGATTTCGAGGACGGCCTTATCTTTTAGTCCCGCGCGGGTAAGGCCAGAATACTTAAGATAACGTTCGAAGGTGCGATCAATCTGCCGCAAGTCGACGAGATCGGCGTCAACGACAGGTTCGCCACCGATCTGGTCGGATTTCAAGTGCAACCGGCGAAGGCCATCCTGATATATGTTCGTCCCGACTATAAACCATTTCGACTTCTTGGCAATTGGCTTCCAGAGTGGAAAGGCGAGAAGTGCCAGAACCAGTAGGCCCACCACGGCCAACAATTTCTTCATTTTTGCGGTCAATCTCCGGATTGCGTGGCCAGTTCCTTGACCCTGCGGGGGCCAGCCTTCGTCGCAACATTGAAGATGATAGCACCCAGTGCAATGGTTAGAATTGCGAGTCCAGACACCAGCGGTTTCATTTTCATACCGTAAATCGTCATCCAAACTCCTACCAGAATGAAGAGTGCGGGAATCAAGGGGTAGGCAAAGTTTACAGCGCCCAATTTTTTCCAATCGGGCCGGCGCCGCAGGCGAATCAGTGCAACAACGGCCATGACGGCAAAGAAATTGAGAGTGAACCCTATGTAGATGATCAGACTGGGGAAGGGGGTCAACGTCATGAGAACGGCGCAAATCCCCTGCAGGACGATGGCAAATACGGGAGTGTGCCACTCGGGGTGAATTTTGGCGGCGGCCTTGAAGAATGCACCGTCCTTGGCCATGGCGTGGTAAACGCGGGGTCCGATGGTGACCATGGCGTTTACGGTCGACATGAGGGAAATTGCCATCAGGCCGCTGAAGATGCCGGCGATCTGCGGCCCGAACAATCGGGAGGCGGTTAGGGAGCCCACGGCAACCACGCCCTTCATCGATTCCAGCGGCGCGGCGTAGAGGAATACGACATTGAGACCCACATAAAGCGCCGCTACCAACGCGGTTCCCACGGCAAGCGCGATGGGCAGCGTCCGGGACGGGTTCTCGATTTCCTCGGCCACATAGGTAGCCGCGTTCCAACCGCTATAGGCAACGTAGATCCAGAACAGGCTGAAGGCGAATTGTTCCGGCAACGGCGTGGAACTCCAACGCACCGCGGGCATGGAGAAGTTGTGCCAGTCGCCGTGACCAATGGTGAAGGCAAGCACGATAAACGCCAGTATCACCATAATCTTTATTCCGGTTAGCGCATTCTGGATGCGGGCCACGCGAGCGACGCCGAAGCAGTTCAATGCGGTGAAAAGCAGCACCAGCACCGAGGCGGCCAACTGTGCTCCGCCCAGCTTGACGGCCCACTCGCCTGAGCCCAACACGAGTGCCGGATGGTCCTGTTTCAATGCGGGAAAGAAGTAGCCTAGATAATCTGAGAATGCCAGGGAAGCGGCAGCGATGGGCGCGCAAAAGCCGGCGAAAAAGGAAACCCAGCCGCTCATGAATCCCCAGGTCGGCCCAAATGCCTGCGTGAGATAGAAATATTCGCCGCCCGATTTTGGAAAATTGACAGCCAGCTCCGAATAGCAGACGGCCCCGGCTAGGGCGCAAATCGCTCCGACCACCCAGATCCAGAGGACAAGTGACGGGGAACCAAGGTCGCCCGCTAGAAATCCGCTAGTGGTGAAGATGCCAGTACCCACCATGTTTGAAACCACAAGCGCTGTGGCACTGACGAGTCCCAACTGACGGAGTAGGGGTATCTGTTTCTGGTGGGACCCGGTCAGAGTGTTTTTTCTGGGGTCCATCCACAGATTATAGCCTGGAATAGAATTTACGAATTTGGCGGCTATGCGGCCGCTGGCCGGGTGGGTCTTTCCAGATACACGAAGCCAGACCCAGGATAAATACGATGATCGGCGGGTCCAGGATTCCAGTGTTTAGAAAAGGGAGCGGGAGTACACTGCGGCACGGTGACTCTTCTGGATTCTATCGCGCCGGAGCGACAGAGCGCAAAGCGGCAAGGAACTCTTCGTTCCCATAGACGGCCTTCTTTGTAACCAGCCTCAGCCGCTGGACGGTACGGGTAGCTGGATCGTATTCCAGGAAACCCGTCAACACGGCGTCGACGAACGAATCTTCGTTCTGGGCCACATTGCCGTGCTTCATGTGGAGAGTGCCGTCGAAGCGGGCGCGCACGATTCCATCCCGGATGGAGGTTATGGTTAAGGTTAACGTTTGCCGGTCAATCCGGCCGCGTTCCACCCCGGCGGTGATTTCCACCGTCTGCGGATAGAATTTGATGAGCAACTTCCCGGCCAGGCCTTGCTCCACCGTCCAGGAGGCGCCAATTTTCGCTTCGCCCTGGGGTAGCAAACCCGCCCACTCCGGCTTGGCGAGAACAATCCAATTTTCCGCCGGGAACATACGGTAGTTGGTGCCCCGGGTGGCGCCGCGGGCGCTGAGATGAAGCACCAGCGAATCGGCAGCAGCATCAGGGGGAACGGACTGCGGTCCAGGTTTCGCCACCGGTTCCCCAGGAGGATTTCCCAGTTTCTTCACCATGCCGTTCAGCATGTCGAGCAAATTCGTGTCGTTGACTGTCGCCGGGCCCACTCCCATTCCGCCCAGCGGTTCCCCATCGGGAGTAAGGATATAGATATGGACATCTCCAACGCCTAGCTTTCGATTGAAATAGGTCAAATAGATCCGCTGGCGTTCGGCCTTTTCGGCTACGGAGGCGGAACCACCCGCCGCGACATCCTCATTCGAGCTATAGACCGGGACGAAATAGCCGTTGAGCAGCGCGATTACCTTGTCGTTTGAGAGAGGACCCTCTCTCAGGCCGAAGGCCCCGCCTCAACAGCGGCCCCAGTTGACCCGGCCATCGTGGGTGAACAAGAATACTGGGCGATTGTGAATTTTGGCCAGACGCTCGGCATCCAGGATGTCCTTTGCCCATCCCACTTGATCGAACTTGCGCTCGGCTCTGGTGGGCTGTGCTTCCTGCACGCGCTTCTGCACCCAGGCGATGAATTTCTCTTCGCCGGTTTCGGATTTGGTGGCTGCGGTTGCCAGGAACGCGGCCGAGAGAAGAAACGCGGCGGAAAGCTTTGCAAGGTTCATCAGGGTACCTTGCTTGATAGTAGCAACCCGCGAGCCGGCCGGGGATTCCATATAATAAGAGGACAGCCATCATCCTGGTCGATGGAATTCTGATTCAGGAGCGTTGACTAATGTCCACTCATCAGCCGTCCGGCAACGGACGCAGGAATTTCCTAACCGCGGCGCTTGTCAGTGCGCTGCCCTCGGCGGCTGCGCCCACTAAAGAAAAGGATGTCGACCAGATCACGGCCCGGCGCAGGGGAAGCGGTCTCATCACCGTCGATCATCAACGGTCGGCCGGGGGCTACACGCTCTTCACTCCGCAGACCGATGGCGGCAATGTTTACCTGATTGATATCGACGGCGCCGTGGCGCATCGGTGGAAACTGCCGGTCCGGCCCGGGCGTCATGCCGTGCTACTGCCCAACGGAAATCTGGGCTATAACGGCTCTCATCCGGATTCCCCGGTTCTCTACCCGATGTGGCCGGTTTGGCACGGTGGTGCGTTCTCTGAAGTGACCCCGGCGGGAAAGGTGGTTTGGGAATTTGAAGACGTCACGCATCATCACGATGCGGAATGGTTGGCCAATGGGAATTTGCTATACAGCGCCGCCGATCCGCTGCCGAAGAAGATGGCAAACATCCTGGGTGGCGGTGGAGGCGCCATGTACGGCGACGTCGTGAAAGAGGTCAACCGCAAGGGCGAGCTAGTGTGGCGGTGGAGTGCGGCCGACCATCTAAACCCAGCCGATTTTCCGATCAATCCCCTATTCGAACGTGTCCATTGGCCGCTGATCAACGGTCTGTGGGAGACCCGGCAGGGGCTGATCCTGATGAGCCTCCGAACCACGTCGGGCATTATCGCGGTGGACAAGAAATCGGGCAGCGTGGTGTGGCATATCGGGCCTGAGATCATCTCGCATCAACATGCGCCGGTGGAACTGGCGAACGGCAACATTTTGGTTTTCGACAATGGAAATTATCGCGCGGGCGTGTCGACATCGTACACCCGCGTGGTGGAAATCAATCCTGCGACGAAGGCTATCGAATGGCAGTATACGGATACGCCCCGCCAATCTTTCTATTGTCCGTTCATGGGCAACGCGCAGCGCCTGTGGAACGGGAATACCCACATTACCGATGCGGCCAGTGGCCGGCTTTTTGAAGTGACCGCCCAAGGGAGAATCGTCTGGGAGTACGTGATTCCCTTCTTCGGCGAATACCCTGGCGCGGCGCACCAGTTCCAGCCTGGCGCTCAAAACACCACTTTTAAGACGTACCGCTATTCCAAGGAGCAGGTACAGTTGTAGTGCCCATTCCGCCGCTAACCGGCGGGCGTGTGAACCAGCTCGACAATCGCTTTGAACAGCCGCGACTTCACTTCATACCGCTGCGGCGCGTGCGTCACGTAGCGCACGATCACATCAAGCCCATTGGCGGATGGCCGCAGGTCCACCGCCGGCTTGGCGGAGAACGGACGGCTTCCATACTGGCGCGTCACCCGCTCCCAATCCTGCTCCGCCGCGCCGGAATCGGTATCGGTCTCCCGCTCCACCCTTTCGCGAATCTGCATTGCCAGCTGATACGCATTGCCTGTCACGGGCAAGGTGACACGCAGCTCATCCCAAAGCCACTGGCCAGCGGTAGAGAAGTTAAAGTAGTGCCCCTCAATGGCGAACTTATTCACGAAGGAAACCCGCCTGCCGGTAGGGTGTCCGGTGCTGGCGCCGCCGGTTGTTTCCAGCAAGACCGTCTTCAGTACGCCGACCTCGATTACTTCCCCGCTCACGCCTTCAATCTCCACCCAATCGCCCACGCGAATTCCGTTGGGCCCCATGAGCGTGAACCATCCGAAGAAGGCGACGATGAAATCTTTCAGGACCACCGTTAGCCCTGCGGTAGCCAACCCGATCATGGTCGACGTTTGCGTAGGTACTCCAAAGACGATCAGCAGGATGAGCAGCGCGCCAATCAACTGAATCGCGATGGTCGCCACGACACGAAGGTGATGTAAGCGCTTCCGGTCCGTCTGGCGCGCGAAGGATCTGCGCACCAGGGAATCAATCAGCATCACCGCGATCAGAATCGCCAGAATCACCGAAAGCGAGAGCAGCATAGCGTGCAACACGACGCGCCGGTTGGCATCCACCACCGCGGCCCATCGTTGGTAGACTCCGGCCAGTTGCTGCGTGTCCTGGCTTCTCTTGTCCAGCTCGGCCAGTGTCTTCACTTGGTTGGAGAGATGCCGCAGCCGCTCCGCCAGCGCGGCGGTTTCCACTTCATCAGCCCGTTCCGCAGCGGATTCCACCGCCGACGGTGGCTCTTTGCGTAGTACTTTCTCCAGCGCATTGTGCTCCCGCTCCAATGCGGATTGCCGGCTGGCTGCCTCCCGATAAGCTGTGTCCACCTGCCGGGAGCGGTCTCGCAGCGCCAGCCATCTTCCGATCTGTGCGGCGAATGTCGTGATATTTTCGGTCGTTACGATCTTTGTTTGCGGCACCGCCGCGTGCTGCCCGGCCTCGTGTTCCTGCACCAGCCTTTGCAGCTTCGAATGCTGGTCGCCTCCTTGCCGGGCCAAGTCTTCCTGCGCGTCTTCCAACTCATCCTGGTCGAGGGCCAACTGCGCCTTCGCCAGCTCCATTTGTCCGGTAGCTTCTTCCTTCGTCAATTTCGCAATGCGTGCCTCATCCCGAGTCATCTGCGATTTCAGCTGCGCAATCTGTGCCACAAGCGCCTTGAATGGGCCCGTCGCTGGTTCGGTGACAGCGGTAGCTTCCCGAAGCGCGCTGGCAAAAGCCTGGTCCAGTTCGTGATCGGCAAGCCGCAACGCTTCATGCGCCGGCGCCTGCTCCGCGCTGGTGTCAGCCATGGCGGCCATTTGGCTTGCCGTTTGCATCAGACGCTCATCCACCGGGGATGGCATCTGCTTCACCCCGGGGACTTTGGGTGCCGCACTGCCTGTGAAATAGGCTCCCGCGACGCAAGCGGCCGCCAACACCGCGAGTCCCGCGGCCAGTTTGTGTTTTCTAATTGCTCTCATGCACCCTGCTAGAGATAGTACACTCGAAAGACCGTGAAACGCTTTGCTAGTGCAGTTGCAATTATTGCCGGTGCGCTGGTGCTGCTGGTGGCTGGGGCGGCTTTCTTCTTCGATGCAAATCAGTTCCGGCCGATGCTGGAAGCAGAACTGACAAAAGCGCTGGGCCGCGAGGTGAAACTGGGCGAACTCCTTGCTGAAAGGCGAGGATCCGGCGAAAGCAGCGAAGGGGCTGCTGGACGGTTTCTTCGGCAAGAAGAAACCGGACTGACCCCCGTTAACTGATGGACTACGTGACTGCGGACCGCGTGATCTCCGCAACCGACCTGGTCCCGCACTGCTTCATCACCAGTTCCAACTCAATGCGCAAAATATCCAGCACGCGTTCGACGCCGGGCTGCCCGAACGCAGATAGTCCCCATATATAAGGACGCCCGATGCAAACCGCGCGCGCACCCAGGGCGAGCGCCTTGAAGATGTCCGTGCCTCTGCGGAAGCCGCCGTCGATCAACACCGGAATGTGGGAAGCTGCTCCGTCCACCACTTCCGGCAGGCATTCGATGGTGCCCCGGCCGCTTTCTTCCGCCCGGCCACCGTGGTTGGAAACGATGATGCCATCCAAGCCGTTCTCGACGCACAGCCTGGCGTCTTCCCGCGTCTCAATGCCCTTGATCAGCAGCTTCATGCGCGTCAGGCTTTTCAACTTTCTGACGTGCTCCCAGGTCAACCCGGGATTGCCGGTGGTGATGCCCGCCATCTCCATGCCAGTGAACATCGGCTTGCGCCGGAAAAAGTCCTCAGGCTTGGTGCCATGGCAAGTCACGCATTTCCGGCTGTCCAATCGCTTGAAGCGATCCGCGGTTTCGGTGTGCCTGCCAGCCTGGGTATCGACGGTCAGCGCCAGCACCGGGCAGCCTGCCGACTCCGCCCGCTTCACCAGCTTCTCGGTTATCTCCCAGCGGGAAGTGGGATAGAGCTGATACCAGACAGGCCGGCCCACTGCTGCGGTGACCTCTTCAACGGACGTATTCGTCGCCGTCGAGAGAATTTGCAGTGTTCGTTTGGACCGCGCGGCGCGGGCTACGGGAAGCTCCCCCTCGGCGTGAAATGCTTTCTGGTTCCCAATCGGCGCCAGGATGATTGGGGTCTCCCAGCGCGTTCCGAACAATTCGATACTCAGATCAGCGTGGCGAATGTCCACCAGCCGGCGCGGACGAAGTTGGATTTCGCGGAACCCGTCGCGATTCGCCTTCAACGTTAGATCGTCGTCGACACCAGTTGCCATGTAGCCAAAATGCGCGGGTGGAAGTGCTTGCCGCGAAGCCGCTTCAAAATCCATCACGTTGAGCGCCTCCGACGGATCGGCTATCACGGCAGAGACTTGCTGCGCCGATAGGAGAGGGCTCGCCGCGAGAAATTGCAGGAACTGGCGGCGGTTCTGAAGAAATGTGGGAGAGGTGACCGGCATGGAGAGCTTCAGTCTATAAAGCGCTCCCGGCACAGGTCAAGCATTACTTCGGTGTCGAAACGTGACATATGGTTCAGCCATAAAGAAGTGCCTACGGTCCGTCATGTTTCCCGCTGGGATCCAAGGCGCCAAGGAGCCGGTGGATATTCTGGGCGATTTGGTGATTGATTTGGATGAAGACTTTCAGGTCGCCGGCGTGTGGAACTCGTTCGATCATTTCGATATTAAACGTGCGTCGCTGGGCGATGAAAAATGGCAGGGCGGCGCCGGTAGGGGCGGTTGCGCTCCCGTATTCCTGGCAGATATTCCGTCGACAGACGACTTCCTGATTTTCATGCCCGAGCAAAACTGGGTGCTGAAGATTGAATGGCAAAACGGCAAAGGAACCGGAAGGATTCTCTGGCGGCTTGGAGAGGGCGGAGATTTTACGGCGAAGTCCGACGATCGGGACCCGTGGTTCTCATTCCAGCACGATCCGGGATTTGAACCGGTTGGATCGAACCTGCTGTCCATTCTGGACGACGGCCATACCCGTTTCAAAAAGGATCCGAAAGCGCATAACCGGGGTCAGGCGTGGACGCTGGATGAACAGGCGCACACGGCCACGCTGGTACACAACGCGGATTTAGGCGTGTACGCGATCGCGGTCGGTTCGGCTCAGACGTTATCGAATGGCGGACACTCGTTCGAAGCAGGATTCATCAATCAGGCCGCGCCGTACGGCAGGGCGGTTGAAACTTCGCCGGACGGCAAGGTGGTTTACGTGCAGCAGGTGGATGGGACGATTGTGTACCGCAGCTTCCGTGTCGCGGATCTGTACACGGCACCCGGGAAGTAGATCTTCCTGGAACGGAGTTGAGTACCGGCTTGATCGATGGTGACTTACACGGGAATCGTCCAGGCGACTTCGTGGAGCAGCCTTGGGCACAGGCAACGAACACGTGCGCAATCGGTTGCCCTCAAGGTGAGCGCGTCCCTGGCGGTACCGGGACGTTTTTTGCTTGTATCCGTGCCGGTGTAAACATGTGATACTTTGTTATGCTGCAAAAGGGTCCCAAAGAATGAGCGTCTGTGGCTGCACCCTCGGCTGTAGTAGTGAGCTCACGCGGATGCGGCAACTCCGACAATCACTGTAAGGGGGCAATAGAATGAAGCTGGCATTGCTGGCCGCGCTCGTCCTTGGTGTGGGCGACGCGCAGATAACGATTCCGGAAGGAACGAAGCTCCAGGTGCGGCTGGAGAGCACTATCTCTTCAGCAACCGCTGAAGAAGGACAGACGGTGGAACTGAGCGTCCGCGAGGCCGTAAAGGTCGGTGATGTGGTGGTCATCGGTGAAGGCGCGCGCGTTACCGGCACCGTTACCGATGCCCATGAGAAGCGGCGGATGGGCCGCGCGGGTAAACTCGATTTTTCAATTGACCGCGTGAAGAGCATGGACAATCAATGGGTGCCGTTGCGCTACACGGTCACCAAGAAGTCGGGTGAAAGTCATGCCGTCCGGTCTGGCGTCATTACTGCCGGCGTGGCAGTGGTATTCTGGCCCGCGGCACCCGTGATGCTGCTGATGAAGGGCAAAGACATCGTCATCAATAAAGGCGTTGCCTTTGACGTTTACACGGACGGCAATCACCTCTTAGGGTCCGGCGGCGCTACCTCGCAAAGCTCAAATGCGGCCTCGCAGGGCGGAGCGCCACAGCAGCCGCAAGCGCACCAGCAGTCCGGTGGCTCCGGTAGCATCGGAAACGCATCCGTGACAATTACGTCGACTGTTGCCGGCGCCGACATCGAGGTGGACGGCGCATTCGTGGGGAGTACGCCAACCACGCTGCAACTGAACGCTGGCTCGCATAAGATTGTTGTCAAGGCAGATGGTAGATTCTGGGAGCGTTCGTTGCAGGTGAATGCCGGTAGCACCATATCCCTGAATGCGATACTCAAGTAAAATTGGCTTCCTGACCCTGTGCTGACCAAGCTCGGCCCGTTTCAAATACTCGAAGTAATCGGCCGCGGCGGCATGGGCACGGTTTACCGCGGCATCGATCCTATCATCGGGCGAGCCGTAGCAGTTAAGGTAATCCGGCTGATCGGCTATAACGATCAGGATGAGCAGATCTGGTTGAAAGAGAGGCTCTTCCGCGAAGCCCGTGCGGCGGGAAACCTCTGCCACCCGAGCATTGTCACGATCTTTCAGGTCGGCGAAGAACAGGATGTTGCCTATATAGCGATGGAGTTTGTCGATGGCCCAACTCTGGAAGCCATCATGGCGAAAACCGAGCCTCTCGACAAAGCGACGATCTGCCGTGTCCTAGGTGAAGCGGCCTCGGCGTTGGACCACGCGCACCAATGGGGCTTGGTGCATCGCGATATCAAACCCGCAAACATTATGGTGACGGCCGCCGGCACTACCAAAGTCACCGACTTTGGAATTGCCAAGACGACCTTCGGCGAAACGACGAAGACCGGCATGATTCTGGGAACACCGTGTTACATGTCACCCGAGCAAGTTCTGGGTCAACCGCTGGATGGCCGTAGCGACCAGTTCGCACTGGCGGTGGTCGCCTACGAAATGTTGACCGGTCAAAGGCCGTTTCGCGCGGAAAATCCCACCAGCATCTGCTACCAGATCATCCATGAAGAGCCACTGTCTCCCGAGCTTGTCAACCCGTCGGTTGGCGCCGGGGTATCTGCAGTATTGAAAAAAGGGCTGGCCAAGGAGGCCGGCGGGCGATACTCCACGTGCAGTGAGTTTGCGCAAGCCCTGTTGGCAGGCGTCAACACGCCTTCCGAGGAGCGGCGCGCAGTTGAGCCGGCTGCCGCGCCGCGCCCGAATCCGCCATCGGAGCAGACCACAACATTCCAGCCGCCGCTACCCCCACCTCGACCCGCTGTTCCGGCGGGTCGCAAAGCAAGTGCTAAGCCCTTATGGGTGCCAGCCGCTTTCGTTTTCGCTGCGGCGCTCATCGGGATCTGGTTCACTTGGGTGAAACTTTCGACTCAACGATCAACTCCGCTAGCGGCGGTGCAATCCTCCGCAACAGTCTCCCCGTCCCCTTCCCCAGCGGCTGCCGTACTTGAGACCGCTGAAAAGCCCGCGAGGGATGTACCCCTGGACCGAGTCACAGCTATCGCCCCAGCACCAGCGGCTGCGGGCCAGACTGAACCAGCGAGATCGCCTGCGGTGCCAGAGCCACCGGATGCGGATGTGGCCAAGCTCCCTGAGCAGGCAAAACCACATCCCGGCAGTGAATCCCGAGCGGCTCCGCCCGAAGTCATTAAGTTACGGAAGGGTATCGTGGTTTGGACAGGGCATTTCGCTAGTGGCGGGCTGCTGACGATTGCAGGTTCGCGGGCTTCCACCGGGTCGCTGTCCGGTGCTCTGCCGGGCACGCCGGTATCGGTTCAGGTCTACCCGGCGGAAGCAGGCCGGGATGGACTGACTGTCTTTACCTCCAATCCTCGCTATGCCACTCCTGCAGCGGCCAAGACCGCTGCGGGCAACGCCATTTTCACCTTCGACCCTCGACACGCCACGGATATCGTCGTTTTTGAATCACCCGGTGCGCAAAATAACTGGGAGCGGCTGGTGGTCCGCATCAATAACTCGAAGATCTCAGCATGCGTGATAGAGTGGCAGGCCCAGTGAGCAAAGCTCGATGGAGTAAAGAGAGAAAGGCTAACCGCGGTGTTCCGGAAACAACCCCGGCATCCATCGGTAGGCCAGCGCGGCCGGGAATGCAAGTCTAACGGGAGCGCGCGGATTTTCGGAAACCAGCACGCCCAACGCGATCAGAGCCGAAATGATACGGCGGGCGTGGCGATCTCCAGCACCTACCACGCTGCCGGCTTCGCCGCGTGGAAGTTCACCGCGATAGAGGATAGCTTCCAAAATGCTGCCGGACTTTCGTGGCAGCGTGCCGAGCCTGATTTCTTCCTCCACCCACAGAAGGATGCGCGTGCGCAGGCGGTCCGGCTGGACCAGGCTTTCCATGAAGGTGACTTGATCGATGCATGTCTTGAGGAAAAACCCAGTGAATGCAACCAGAGCTTCTTCGCTTAAATTGCCGCGGCCATCCAAGTCGTTTCGGCGGGTGAGATCACAATTCGCAAGGTGCGTCTTGTAGTCCCCCACATTCCGCGCAAGCCCCCGCGCGATTGACCATACCCCCCCGGTGTCAAGCGTTTCCAGCGTGATTGCGTGGGACATTAACCGGGCCACACGCCATAGGAGTCTGTGATGCCCGGCCGCCACAGAGGGAATTGTTTCGGTCTTCCCGAGCCTGCTGTATACCTCTTCGAATCGCCGCAGGAAGCGGGGAACGGCGCCCGGGCTTACCGCGAGGTGGCGTCCTACTTTGACATCGCCCCGGCGCAATTCGCCTGGAACGACGCGAACGCGATGCTTGGCCCGTGTGTCTTCGACCCAAAGCATTTCGTCCGGAAGGTTCTCACAAAAACGGCGATGGAGTTCACGGATGGCGTCCGCCGTCACCGCGCGGCCCTGAAGACCGCCGCTGTCGATCCATACCTGAACGGCGATATGCGCTTTAGCCTCCAACTGGAGGTCGCGCTTCTTGACGTCCTGGCTGTAATCGTTCTTAAGAGCCCGCTCAATATCGATGGGATGCGTATCGTGCCCCTCGATCCAGTTGCTGTAGTAGCAGTTCATGGACCGTACGAGGCCTGCGAGAGATGTAAGCAGGCTGGAAGGGAGGCTGCGGCGAAATCCCGCGGATTTTTGGACCAGCTCAAAGGCTAGATCTATTAGAGGGGGCCGGTGCCGCGAGCCTTCTCCAATCTGGAGCGGTTCCATTGAAGAAATGGATCCGTGACGATCTTTGACCGCTGAAATGTCCGCTTCGGAGTCTGCATCTCCTCTAGCAATAAGTTAATGTGTAGCAATATATTACAGTGATTGCAAAGTATGGCATAGCCGAATAAATGTCCGGATGGTTGGCCGCTTGTACGAAGGAAGTTAATGGGTCCTGGATGATTTGAACCTACGACCAACGGATTATGGGTCCGAATGATGGGTGTCCACTAAATGCTATGTTGTGGAAATCGGCTTGACGGACTTGATGGTTTCGGGTAGTTCATCCGTATGAGTCCATCGGCTTGGCTGTCGGGTGGCTGTCAAAATTTGGCAGGACATATAAAGCGAGCGACGTGCAACCCTCCGCCGACCTACTAGGGGCATTTTAATTGCGCTCGGGAGTGATGACACGCTCATGCGGATTGCTTTCGAGTTGCCGGCGATCCTCCCGAAACCTAGCGGCGCACATCGAAAAATCGGACGTTTTTCGTAAAGGTGACGGATTCTCAACTGCCGCGTTTCGAACACCGAGGTGTTGCACGGACGCTGGCAGTTTCAACTCTGCGACTGACATCCCGGCGCGTTGGCATTCGCCTGAAGCCACCGAAGAAGTAGCGCTTACGGCGTCAGCGATCCAAGATAAGCCGCGAGCGCCAGCATGTCGCTGTTCATCATGTACTTCACCACCTTGTCCATTTCCGAGCTCTTGCCGCCACGCCGGGTGCGGGACTTCAGGTCATAGAGCTGACGAGCGATTGATGTCGGAGAACGGCCCGCAAGGCTGGGTACATCGTCTTTGCCTTTATAGCCCGGCCCGTGGCAGCTGGAACACTCAAGCTCTTTGCTGTCTCCCCATGTCTCGGCCAGGCGTTTCCCCAAAGCGACGCTTCCTTCCGGCACATAAGCGATGTATGGCGCGGCCGGATCCCGCAATTCGAATTGTTCGAAATCCTCCGGCCCTTCGATGATCCGTTGGCCGAGCGGTTCCTGTTCACCCTCGCGGTCGAACCGGAATAGCCAGCCGGCGATTTTCGACTTGGGGATCATGGAAGTCTCGACCACGCGGACGAACGACTGCGGCCGAAGAGCTGCGAAATATCTGGCGGCGGCAACGATTTCGTCGTCCTGCATCGCTTTTGCGGTGTTGCTCATGTTGACCGTGGGGGCCCTGCCGGCGACGAAGGATTTTCGTTTCCCATCGCGAAACGCTTTCACTTGGGCGATGAAGTACTCGACGGGCAAACCCGCCAGTCGCGCGTTTTCGGGTCGCCCGTTACCCGTTGGCAGGTGGCAATACGCGCAGGCCCGCACATCCGGCCGCCGGCCATGAGAGACGATCTCCGGCATTGCGGGATGATCTTCCGGACGCCAGTCGGGCGCGCTGAACAGATTGGTGAGTTCCGGCCGCGTAAAGAAAAGTTTGCTTGTCTCGATATGGAACGGCCCTTGGGGAGCGGGAGCCGTCTGGCCCGGCGGTTGCGCCGGATTGGTCGGGTAAGCCCAGTCTGGGACCGGTTCAAGGACGGTTGGTTTGCAACCGCAAAGGAGCAAGTTGAGAAGCAGCAGTAGGGGCAGGGTGCGAATCACGATGGAATCCATGCTATCAAGCTTCGGATATGTTCGGCTCCCGTACTTGACCCGTCTAGAGCTTTTGCAGTGCAAACGGGGGCGTGGGCGAACTTATGAAGGGACCGGGATTTTATGGAGATACGCGGGAATTGAGGTTAAGCGTCCAAATTGGCCGGGCAAGAAACATTCCAAGTATCGATGTGATTCACGTGTCTGACGCCGCCACGGACCTGCTGAATGTTGGTCGTCCTGAGGAATGGATGGTGGATATTCATCATCTGCTAAGTCACCGGCTCGGATTTCTTGCTCTTGATCCCAAAAATACCTACACGCGCTTGCTGCCGTTGATGAAGAAGGAGGTGGCGGAACGGAGGAACGAAATTCTGACGCCATCCGGCACAAACAATGGTTTTCCCGAGAAAAGGCTCAACTAGCCGAGGTGAACTGGACGATTCCGGTGGCTGTCAAAAATGAACAACTTCTAGCTGGCCGCTGGTAAATATTAGAACGAAGGAGGTTGGTGGGCCCTGGAGGATTTGAACCTACGACCAACGGATTATGAGTCCGCGGCTCTAACCGCTGAGCTAAGGGCCCTCGTTGGGATTATACCGTAGCTTCCTTCTTTAGCAATGTAACAATGGCCTGCGCTTCGGCGGAGCGGCCTTCCCCAACCGGACCTACCTTTTCCGCCGTCTTGAACTTTACCGAAACCCGGTCCAGTTCAATGGCCATCGTAGCGGCCAATTGTTGCCGGATCTCTATCCGATAGTCCTTCAACTTCGGCTTTTCCAGGATGACCGTGGAATCGACGTTGACAATACGGTAGCCGCGCTCGGCAATCAAGGCGCAAACGTGCCGCAGAAATTGCAGACTGTCAGCGCCTTTCCACTTCGGATCGGTATCGGGGAAGTGCATGCCGATGTCGCCCAGGGCGGAGGCTCCCAGCAGAGCATCGGTAATGGCGTGCGAGAGTACGTCGGCGTCGGAATGCCCTTCCAGTCCGAATTCAGCCGGGATCCGGATTCCACCCAGGATCAACGGGCGGCCTGCCGCGATGCGATGATTATCCCAGCCGAGACCGGTTCGATACTCGCTCAAGCGGGCCTTCGGCCGGCCGATTCCACGGTGAGGAACAGCCGGGCGAGCTCCATGTCCGTAGGGCGGGTGATCTTGATGTTGCGGTCGCTGCCAGGCACTACGCTGACCTCGATTTGCTCCAGGCGTTCCACCAGACTGGATTCATCAGTGCCAATAAACTGGTCTTCCCGGGCTTTATCGAAGGCCTTCTTCAGCAGGTCATACCGGAAGACCTGCGGAGTCTGCGTCAGGATGAGCCGTTCGCGCGTGAGAGTCTGGCGGATCTTATTGAGGTGCACCTGTTTGACGGTGTCCACCGGGACGATTCCAACAATCGCCGCGCCTGTTTCAGCCGCGTGATCGATTACTTTTTCAATGGTGGCCAGGTCGATGAAAGGACGAACCGCATCGTGTATGGCCACCAGGTCTGTGTCCGGGTTCAGGCTGTTGAGGGCATTCTCGACGGATTGCTGCCGGCTGTCGCCACCCTCCACTAGACGAATTGGTTTGGCCTGCGACTCCTTCGAGAGAAGTTCGCGAGCCCATTCGATGTCCTCGGCACGCAGCGCAATGACGATTTCGGTAACCTGCGGAGAATCGATGAATTTCCGGACTGTGTGCACCAGAATAGGCTGGCCATCCAGCAGCATAAACTGCTTGCGGCTGGTGCCGGCCTTTTCAGGCTGGACGCGGCCCATACGGGTGCCAAGCCCCGCCGCGGGGAGGATGACGGAGACTTTCATATTCGGATCTCTAGTTTACCGCAAGGTGCGGAGCCAGGCGCGGAATTCGTGCGCGCTGCCGGGGAGGCTTTACGATGGAGGTCCGGCGGCCGCGGTGGATTGCTCGCGCTGCGGCCTGGTCTCGGGCTTTTCGTAAACCGAATGCGTTCGCTCGTCGAAGCGTCCGAAGATCATCTTCCCCGCCGTGGTTTGCAATACGCTGGTAACGCCGATGTCGACGGTCTTCGAGATCATCTTGCGGGCGTTATCCACTACTACCATCGTGCCGTCATCCAGGTAGGCGACCCCTTGGTTGTATTCCTTGCCTTCTTTCAAGATAAAGACCCGCATTGTCTCGCCCGGCAGAACAATCGGCTTCAGCGCGTTCGCCAGTTCATTGATGTTGAGGATCTCTACTCCATGCAGCTGCGCTACCTTGTTCAGGTTGAAATCGTTCGTCACAACCTTGCATCCGTAGATTTTGCCTAACTCCACCAACTTCATATCGACGTCACGGATGTTCGGGAAATCATCTTCCATGATTTCGATGTGCAATTGGGGCATTTTCTGGATGCGCTGCAGGATGTCGAGGCCGCGGCGTCCGCGGTTCCGCTTCATGGAATCAGCCGAATCGGCCACCATTTGCAGCTCGCGGAGAACGAACTGAGGAATCACCAGTGTGCCGTCCAGGAAGCCTGTCTCCGCGATATCGGCGATACGGCCGTCGATAATTACGCTGGTGTCCAGAATGTTAAAAGAATGGCGTGTCGACTTTTCGCCACCGATCAGTCCGCCTAACACCGTCAGGTCTAGCATGTCTCCCTTGGAGGCGCCGACGGTGATTCCGACATATAAGGAAAGGGCAACAATGCCGATCTCAATGAACGAGATACTGGCTGGGTAAATGGGTTGTAGCCTACCAATGACGAGCGAGATAAGGAATGCACCCAGCAGACCGGCAACCGCCCCTAGACAGGCTCCGATCAGACGCTGCAGACTGGCTCGTTTGATTCGAATCTCAAGAAGGATTACGACAAGGGCAAAAAGAAAGCCCGCCAAACCGGCTAACGGGCTTTCCAATTGAAATGGCTTCAGAACAAAGGCGATGAGGCCCAAAAGAAGAGCGAAGATGATACGGATTACAATTAGCTCATTCACGGTTATCCACCTCTGCAAGCCAGGCGCGTCACCGGTCCGTGCAGATTGAGATAAGTCTATCGCGTTGTTAACGTTAGTGCAATGAAATAGTAACGATAGCTTGCCGTATTGCGGCCGGGATCACAAATTGCGTGACGGAAACCGGCGTGCCGCGAATAAAACTAGAGAGCCTTTGCCAACTCTTCCGCGAAAGCACTTTGCGGACCCTGATTTTCTTTAGCGGGCCGTTTGTGCTTCTTACCAGCGCGCCGATTGCGATCAAGAGCGTTCTGCGGCGGGCGTGCGGATTGTACCCCAACTCCAACTCCAACTCCGGCTCCAACTACTGCCGGCGGAGCTCCTGGTCCAACCAACTGCCGGGACTTCGGCGGCTGCGCTGGGTTTGCGCGAAGGAGACGATCTTCTAAAGGTGCACGATCAAACCGGCGGATGATGGAATTCATCTCTTCGGCATTCGGAGCATCAATGAAGGCGAATCCCTTCGATTCCTGTGTTTCCGGGTTGCGGATTACCTTGACGGCATCCGAAACCAGGCTTTCTGCGGTAAGCCACGACTTAATATCGTCAGCGGTTACCCAGACGGGGATATTTCCGAGAAATACAGTAAAGCTCATTCTTTGGGTTTATTTACTCCGTGGGGATTTTCGGGACCGGGTTCCAGGCGATTGGTCCATCTGAAGCAACACCATACTAGCACACTCGAATGCAAGTGGGAAGTGGAAAAAACGCGATTGCGGTACGCTATCTTGCTGGAATGGTTATGAATAAAAGTTCAGGATCGCCCGCGTACAGTACGCGCCTTACGCGCTGGAGGCTAACGGTTGTAGTTGGGCGTCACGCCGCGCAGGTTTTGCCACACCAGATTGCACTGTTCAATGGTTGCGGGCGGCAGAGCACCCTCTTTCATCTCCTGGATGTTGTTCTTCAATTGATCCAAATGAGACGCACCAAGAATCACACAATCGGCGACCGTATGATGCAATAACCAATTTAGAGACAGGCTGACCATGGAACGGCCCGCCTCAGCCGCCACTGCTTTCAGCCGCTCCACCGCATCGAAATACGCCGGGTGCCAGTAGCGGTCCAGATACATCTGGTTACCGTCGAAACGCGAGCCTTCCACCGGACTCTCCCGCTTTTGTTTTCCCGTGAGCAGCCCGCCCGCAAGCGGATTGTAAACAACGTTGGATACGCCAAATTCCTTGGACATCGGCAGATACTCCTGCTCGATGCCACGTGCCAGCAGGTTATACATGGGCTGGCTGATACGCGGGGGCTGATAGCCCTGGCGCTCAGAGATTGAGAACATCTGCGCCACCTGCCAACCACTGTAGTTTGAACTGGCAACGTAGCGGATCTTGCCTTGCCGCCGCAGCTGGTCCATCGCTTCCAGAGATTCCTGGATGAACACATCGTAGTCGGGCCGATGCAGATAATAAATGTCCAGATGATCGGTACCCAGACGCTTCAGACTATCCTCCAAGGCGCGCAGAATCGCTTTTTTCGAAAGTCCGCCCTCATCCGGGCCGGGACCCATCGGCCCCCTCACCTTACTGGCCAGCACAACCTTGTTGCGGCGCCCTTTTAAGGCATTGCCCAGAAATATCTCGGACTTGCCCTCGTTGTAGACATTGGCAGTGTCTATAAAGTTGATGCCATTCTCCAGGCAGCAATCAATCATCGACGTGCTGGCGGCCTGGTCCGCCTGGCCCCCGAAGGTCATGGTTCCGAAACAAGCCCTTGAAACATGCAAGTCGGTGTTCTTCAGCGTGATTGTCTGCATTCCTCTACCTTAACGCCTGAATTACTTCACCAGAATCGACGCCAGCGGCGCACCCACCGTGTCATCCATTTTCAGACCCAGCAAAGTGGCGATGGTCGGGCCGATATCCAGATTGCGAAGTTCCGGGATCCGAATATGCGGGCGAATGCCGCGGCCCCAGGCGATGAAAATTGCATTCATCTCGGGGTCGGTATTGAGATAGCCGTGGCTTCCCAGCGCACCAACGGCCGCTGGAACAACTACGTCCCCTTGATCACCGGCCGCGAAACTGTAACCGTCCTTAGCGGCAAGCACCAAGTCGGCCATGCGGTAGTTTTTTGCCGGATCGGGAAGCCCCAGCGCGGCGTATTCGTTCGGCTCCACAATCCGTTCAATCCCCTCCACCCCTTGCAACGCGGCCTTGATTTCCGCTGCCGTCTTACGGCCATTTAGATAGACCATCGCCGTCCCCCCTTCCGGAACGATCTGCGCGTCCTGTTTAATCAGCACCAACGGACGGATCTGCCGCTTCACCACTTTGAAGCCATGATCCGCCGTGATGAAGATGGTTGTATTCTGCAGAAGTTTCGCCTCCTCCAAAGCCCGGTAAAGATTGCCTACGCGCGCGTCCGCCAGAGCGAGTGCGGCCAGGCTCGCCAGCGATTTCGGGCCAAATTGGTGATGCACGCTGTCTGTCGCCAGCAAATGGTAGAGCATCAGGTTCGGCTTATGCTTCTGCATGATGTAGATTGCCGCTTCGGTCCAGATCTGATCGCGGTAGGTGATATTACGCTTGCCGAAATTCGCGATATCTTCCTCGGAAACCAACCCGGCGGCAATCATCTCTTTCGGGATTGCGTCGCTAACAGCCGGCCGTTCGGCGAAGGACCAGGTGATGGCCGGGGAATTTAGAATTGCCACCCAGTCGATTTCGGCCGTAGTCAGGCCGGCCGCGTGCGCAAGATCGTAAACCGTGGGCGCCTGTACCAGTTCCGCTTTGCTCTTCAGCGAATCCACTTTGCCGGTTTCGCGAATGAACAGCCCGTTATAAAGGACGCTGTGCCGGGCGGGCGGCACGCCGGTCACCATGGAGGTGTGGTTGGGCCAGGTGACGGTGGGGTTACTGGTGATCATGCGGTCGGCGACGGCACCCTCGCGAGCCAGCCGGCGCAGATTCGGCACGGACAGAGCGGGGTCCTGCAGCGCGTACGCTGGAAAACCGTCCAGCGTGATGAGGATGACGTGGCGGTCTTTTGCCGGCTGTCCCCAGACAAGGGAGCAAGTCAGAAACAATAGTGCGGATTTTTTCATAAAGGCTCTCCAGGGACAGGATAGCCGGGCGATGCCACACACGCGGTGCTCAGGATGCCGGCGATCTTCGCCACTACTTCAGGATGTTGCGACGCAGCGTGCGTGGTTTCACCAAGGTCGTCAACCAGATTGTAAAGTTCAATGGGATTCGCGGAAGAGGTATTGCGCACGCCCTGCGTGAAGTCTGTACCCGAGGGCGGCGCAACGCCGGCAATCTCGGCGAGCGGCGATGCCGCGAGGCCCGTCAGAAACTGCCGCCGGTTCATTTAGGCGAACAACTCCATCACCGCCTTCCCTTTTCCATCCTTAGTGACGTAGAAGGGACGCTTCTCCACTTCGTAGGAAAGGTCTGCCGGAATCCCCATGGATCGATAAATGGTAGCGTGCAGATCTTCAATGGAAACCGGGTTCTCAATCACCTTACAGGGCCGCTCGTCCGCCGTTTTTCCGTAGAGAAATCCTTTCTTGATGCCGCCGCCAAACAGCAGTACGCTGCCCGCTTCGGTGAAGTGGCGGTGCATTCCATAGTGCTTTGGCTGCGTCATGATGTCGGGCTGCGTGTCCGTCTTCAACACGTCTTTCCCGGGCTTTCCCTCCATCACGATGTCACGGCCGAACTCGCTGGCCAGCACAATCAGCGTCCGGTCCAACATGCCTCGCTCTTCCAAGTCGAGGATCAGTTGCGACACCGGTCCGTCGATGGATTGCTTCATTCCCATGGCGCGGGTGTGCCCATTCTCATGCGTGTCCCAGAACCGGAATGGAATGTATTCGGAAGAGACTTCAATGAAGCGTGCGCCCGCTTCGGCAAGCCGCCGGGCCAGCAGGCAGCCCAGGCCGAACTTGCCGGTATTGTAAATATCGAAGCTCTTTTTCGGTTCCAGCGACATGTCGAACGCTTTGGCCGCGGGTGAACTGAGCAGGCGGTGAGCGCCTTCCACGGACCGCAGCAGCGACTCCTGTTGAAAACCGCTGCCGTGCTTCAGCACCGGATTATTGGCCTGCAATTTCCGGTACGCCTCATAGCGGCTATGGAAGCGGGCTTCGGTGAACCCGGCCGCCGGACGGACGCGCGCCGTCGCGTCGTTCGGGTCATCAATCAGAAACGGTCCATACTCCGCGCCCAGAAAACCAGCCGTGTGGAAAGCTTTGACGGCATCGCTTTCCGCGCCCAATTCCAGATTCTGTCCGATGTTCAGGAACGCCGGAACGTCCGGATGCCGCGGCCCCAGGGTTCGAGCGAGAAACGCACCCATGTGCGGAACCAGAAGCGGCTGCGGCGGGGCATAGCCGGTGTGCCAGTGGTATTGATGTTTGGTGTGCAGAATCTGGCCCAGGTCACCCACCCGGTGCGTGCGGATGAGCGCGCCGCGGTCCATCACTTTGGCGATCTTTTCCAGACCTTCTGAGATCTTGATGTTATCGACGACGGTGTCAATGGGGTCGAAGGTGCTCAGCACTTCCGCACCGCGCATACCGGGCTCGAAGGCAGTCTTCTTTTTCGGATCGAACGTCTCGGTCTGCGCCATGCCTCCGGCCATCCACAGCAGGATGAAGATATCGGCCTTGGCGGGAAGCGCTGCGGCCGAAAGTTGACGCGGCTCAGAGCCCGCCAGTGCAGCCAGGGCGGCGCCAGCGCCGGCGCGCATGAAATCGCGGCGATTGAGAGGGGCAAAAAGCTCTTGTTCGATGCTCATGATATGTATTGAAACTCCGGCGACAGCAAAATCGCCCACAGCAAATCTTCCAGGCCCGAGGTTCCGGATTTCAGCAAATCCCTGGCGATGCGGCGTTCTTCCGCATTCGGATCACGGCCCAGGGCGTGTTGGTAGATGCGCGTAATCAGCTGGTCCGGCGAGGCGAGTTTCGGAGGCTCCGCCACGGGCTTCCCCCCTTCCACTCGCACCAACTGGCGCCGGTTGGGCGTCTCGGTAAAGACGAAGGCGCGGATGGCGGGCGAAATGTCGCTGGTGGTTGAGCCTTCGTCAACGGCGAAGCTGGCGCGGAATCTTGTGTAGCCCTTGCCCTTGATGTTGTAGACCAGATCGGATGGTACGTTGCAAAGCAGCGCGTCTTTGGCATCACCCGCTTTCGGTTTCAGCTTGCCGGAAGGCGGTACCGCTACCTTTCCGTCAGGACCTTCGAATTCCGCCGAGGCCCAGCCTGCCTTCACCTTTTCAATATCGTACGAATCGTGGTCCACGGCCAGCAGATGCAGTTCGCTGACGCCCGTGATATCGATGTCCACCGGAACAACGTTGCCGCGCACCACGCCGCTATCGAAAATGTTTGCGGGAACACGCTCCGGCTGGCCCGTCAGGCGTAGAGCACCCAAATGCAGCAGTGTGGAAAGCGCCTGGCCATTGACGAATTCCAGAGTCTGCAAGGTAGTCGGATCGTTCAACCGCTCAGTAATCGCCAAGTCCCGCATCGGCCTGCCCAATGCACGCGCCAAGGGGTCTGTCTTCAGTCTCCAATCGCGGCTATAGGAACCCGGCAGCGGACCATTCGCCACCTTCACGCGCCATTCGCCGGTGATGGAGGAAATGGCATCGGCGATCTGTTCCGCCTGCAGCCGGCGAAATTGCGGACCGCCGAATTCCTGCTTATTGTCTGTCGCGGGTAATTGGTAGGCGCGCGACGTCATGATCTGGCGCAGCAGGTAATTGACGTTGTAGCCGTGCGCGGCGAAGTCCCAGGAGAGCCAATCGATCAGGTCTTCGTTGAACGGCTTGGCATCCATGTCGTCGGCCGGTTCCACAATCCCCCGGCCTAGTAGCTTCCGCCAAACCCGGTTCACAAAAGTGCGGGCGAAGCGGCCGTTTTCGCGCATGGTGAAAAAACGCGCCGCAGCCGCTTTCCGCTCTTCCAGCGTCGCCTCTTCCGGCACACTGCCCAGTTCCGGATAGAGGAACTTCACCGCCGACATCTTGCCGGTGGCGATGTCGCAACGGACCAGTTCCAGCTTGTCCTTGGAGAAGAAACTGGCCAACCCGTACGCATCTTTCAGCTTCCAGGAACTGATGAAGCTGTCGTGGCAGGAATTGCATTTCAGATTCACGCCGAGGAACACCTGTGCGCTGTTCTGCGCGGCCTGCATCACGGGCGTCTGGCTGGCGTTGACGTCGCCGCGCCAGTTGACGCCGATCAGAAATCCCTCCGGACCGGTCTTCGGTTCCGGGTTCAGCAGACTGGCGGCGAACTGGTCATACGGCAGATTATCTTTCAGCGCGGTCAACAGCCACGGTGTGATGGTTTTGCGATCGCCGATGTAAGTCACACCCTCGTCGTTGTGCAACAGATCGTTCCAGAATGAAATCCAGTGTCCGGCGAAGTTATCCCGATTTGCCAGCAGATGGTCAATCAGCTGCGCGCGCTTGTCCGCGGTGTTGTCTTTTAGAAATTCCTCACGCTCTTCCGGTGTGGGCAGAAGACCCCAGACATCCAGATAGGCGCGGCGTAGAAACACCGCATCCGAAACAGGCGGTTGCTTCAGCTCCAGAATGTCGTCGATGGAGGATCGCTCCGGTTTCCGCAGCGCCAGCGGCGCTTTTCGGGTGGTCAGCGTTGGCGACGGAGTCCACACGGCACCGGCGTCCACCCAGGCGCTGAGGGTTGCAATCTCGGCACTGCTTAGCGGTTCGCCGTTCATCGGCATTCGAGGCAGCAGCTTTCCCGTCACGCGCCGGATAAGCGCGCTGCCTGCGCTATCGCCGGCCACAATGGACGGTCCGCCGGCGCCGCCCTTCAGCAGTTCCGCGCGCGTGTTTACTGACAATCCGCCCTGCCCGCGTTCTCCGTTATGGCAACCGGAGCACCTCGACACTAAAATAGGATGCACGTCCCGGGCGAAGTCGACGGGGGCGCTTGATCCGATTCCGGCTGAGATAAGAACTAACAGGTGTGTTTTGAATTTCATGCGAAGACAGCATCCTGAGTTTACTAAATGGGAGATAAGCGATGTGGAATGACGACGAAGAATTGTTCGCGATGATGCGGCAAAAGCTGTTCACGGCCGTGGTGGGCGACGTGATGGACAAGCTGGGATTGCTGCACCAGTTCTTGCCGCCTTCCGTGCGGCCGCTGCGGGACGACATGGTGGTTCTGGGGCGGGCGATGCCGGTATTGGAGATCGATTCGGACACTCCACCAGCCAAGCCCTTCGGACTGATGCTGGAAGCATTGGACAGCTTGCGGAAGGGCGAAGTCTATCTAGCCGCCGGCGGATCGCCGAACTATGCCATGTGGGGCGAGCTGATGTCCACGCGCGCCATGCTGTTGGGCGCCACCGGTGCCGTGATGGTGGGCTATTCCCGCGATACGCCGCAGATCCGCGCGCTGGGCTTCCCCACCTTTTCCATGGGCAGTTACGCGCAGGACCAGGCGCCGCGCGGCCATGTGGCCGACTTCCGCGTGCCGGTACGGATTGGCGCGGTAGTGGTTGAGCCAGGCGACATTCTCTTCGGCGATGTGGATGGCGTGCTGGTGATTCCCAAGAAGGCGGAGACGGAGGTTCTGAAGCGCGCGCTGGAGAAGGCTGAAAAAGAAGACCTGGTAAGAACCGCCATCGAAAACGGCATGAGCACCGTGGAAGCATTCGCCACTTTCGGCGTTATGTAATCACGTTTTGCGGTTTGCCGCGCAGGAATGCAGCGACGTTCGCAATCCCGATATCCATGAGGCGGGCGCGTGCTTCCTGCGTGGCCCAGGCGACGTGAGGCGTCACGATGCAGTTCTTCGCGAGCAACAGCGGATGGTCCGCCGGCGGGGGTTCCGTCGAAAGAACGTCCAAGCCGGCGCCAGCGATCAGATCCTGGTTCAGAGCATCGGCCAAGTCTTGTTCCACAATCAGCGGTCCGCGCGACGTATTGATCAGCAAGGCCGTTCGTTTCATGCGTCGAAGACGGTCTGCGTTCACAAGTCCTTTGGTGACGGGAGTTAATGGGCAGTGAAGGCTCACCACGTCGGACGTGCGGAAAAGCTCATCCACATCCCCTGCGGTGCGGGAAACCGCGATCACGCGCATATGGAAGGCTTCGGCGATACGCGCTACCTCCTTTCCGATGCGTCCCAAACCCACGATGCCGATGGTCTTTCCAGCCAATTCCGTCAATGGCGCTTTGCTGAAGCTCCAGTCCGGATTCGCCGACCATTCACCGGAGCGCGCGGCCTCGCTGTGCAGCCTGACTTTGTGGCACAACTCCAGCAGCAACGCGAACGCGCCTTGCGCAACAGACGCTGTTCCGTAGTTCGGAATGTTGGTAACCACAATGCCCCGGGCCGCGGCTGCCGCCATATCAATAATGTTGTAGCCGGTGGCCAGCACGCCGATGTGGCGAAGCAGCGGCAGTTGCCGCATGGTTTCGGCCGAGAGCGGCGTCTTGGTGGTGAGGACAATCTGCGCGTCGCGAGCCCGTTCGACAATCAGCTCGTCTGGAGTGCGGTCGTAAATGTTCAAGGAGACCAACTCCTCCAGCGGCTTCCACGATAGATCGCCGGGGTTGATGACAAAGCCGTCCAGAATCACGGTATGCATTTTGTCCAGTATAGTTTTAGGAACATGCGCAACTTGTATTTGGCTTTGTTCGTGCTATTCGCATCGTTGTTGCCGGGAGAGACGCTCGACCTTTTTGAAGGTGGCAAGGGTGGCTACAGCACCTATCGCATTCCCGGCATGGTGGTGACCAAGCGTGGCGTGGTGCTGGCGTATGCCGAGGCCAGAACCACCGCCGCGGGCGATTGGGACAATATCGATGTAGTGCTGCGGCGCAGTAAGGACGGCGGCACGACGTGGACCCCGCCGCAGCTTCTGGCGGACGCCGGTGATCTGGCCGCGAACAATCCGGTGGCGATTGCCGATCGAAACGGCGC
>JBBRNO010000067.1:0-32264 GCA_038230275.1 Bryobacterales bacterium
GGAAGCATTTTGCCTGGCACGGGCGTGGGCGGTTCCGGTGAACACTGGACCGGATACGCGGAACGGCATACGCCGGACGATTTCTATCTTGCTACCGCGTTGCGTGAGAAGTGGGGAGCCGCGCGCCTGCCCGGCGACCTCTCGGTGCAGGACTATCCGCTGCGCTACGAAGACCTCGAGCCTTACTACTGGCGCGTCGAGCAAATGATGGGGGTCGGCGGAAAGGCCGGAAATTTGAACGGCAAAATTGTGGCTGGTGGAAATCCGTTCGAAGGGTCGAGGTCGCACGAGTTTCCGGTTCCACCACACAAGCAAACCTACCCCATGGCGCTGTTCGAACAGTCGGCTCGTGAGCTGGGCTACCATCCCTACACCGCCGCTGCGGCAACATTGACTGAAACATACACCAATCCGGACGGAATTACTCGCGGCGGGTGCCAATATTGCGGGTATTGCATGCTGTATGGCTGCATGGTGGGCGCCAAGTCGCAACCGACGAATACGCTGCTGCCGGTGCTGAAGAAGAAGAGTGCATTTACCTTGCGGGCAAACTCGTGGGTGAAGCGCGTGCTTCACCGCGATGGCAAGGCAGAAGGCGTAGTCTACATGAACGAAAAGGGAGAGGAAGTGACGCAGCCGGCAGAGATGGTGGTGCTGGCTTCGTTTACTCCGAACAATGCGCGGTTGTTGTTGCTGTCGAAGATCGGCGAGGCTTACGATCCGGCGACGGGCAAGGGTTCGCTGGGGAAGAACTTTTCACACACGGTAGGCGGCGGCGGCGCCACGCTGGCGTTTACGAAGCCGCTGAACGGGTTCATGTTTGCGGGCGGCCAAGCGATGCGCATCTCCGACTTCAACGGATTCGACGGCATTGCTGCCGATTCGGGAGTGCTGCGCGGTGGCATTTCAAGCACCGCGGGCGGTAATCTGCGGCCCATCGGATCGTTCGGACGGATACCGCAAGGCGAGGTTGCGCGTAATTGGGGCTCGGATTGGAAGAAGGCCTCGGTGAAGCATTTCGACAAGATTGCGATGATGGGCAATTTCGAGATGGACCATCTGGCCTACAAGCACAACTATATGGACCTGGACCCTACCTATACCGACAAGTGGGGCGATCCGCTGCTGCGCGTAACGGTGGATTGGACCGAACACGAGCAGCGGCAGCGGGCACTTGCGACCGAGGTCTCAGGAAAGATTGCGCAACAGGCTGCGAAAATCGCGGGAGCGCGCGTCGTGAGTGGGGAACGCGGCGGGCGGGCATCGCGGCGGTATCAGACGGCGGAATATGCAACAACGCATGTGCAAGGCGGCGCCATAATGGGGACCACGCCGGAAAATAGCGTGGTCAATTCGTGGCTGCAACATTGGGGTGTGCCGAATCTGTGGGTAATTGGCGCGTCTTCCTTCCCGCAAAATTCGGCCTCTCATCCAACGGTCACCTCCGTGGCGCTGACGTTGCGGGCAGCCGATGCATTGATAGATCGCTACGTCAAGAAACCGGGAGCACTGGCATGAGGCGCAGAGAGTTTCTTACCTTACCCGCCAAGAGTGTGGGTGGATTGCTGATTTATACGCTGGCGGGTGAACCGTTCCGCGTGAATGCGCAAGGCAGCACGGTGAAGATCCCGCTGAAGTTCTTTACCGAGGCGGAAGCGCGCACGGTAATGACTGCCGCGGAAAGGATTCTACCTGCCGACGAGAGCGGACCGGGCGCAACCGAGGCGAATGTCGTGGTGTATATCGACCGGCAACTGGCTGGCCCTTACGGGCGCGATAAATACCGCTACACCAAAACACCGTGGATCGAATCTGTTCCTGAGCACGGGTATCAGGGGAAGGAGAGTCCGCGCGAGTTGTACCGGCAGGGGATTCAGAAATTGGGCGGCGATTTTGCGACGCTTCCGGCCGAAGAACAAGACACGCGGTTGGTGGAGATGGAGAAGACGTATTTTTTCCAGATGCTGCGGACGCACACGATCGAGGGGTTCCTGTGCGATCCGTTGCATGGGGGAAACGCGGGCATGATCGGCTGGCAAATGGTGGGATTCCCCGGCCCGTTGATGGGTTACCGGGATGAGATAGAAAAGCACGGGACTCCGTTCCGGCGTAAACCGAAGAGCCTGTCGCAAGTTTACGGCCGGCCTGTTAAGGGTTGGGAGGAAGAGACGCCTTAAGGTTGTGCTACTTCAACCCGGCCTTGCGCAGGAAAGCGGCGGCGACGTCAGCCACCGGCTTATGGTCGCCGTCCACTTCGTAGTTCAGCTTGCGCATGGTTTCTTCGTTAAATTTGCCAGCCAGTTCATCCAGCGCAGGCTTGAACTTCGGATACTGCGCGATGGTCTCCGCACGAACCACCAGTGCGGCATCATAGGGCGGGAAGGCATGCTTATCGTCCGCCAGCACCTTTACTTTGGCTACCGCAAGCAATCCATCGGTGGAATTAGCCGCAATCATATTCACCTGCTTTTGTTCCAGCGCGCGGTAGATCAAACCCAAATCCATAGTGACTGGTGCTTTCAGATCTCGGAAACGATACGTCTTGTTGAGCGTGCTCAAGCCGTCCGGGCGCTGCTCAAATTCGTAGCCGACGCCAAGCCGCCATTCGATGTTCGACTGCTCGGCGTCGCTTAAGGATTTCAACTTAAATTGCGCAGCGGTCTCATCGCGCACAGCCATTACGAAGGTATTGTTGAAGCCTAACGGGTCCAGCCATTCCAGACGCAGGTTGGTGTGATACATGTCGCGGATCCGTTCCAAGATAGCCTTCGGATCGTTAATCATGTTGATCTTCAGAATGGACGAGAGCGCGGTACCGCTGTATTCCGGATAGACATCGATCTCACCGTTCATCACCGACTGGTGGACCAGTAGCGTACCGCCCAGATTCAACCTGCGGATGACTTTCTGCTGCAGCCGGTTCTCCAGATGCTGGGCGACGATTTCTCCGAGTACCACCTGTTCGGTGAAGTTCTTTGAGCCTACGGTCAAGCTATGCTGCTTGGCGCAGCCAGAAGCCGCCAGACTCATGAGAACCGCCGTTATGCAGGCGATAATCTTCGTTCGATCCATCCCAACCCTCCATCCGCAATCAGTGCAATCAAGGCAGCTGGCACCGCGCCAGCCAGAAGCTGTGTGTTGTCAACGGAAGCAATGCCGCGGAAGATGAAGACACCCAGCCCCCCGCCTCCGATGGCCGCCGCAATGGTCGCCGTACCTACTGTTGTAACAGTTGCCACGCGGATGCCTGCAAGGATGGTGCTGACCGCCAGCGGCAACTCCACCAACTGCAGCAACTGCCGGCTCGTCATACCCATGGCAATGGCGGATTCGCGCACGGCCGGGTCCACCTGCTGCAAGCCGACCAGTGTATTGCGCATGATGGGCAGCAAGGCGTAGAGTACCAGCGCAATGATGGCGGTCTTCTTTCCAATTCCGCCGATGAGTGGAATCGGGATGAGAAAGCCAAACAGGGCGAGCGCGGGGATGGTCTGCACGATGTTGGTAAACGTCAGCAGCCAGCGGCGGAGTGCGGCGTTGCGGTGTAACAGAATACCGCAAGGTACGCCGATGGCAGCGGCGAAGGCCACGGCAATCAGAATGAGTTCGATGTGTTCGAGGGTCAGTTCAATGAGGGAATCGATCATGGGGGCTCAGAGAGTGGCGATAAATTTTGCAGCCTCGCCGTCCTCCTGCATTTTAAATTGCGCCGGGGTGGTGAGAAGCTCCAGCCGCCCGTGATGGAGTACGGCGATGCGTGAGGCCAGGCGCATGGCCTCCTGCACATCGTGAGTAACGAAGACAGCGGTCTTATTCAATCGCCGGGTCAGGTCGAGGAATTGGTTTTGAAGCTCGAAGCGCGTCACCGGATCGAGCGCTCCGAATGGCTCGTCCAGCAGCAGGATGGGCGGGTCCGCAGCCAGGGCGCGGGCGATGCCGACACGCTGCTTCTGACCGCCCGACAGTTGGCGGGGGTACCTGTGCTCAAAATCGGCGTGCTGCAGGCCCACCAGATCCAGCAGTTCGTGAACGCGGGCAGTGGTCCGCGGCAGTGGCCAGCCTTCGAGTTCCGGAACCAGCCCAACGTTGCGGGCGATGGTGAAATGCGGGAACAGGCCCACGTCCTGGATGACGTAGCCGATCTGGCGGCGCAGGCGAATAGGATCCAATCGCCTTGTGGATTCGCCATTCACGAGCACTTCGCCTTGCGAAGGAACCAGCAACGCGTTGATGAGTTTCAGGGCGGTGGTCTTGCCGGAGCCGCTGCGGCCCAGAATTACCAGGGTTTCGCCGGGCCAAAGATCGAAACTGATATCCGCCAGGATGCTTCGTTCGCCAATTCTGAAATGGACCTTGGAAAAGCTGACGGCTGGAGTCATTCCGGGTTCTTTGGGATCACCCAAAGATTTTCCGCGAATGGCCATTCGAAATCAACCCAGGATTCCACATGGGCGAACCCGGTGGCGCGCGCCAGGCCGGGAAGTTGATTGAGGTCGAATTTGTGCGAAGACTCGGTCCATATGGTTTCGCCTGGCTCAAAACTGACTGAGAACCCGGCGGCGCCGACCGTGACCGATTGCCGTTTGAGCGAGCGCAAGTGCATCTCAATGCGATGATGGCGCTGGTTGTAGCGTGCTTCGTGGGCAAACTGAGGAAGGTCGAAATCGGCGTCGAGTTCGCGGTTGATCCGCGCCAGCAAGTTTCGATTGAAGGCCGCGGTCACTCCGGCGGGATCGTCGTAGGCAAGGATGAGTTGACTCTCGGGCTTCAAGAGATCGGTCCCCAATAGAAGAGCGTCGCCGGGGGACAGAATGGACGCTACGGTTCGAAGAAACTCGTCACGGGCGCCCGCGCGGTCGAAATTACCGATGGTGCTGCCCAGAAACAGCACCAGCAATGCTTCCCCAGGCCTACGCCGGGACGCGGCAATTTGCAGCCCCTCGAAGTAGCTGTGTTGCAGCGGAATGACGCTGGCGGCGGAGGAAAGCTCCTGCTTGCAGGCGGCAAGAGCGGTGGGCGATACATCAATCGGGAAGTAGAGCAAGCCGCGTTCTTTTGCCAACGCTTCCAGCAGATATCGCGTCTTCTTGCCACTGCCGCTGCCAAGCTCAGCGACCACTGTTCCAACTGGAAGCCGGGAGGCGATGGCGGTAGCGTGAGTCCGCAGAAGACGCTCGTCGGCACGGGTGAGGCCGTACTCCGGCAATTGAGTGATGGCTTCAAACAGCGCCGAGCCAACGGCATCGTAGAAATAAGTGGACGGCAGCTCTTTCTGCGCTGCCTTGGAAAGTCCGCGGCGCACGTCATCGGCGAATTGCTGCCTGGCAGCGCAGGCGGGCGCGGCATATTCCAGATTTGAGACTTTCATTCATTCTCCACGCAACGGAATGTTGCGAACACGTACGGGTAGTCGGGGCGGAACCAGTTACGGAAAGACCGGCGCAGGAAGCAGGCAGCAGTACGGGGCGATGCGCCTTTCAACACATAGTGCTCCCCATCGAAAAAATCGGCCGAATAGCCGGGGTAATTCACATCGGCGTGGAATCCGGGGAACGGAGCGAAAATTGTGGAAGTCCACTCCCAGCCGTTGCCCACCAATTGGGAAACGCCGAAATCGCTGTCCCCGGCCGGAGTAGCGTTCACTGAGATTGGATCCCAATAATGGAAATCGAAGTTGCCATGAGAGGGAAGCGGGTCTGACGATCCCCATGGATATTCGCGCTGCATTCCGTTCCGGGCGCCGTACGCGGCACGATGAAACTGGGCTTCGGAGGGCAAATCCTTTCCGGCCCACTTCGCGTAAGCGGCTGCTTCTGCCTGGGTCACGTAGACTGGGGCGTCCAAAGCGAGGGGAGCCAGGCCGAACATGCCACGGCAGCACCAGCGGCCCCGCTCTTTCGTCCAGAAGTGCGGCGGCGCGGCTCCATCGCGAACAAACGCCTGATACTGCCTGTTGGTGACCTTGTGACGGTCAATGGAGAAGCGGGGCACTTCCACCCCGTGCTCCTCGAACTCATTGTCCCAGCCGAAAGAGTTGCCGCGCTTCCGGCCCAGTGTAGCCAGACCGGCTGGAATGGAAACCGGCTGCTCCAGCGAGACCGTGGAAATGGGCATGGGGCCAAGCCCGGGACCGCTTTTCTGATCGAAGGGCAAACTGTGGATCAGATAGGCCAACGTTTCGGCGTGCATCAAGCGGTGTTCAATTGCGGTACGCACAATGCGTTCATCGGCCCTGGAAACGAGCTTGTCAATCTCGCGGCGAACGCGTTTGCAATAGGACTGAACTTCGTAAAGAGCCGGCCAGTCCGAGGGACGATCCGTGGGCAGGTTATTGGAATCGGGATCGATTCCAGCTTCGAAGAGTTTGTCGAATTTGGGATTGAAGCGCTCCGCGGACAATTGCTCGGCGGCAATCTGGTTCCAGTCGAAGGCTTCCAGGTGTCCCAGATAGAAGATAAGGCGATGGCGCTGGGCTACGGGCCGCTCATGAATCGAACCGGTCCGAATCACTGAGAAGAGCTTGTCGGTTTCTTCCCGCGCCGCATTTAGCGTGGTTAAAAGCGTGCCTGGGGCAAACCCAACGCTCGGTTGCATAGGCCCAAATCCCTCCTGACCTCCGTTTGATTCCGAAGGGGATGTATAAGTTTCGGAAACACTGCGCTCTTTTGGAGAACGCGGCCAAAGTTCTGCTATAACTAGAACATCAAGCCCCGTCCGCGGAACTTTTTTAAACTACATGGCATTTAATATTAGACCTCTAAAGGAGTTCCTGGTGCGCCCCGCGTTGCCGGAAGCTCTTTCCCGCATGTCGGAGCTCGCCTACAACTTGCTCTGGAGCTGGGATCATAACCTGCGTTCTTTGTTTCGGCGGTTGGATCCGTCGCTTTGGAAAGCGTGCGGGAACAACCCGGTGCTAATGCTGGGGCGGGTGCAGCAGAAAGCACTGGAACGGGCCGCCGCCGATCCGCGGTTTCTGGGACTTTACCGCCGAGCCTGCGAACGCTACGACAGCTACATTGAGATTGAAAAGGCGGTTCCAACCGATGCAATGATTGCGTACTTTTCCATGGAGTACGGGCTCACGGAATGTCTGCCGATTTATTCCGGTGGACTCGGGCTGCTTTCGGGCGATCATATGAAGGCGAGCAGCGATGCCGACATCCCGCTCATCGGAATCGGGCTGCTTTATCAGAAAGGCTATCACCAGCAGTCGTTGAATCCAGATGGGTGGCAGCAGGAACGCTACCCGGTGAACGATTTCTACACGTTGCCGGTGCGGCCGGTCATAGACGCCTCCGGGGCCGAAGTAAAGGTGAAGGTCTGGCTGCCGGGCGGAGGGGTAACCATAAAGGTCTGGCACATTGACGTGGGCCGGGTGAAGCTCTATCTTCTGGATACCAACATTGCGGAGAACACGCACGACGAAGATCGCGACATTACCGATTCGTTGTATGGAGGCGATCTGCACACGCGGATGCGCCAGGAAATTGTCCTTGGAATTGGCGGTTTGCGTGCTCTGAAGGCCATGAATCTGGAGCCCACCGTCTTCCATATGAATGAAGGCCATTCCGCGTTTATGGCCATCGAGCGGATTCGCATATTAATGCAGGAACATTCGCTCAATTTCGACGAGGCACTGGACGCCAGCAGACGCAATAACGTGTTCACCACCCACACCTCGGTACCAGCGGGTATCGATCTTTTCGATTCCGGCATGATGTTCGACTACTTCCACGACTATTGCAGGAACAGTGGATTGCAGATGGATCAACTGCTGTCTTTGGGGCGTTGGAATCCTGGGGACAACCAGGAGCGATTCTCCATGGCGATTCTGGCCTTCAAGACGTCGTCCTATCGGAACGCGGTCAGCCGCATCCATCGGGAAGTTTCGCAGGAGATGTGGCAGGGGCTTTGGCCTAATTTGCCGGTGAACGAAATTCCGATCACCTCCGTGACAAACGGCGTGCATCTCCCCACCTGGTTGAACGGGGACCTGGCGATGTTGTACGACCAGTATCTGCAACCGGACTGGCGGGAGCGTTATCCGGATCCGAAAATCTGGGAACTCATTCTGGATATACCCGATCCGGAATTGTGGGAGGCTCACCGGCGGCGAAAGCGGCGCCTGGTGACCTTTGTAAGGGAGCGCGTGGCCGCGTTTGCGATTGCGCGGAAGGCTTCAGCCACTGAAACCAAGCGGCTATCGGACGTGCTGGATCCGGACGCGTTTACCATTGGATTTGCACGGCGTTTCGCCACCTACAAGCGAGCGACGCTACTATTCCGCGATGTGGCCCGTCTGAAGAAGCTGCTGAACAATCCTGACATGCCGGTGCAGATTGTGATTGCGGGCAAGGCGCATCCGAAGGATCATCCAGGGAAGACGCTGATCCGCGAAATTGTGCAGCTATCGAGAGACCCAGCGTTTTCCAAGCGGCTCATTTTCCTGGAAGACTACGGCATTGAAGTGGCTCGCGATATGGTGCAGGGCGTGGATCTTTGGTTGAACACGCCGCGGCGCGGGGAAGAGGCGTGCGGGACCAGCGGAATGAAGGCAGGCCTGAACGGCGTGCTGAATCTGAGCGCGCTTGACGGGTGGTTCGATGAGGCCTATGAGAGCTGCGGCGGGTGGGCGATTGGAGACCGGGTGCCCTACAGCGAAGACCAGGACGAAATCCACTCTAGCGCGCTCTACTCCCTACTGGAAAACGAAATTGTGCCGATGTATTATGCACGCGGTGAAGACCGGCTTCCATACGAGTGGGTCCACCGGATGAAGCAGTGTCTGCTCAACGTCAGCCCGCAATTCAATTGCCAACGAATGGTGGGCGAGTACATGACGGAGTTGTACGAGCCGGCGCATGCGGCATTTTCCGAAGTGCGGAAGAATCATTTTGAAGACGCGCGGCGCAAGGCCAAGTGGCAGGCGAACGTGAATCAGGTGTGGGGCCAAGTGAAGTTTGTGGATCTGGGCCCTGAGCCGGAAGCCTCGGTGGTTAGCGGGACGGCGATCACCATGAAAGCTTCCGTGGATCTGGCGGGGCTGACGCCGGTAGATGTGCAAGTAGAGGCGGTGGTGGGGCGGGTGGGAATCTCCGGACAGCTGGAAAACACCGAAGTGATGACACTGCCATCAGTGGAACAAGCGGGATCGGTTTATGTGTTTCAGAAAGAGTTTACTCCGCACCAGACGGGGCGGTTGGGGTACACACTTCGCATCAGCTCCGACCATTTCACCAATCCGTTGACGCGGCCATGCAATTCTCTACTAAAATGGGGATTAGACTAATTGGTGTTTGAGGATCGTATCCGCTACGATCATAGTTCGCCAGTGACATCGCTCTCTTCCGTTTACAACTCCAAGGAGCTTCACCCATAGCCATGGATGACGATCGCAAGTACCGGCAACACGGGTACCAGGACACTGACCGCAAACCGAGCGGACAAAATGGCGAAAACCGGCCACGGTCGCCGCAAGGTCCAAGGACCTTGCAAGATCCGGCGGGTCCGCGCCTGCCACGGCTTGTGCAGAGCGTGGCGGCCTCGCGATGTTATAACTGCGCCACCACACTGCCGAACGGAACGGATTTCAAGGGGAAATGTCCGAAGTGCGCCGCGGAGTTGCACTGCTGCAAACAATGCGCGCACTTTGAACCTTCCACCCGGTTCCAATGCCTGAAGCCGATTCCGGCGCGGATACCGATCAAGGATCAGGTGAATGAGTGCGAGTTGTTCGGTGCGCGGGTGACGGTTTCGCGGGACGGACACACTCCGCCGCCGGTGGTGCACGCCCCAACGCCTTCACAGGTGCGCAGCCCAAGCGACGCGCGGGCGGCGTTCGATAATCTGTTCAAGAAGTAAGGCCCGATTCTAGTGTTGTGTCCGCGAATTGGGTGGACACTACCGGAAACCGCTCCTTTACAGTCGCGGCTCAGAAACTACTTTTGCAGCAAAGGGTTCGAGACCGAGCCGCGCGCGTGAGCAAGCTGTTTCTTGTATCCAGTTATTTGTCGGACAGTACACTAGCGTTGGCCGGTGATCTGCCTGACGGCCTGAAAAAACGCTTTCTTGCGTTGCGTATCGAGTCCCCATTTCACTGGCGGCGACTGGTAACCTTCCGGATCGAAGTAGCCCCATGAGCAATACTCGCTGATCGCAGCGATCATGTTGTTCATTGGCTTATCGAAATCGAAGTGGTCGTCTTCATTGAATAGCACCGGCATGGGACGATAGCCGGGCACTTTCCGGGTAAGGCGCACCATCTCAGCGATGCGATTCGGATCCTTCACCCCGTTTCCGTGGAGCAATAGAAAGTCAGACGCGCGGACTACATTCTCTTCCGGAATGCGATTGCCGGTGTAACTAGTGCTGACCAGAAAGCCGCGCTTCTTGACGCGGGCCATCAGTTCGGGAACGCGCTCAGGCTGGAGAATGGCGTGATGGTATTTGTTGTTCGCCTCGTTGTTCAGCTCGATCAGTACGTGGCGGTATTTGTGGCTTGCTAACCAGTCGATGGTGTTATCTACGGCCGCAATTACCGCCGTTTCGTCTTTCACCCGCTGATCCTGACCGAAATAAAAGATGCCGAGGATGACCGTGATTCCCAGGCGGTCCGCTTTTTTCAGAATCCGGTCGAGGCGGGCCATGGCATCGGTGCGCAACGTGCCGTCCTGCAATATCGCGGAGTTATGCCAGGGCTGGGCCTTCGAATATCCTTCGGGGCTGCCGCCCTGTAGATTGATGGTGAAGTTGAGCAGTCCGTATTTTCGCCACGCTGGCATGGCGGCGATGAATTCATTGGTGTTCCGATCCGCATCCCAACGGCCCGTATCCGGGTAGGCCCAGCGCTTGGCGGTCTCCGGGTTTTGGTCGTCATAGATACCCTGCACCATCCGCGAATTGAACAGCAGACCTTCAATGCGGTGACCATTCCAGGTACGGCCCTTGTACGTGGGTTTGCCGTCGATCCAGAACTGGTCGCCGTGGATGGTGACTTCGGTGGCCAGCAGCGGCGCGGTAGCGAGGAGCTCGGCGATGAATCCAAGTTTCACTTTTCAATCTCCTCATCGGCGGGCGAAAGCATCTTGCGGAATACGCCCTTCCGGTACATGAAAGTCAGCGGTGTTCTTTCAAAATACATCAGGTCCACGGCATCCACGGGATGGCGGAACGGCCGCAGGGTGGTGAAGTCGAAATCCTTCGACCCTTTGTCCATTCGCAGCAAGTAGCTGAAGGGGTCGGGCGGATCGGACGCCAGGATGTGCGTCTCGAATTTTCTACCGCGGTCCAGGAAGGCGATCAGGATCTGCTGCCTTTCCTTGGTCTGAATCTGGAGCACGTAGTCGGTTTTGCCGTCGCCATCGAAATCTCCGGTGACCAGATTCGGAGCGAACTGGAAGCGATACTCGCGGAACCATGCGGTGATTTGCGGCGCCACCGGAGCCATCTGCCAGCCGGGATATCTGGAATCGAGCTCCGACGTAACGCCAGGTGGAAGGATGGCGGCGCCGGCCAAGAGCGCGACGAAGGCGAAGGGGGGCATTCGTCGCACATTGTATCCCAAGGGCCCTTGCCCGTTAGCGTTTGGAATTGCGCGCGCAGTTCCCCTTCAGCGCGCCCTTACTCATTCCAGTTGTCAAAGATCGTTGGGATAGAGCTTCCTGCGAAGATACCCGTGATACGGATTTCGTTCGATTTCCGTTTATTCCGTTTTCTCCGGATGGGGTTCGGACAATTCGCACTGGGATTTCACGGCAGGCGGGTCATTCTTTAGCGCTTGCGGAGCCAATGCTGGAGTGGAAACGGACCCTTCCACGGTTGGGGGAGGGTCGTTTCGCAATTCTTCCGAATGGCTGGTTTCGGGGCGGGTTTCCTCAATTTGGTTTTCGCGGCGCAGACGCATCAGCGTGCTGATTGCACGTTGGTACATCCGGGTGTAGGTGGTTTCATAGCGCAGCAGGAGGTCAAGCGATTTTTCGTCGTTCGCAAGACTGGTGAAGGCGACGGTGACGCGGGTTGCCTGGTCGATCTGGTGGAATGTTTTGGCGATTTCGGGTTCCTGCTGATCCATTTTCAGGTCGAGGGCGGCGGTTTGCATGATCCAGATGCGCCGCAGACGCCATTGCGAGGCGACCATTTGGTCAATGAGGTCCATTTCCACTGGGGTGGTGGGTTGGAAGGTTTCGATGTAGCTTTCGTGAAGTTCGTCGAACCTGGCTTGGGACTCGTTGGTGAGGACGATCATTTTCGAAGTGAGGCCGTGTTTGATGGCGTTCTTCGAGGACGTTTGAATTCCGGCCGGCGACTTGGTTCCGGCTGCGAGTGCGCCGTTCCGGCGCGCTTGTTTCCTTATTTGTCTTGACGACATGAATGTTACCTCTGGGTGGAGAATAGCGTTGCGGGGTGATGGGTGGATTTGGGTTTGGCTGTAAGTTGTTGGAATAGTTGTGTCGATTTTTGAAAATAGTGGTGAACGTTAAGGTTTCGTCAGCGGCGCGGCGGGGAACAGCTGCGGGGAAGCGCGAAAAAGCTGGAGCCGCGCCAACGACTTGCAGAATCCGGCCGAGATTGATTTTGCGGCTGTGCCGGAGCGGTGCAGTTGGCTAAGTTTGAAGGATAAATTGCGTCGTGCTGCGAAGGGTCAACTGGGAAGGCGGTGTCAAGGAATTTGTGTAAACGCCCAATTGACTTTGGCACACAGACGGCACCAGATCCCCGGGACGACTTCGGGATCAGCTCTTCGCCCTGATGTCTGGCCTGGAAGTCAGGTTGGGAGTGGGGAGTTCCCTCGGGTTTTAATTATTTGGCTGGGATGGATGGAATGAATGGGATAAAAAAGGTTTGGCTACAGGCGCGTTAGGTACTCCATTTCTTGGTCGAGAAATTGGGAGTGCGACAGACGTGGAAGGCCCACCGATATGCCGCGTCGTGTTTGGCTTCGGTCTGATCAACTTCATAGCCCTCTCGTCGGGAATGCCGGCCGGGCCGTAACAACACACTCCTAGTGGATCGTGGGATTAATCTTGTCCCCTGCCGATATTTCCACTTGTCGATCCCACGTTGCCGCAAGTGCATCAGCGGTCGCATCCAAAAGGTCGAGGAGGCCGTCCAATTGTTTTGCGAATTTCACGATGTTGGATGGGTTTATCTCTTGCGGCACCGAACCATTACGGCCAAGGCGACCAGATTGGACGGCACAAGACACAGGGTCCATGGCTTCGAGTTCGTTGACCAGGGCGCTGAAGCCGGCCAGGCTTGAAATTCCGTCGCATCTGAAAGAGCTCTCCCAATGAACCGCCTTGATGATCTGGCCTACGATTTGTGCCAGCCATCGCAGTGAATGAGTCTTGTATAGAGTGATTCGATCGGTCGGGGATGGCAAGAAGTTCGATCCCTCACCGACTAGAGCCTTCAAGTGAAGTTCGACCGCTTGCCGGTAGAGCAGGACGACCGGACATGCATCCCACGCCGTTTTGGGGTTCGGCTCTAGATCCAGGGTTGCGATGAGGGTCGTGGCGGCTTTCCTTAGAGAACGGGCATAAAGAGCGATTTCAATGTCGCCACCGTTGTGCCAGGATTGGTCATCGGGTCTGAGCATTTCCATCGGCTTTGGCGATTTGATGACGGGCGGCTTCTGCTTCATGGACTTCTTCTGATTGTAGGCGCGCCTGTAACAAAATTCTATCGGCCACGTTGGCATAAAGGCACTGCATCTAAGGCGAATCTTAGCGCATGAAAACTGTACCTAAAACACCTCTTTACCGCCGACGATTCTGCGGCGTAGTAGATTACGAGGAGAGGCTGGTCAGCGATCACTTTCACTCAGTATTGCCGCGGCCTACAACCAATTACTAAGAACGACGTGAGAGGCCAATACGTCGTCGGGCACAATCACTGTTATAGGAATGCGCTGCTTCCCTTCCGCCACATTACTCATCCAAGCCAAAAGGCGAAACTGGGCCGTCTCAATATCCCCATGAAGGTTAGAGCGATGCGATGAGTGCTTAATCTCTGTCTTAGTGAACGGATATCCAAGATGCTTGGAAATGTTCCTTGTGACCACTGCCTACTTTAAGCCGCGCGGTTTGCCGTACGCGGCGCGAGCCCGCTTGCGCATCATGGACTCGAAGGACACTCGGGGCACATCGATCAGCTTCCGCATCTCGGCGCTGCGGAGCAAGCGCTGGGTGGCGCTCGGCATGCGGGAAGCGGCGCGGTCGAAGGCACTCGAGGATGCGGCATACATTCCCGCAATGGCGCGGTAGTACCCTTGCTGTCCCTTTAGTTTTTGGCAGCCAACTACCAAGGCGGCTAACACTTCGTCGCGCTCTTCCAGGGCCGCAACGCGCGCGCCCCACTCGTCAAGGAACGGACATAGCGGCAGCAGCGTATCGGCCGATCGCCTTAACGCCTTCACTGGACGCAAAGGATAATGCCGGTGGCCTTCCGCGGAAAGCCCGGTGTCCTGATACATGCGCACGGCAACGTCGAAGCGTCCGCGCGCGGCAAGATGATCCATCAGCGGCAGGGTTGCCGGCGTCTTCTTCCAGAAGCCCATCCCCTGTGTGAGGTCACCGCGATTATGAGACAAGGTCATCGACAGCCGCAAGAGATCGAGCTCTCCCTCGCGTTCCGTGGCAACTTGATCGAAGACCGCCTGTTCCCGGTCGATTTCGGCTTCAATCGCTGCCTGCGCTTCTTCCGCCGAGGCGGTGTCGCCCAGTTCCAACATGGCTCCCAGGCCGCCTGCGATGGCGCTCCATTGCTCTCCGTTGTGGCCGCTGACGCCGCGCACGGCGCGAGTGGAGATTCCCTGCTCCGTCCAACCCCGCGAGCCCAGCGCGAAACGCATCATGGGCTTCAGCACTTCCGGATCCCGGGTTTCCCGCCAAGCCAGGCCGCGGATCTTGGTATCGACATCGGTGGGCACGAACGTCGCTACCGTTGCGTGATGGCAGGAAAGGCAGAGGGCGAAGTAGTCCTGCAACTGTTCGGCGTGGTGGAGATCGGCGCGGTGTATGTTTTCCCAACTGGCAAGCACGCGGAGGAAGCCTTCGGCGGCGCCGCCAAGCTCGATGAGCCGGCCGGGTTCCGGAGCGGGAAGCCTCGCCTTGAGATACGGCGCTGTGTTGTGGACTTGCGACAGCAGCGTTTCGGGCGCGATCCATTGGGCCCAGGCGGCACGGGGTGGAATGACGATTGGTTCAGACAAACTATCAGTATGACGCGAGCGGCATCAGTCCAAGCCGCCGCAGGTCTGGAAAGATGACGTGGCGCAGGCTTGGGGCAAGCAGAGCCTCATCGTCTTGCGGCCCGAACCACACCAGGCTTTGAATTTCGGCGTGCGCGGCGGGGGTACCCACTATGTCGCCGGAGTAGAGTTCAATGCGAACGGTCTTGTGTTCTTGTCCGGCGGCCGGGGACTGGTAGCTGCCAAGGCGGCGAAGGTTTGCTAACGCAACCGGGCCGAGCTCTTCACCGCACTCGCGCCGCAGGCATTCTTCTTCAGTTTCCCCTGCCTCCAGAGTGCCGCCGGGCAGTATGAGCAGCGACGTGGTGTGCTTCTTCCGGCAAAGCAGAACGCGCCCGTCTTTGATATGGAACAACCCGGCCTTTAGATAATCCGCCATTTACTGCAGGATGGGGAAAAGCTGATAGTCCGCGGGGACGAACAAACTTCCTTCGGTCACGCCGGCGGGCGCGATACGCTTCAGTTCCTTGCTCAATCGGGCGGCGTCCATCGTCCCAGCTAGCGTCAACTGGAATGCAGTGATGACGCGGAGAACCTCGTCCGCCGATTCGTGCACAAACTCCAGACGGAAGTGGACAATGCCTGCTTTGCGCCACGAATCCAGATGCATGCTTGCTTCCTGCGCCTCCGCGCCAAAGACCGTATTCCGGCATCCGACGTCGGCGACAACGGGATGCGCGCGGCCCTGCTGATCCTGCAACGCGATGCGGTGATGCTCGCACGGACGGCCACAATCGAGATGACTGGTGCCGGTGGAAAGGAATCGGCAGAAAACGCAATGCTCCGTGTGAAAGACCGGCAGATGATGATACGCGACGGCTTCAATACGCTGTGGACCGATGGTTTGCGCCAGCGCGGTGATCTGCGCGGCGTTGAGATCGTGGGTGGGAGTCAAGCGGGCTAAACCGAATTCCAGATACGCTTCCGCGGTAAGGGTGTTTGCCGTGTTGAGGCTGAAATCGCCAATCAGTTGTCGGTTGGGATCGCTACTTAGGGCCTGCAGGATTCCGGTGGCGCGAACCAGAATCGGACAATCCAGGCTCAGCAGGAAGGAAACGATGCGGCTTTCGGCGGGCTTCAGCAAGCGCGGGCTGGCGACTCGCACTTTTACGCCCGCCGCTTTGACTCTTTGCACCGAGGGGCGAAGTCCGTAGAGGTCCAGATAATCGAGCGTGATGCTGTGGGGTTTCGCTTGGAGGGCGGCGTCTAACTGTTCGGCATTGCGAACCAGAACGTGCAGTTCGGCGGACGCCGCAGTAGCCGGTTGCAAGGGACGGCGCAGTTCCGGCGTGTGGCCGATGACGCGCGTTGGCGGCTGCGCCTGCAGGTCTTGTAACTTCTGGACTGCCTGGCGCCGCAACTGGTTCAGCAACGACGCGGGTGCGAACACAGAACCGCTGATTTTCGACGTAAGCCCAGCCAGTTCGTAAGGCGTGTTTCCCAGTCTGCCCAGTTGGTCCTTGAGGGTTTCCTCGGTGAGCCCGCGATTCTGCGCGCGAACCAGCACCTCTGGCGATTCGACGGTGACGGAAATCTGATGCTGCAAGGTCCAGCAAATACGGAGAGTTTCGTTCTCGCTTGCGTTCACGTGGACAGTGAGAGGCTGTTTGGAAACAGGAGCGGCGGGTTCGATGAATGGACGCACCGCTCGCGCTATGTCCGGATCCTGCGTTCGCCACAACAGATCGCCTGCGCGGATGCGGCGGAAATTAACGGAGTTGTTGGCGAAGCTAAGATCGACCAGTCCGGTAAGCTGCGGCAGCGCATGGTACACACGGCCGCCTTCTTCGGCTTCCTGAGGACTGCGCCAGTTCGCTGCATCAAACACCACGCCGTCCCCAGCTTTGAGAGGCGCGATTTCGTGCGCGGGGGCAGGCTGCACAGACACGCCGGCATCATGAATCGCGATGACGGTGCCAATATGCACTCCGCGGTGCCGCGGGCTACGGCCTGTCACAACATTCTGATGATTTACTCCGGAAACAAAATACGGTCCGAGGCCGCGCGAGTAGACTTGTTCCAGTTCCAGTTCCTGCCGTGCGGTGATCGATGTGGAACGGCCCGCCCAGGCGTCATCGACGGCTTGGCGATAGGCTCGGGTGGTGAGCGCGACGTAGTCAACATCTTTATAGCGCCCCTCGATTTTCAAACAGCTCACGCCTGCCTCGATGATCCGCGGGACATGCCGCAAGGCCGACAGATCTCCGGGCGACAACAGGTAACGCGCATCGCCTAAAGGTTTGGCTTTCCCATCCACCAGTAGTTCGTATGGCAAGCGGCAGGCCTGCGCACATTGGCCGCGGTTGGCGCTTCGGCCTCCCCACGCCTCGGATGAAAAACACTGTCCCGAATAGGCCACGCACAGTGCGCCGTGGACGAAGATTTCGAGATCGGCTTTGGTCCTGGCGTAGATGGCAGCCACTTCTTCCAGTGACAATTCGCGAGCCAGAGTGACGCGGTGCGCCCCTTGCGCCAGGGCGAACTCCACACCTTCGGCGCTGGTGATGCTGGTCTGCGTGGAGGCGTGAATTTCGAGATCCGGTGCAATCTGACGCGCCAGTTTGAGCACGCCGATATCCTGGACGATGATGGCATCCACTCCGGCTTCCGCAATGGCGGCGATGGCGCGCGCCGCTTCGATGAGTTCATGTTCGAAGACGAGCGTGTTGAATGTAAGATAGCCGCGAACGCCCCGCTGGTGCAGTGTGCGCACGACGCCCGGGAGTTCCGCGAGTTCAAAACCGACCTTCGCCCGCGCGCTGAAGTGTTTGAGACCGAAATAACAGGCATCCGCGCCGGCTTCGATGGCGGCGTTCAATTGCGGCCAGTATCCGGCGGGACTCATCACTTCCGGTTTCTTCGGGGAGGACATGTGCTGCCTCCAGGGTAGCGCGGCGCAAGAGTCCTATAATGAAGATTCCCATGTCCAAAGCGATTGACGCGTTCGTCCACGATAACGAAGACAGATTGCTGGAAGAGCTGAAAACCTTCTTGCGCATCCCCAGCATCAGCACGCTTCCGGAGCATAAACCGGACGTGGACCGCGCGGCGCAGTTTGTGGCCGACGGCCTGAAGGCAGCAGGGATGGAGAATGTGGAGATCATCCAGACGGCGCTGCATCCGCTGGTGTACGCGGACTGGATGCATGCACCCGGGAAGCCCACTGTGCTGATGTACGGGCACTACGATGTGCAACCGCCCGACCCACTGGAGCTTTGGGATACGCCGCCCTTTGAGCCAACCATTCGCAACGGCAATTTGTATGCCCGCGGCTCAGCCGACGATAAGGGGCAGATGTACATGCACGTGAAGGCGATTGAGGCCTTGCGCGCAGTGAATGGCACGCTGCCGGTGAATGTCAAATTCCTGGTGGAGGGGGAGGAAGAGATCGGCGGGGTTTCCATTGCGAAGTACGTAGCCGAAAATCCGGTGAAGTTGAAAGCAGATGTAGCGCTGGTATCCGATACTGCGTTATACGCGGACGGAATTCCGACGCTCTGCATTGGGTTGCGCGGATTGATTTACACCGAGGTGGAAGCGACGGGTCCGATGCGTGACTTGCACTCGGGGCTTTATGGCGGCTCAGCGCCGAACGCGGTGTTCGGTTTGATTGAGCTGCTGGCAAAAGTGAAGAATGCGGAAGGAGTGATTCAGATTCCCGGCATTTACGATGATGTGGAGGCGCCGGCCGCGGCTGAGCTGGAGAGTTGGAAGAGCCTGCCATTTAGCGAGAAGGAGTTTCTGCAGAAGGAAGTTGGATCTTCCGCGTTGACTGGCGAGAAAGAATTCAGCGTGCTGGAACGGGTTTGGGCGCGGCCCACGATGGAGGTCCACGGCATTGCGGGTGGATTTACCGGGGCCGGCGCGAAGACGGTGATTCCGGCGAAGGCCACGGCGAAGGTGAGCTTCCGCATGGTTCCGAATCAGGATCCGGATAAAGTGATTGCCGCGTTTCGCGAATTTGTGACGAAGAACGCACCGGCCGGAATACAGATCGAAGTTCGTGTCTTAAGCGGTGGTCCCGCGGTGATGGTGGATCCGTCGTTCCCGGCCATTCAAGTGGCGGCGAAGGCGTTCAGTGAAATGCTGCACCGTCCCACGGTATTTACGCGCTCAGGCGGCTCCATTCCGATTGTGGGAGACTTCGCGCGTCACCTTGGTATTCCGACAATCCTGATGGGGTTCGGTCTTCCCGACGATGGCTTGCATTCGCCGAACGAGAAGTACCGCGTGTCGAATTACTACACGGGGATCATGACGATTGCGCACTTTATGGAGCTCTACGGCGCCTCCTCGTAACAACTACTATTGTGGTAACTCCAACGCAGCCGAAACTGGAATCGAACGCGCAGCCGAATTCGCGGCCGAACAATATCGCCCGATCCGCCGGCATCGTTTCGATCGCCGTTTTCATGAGCCGGATCACCGGACTGGTGCGGGAACGAGTGATGCTGGGCATGTTCGGCGCGGGCATGGCGAACGATGCGTTCCAGATCGCCTTCCGCATCCCAAATCTGACACGCGACCTGTTCGCTGAAGGCGCCCTGTCTTCGGCGTTCGTGCCGGTGTTCACCGAATACCTGACCACGAAGAGCCGCAAGGATGCGGCTGTGCTGGCGAATCTGGTGGCCACGGCGCTGATCTTGGTGGTGGGAACGCTATGCGTTCTGGGCGCACTTTTCAGTCCACAACTGGTGAACATCTTTGCGTCCGGGTATCAGCAAATGCCGGAGAAGTTCGCGCTCACCATTCAAATGACGCGGATCACTTTCCCCTTCCTGCTGCTGGTAGCGCTGGCGGCACAAGCGATGGGCGTGTTAAATGCGTGCGGACTGTTCGGCATTCCTGCCATGGCGTCCACGTTTTTCAACATCGGTTCGCTGGTATTCGGTCTGGCGATCGGACGGTGGGCGGGACCGTATTTCGGAATGCCGCCGATTGTCGGGATGGCTTATGGCGTGGTGCTGGGGGGCGCTTTACAACTTTTCTGGCAGGTACCTTCTTTGTACCGCGCGGGCTTTGCATTCCGGCCGCGATTCGACTGGTCGCATCCCGGCTTGCAAAGGATTTTCCGCATGATGGGCCCGGCCATTCTGGGCAGTGCGGCGGTGCAGATTAATGTGGCGGTAAATTCGAATTTCGCAACCACCATTGTTGATCCGCACACCGGACTGAACGGTCCGGTCAGCTGGCTGCTATGCGCTTTCCGATTCATGCAGCTTCCGTTGGGCTTGTTCGGCGTGGCGATTGCATCGGCGACACTGCCGTCCATTTCGCGCAGCGCCGCATCGAACGACATAGACGAATTCCGAAAGACGATGGCGCGATCGCTGGGGATGGTGTTCCTGTTGACGGTGCCGTCGTCGGTGGGGCTTGCGGTGCTGGGCCAATCGATTGTCGGGGCAATTTACCAGACGGGAAGATTCCAGTTGTACGACACGCAGCAGACGGCATTGGCGCTTTCCTGTTACGCCATCGGACTGGCGGGCTATTCGGCGGTGAAGGTTTTAGCGCCGGCGTTTTATGCGCTGAAGGATTCCAGAACACCCATGATGGTGAGTATCATTTCCATCGCCATCAACTATTTTGCAGTGATTGGGCTGCTGCAATTCACTCGTCTTGGCCACGCGGGGCTGGCGCTTTCCACATCCGTGGTAGCGATCATCAACGCCCTGGTCTTGTTTTGGATGCTGCGCAACCGCATCGGTGGCATTCATGGGCGGATTTTGTTTGAAAGCTTGGCGAAAGTTTCCATGGCGTCGGTGTTGATGGGTGCGGCAGTCTGGGTATCCAGCACGGCGATGAAGAACTGGCTGGGGATTTCGGCTAAGGCGCGCTTAGCGGATCTGGCGATCTCCATTCCGATTGGGCTTGTGGTGCTTTATGCGGCGTGCCGGGTGTTGCGGGTTTCGGAACTGGAAGTTGCCATGAAGTCTCTGGCCGGTCCATTGCAGCGCCGTCTTCCATTCCTGCGTGATAAACTTTAGCTACATGAGTCCAGACATTAAAGCCATCCTCCGCATTCAGAGTCTGGATCAGCGCGGGGCTGAGCTTGAGAAAGAGATCGCCGCGCTGCCGAAGCACATCGCGTTGATCGAGAAAGCGCTGGATGCGCACAATCGAAAACTGGAAGTGGACCGGGCTGCTCTGGCCGCCAACCAGCGCGACCGCAAGAAGTATGACGACGATATCAAGGTGCAGGGCCTGAAGATCTCAAAACTTCGCGATCAAATGCTTTTAGCGAAGACGAACGAGCAATATCGGGCGTTCCAAAACGAGATTGAATTCTGCGAGAAGGAAATCGGAAAGTGCGAAGACCGAATCCTGGAATTGATGGGCACGTCAGAGACGCTGGATAAGAACGTGAAGGCAGCGGAAGCGGCGTTGAAAGAAGAGAAGCAACAAGTGGAGGCGGAAAAGGATCGGGCACGCAGCCGCACGGCGGCCGATCAACAGTTTCTGCTCCAGGTGAGGGAAGAGCGCGCTGGACTGGTGGGCACGTTGGATCCAAAGTTGCTGCAACAGTACGAGCGCATCCGGAAGAAGTGGAATGGCCGGGCCGTGGCGGACGCTACGGACGGGCGTTGCGCCTCCTGCCAGATATCCATGCGGCCGCAGTATTTTCAGGATTTGAAGAAAGCGGAAAGGTTGCTGACGTGCGAAAGTTGCGGGCGAATTCTTTACTACAATCCGCCGGTGAATCTGGAGCACGAAATGCACACTGTGCCTGCGCCGCGGTAACACTGAGGGCCGCGGAGTACCGCTCCCTCACGGTCACGGCTCAGTAGCGGTGCGGTTAGAAGTCTTCGATACTGGCTACTAGTTCCGCTTCACTTGCCGTGGCTGTGCCTACCTTCGCCACGACAATGCCGCTGGCGTGATTTGCGATTTCAGCGGCCAGCACGGGATCGGCGCCGGCACTCAGCGCGAGTGTTAGAAACGCCATGGCCGTGTCGCCCGCGCCGGACACATCGAAGATCTCGCGGGCTCTGGTTGGAATGTGATAGTGCGGCTGACCGCGGCGCAGCAACAACATTCCTTGCTCCCCCAGCGTGATCACGACGAGTTGCGTGTTCCATTTTTCAAGCAGGATCTGGCCCGCTTCCAGTAGGGCCGCGTCGTTCTCAACCGGGTCCACCGGCGGGCTCAGGGGACGCCCGGCGACGCGGAAGGCTTCGTCCCGGTTCGGCTTTACGGCCGCCGCCCCTTTCCAGTCCAGAGGGTTCGCGGGATGGGGATCCACCGTAACGGTTACTCCAGCGCCGCGAGCCAACAGCATGGTGCGGTCTACAATCTGCTGATTCAGAAATCCCTTGGCGTAGTCGGAGAGAATCACCGCGTCCATTTCCGGCACCAACCGGTCGACGATTTCAATAGCCGCTGCGGTGTGCACCGGAGCGCTTGGAAGAAGGCGTTCGCGATCCACGCGAACCACTTGCTGGTTTCTGGCGATGATGCGGGTCTTGACGATGGTCTGCCAACCGGCGGATTGCTGCACGCCATCCACGCGAATTCCGCCAGCCTTCAGCAGGTCCAGCAGGCGGCTGCCATAGCCATCCTGTCCCACCAACCCCATGATGCTGACTTCCCCGGCAACTTCTTTCAGATTGCGTGCAACGTTGGCCGCGCCGCCTGGAAAGCAGGATTCTGAAGTCACGTGAACGATGGGCACCGGCGCTTCGGGGGAGATGCGGTTTACCCTGCCCCAGATAAACTCGTCAAACATCAGGTCGCCAATAACGAGTACTTTCTGATTTTGGAAGCGGCGAACAATGCCGATCATGTTTTGCCGGTTCATCAAGCGTTCAGTTTACTATGCGCTGTGTCTGCTAAACTGTCTGGCAAATGTGCATCGGAGGTACGGAATGAAAAAGCTGATCGCGGTCGCGTTGGCGTTCGCCTCGCTTGGAGTGGCGCAGAACAAGAAGATTGTTGCGGCTGGAATGCCGGCCAAGCTGGCGCAGGAGATAATGGCCAGCGTTCCCAATGTCACCATCGTGACGGCGCGCGGTCCGGAAATGGCGAAGGAAATTGTGGATGCCGATGCGGTGATCGGCGGCATTCGCCCAGAGTTATTTCGCACCGCGAAAAACTTGAAGTGGGTGCATGTGTCCAGCGCAGGTGTGGAGAAAGATCTTTTCCCGGAGTTGATAGACAGCGATGTGGTGGTGACCAACGCGAAGAATATTTATGGACCGCAGATTGCGGATCATGCCTTCGCCTTTCTGCTGGCGCTAACCCGGAAGCTGAATCAGACCATCCCGATGCAGGGGCAGGAAGAATGGCGCGGCGGGCGGGAAGGAATGTTTGAACTGAACGGGAAAACGGCGGTGATCATTGGCATTGGCGGCATCGGCAGTCAGATCGCGCAGCGGGCACACGGCTTTGGCATGAAGGTGATCGGCGTGGATATCCGTGACATGCCGCCCAGCGTGGAAATCAGCCGGGTGGTTCCACCCGATCAACTGGATTCCGTGATTCCACTGGCGGACGTGGTTTTCATCTCCGCCCCGCATACGGCGAAAAGTGAAGGGATGATGGGCGCGAAAGAATTCGAACTGATGAAGAAGGGATCCTATTTCATCGCGGTTTCGCGCGGCAAGGTCTACAACACCGGCGGCCTGGTTAAGGCGCTGGATGAAGGCCGGCTGGCGGGAGCGGGAGTGGACGTGGTGGATCCGGAACCGTTGCCCAAGGGGCATCCGCTCTGGAAGTTCAAGAACGTGATCATCACCCCACACACGGCCGGCGGGTCTGACAATTTGGGCAGCCGCAACGACGCATTGATCACCGAAAACATCCGCCGGTTTGCCGCCGGACGAGCGCTGATGAATGTGGTGAACAAGAAAGAAGGGTTTTAAAGTAACCCCTACGAAACCGGTAATCATCGGCGAACGCGCGAACCTTTCGGGGTCGCGTGCCTTTCATCGTTTTGTAACAGCCGGAGACTGGGACGGCGCCGTGGCGTATGCACTGGCGCAGACAGCCGAGGGTGCCGCGATGTTGGATGTGTGCCTGATTTCCGGCTCCCGCGACGAGGGGCGGGATGCCACGGACTTCTATTCGCGAGCGATTCTGACGAAGCATCCTCCGTTTCTGATTGACAGTCAGAGCCCGGAAACCATGGAACGCGCGCTGCAAATTTGCGGTGCGGGAAATTTCCTCAACTCAGCAAGCATGGGAGACGTGGTAAATCTGCAACAGGTTTGCCACCTGGCGAAGCATTATCGCGCGGGAATCGTGATAGCGTGCCGGGACGAGGATGGGCTGGCACTCACACGGCAGCGGAAACTTGAGATCGCGAGACGCACGTTGGACCGGATGCGGCCTCGTCCGGCTTCGGTAATTGTTGACGTGTTGGCTCTTCCCGTCCTCACGGTACCGGACGGCCTAAAAGAATCTCTAGCGGCGATTGAGCTCATCAGGGAGGCATGCCCGGAAGTCCGGACGCTGCTCGCGCTCTCCAACTTTTCCTTCGGAATGCCACCAAATGAGCGAATTCTGCTGGAAAACAGTATCTTCCATGAAGCTTCCTCGGTAGGACTGGACATGGTAATCCTGAACACGCGGCACCATCGGGTGCATGACGTTTATGATACGATCCCAGTCGTGTAAGGAGGCTATCTCATAGTGAAGGTTTACGAAGGCAAGGATATTCGGAACGTTGGCCTTGTTGGACATGGCCACTCTGGGAAGACGATGCTCACCTCGGCTCTTCTCTATACCGCGGGCGCGACCACCCGGCTAACGCGTCCCGATGAGGGAAACACCATTACAGACTTTGATGAGGAGGAAGTTGCCCGAAAGATCACCGTCTCCAGCGCGCTGGCGGCGGCGGAATGGAAGAAGACGAAGATCAACCTGGTAGACACACCGGGCTTCAATATTTTTATTCAGGATACCCGGGCGGCCCTGCTGGCTACCGATTCCGCGGTGGTGGTAGTGGACGGTATCGCCGGCGTGGAAGTGCAGACGGAGAAAGTATTTGAGTTCGCCGCAGAGTTCCAGCTTCCTTGCGCCTTCGTGATTAACAAGCTGGACCGCGAACGATCGAGCTTTGAACGCGCCCTGGCAAGTATCCACGACACTTTCGGGCGCGCAGCCATTCCTTTGCAGCTTCCCATCGGTTCGGAAAAGAACTTTTCCGGCGTGGTGGATCTGGTGACGATGAAGAGTTACACCTATGCGCAGGACGGCGACGGCAAAGGCAAAGAAGGCGAGATACCAGCCGATCTGCAGGAGGCGGCGAAAGCCGGCCATGAAGCGTTAGTGGAAATGGTTGCCGAGGACGATGATGCGCTCATGGCCGAGTTCTTCGAAATGGGAACTCTGCCGGTAGAGCACATCATTGAAGGAATGGAGCGGGAGATTCGCCACCGGAAACTCTTCCCGGTGCTTTGCACGTCAGCCTATCACAACATGGGAAGCGATCTGCTGATGAATTTTCTGGTGGAGCACTTCCCCGCCCCCACCGAGCACGCGCCGCTTGCGGGCAAGTCCGGAACCGGCGAAGCCATCACTCGCGAGGTAAAGGATTCGGCACCCCTGTCCGCATATGTGTTCAAGACGGTGGCCGATCCGTTCGCGGGAAGGGTTTCGTATTTTAAGGTGTGCTCCGGTGTGTTGAAGAATGACGAGCATCTGTTGGACTCGCGGACGGGCGGTGATGAGAGACTGGCGCATTTGGGAGTGTTGATGGGGAAATCCATCCAACCGGTTCCCGAATTGCACGCCGGGGATTTGGGTGCCGTGGCGAAACTGAGAGATACACTCACCGGCGATACGTTGTTCGCCAAGAATGCGCCCATCAGCTACCCGGCGGTGGAAATGCCTGAGCCTTCGATCGCCTATGCCATCGAGGCGAAGTCCCGGAACGATGAAGACCGGATGGGGAACGCGCTGCACAAGATTCTGGAAGAAGACCAGTCTCTGAAGTTTTACCGTGATCCGCAGACGAAGGAGTTTCTGCTTGCCGGCAGCGGCCAACAACACGTGGAGATTATTGTCAGCCGGCTGAAAAAGCGGTATGGCGTGGACGTAGCGCTGCATGCCCCGAAAATTCCCTATCGCGAGACGATTCGGGGGAAGGCGGAGGTGCAGGGCCGCCACAAAAAGCAGACCGGCGGGCATGGCCAGTTCGGGGATTGCTGGATCCGCATGGAGCCCCTGCCTCGTGGCGGGAAGTTCGAGTTCGCCAACGCCGTTTTTGGAGGAGCGATTCCAAAGAACTTCATTCCGGCGATCGAGAAAGGAATACTGGAAACCGCCGCAAACGGATTCCTGGCGGGCTTTCCCGTGGTGGACTTCAAGGTAACGGTGTTCGACGGTTCCTATCACGACGTCGATTCCTCGGAAATGGCTTTTAAGCTGGCGGCGCGCAAAGCGTTCAAACTCGCTATGCAGAATGCCAAACCGAGCCTGTTGGAGCCGGTGATGACGGTGGAGATTCAGGCACCGGTGGAGTATGCCGGAGATCTGATGGGAGACATGAACGGCCGCCGGGGCCGGATTGCCGGGATGGATACCAAGGGCGGAACGCAGGTGATCCGAGCTCTGGTTCCAATGTCGGAGATGCTGAACTATCAGAACGACCTGATTTCCATGACCCAGGGCCGGGCATCCTTTCATATGGAATTTGATCATTATGATTATGTTCCGTCGCTTCAGGCCGAAAAGATAATTGCAGCGGCGAAAGCTGCGAGGGCCGGGGAAGTGGAGGAAGAAGAGTAACCGGGAGTACGGGCTAGCGGGGTCCGTTTTATGCGGACCCCCAAGTACTTCACTATGATTCTGCTACCACTTACCCCGCATTTGTGTCACTTGGACTCAGGTTTGAGTCATCTTGACCCTCGGTCTCAAATGGGTTACAGTGTTAGCTCAGACGTACTTAAATTCTAGTAGTCATGCTAAAAGGCGAGAATGCCCTTACGTCATAAATTCAATGTTGTCTGCTCTTCATTATTAGCTTTAGTATCAATAGGTTGCACCAGTAATAAACCGCAGCGGTTCGCCATGGCGTTTCTTCCGCCCGCACCGAAGCAATCGGTCACCGTGCCGTTACTCTTGGATGCGCCTCCGCTTCAAACAAATTCCTTCCTTCCGCAAACCCCCAGCTTCCTCTCCTCTTCCTTTCAATCCGTAGACCGCCCGTCCGCCGCAACTCTGAGAATTCAAAGGGCGGAAGATCGATATCAAGCCGGCAAAGATCTTTATCAGGCAGGTGACGTGGATGGAGCGCGCAGAGAGTTTGACCGCGCCGTGGATATCCTTTTAAGTGCACCCGAATCAACGCCGGAACGCGGTAAAGTAGAAAAACGCCTGGAAGAGATGGTAGCTTCGATTCATCGCTACGACGTGAATGGGCTTGGAGCAGGCGATCTTTCCAGCCAGCTTGGATACGATAAGGCACCGCTCGAAGACATCCTGGAAATGACGTTTCCGGTGGATCCTAATTTGAAGCCGAAAGTCAGCGAACAGGTACAGCTAACCTCCTCCCAACTTCCCCTCCATGTGAACGATGCTGTCCTCAGTTACATCCATTTCTTTTCCGGCGATCGCGGGCATCGCACACTGGTTGCGGGCTTGAAGCGCTCTGGAAAGTATCGACCGTTGATTGCGCGGATTCTGGCGGAAGAGGGAGTGCCGCAGGAATTGATCTATCTGGCGCAGGCCGAATCCGGCTTCTTCCCGCGAGCGGTTTCCAACAAAGCCGCCACCGGGATGTGGCAATTTGTGCAGTGGCGCGGCCGTGAGTATGGATTGAACCAGACGTCATTTATAGACGATCGTCTTGATCCAGAAAAAGCGACGCGTTCGGCCGCCCGTCACCTTCGCGACCTGTATCAGAAGTTTGGAGATTGGTATCTGGCAATCGCAGCATACAACTGCGGACCAGGGAATGTGGAAAAAGCAGTCGAGCGAACTGGCTATGCGGACTTCTGGCAGCTTCGCAGCCGCAACGCCATACCGAAGGAGACGACCAATTACGTCCCCATCATTTTGGCAATGACGATCATGGCCAAAAATCCGAAAGACTATGGAATTGAGAATCTGGAACTCGACCTACCGCTCGAATACGAAACTACCAAGCTTACGGTACCCACTCACGTGACGCTGTTGGCCGATGTGGCCGAACGTCCGGTGTCTGAGATTCGAGAGTTGAACCCGGCTCTGCTGAGCAACATCGCCCCTGCCGGATACGAAATGCGGATCCCCAAGGGAAGCACTGCACAAGTAGCAGCTGGACTGGCGGCCGTTCCTGAAACCCGTCGTGCATCGTGGCGTGTTCATCGCGTCGGCCAGGGTGAAACCTTGGCGTCCATCGCAAAACAATACAACACGCCGGTGAGTAGCATTTCGTCGGCCAACAGCGCGTCCAGTGCTGGTGTCGGCGATGTCTTAGTTATTCCGGCGGCATTGCAGGAATTGAAAGTCCGTCCGGTGGTTGCCAGGCGAACGGCGCCGCCGCGAGGTAAGTCAGTTGTGGCGCAACGGTCGTATGGAAAGAAGCAAGTGCGGCGCGCAGTGTCCGCTTCACGCTCCACGCCAAAGCCGGCTCAACGTAGAGCGACAGCCGGGGTAGTGCAGCGCGCCAGTCTCAGGTAGAACGTTTCCAGCCCATTTTGTTCGATAGGATTTGAGGAAAAAGCACCGAAACCCAAAACGGAATCGGTGCTTTTTGTTTTTTGTTCTTGCCTTCGAAAAAAATGGGGTTATGCTAGGGTTTGTAAATAGCCGAAGGAGGCCTTTTGCATGTACCGCCCGCGATTAGCTGTTCGCGAAGACGACGAAGAACTCGATGACTTCGATTACGACGACGAACACGTCGAACTGGAGTCGGAGATTGGAGAATACCGCTCCGAGGATGAGGATGAAGACATGGACGAAGTAGAAGCGATCGACAACACTCCGCCAGAACCAACTTCGGCGGCGATTCAAATATCGGAAGCGGCGCAAGACAGTTCGGCTGCCGAATCCGGCGCCGCAGCGGCTGCAACAGCCCCGGCTCCACCAGAATCTGTGCCTGCGGCTCAGGCGAAGTCCGCCAGGAAAGCAGCGCCGAAGAAAGCTCCGGCCAAGAAAGCTCCGGCCAAGAAAGCTCCGGCCAAGAAAGCTCCGGCTAAGAAAGCGCCTGCTAAGAAAGTTCCGGCCAAGAAAGCTCCGGCCAAGAAAGCGCCTGCTAAAAAAGCTCCGGCTAAGAAGGCAGTGAAGAGCGCCCCAGCCAAAAAGGCTCCGGCGAAAAAGGGTCCGGCAACAAAGACACCGGCTAAGAAGGTAATAGTGAAAACAGCAACCAAGAAAGTGGCGGCCAAGACGGCAGCGAAAGCAGCCCCTGCAAAGAAGGCTCCGGCCAAGAAAGTAGCAGCGAAAAAAGTAGCGGCAAAGACCGCCGCCAAGAAAGTGGCGCCGAAGAAAGCCGTGAAGGCGCCTGCGAAGGCGGCTCCGGCGAAGAAAGCCGCACCCGCAAAGAAGACGGCTGCCAAGACCGCCAAGAAGAAGTAAGCAACTCGCAAGAACTTCTACAGGCACGAAACGGTTCCCACATCAGGGAACCGTTTCGTGCCTGTTTTGCTTCGGGGCGTGCCTACAGGGCGAAGCTTATCGGGCCACCATTATCGGGCAACCACCGTGCGGCAACGCTCAAACAGCTGCAGCAAGGAATCGGCGTACTCTTCCGCAGACCTGCCGCCTTTGCCGCCATAACCGGTAGTGGTAGTTCCCTTCCCGTACCCCGTGGTCACGGCAATGAACTTCATTAGATCCAAGGCAACCTCATCTTTGCTGCGCCCGGGTGGTTGCGGCGCGACGCTTTCATCAGCCATAGTCGATTATTCCTCCAGATTAGAATAATCTCTTAGGTTACTCTACCGATGCCCGTCAATGCCCGGAAGCTGATCCGAAAAATGCGAGGCGGGGCACAATCGCACCTAATTGAGGCGGACGACGGCCGTTTCTACGTGGTGAAATTTCAGAACAATCCCCAGCACCGGCGCATCCTGGTGAACGAATGGATCGCGTCGCGATTTCTGGAATACCTGCAAATCGCCGTGCCTGAGACCGCCATCATCAAGCTGTCGGAAGAGTTTTTGGCTGAGAATCCGGAAGTCTATATCCAACTGGGAACCAGACAGTCCCCAGTGGCCGCCGGCTGGCATTTCGGTTCCCGATTCCCGGGCGACCCCGCCACTGTCGCTGTGTACGACTTCGTGCCGGACACGCTGTTGTCGAAGGTGGAGAACCTCAATGAGTTTCTAGGCATTCTGGTTTTCGATAAGTGGACGGCGAACGCCGACTCCCGGCAATCCATTTTTTTACGTGCGCGCTTGCGGGAATTCGCACGTTCTTCTTTCGAGCATCCGTTGCGCACCGGCTTCGTTGCGTTGATGATGGACCACGGCTATATCTTCAACGGGCCGCATTGGGACTACCCGGATTCACCGCTGCAAGGCTTGTATTTCAGGCCCATGGTGTACGAGAAGGTCCATGGCTGGGATAGCTTTCAACCCTGGCTCGACCGCGTGATCCATTTTCCCGAAAGCGTTGTGGACGATGCATGCCGCAGCATTCCACCGGAGTGGGTGCGCGGCGACGAAGAGGCGTTGGAAAACATGCTGGAGAACCTGATGCGGCGGCGCAAGCGGGTGCCGGATTTGATCAAGGATTGTTCGGAAGGCCGCGTGCGACCGTTTCCAAACTGGAAGTGATGCCGGAGGCAATTCGCGCCGCGGTGGCGGGCGCGGCAAGAATTCCGTTGCGATAGTGCCCATACGCCAACCAATAGCGGGTTCCAGCCAGACGTCCGATAGAGGGCTCCGAAGCATTGATGCCAGGCCGCAGACCAGTCCATGAGCGAACCGGCGTGAGACCTTCGAGTGGAGGGTAGAGCGCTTCCGCGCGGCGGCGAAGATCAGCCACCACTGCTTCATCGACGGCCGTTTCGAAGCCTTGGTGTTCCGTCGTGGATCCTGCGACGATGAACCCGTTAACGCGCTGCAACAGGTAGGTATGGCCGCAGCGGCGAATCGGTCCAACGCTGTCCGCTGGAAGTTCGTAGCCGATCAGATGCCCTTTCACCGGAAACGATTCAGGGATGCCCTCAGGGGCACCGGGGATTGCACTTGACCATGCTCCGGCTGCCAGAACGATAGCAGTGGCGGCAAGCGCATCCAGGCGGTCTACAGGCGATTCTTCCAGGATCTCAACACCAACATTCATGCAGGCGAGCCGGAGCGCATGGAGGACGCCCACTGGGTCCACAATGGCGTCGTCCGGAAAAAACAACGATGCGTCTCCATGTGACTCGGAGCGAACACCCATTGCAGCCTGCAACTGGGCTCGCGCCTGCAGCCCGATCCAAGCCTCCGCGCTATCCGCGGTTTCGATGGCTCCGCATTCTCGATAATCGATCGGGATTCCGGTTGCATCGGAAAGCTCGTTCACGAATTGCGGATAGAGGCGGAGACTTTCGACCAGCATCCGGCCAAACGCGGACGGTCCATCCACTTCTCCGCCGGGCGCCAGCATTCCCGCGCCCGCGCTGCTTGCCTGGCAACCCATGCGGCCGGCGTCTCGCAATTGAACGCGGCATCCGCGCTGCCCCAGCCGCCACGCAATAGACGCGCCGATGATGCCGGCGCCCACCACAATCACATCTGGTTGTACGGATCTCATTCCTCGCTACCATCGTATCCGCTAGAATGTTGGGATCTATGCACCGCTACATTCTTCACAACGACTCCATCCGCGAAGCGAGTGAGAAAGTGCTTTCCGCCGGTCAGGTAGGATTTCTCAATGGCTGGGGTGTCTTCAGCACCATCCGCGTGGCCAGCGGGGTTTTGTTCGAATTTGAACGGCACTTTGCGCGCATGAAACGGGATGCTCAATTGATAAAAGTTCCGTTTCCTGGAGATCCGGACTGGCTGGAGCAGCGTCTGTTACGGCTGTTGGAACGCAACGAAGCTAAGCATGCAACGTTGCGAGTGGCGGTAGTGCGCAATCGCGGCGGCCTGTTCGA
>JBBRNO010000068.1:0-31932 GCA_038230275.1 Bryobacterales bacterium
CTCCCCCACACCCAGTGGGTGCAATGAAAACATTTCCCTCTCTGCTCACTCATCTCGCCCGGAGCCAGTCCCACGGTGCCTCCCGCGCGCATCCCTACCCGCAATCTCAATTCGCCGCACCGCTTATCGAGCGATTAGGGCTGTCAATCCCCTCTTTACTGTTACTCCAAAATGCGCCCGAATCGAACTGGCGGCCAACGCTGAAGCTGACGCCGCGTGGACTGCCCGTGCTACCCTTGCCCTGTGTCGATAGGAACCCGCGATGTCGCGATTCGCGATGAGCGTCTTGGATTGGAATCGGCGTCATCACGGCAAGGAGAATCGGATGGAACACGAACGGCACAAATGCTCTGCATGCGGCGGAACCGGGGATTGCCCGGACTGCAAAGGAACAAGCAACGGCGGCCAGTGTGACAGGTGCGCCGGAACTGGAAAATGCTCGGATTGCCAAGGAACTGGGCGCAAACCGGAGCATTCCGGCAACTGATCTACTGCCGGTTCTGACACCGCCCGGTGCCACGGCTCGACTCCCGCAACCGAACATATAATCAGAGCCATATGCCGGATAGAAGAGAGTTCCTCCGCCTCGCCGCAGGTTCTACTGCGGCTTGCTTACTGCACTCGGCTCCTGCCAGGAAGCCGAATTTCCTCATTCTGCTGGCGGATGACATGGGCTTCTCCGACGCCCGCTGCTATGGCGGAGACATCGATACACCCAATCTGGACCGCTTGGCAGCGGGCGGACTTCGCTTTACCCAGGCGTATTCCACCGCGCGTTGCGGTCCGTCGCGCAGTTGTCTGCTCACCGGCCAGTACGCGCAGCAAACGGCCAGTGACGTCATGACTCCCGGAAACATTCCGGGCTATGTCCGTTTCATTCCGGAATACCTGCGGCCCCTCGGCTATCGCAGCTACCACACCGGCAAATGGCACATGAAACACGTCACCGGGGAAGCGGGTGTCGGCTTCCACCACTCCTATACCATGCTGGACGAACTGCGCTTCTTCAGCCAGAACCGCCACGAACTCGACGGTTCACCGCTCCCCAAGACCGGGCCGGGCTATTACAGCACCACCGCGATCGCCGATTACGGAGTGCGCTTCCTCAAAGAACACGCGGTCGAGCACTCTGCTGACCCGTTCTTTCTCTACGTCGCGTTCCATTCCCCGCACTTCCCCTTGCAGGCGCCGCAACAGGACATCGATCACTATAACGACCGCTTCGGAGAAGGCTGGGACACGGCACGCGAGCGCAAATGGCAACGCATGAAACGCATGGGACTCATCAACGGTTTGCTTGCTCCACTGGAGCCCGATATGTGGACCAAATGGAACACACCGGACGAAGAGCTCATTGCCAAAATCGGCCCCGGTGAAATCTCCCGCGCCGTGCCTTGGTCTACACTGACGCCGGAACAGAAAAAGCTCCAGCGTACAAAGATGGCGATCCATGCCGCCATGATCACCCGCATGGATACAGAGATCGGAAAGCTGCTGAAGCAAGTGGAAGCCATGGGCGCGCTCGATAACACGGTCGTCCTCTTCCTCTCCGACAACGGCGCCAGCTCCGAACAACTGATTCGAGGGGATGGCCACGATTCGTCCGCGCCCCTCGGTTCCGCGCGCACTCACCTTGGCCTCGGACCCGGCTGGGCCAGTTGTTCCAACGCTCCCTTCCGCCTGCACAAGTCGTGGGTGAATGAGGGTGGTATCGCCTCGCCTTTGATTGTGCACTGGCCCAACGGAATCAGAGATCGTAATCAGTTGCGGCACGATCCGTGCCATTTTGTCGATGTCCTGCCGACCATGGTCGATCTGGCCGGCGGCAAACCCGTGACTCCCTCCGGACCGGCACTGGCCGGCCGTAGCATTGTCCCCGCCTTGGCCAAGGATGGCGCCGTCTCGCGGGAATACCTGTATTTTAATCACAATAACAACCGGGCGATCCGCATGGCCCGCTGGAAGCTGATCGCAACAGGACCTTCCGGACCGTGGGAGTTATACGACCTGGCACAAGATCGCGCGGAGCAAACCAACGTCGCCAGTGCCCACCCGGACCGGGTGCGCCAACTGTCCGCCAAATGGAAGGAGTGCGATGACGAGTTCGTCCGCGGGCGTGAGAGCTCTCCCCCGAGTTCGAAGAAGATCATGCAATCCGGCCGCGCGGCACTTGCTAAATCCGCACCCGAACCAGCTTGGGCCGTGTCCGAAGTGTCATCGGCGCCATCACAACAACGCTAGGCCACCGCGTTGAATTCGCGAGCCGCGATCGTCGTCCCGCTCCTCCTTCGTGGCCGACCGCCATTACCTGCTTACGGCGCGCTTGAACTCACCCCTAAAGAATCTTTCAACGCCGGTTTAGCACACGAACCGGCACCCATTTTCACTTCATCTTTTACTCTTCATTTTTAGTAATGACCGGGAATTTATGATACACTCGCAAAACGTTTGGATAGCCGTACCTGGGGCTTGTTGACGCACCGGGCCACGTAGATCATCGCCGGAAGGGGAACACGCCAATGCGCAACACTTTCTTTACAATCGCCACCTTGTTGTTGGGGACGGCCGCCGCTTACCCGCAAGCCTTTACAGCCAACCTCACCGGGCTGGTTACCGATCCCAACCAGGCGGCGGTTGCCTCCGCCAGCGTCAGGCTCCTCAACATATCCACGGGCGAAACCAGGCAAACGTCCACCAGCATGGAAGGCCGGTACGTGTTCTCGCAACTCCTACCCGCCACTTACTCGCTCACCGTGGAGACGGCTGGATTCAAGACGGTAACCAATTCCGACATTACCCTTCGCGCCAATCAGGCCGGCGAAGTCAACGTCCAGCTCACCCTCGGCCAGGTGAGCGAGTCCGTGGAGGTCGCCGCAACCGTCATCCAGCTCGACACGCAAAGCGCCAATCAGTCTTACACGCTCGACCGCGACCAAATCCTGAACCTGCCCGCCTCCACGCGCAATCCCTTTGTCGCGGTTCACGCGATGGCGGGCGTCACCTCAATGAGCGTAGGCCAGTCCAATAACTCCAGCGATCAGAACCAGGCGCGTTTCGCCTTCAATGGTGGTCGCGATATGAGCGGCCTGGTGCTCATCGACGGCGTGCCCGCTACCTCCGGCGACTGGGGCGCATTGCTCGCTGCTCCCTCCGTCGAGTCCGTGCAGGAAGTAGTCGTCACCCGCAACTCTTACGACGCTGAATTCGGAAAGTCCGGCGGCGGCGTGGTCAGCGTCGTCACCAAAGGTGGATCCAACCAGTTCCACGGCTCGGTCTTTGAGTTCTTCCGTAACGATAACCTGGACGCCAACGCGTGGGCCAATAACCGTGTCGGCCGCCGGCGCGTCGAATTCAAACGCAACCAGTTTGGCGCGAACGTTTCCGGCCCCATCTGGAAGGCCAAGAAGCTCTTCTTTCTCTCCACCTACGAAGCCCTTCGCGAAGGCTCTCCGGCCACGCTCCTCACCACCGTACCCACCGATCTCGAACGCACGGGCAACTTCTCCAATACCCGCGACGCGAACGGAGTCGTCTCGCAAGTCTACGATCCCTTCTCCACGAGGTCCAATGGCGCCGGTGCCTTTATGCGCGATCCGTTTCCGGGTAACATCGTGCCCCGCAACCGTTGGGACGCGGTTGGCGCGAAGACCATAGATTTCTATCCCAAAGCCAACGCCAATCCCACCAATGCCATCACCCAGGCAAACAACTTCTTCGGGGCCGGCAGCTCGATCACCAACAACAAACGGCTCGATGTGCGCATCGATTGGGCCCGCAGCGAAAAGCACACCATGTACGGCCGCATCACCAAAGCTTGGCAAACCCGCAAAACACCGCGCTTTTTCGGTACAGGGGCCGACGGTGGCAGTGAAGGCGATCAGCCACGGCATCACATCACGTTGGGCAATACTTTCGTTCCAAATTCGAAATGGGTCATCAACGTAACGGCCGGCAGCGGGCGCTGGCGCGAAGAACAGTTGCCCCTCCCGCTTAGGGATGGAGTGCTGGGTACCGCCCTCGGCCTTCCTGCCTCCCTCATTTCGCAGCTGGATTCTCCCCACCTGCCGCAGTTCGGACTGTTCGGGTACGCTACCCTCTCCAATGGCCGCGTGCTCAACTTCCCGCGCCAGACTGACAATCTGCAGGTCAACGCCACGCGCGAACTGGGAAAGCATTCGCTCAAATTCGGCTTCACCGGCGAAATCGTGAGGCTCAATTCGGTCGACATCCGCTCCACCGATTTCGCCTTCGACCGCGGCATGACGTCGGGCCCAATCGCTCAGGTGTCTTCCTCCACATCCGGCAATTCGGTCGCGTCTCTGTTGCTTGGCACCGGCATTCCGACGGGAGCCGCGGGCGGTGTCACGGTGGTGAATAATACCGTCACCAACACCGTGGTACCAGCCACGTCCCGCCGCTACTACGGCGCCTATGTGCAGGACGTCTGGCGTTTCAACTCACGGCTCACCATGAACATTGGCCTGCGCTACGAAGTGCAGCGAGCATCCACCGAACGCTTTAACCGGTACAATTATTTCGATTTCAGCGCGCGCAATCCGCTCAGCCAGCAAACCGGCCTGGATCTCCGCGGCGGTCTTGTGTTTGTCGATTCCAAAAATCGCTTCCAGACCGAGCCCGACAACCTTGACCTCGCGCCGCGCATCGGCATCTCTTACAAGATCAACAACCGGATGGTCGCCCGCATGGGCTACGGAATCTTCTATCTGATTGGATTCGGCACGGCGACACAAGGCGGACCCGCCGCTGGCACCGACGGCTTCTCCGTCGCCACCAACTGGGTGAACAGCCGCGGCGGCGACGGCATCACGCCTCAGGATCTGCTGGCCAATCCTTATCCCAGCGGCCTGAACAAGGCCGTCGGTAGTTCGCTCGGCCTCCTGACGCAAACGGGATCGGCCACCACGGCCTTTCAGCGAAGCCATCCGACCGGCTACGTCCAGAACTATTCCTTCGATCTGCAATTCGAACTGAGCCGGTCCGGAGTGCTTGAGGTCGGCTACTCCGGCAACGTCGGCCGCAAGCTCAACTTCGGCGCGACCCCTGACGCCAACCAACTGCCGTCTCAATACCTGTCGCTGGGCAACGCGCTGAACGATCAGGTCCCCAACCCCTTTTTCGGAGTCTTCCAATCCGGCATTCTCTCCGGGCGCACCGTACCCCGGCACCGTCTGCTCCGCCCGTATCCGGAATTCGTTTCCGTAAACCTCTCCGGTGACACGCCTGGCGCTTCGTCCAGCTTCAACGCCCTGTATGTTAAATTCACCAAGAGGTTTGCCGCCGGCCTCAGCCTCATGAGCAGCTACCAGTTCTCCAAGGCCATCGACAACGCCTCGGAAAACCAGGGCTGGATCGTTACGGATACTTTCCGTGACTACACCAACCGCTCTCTCGACCGTTCCATCTCAGCTCATGACATTCCCCAAAGTTTTGTCACCGCCCTCGTTTGGGAAGTGCCGGTCGGCAAAGGCCGGACGTTCGGCAACAATATGCATCCCGCTCTGAATGCGGTAGCGGGTGGATGGGAAGTCTCCAGCATCCTTCGCTTCGCCAGCGGGACGCCACTCCGCCTGACCGCCCCGAACAGCCTTAGCGCTTACGGCTTCGGCATTGTGAACGCACAGATCGGAAACCTGAAGGACGCGGACGTCTCCCAGCGCCGTCCCGAGGCGTGGTTCAACACTTCGGCGGTCCGCGCGCCCGCGCCTTTCACGTTGGGGAACGCTCCCCGCTGGGCGCCGAATCTTCGCGCTGACGGCACCCATCACGCCGACATTAACATCGCGAAAAACTTCCGCCTCCTCGAACACCTTCGGGCTCAACTGAGGGGCGAGCTATACGATCTGACCAACACCCCGCAATTCGCGCCTCCTGGTACCACGGTGGGCGCCGCCGATTTTGGCCAGGTGAACGGTACGCGCTACAACGACCGCCGCACGGTCCAACTTGCTTTGAAGTTGCTGTTCTGAGAAACGGGCAACCAAGGTTGAGCGGATGGTTACCGGGGGTACAAGTTACCACCGAACCCGAAGCTATGCCAGTGGTCCAGATCAGGATTACCCAGTCGGATAACCGGCTATCCCTTCGATCTCGTTTTGATGGACAAACCAGCTGCCGATTCTCGACGGCGCCGCCGCAACCCAAGAGATTCGCCGCATCGAAGCCGAAGAGTTGCGCCCTCATACCCCTAGCGTTGCGCTTACTGCCCGCACCATAGCTGGCGTCCGTGATCGATTCCTAGACTAGTGCTTAGTTGCAGAAATAGGCGTTCTGGATTTTTTCCGAGCCGCGACCGTAAGGGAGCGGATGGCCGGTCGAATGCGCCCGGTTGAAGCGGAAGAAGGATCGCGCAAGTCGTTCATTCTTCGCGCGACCCTTTGGGAGTGGTACACACGAACTTTTGCAAGCAGGTACTAGCTACTGATGAATTCGCTAACGTCCTTGGCTAGTGCCGCAAGAAACGTCTTTCGGTCAGGATGTGTGTCGGTAGCATTTGGCGGAGGTTCGTCCATGTAGGTGAAGTGGCCAGCCTCGCCATCGCCGTAGACCTCAATGGGCACTTGCGACTCCAACACTTCTTTCAGGAATTGAGCTTGAGAGGGCGGTGTAATTTGATCTTTTGCGCCAACCCAGATGCGAATTGGTGCCTTGACGGAGATTAAAGCACCGGGTCGCCTGAAGAAGTCAGTAGGCGGTGCAAATAGAGCAAGTCGCGCAAATTTCCATTTCGAACCCGACAGTACTCTGTCGCCTGTAAGCGTCTGTGCGTTGCCTCCGGCAAGTGCGAGTAATGTTACCGTCCCAATAGAGTGGCCAATTCCAACAATTGGCCGGTCTGTCCGCGCGTATTCATCAGCCGATGCTTCAAGCCGCCGAATTCTGTAATCCAGTTCCATCTTAGTTGGGATATGCGAAGCCAGCATAGCGAAGTGGGGAGCAACGATTGTACAACCTGCCCTGGCTATGGATCGCAACAACGAATGATGACGTAAGGGGTTTCCGCCGCGCCCAACCGCAAAGAGTCCAACGCATCTGGGGTGTTCTGCTTCGATCACCGTTACGTCGAATGCTTCCGCGCCATCAACTATTTGCCGCGTGGTGGTGTGAGAATCTTCTATTATCAAAGACTGTTCACGAGTTCGTGCTCCTCGCATTCCTACTTTAACGGAGATCCGCCTAGCCTGCATTTCAACCGCTTGCAGTGCTGCCGCACGCGAACCGGCACCGCTGCCTTCAGAACTATGCCATCCTGGAATGACATGAGAGATCCGCAAATTGTAGAAGCCGAGTTAGTCGAGATTAGCGGCATTTCAGACGATTCACTGAAGCTGGAACGGATCATCGCATGGTGCGCGACTTACCCCGATGAGGTGCCCTTCGCGATACGCCTTTTGCTCACCCAACGAAAACCCTAAGCAACGCCGCAAACGATTCCCCTATTCCGCCGTTCTCGCCGATCCCGTTATTTCATCCGCATAAAGATTGACGCGATCGATGATGTCCAAAACGTCCCGCTCATCCGGATGCGCTGCCTTTATGATTTCCAGCAGGTGATTCAGAAATAGCTCCAGGTGGTGGGTGCTGATACCTCTGCCGTGATGGACCAGGTAGACCGGCTCTCCCGAATATTCAATAGGGCCGTCCAATGCCGCCGAAAGAAATTCCAACTGCATGCGCCGCAGTTTTTCCATCGAGGCGTGAGCGAAGAATGGCTTCAATTCCGGATCCGCCAGCACCCTGCCGTAGAACTCATCCACAAGCTGATTCAGCGCCGGCGCACCCCCCATCCGCTCATACAATGTCGGCTTTTGATCGTTCATCTCACCTCCTCCTTATGGACTTGAGAATTCATCGGGAAAACTTTGCCGCCTTCAACAATACTTGTGCCGTCGCGGTCTGATCGTTAGGCCGCGGCAAGCCCGGATGGATGCACCCGGCCGGACACCCTTCGGCCGCCCTCACCAGTTCGGCGAACGTCCCCGCCCGGGCATCCGCTATATATGCCTGTTTATTGCCGTCGTATCCGAACACTCTCGGATTCACCTTCATGCAGTCGTTACAGCTCGTACAAAGGAACGAATCGATGTAGGGGTCAGCGGGCGCTTCTTCCGCCGCCGCCGGCGCAACGGCAAGCGCAAGCGGCAATTCCACCGGCGCAACCGCTGACTCCCCAGCCACCACCGGAGCCGCAACCTGCGTATCCGTCAACATCGCAACAATGCGGTAGATCGCCTGTTTCGCCCCTTCTTTCTTCGCCTGATCCGCATCGGGCGGCTCGCTCAGCTTCTTCTCGGAACCGGAACGGATAGCGGCGAATTCTTCATAGATCCTCCAACTCCTCCCGCGCTCACGGCACAGATTCACCGCATCCCGTGTCACCACGGCGCGTTGCGGATTGCCCTCGTTGTCAAGAATCCACAAGAACGGAATGGCCAGCGGGGCACGCTGCGAATACTTCTCCAGATACTCGCGCAATTCCATTTGCTCGCCGTCCCAAGCTCCATTCGGAATCAGGCGAAACTCACTTCTGAACCGGCGCGAAACGGCAATCGCGTGGACCGCGTTCAGCACTTCTCCTGATTCGGCGCCGCATTCCGCCGGAAGCAACGTGAATCGCTCAGGCCAGCTTTCTCCCAGACCGGGGTCGTAACAATACGCTGGAACCGCGTGCGAAAGATACAGCAGCAGAGTCTCCGTCCACCCCTCTGCCCGCGCAATCTCCCGTTGCGGCACGGATACAACGGCCACTGCCGTTCGCAGGCTCCCAGCCATCGCCGCCAGACCCGCCAGCAAATGGTTCGGGCAGGCCAGGGAAGACTGCAGCACGAAAGCTTCGCGATGTGCGATGGCGAGATAGCCGAAATCCGGCACAAACGCCTTCAGCGCGGCGGCGGAAAGACCGGCTGCTTCAACCAGGATCTGTACCGGCAGGCCAGACCGTAGTGCTTGTCCAAAACCAGTCAGCGACGTCTCGGCCAGCCGCTCGGCTGATTCCAGAACGGCGATCGCAGGCAGAGCCGCCAACTCGTAAGCATCCGCCGACTGCCAATCGAAGCGCTCCAAAAGCTCGTCGTGAATGGAAGGTTCGTAGCCGGTCTGGACCTCCAGCCGCGCCGTTCGCAACGCTCGCAGCGTGATGGCCAGCCGGTTCAATTCCTGTTCACAGAATTCAACCGCATCTCCGAACGGTGTCGACGTGTGCCGGAACGAGGCGCGGATCGGGCTCACCGCCGGACGCACGTCACCTGCGGAAAAGAAGTAGATTGCCGGCTCGCCTGCCGCCCGTTCCAGCGCCGCGTCCAACGTCACCAGCGCCGCTTCACAGCGAAGCCGCCGATCCGCTTCCATGGAATGCAAAGCGCTGACCGGGCGTTGCAGGGCCGCTGCCAGTAGATCGGTGCTGAAGAACGCGCTGGCCTCCATTCCCAGCGAGGCGGAAAGCGATTCAGCCGAACCAGCGTCCGGCGAGTGCGAATCATCCAGCACCAGCAGCTCCCGCACCCGGTCCCGGCACTCTTTCAGACTTTCGATGAAATGCGCACGGGCGCTCCCCCGCGAAGCTTCGACTGCCGCCGCATAGAGAATCGGCGCCGCACGCCCGCTAAATGGGACAATCCATGCCGCTTCATCCAGTTCCTTCCCCAGCCGTGCGATTTCCTTAGCAACAAGTTGTCCGTCAACGTGCAGCGATTCCAGGAACGTGGCGCAATAAGCAAGAGCCGGTTCCGCCACTTGGCCAATCGTCACCCGATCTAAATCCTGGGCCGCCCGCTGGAATGCATGGGCCATCAACGGCAGTTGACCGCTAAGAATCGGAAAGGCGCTGGCATGTCTCTCAACAATCTCTTTCAAGTACTCCACCAGCGGCCGCGGTAGCTGCCGCGGCGCCAGATAGACCGGATATCCTGATTCCAGACTGGCCAGCCGGGGCAATTGATCTAGCAGGGCGGGGCGCATCGGTCCCTCCGGCTCAGCCTGATTCAGCCCCTTGCCGGTAAGGTGGAAAGCACGCAGTTGTTGCCGTGAAATTAAGCCCTCCCCCGCGGTTACAACTGCCGGCATGCCATCCTCCTAAACAACGAACCGGTCCAGCGCTTTTTCCACCGCCGCCAGCTTTGCCGATTGCGTCATCCCGACGCCTTGGGAAGTAGCATGGTCGTATCGCAACGCATCCGGATTCTGGTAGAAGAGCCCAATCGGATACACATCATCCCTCTCGGAAAGCGACCGTGCCTCGGCCAGATTTCGCGGATCGTGCTCGATTTTGTTCGGGAAAAGGCGTTGCACCGGCTGATCGATGGTGATGCCGGTCTCATGGTTCATCAGCAGCACTTGACTCAGATCGTGTTGCGCTTCCGCAAAAATGTGTGAGGTGAAGTGCGGGCAGCGCTGCAGTACGCGCACGAAAGAGGCGCCCTTGTGCTCATAGGCGGCCTTGATCGTCTCGTAAAGATGGGGTGGATTCCAGTCCACGGTCTGCGCCACGAACGATGCATTGGTAATGCCAAGCGTGACGGTGATAGGGTTCAGCGGCGATAGGAAAGATCCCTTCGGATGCGTGTTTGAGCGTTCGCCGATGCGCGTTGTTGGCGACGTCTGATTCTTCGTCAATCCGTAAATGTTGTTGTCCAGCAGCAGGACGGTCAAGTCCATGTTGTAGCGGATGGCGTGGATCCAATGGGCGGTTCCAATCGCGCAGCAGTCGCCGTCGCCGGTCACCATGAACACGTGAAGATCGGGCCGGCGGCTGCGAACTCCACACGCCACCGGAAACGCCCGCCCGTGCAGACCATGAAATCCGTAGGTCTTCATGTAGTGCGGAAAACGGCTGGAACAGCCAATGCCTGAAACCACCACGGTCTTCTCCGGCGGCAATTGCTTATCGCGCGCCAGGCGTTGCACCGCGCTTAAGACGGCGTGGTCGCCACACCCCGGGCACCAGCGCGCCTCCGCCCCTTGATAATCTTCCAGCGTGCAGTTACGCGGTTGCGGCTCAATGTCCCACTCCTGTTTCAAACCGTACATTTAGTTCTCCCTCTTTGCCGGCTGCAGGCGCTGTCGCAATTGCTGCTCGATCATCAGCGGCGGCAGCGGACTGCCTGGTACGCGCGACCAGCAATCCACGTCAACCAGCGTGTGCGAACGCAAGAGCTGAGCAAGCTGTGAGTACCTGCGCGCGTCCGGCGTCATATAGCCGCTATCAACGTCATCACTGTAGCTCACCTCCACCGTCATCACTTGCTTGAACCGGGAGAAGATTTCCCGCAAACCGGGTTCCAACGGAGATAAGAAGCGCAGGTGAACCGAGGATACCCGCAGTCCATCGGCACGCACCGCATCCACCGCCTCCTCAATCGCCCCCAAGGTCGAACCCCAGCCCACCACCAGCAAGTCACCCTCTGCATCTCCGTGAACTCTCGGCGGCTTCAGAGCGCCTTGCAACACGGCCAGTTTGCGGCTTCTCATCTCCATCGCCCGTTGATTGATCGCTGCCTCATACGCCACGTGGCTTTCCTCATCGTGCGCCAGTCCCGTCAGCACATACTCGCCGCCGCGCTGGCCCGGAATGGGCCGTCGCGACAGACCGGTCTTTGCATCCCAGGCAAACGGCGGTATCTCAGGATCCCAGGCGGATTGATCCAGCGGCGCGGACAGCCACGATTCACTCGGATGCGGCTTTGGAAACGGCTGCTGGCCGGTGGCCAGGTTCGCATCCGACAGCACCATCACCGGTCCGCGAAAGTCTTCCGCCAGCTTCCGTGCGGTAATCATGAAGTGAAAACACTCTTCAATGGTGGCTGGGGCAATCACTATTTTCGGGCTGTCGCCCGGCGAGGCATAGAGCGCTGCCAGCAGATCGCTTTGCTCCACCTTGGTCGGCAGCCCGGTTGACGGACCGCCGCGCTGCACCACTATCACTACCAGCGGCACCTCCGCCATCACTGCGTATCCAAGGAACTCGGTTTTCAGCGCCAATCCAGGGCCGGATGTCACCGTGACCGCCGTCTTTCCGGCGTACGAACAGCCAATCGCAAATCCAATCGCCGCGATCTCGTCCTCGGCCTGATGCACGAAGCCGCCCACCTGCTCGAAATTAGCAGCCAGAAAATGCGAAACGGAAGTTGCCGGAGTAATGGGATACATGGAGCACACCTCCATTCCCGCGGCCATGATCCCCAACGCCAAGGCCTGATTCCCATTCATCACCACCATCGGCTGGGCGGATCGCTGTGCCGGTACGCGAAAACGCTGCTCTACGTTCTGCAAGGCCCAACCGTAGCCGTCTCCAAACAGGTCCAAATTCTTTCGCACCAGGGCATCACCCTTTTTCGCGAACCTTCTGGCAATATTCTCCCGCACCAACGCTTCGTCCAGATCGTATATCGCGCACAGCAGCCCCAGCACCCACATGTTCTTGCCCTTGCGCGGATCGTCTGTATACAGGCGGCATTGGCGATCGATGGGAACCTGAACCACCACGTAGCCCTTGGTTGCAAAGTCGGCTATGGCATCGGCGTAGCGGTGCTTTATCTCGTCGTCTGGGTTCTCCGCCGCCGCCTGGTCCACGAACACGGTGGTACCCGGCCTAAGCGCTCCGGCATCAATCCGGCTGTAAAGCACTTGCTCATTCAACGCGATCACAATATCGGCGTAGGTGCCGGCATTGGTCGCCTGCGTTGATCCCAGCCGGATGCGATTGCCGCTGGCGCCTGCACGCGACCGGCTGGGAGGCTCAATCTCGGCCGGAATAATCTCTACCGTCCAAATGCCGTTCCCATTTCGCGCGCACAGGTCTGCGAACATCTGACCGCAGGTCTGCGCCCCTTCGCCCGAATCGCTGACGATTTCAATGATGTGTTGATTCACACACCGGGCTTCGCGCACCTTCTGTTCCCGCCCGCCTTCGACTACCGCTGAATGCATACGTGGCTCTCCAGCGAGCCGTTCAGTGGACTCGCAAAGCAATACTCCTGCACGCCGGCTTCCAACGCGGAACTGACTCCTTCCCCGAGGCAGCAGCCTCCACACCCGCGGTTATTTCATCCAGGGTGGGGCATCGGTGCGGAGTTTCGCGCACGGCCAAGTCGTCAATTGGACTCGAACAGTTGGGAAAATCCCTCGGTCGCAAACTGTTTTTCGCTGGGATCGATCACCAGCGCTTCCACCCTCTCAGCTCGGGCTAGTGACAATCCCTTTTCTGGGCCCAGAATGAAAATGGCTTTAGCCAGAACCACGCCTTGCTCCGCGCTGTTCGCAATTACGCTAACCGAGATGGAAGCCCCTGACGGCCAGCCCGTCCGTGGATCGATGATGTGGTGATAGCGGACCCCATTCACCATGCGAAAACGCTCGTAATCCCCGGAGGTGACCAGCACGCGATTGGAAAGATGAACCACCCCAAGGATCCTCCCCCGCGCTTGCCGCGGATCCTGAATTCCCAGTCTCCAGGGAACGCCATTCCTGGTTCCGGAGACTCGTACATCGCCCCCGCCATCCACCAGGGAATCACCAAACCCCGCCTTCGCCAGCACCGCCGAAGCCCGGTCCACCGCGTACCCTTTTGCAATGCCGCCCAACCCGATGTTCACGCCCTCCGGCAGGAACACCCGGTTACCAACCACCTGAATCGCGCGGAAATTCACGTTCTTCCGCGCCTTGGCAACCTCGGCTTCCAGCGGCGGCACAAACGCCTCATCGAAGTGCCAGATGGTCCCCATTCCACGCCAGGTGATGTCAAACGTACCGCCGGTGATCTCGCCGTAGTGGATGCTCCGCTGAATTAGTTCCCGCAACTCCACCGGTACTTCCACGGCTTCGTTTCCAGCAGCCGCATCCACCCGTGAAATCGGCGATTCCGGCTTCCATTCACTCATCAGGGCATCAATGCGCTCCAGTTCAGAATAGGCCATCTCAATGGCGCGGCGGGCTGCCGCGGGCTGCGCATGATCCGCTACTTCCACATTCCACACCGTTCCCATCAACGGGCGCTGAACCCTGAGAACTCCGGACTCCTGCGCACGTTCCGCGGTCGCAAACCGCAGCGCCAACAGCCCCCCCACGAAGGCCAGCGGAAGCAGCATCCTACGTAAAGTCTTGTTCAAGTCAGCCTCCGCTTCTCAGATTGCCAAGCAAGCATCGTTCCATTGCCTGGCCAAATTGAGTGGCCCGCCGATTGCTTCATCAGCCGCTTAGCGGGAGAGAGAAAGCAACGAACCTAATGCCCTACGGCGCTATGAATCATCATCAGTTTCAATTCGAGCGGGCCGCTCAGGCCCAAGTGCGGCGGCCACAGTCTGCAGACTTTGCTGGGGAAGTTGACGCAGACTGCGCGGACTTGCGCATGGCCCAGGCGGAGATGGCACGGTGACGGAATATCTGATCGCCGGTGTGGTGATGGCAAGTATGGGCGTCATCCTGGCGTTGGTGCTCGCCTTCGCCGATAGGAAACTCTGGGTGTATGAAGATCCTCGCATCGATGAAGTAGAGGCGTTGCTGCCCAAGGCGAACTGTGGTGCTTGCGGCTGTGCTGGATGCCACGCCTTCGCCGAAAAAGCGGTGAAGGGAGAAATCGCTCCGGGCAAATGCACCGTCAACACCGCCGAAGGAATCCAGGCGATCGCGCTGCTGCTCCAGGTGGCCTCCGGAGCCGAAGAGAAACGGGTTGCCCGGCTGGCCTGCGCCGGCGGTTCGCATGTGGCCAGGCAGAAGGCGCGCTATGCCGGCCTCGCCACCTGCAGGGCGGCGGCGCTGATCTCCGGCGGCGGAAAAGGATGCAGTTGGGGTTGCCTGGGCCTGGCCGATTGCGAACGCGTCTGCACCTTCGACGCAATCCACATGGATGCGCACGGGCTGCCGGTGGTGAGTGAGAGCAAATGCACCGCTTGCGGCGATTGTGTCTCCATCTGTCCCAAGGGCCTCTTCTCCCTGCATGCGATGAGTCACCGATTGGTTGTCGCCTGCTTAAATCACCTCCATGGGGACCTCGCCGAAGCGCAATGCGAGGTGGCGTGTACCGCCTGTGGCCGCTGCGCTGCCGGCGCGGCGCCCGGCCTCATCAGCATCGTAAATAATCTCGCGGTGATTGATTATTCGCGGCATTTCAGCGCTACCAGACAGGCAATCGAGCGCTGCCCCACCGGCGCTATCGTCTGGCTGGATGAAAAGAAGGGGCCCCTGAAAGGCCTGGAAGCCAGAAAGATCACCCGCAAATCTCCGCTCCCCATCGAGCCTTCCGATTTGCCTGTATATTCCGGTGCCGGTAGCCGGGAAACAAGGACCTAAAAGAGTCAAAGCATGAGCACAAAACGGACATTTCAATTTCCAGGCACCCGGCAGGCAATGGACGGCAACACCGCTGTTATCATGTGCGAACGCGAGTCCACCGATGCCGCCGGCGCCTATCCCATCACGCCTTCTACCCAGATGGGCGAATATTGGGCCGAAGAATCGGCAAAAGGCCATCTCAACATTTCCGGACGGCCGCTGATCTTCATCGAGCCGGAAGGCGAGCACGCGGCGGCGGCCGTCACTGCGGGTCTTTCCATGACCGGGCTGCGCGCGACTAACTTTTCCTCCGGCCAGGGCATCGCTTATATGCACGAGTCGCTCTACGCCGCGGTGGGGAAGCGCCTGACCTACGTTTTGAACATGGGCTGCCGCGCGATGACCAAGGCGACGCTCAACGTTCACGCCGGGCATGACGACTACCACTGCATTGACGATACCGGCTTCTTCCAGGTGTTCGGCAAGAGCGCGCAGGAAGTCTGCGATCTCAACATCATCTCTCACAAAATCGCCGAACAGGCGCTCACGCCCGGCATTTGCGCGCAAGACGGCTTCCTCACCACGCATCTGATTGAATCCCTGATGCTGCCCGAGCGCGAGTTGATTGCCACCTTCCTGGGCCGCCCCGACGATATCATTGATACCCCGACGCACGCCCAACGCATCCTCTTCGGCGCGCACCGCCGGCGCATTCCAGAGCTTTGGAATGTGGACAATCCAGTGATGATCGGCACGGTTCAAAATCAGGATGCCTACATGCAGAGCGTCGCTGCGCAGCGGCCGTTCTTCTTTGCCCACATTGCCGCCATCGCGGACCAGGCGATGGCTGAATTCTTTGAACTGACCGGCCGCCAATATCAGCGCGTATCCACCTATCGCGCCGAGGATGCCGAATACCTCATTCTGGGGCAGGGAAGTATGCTCGTCACCGCCGAAGCCGTGGCCGATTATCTGCGGGAAACCCGCCGCATCAAAGTGGGCGTAGTGAATCTCACCATGTTCCGGCCCTTCCCTGGGGATCTGCTCGGCAATATCTTGAGAGGGCGCAAGGGCGTGGCTGTGCTGGAGCGGGTCGATCAACCGCTCGCCTCCGATCTGCCTTTGGTGCGCGAGATCCGTGGCGCTCTGGGACGCTGCATGGAAAACGGAAGGTTCGCCAATGGCCATCTACCTTACCCTGACCATGCGACGTATCGTAAAGCGGACGACCTGCCGCCGCTTTTCTCAGCTTCGTTCGGATTGGGCAGCCGGGACCTGCAGCCCGAGGGCATCATTGGCGCTGTAGAGAACATGTTGCCCAATGGACCGAAGAAAAAGTTCTACTACCTTTCCATCGACTTCCTTCACGACCGGCCCTTCACGCCGAAGCAGGAAATCCACCAGATCCAGGTTGCCGACGGTTACCCCGGGCTCCGCGAATTGGCGGTCCACGGCAGCGAAAATCCCAACCTGATGCCGAAGAACAGTATCACCGTCCGCCTCCATTCGGTGGGCGGTTGGGGCGCTATCACTACCGGTAAGAATCTGGCGATGACGCTGTTCGACCTGCTGGGTTATCACATCAAGGCCAACCCGAAATATGGATCGGAGAAGAAAGGCCAGCCGACCACCTACTATCTGTCCGCCGCGCCCGAACCGATCCGCATCAACTGCGATTACTTCTATGTCGACGTTGTGCTCTCGCCGGACCCGAACGTGTTCCAGCACTCGAATCCTCTGGCTGGCTTGCGCCAGGGCGGCGTCTTCATTCTCCAGAGCAGCTACGACACGCCAGAAGAGGTCTGGGGCCACATACCGGAGCGGTTCCAGCGCATGATCGTCGAGAACAACATCCGCCTGTTCTATCTGGATGCATTCCAGATTGCGCGGGAAGAGGCAACCGATCCCGAACTGCAGTTCCGTATGCAGGGGATCGCCTTTCAGGGTGCATTCTTTGCCGTCTCGCCAGTCATGGCGCAAGCCCGGCTGACGGAGCAGCAGCTTTTCCAGTCCATCAAATCGCAACTGGAGCACAAGTTCGGAAACAAGGGCGCGCGTGTGGTGGAAGACAACATCCGCGTGGTCCGCCGCGGCTTTGATCAGGTGAAAGAAATCACCGCGAAACAGATTTCCACCTCCGGAGCCAGTCTGCTCCGTAAGGCCGTGGATCTCCCGGCGATGCTGGCCTATCAGCCATCCAGCGGGGTTCCCACCACGGACATCCACCGCTTCTGGGAACAGACCGGGACGTTCTACATCGCCGGCAAAGGCAACGATAATATCGCCGATCCATTTATTGGCCTGAGTTTTATTCCGGCGGCGACGGGTGTATTTCGCGACATGACCGGCGTTCGCTTCGACCATCCGGAATGGATTCCACAGAACTGTACCGCCTGCGGCGCCTGCTACACGGTCTGCCCGGATAGCGCTATCCCAGGCTTGGTCAACTCCGTATTGTCCGTTTTTGAAACTGCAACCAAGTCGGTCGCGGCCACTGGCCATCCCGTCAAACATCTGCCGCGGGCCGTTCGCACCATGGAACAGAAGCTGCGGCCCAGGATTTCCGCCGAAGGCAACAAGGCGAACGTGCGGCAGTTGATGGAAGAAGTCATCGCCGAGACACTGCTTGGATATCCAGCCGCCTCCCCGGAAAAGCGGGAAGCCGAAGAGGAATTCCGTCTGTTCCAGGAGGCGCTGGGAGAATTCAAGTTCAGCGCCACCCAGCCCTACTGGATGGTTCGCGAGAAGAAACAGCAGGGCAGCGGAGGCTTGCTGTCCATCACCGTCAACCCATATACCTGCAAAGGCTGCGGCGAGTGCGTGAAGGTGTGCCAGGACGATGCACTGCGGACCGTGCTGCAAACACCGGAGAGCATCCAGCACTTGCGCCGCGATTGGAATTTCTGGCAGGAATTGCCCACGACACCGCCCGAGTTCATCCGCATTGACAACCTGGACGAACGCATCGGCGCACTCGAAACCCTGTTGCTGGATAAGAAGAATTACATGGCCATGGTAGGAGGCGACGGCGCCTGCCTCGGTTGCGGCGAAAAGACCGTAGTCCACCTTTTCACCGCCACCGTCCAAGCGCTGATGCAGCCTCGTGTCGCCAGAAAGGTAAAGCAACTGGAAGACCTGATTGCACGCCTGGACCAGCACATTCGCCTCAAACTGGCGGGCACCATGGATCTCAGCGACAGCAACCGCGTCGGCCAGGCGCTGGAGAAATTGAAAGACGCTGACGTTACGCTGGCCAGCCTCTCGGAAAAACTCGACGAAAACCACGCCGGCCAGACCATTGATGCCGAATGGCTGCGTTGGGCCACGCAACTGGTGGCCAAGCTCAAGCACCTGCACTGGCAGTACACCCACGGAACCGGAAATCGCGGCCGCAGCAGCATGGGCATCGTCAACTCAACCGGCTGCACGTCCGTTTGGGGCTCCACCTATCCGTTCAACCCCTATCCCTTCCCCTGGACCAACAACCTCTTCCAGGATTCTCCTTCCATGGCCATGGGCCTCTTTGAAGGCCACATGGCCAAGATGGCGGAAGGGTTCAAGGCCGTGCGCATGGCCGAAATCGAACTCTCCGGCGGCTATAAAAAGCAGCAGCATGAGGAGTTCTTCACCTACTTCGATTGGAAGAAATTCAGTGAAGAAGAATTTCACCTGTGCCCGCCCGTCGTCTCCATCGGCGGCGACGGCGCCATGTACGACATCGGCTTCCAGAACCTGTCGCGCATGATGATGTCGGGCAAGCCGATCAAGGTACTGATCCTGGATACGCAGGTCTACTCCAATACCGGCGGCCAGGCATGCACCTCCGGCTTCACCGGACAGGTCAGCGACATGGCGCAATTCGGCAAAGCCTTTCAGGGCAAGGAAGAAGTACGTAAAGAGATCGCCTTGATCGCCATGGCCCACCGGACCACGTATGTGCTGCAAGGCAGTATCTCTAACACCACCCATCTGATTGAAGGTTTCATCGAAGGGGTCAACGCATCCCGCCCCGCGCTGTTCAACATCTACAGCCCGTGCATGCCGGAACACGGCATCGCCGACAACCTGGCCGAATATCAGAGCAAGCTCGCGGTGGAATCCCGCGCCTATCCGCTCATCCGCTACAACCCCGACAAAGGCACGCTTCCGGAAGAATGTTTCGATCTGGACGGTAACCCTTCGCTCGATACGGATTGGCCTTCCTACATGCTCGAGTTCACCGACGAGCAGGGGAAGAAGGACCGCATGGAAGTGCCGATGACGTTCGCCGACTTTGCGGTCAGCGAAGCCCGCTTCCGCAAGCAGTTCCGCACCGTCCCTCGCGATGCCTGGAACGACAACATGATCCTGCTGTCGGAGTATCTGAATCTCACAGCTGACGGCCGCGAAGGCAAGTTCCCCTTCATCTGGGCCGTGAATGCCAAAAACAAACTGATTCGCGTGATCCCGGCCGCGCCCATCGTACGCTCCTGTGAAGACCGGCGCAGCTTCTGGCGCGTGCTGAAGTCTCTCACCGGCATTCGCGAGAAAGTGGACGTGCAAACGGCGGAGCACGTACGGGCGGAATTTGCGCAGACTCTCGCCGCGCGGCTCATGGACTGGGCAGGCAGCGGTGATGTGCTGGGGAACCCGCCGGCGCTCGCCGCCGGAGCCATGGTTCCGGCTCTGCCCACGCCCGCAAAGCAAACGGCTGCCAATGGAGATGGCTACGCTGCTCCGTGGATCGATTCAGCCCTCTGCACCTCATGCGACGAATGCATCGGGATCAATCCGAAGATCTTCGCCTACGACGAACACAAGCACGCCTATGTGAAGGATCCGAAGGGCGGACCCTACAAAGACCTGGTCCGTGCCGCTGAAAAGTGCACCGCTCAGGTGATTCATCCCGGCACTCCTTTCGACCCCGGCGAGAAAGATCTGGATAAGCTGGCCAAGCGCGCGGCGAAGTACAACTAGGGCGCCCATGTCACTGAGCGACATCTGGAATGGCAAGCACCTGCGGCGCGGTCTGCACGTCCCCGAATTCAAAGAGGCGACGCAACACCTGCCCATCCGCCGCTTGCCGTTCGCACCTATGTTGATCGTCCCGCTGTCGCAGCACACCGGCGCACCGGCAGTGCCCATTGTTCACGAAGGGCAGGAAGTGGTGCGCGGCGAACCCATTGCCAAGGCGGGCGGTTTTGTGTCCGTGCCCATGCACGCCCCGGCCACCGGACGGGTGGAGCGGATTGCATTGGCGCCATCGGCCCGCGGCGATCTGTCCATGGCCATCTACATTAGGCCGTATTCCGGTGCCAGCCAGGAGATTCTTTACGGCGCCCCTCAGGATATTGAGCACATGACGCCGGACGAGATTATTCGCGCCGTGCAGGATACCGGCGTGGTCGGGCTCGGCGGCGCAGCCTTTCCCACCCACGTCAAACTGAAACTGCCGGACGGTAAGAAGGTCGACACGGTGATCGTGAATGGCTGTGAGTGTGAGCCATACCTCACCACCGACCATCGCGTCATGTTGGAACAGCCCGCCGAAGTTCTGTATGGCACTCGAATCGTCATGAAGGTGCTGGGCGCAACCCGCGCCATCGTAGGCGTGGAAGACAACAAACTGGACGCAGTGGAAGCGCTCCGCAAGGCGGCCGGAGATTGTACGGACATTACCATCGAAGCCGTCCAGGCGAAGTATCCACAAGGCGCGGAGAAGATGCTGGTACAGGTGCTGCTCGGCCGCGAGATTCCCTCCGGCGGCTTACCCGCCGATGTCGGCGTAGCGGTATTCAACGTCGCCACCCTGGCCCAGATCGGCGATCTGCTGCCCCGCCGGCAAGGGCTGATCGAACGCGTAGTCACCATCACCGGACCCGGTGTCACCAAGCCCGGTAACTACTTGGCAGCCCTCGGCACTCCGCTGCGATGGGCGCTGGAGCAGGCAGGCTGCACCGATCAGGCCGCGTCGGTAATCCTCGGCGGCCCCATGATGGGCGCAACCGTCGGTTCGCTCGATATCCCGCTTACCAAAGGCGTCACCGGGATTGTGGTGCTCACCAGCCATGAGGTCAATGGCCATCAGCGCATCTACCCTTGTATTCACTGCGCCGCCTGCGTGGAGGCGTGCCCGCTGCACCTGAATCCATCCCGTCTGGGAATGCTCGCAAGAAAATCACGCTACGAAGAGATGGAGGCCGATTTCCACCTCAACGACTGTTTCGAATGCGGATGCTGCAGCTACGTCTGCCCCTCGCATATCCCTCTGGTTCAATATTTCCGGGTTTCCAAACAATTGAACCGGGAAAGAAAGGCACGCGCATGTCAGCCATAACCAATACGGTAATCGAGGTCCGCACCTCTCCCCATCTCCACGCAAACCGTTCCGTGGACATGATCATGCGCAATGTGATCTATGCCCTACTGCCCATCTGCGGATATTCGGTTTGGCTGTTCGGCATCAGCGCACTGGCTATGATCGCCACCACGACCGCGGCCTGCATTCTCTCGGAGCACCTGGCCTGCCGCATCGCCGGGCGCCGGTCCACCATCCTGGATTGCAGCGTGGCCATCACCGGACTGCTTTTGGGACTCACCCTACCGCCGGGCTTCCCGCTTTGGATGGCCGCCGCGGGCAGTCTCATCGCGGTCGGCCCCGGCAAGATGCTCTTCGGCGGTCTTGGGTTCAACGTATTCAACCCGGCGCTGGTCGGCCGCGCGTTCCTGCAAGCCGCCTTTCCCGTGGCCATCACCGCTTATACGCCCGCGCTTGCAGTTCACCGTTTTTCCGAGTTCATTCCATCCACCCTGGCTTGGCCGCTGATGAAACCGGCGCCTGTTGCCGATTGGATCGCCCAGGTGCGCCTCGACGGATTCTCAGGCGCAACCCCGCTGATGCTGCAGAAATTCGACCACATCACTACCGGTTCATTCGCTTTCTTTATCGGAGAACGGGCCGGTTCCGCCGGAGAAACATTCGCGCTGCTCATTCTGCTCTGTGGCGCCTATCTCATCGCGCGCAAAATGATGGAGTGGCGCATCCCGCTGGCCATGCTGCTCAGCGCCTTCCTGGTCGCCGCGGCGTTTCATTTCGTAAATGAAACTCAATACCCCAGCCCTGTTTTCGTTCTGTTCTCCGGCGGATTGATGCTGGGCGCCATGTTCATGGCCACCGATCCGGTAGCTTCCCCCGTCACCCCGTTGGGCATGTGGATCTACGGTGCGCTGATGGGGTTCATCACCGTGCTAATTCGATTCAAGGGCGGCCTGGCGGAAGGCGTGATGTACGCCATTCTCCTGGGAAATGCGTTATCGCCGCTGATCGACAACCTCACCCAGCCCCGCACCTACGGAGCCAGGAAGAAAGAGGCCGCCCGGTGACCCCCAATCAACCACCTCCGTCCAGCGGCTTCCGCATGGTCCGCATGCTCGGGACCGTGTCGTTCATTTGCGGCTTGCTCATCGTGGCCACGCATATCAATACTCGCGCCCGCATTCGCCATAACCAGGAAATCATGATGAGCGAATCGGTGGCGCAGCTTCTGCCCGGAATGCAGAAACAGATTATCTATGGCATCCAGCCCTCCGGCGGCCTCACCATTCTTCCCGGCCTCGAAGGAGACGGCCCCAGGCTGTTCGCCGGCTACGACGGCTCCGGCAGGTTTCTCGGTATCGTGATCGAGGCCAGCGACCGCGGGTATGCCGATGTCATCTCTGCCATGTACACCTACTCGCCGGAAAAGCAGACCATCACCGGATTCAAAGTAGTGGACATGCGGGAAACGCCCGGCCTGGGCGACAGAATCCGCACCGACCGCCCCTTCGCCGAGAATTTCACCGGTCTGGATGCGAAGTTCGATTTCGACAAGAATCAGTCCTCCCATCCCATCACGGTGGTGAAACACGGAGCCAAGAAGAACTCCTGGGAGATCGACGCCATTTCCGGCGCTACCGTCTCCTCCCGTGCCGTGGGCCGCATGTTGCAGAAAAGCGTTCAGGACGTGGCGCCGGTGATCTCAAAGAACCTGGACCGCATCAAGAGAGGCATTTGATGAGCGAGCAGCTAAGTTGTCATCCGTCGTCCGGAGTTGCGGCGCCCGAAGCGGACCACCCGTTTATTTACGGCCTGTGGAAGCAGAATCCCGTGTTCGTACACGTGTTGGGCATGTGCCCCACGCTCGCCATCACCAACAGCGTTCGCAACGCCGTAGCCATGGGCTTGGCCACCACGTTTGTGCTGGTGTTCTCCAACGGTCTGATCTCCATGGTCCGAAAGATGGTTCCGAAACAAGTGCGCATCGCCACCTATATCGCCATCATCGCCACCGCCGTCACCATTGTCGATTATCTGGTGAAAGCCATCAGCATCGATGTCTACAAGGCCTTGGGCGCCTACATCCCATTGATTGTCTCCAACTGCATCGTGCTGGAGCGGGCCGAAGCCTACGCCGGGAAAAAGCCGGTGGGGAAATCCATGCTCGACGGTCTCGGCTCCGGCTTCGGCTTCGCCCTGGCCCTGTCCAGCCTGGGCATGATTCGGGAAGTGCTGGGGGCCGGAACCTTCCTCGGCTATTCCGTGTTCGGCCCAAACTTCGAACCGTGGGTGCTCTTCCTGCTGCCCCCTGGAGGTTTCATCGCGCTCGCCATCTGGCTGCTGATCTTCACCGTGTGGCGGGAACAGTGGGGAAAACGAAAGCACACCGCGGAGAAGGCTGAAATCCCGGCCTTTGCGGAGGTAGGTTCATGAACGAATCCCTGAGTCACATTTTCGTCGACGCACTGCTGATCAACAATTTCGTCCTCAGCGTCTTCCTCGGCATGTGCTCGTTCCTCGGCCTGTCCGGTAAGCTGGCCACCGCCTGGCGCATGGGCGTCTCGGTCATGTTCGTCATCACCGTCAGCAGCATCCTCTCCTTCGGCACCAACCTGATTCTTGTCGCCTTGCACGCCGAATATCTGCGCATCATCACCTACATCGTGATCATCGCCGCCACGGTCCAACTGACAGAGATGTTCATCAAGAAATCCAGCCCCTCGCTGTTTCGCGAACTCGGCGTCTATCTCCCGCTCATCACCACGAACTGCGCCGTACTGGCCGTCCCCTTGTTCCAAACCTCCCGTGGCTACAACCTGGTGCAGAGCACCGTTTTCGCCATCGCCGCCAGCAGCGGATACTGCCTCGCTCTGGTCTTGCTGGCCGTCGTTCGGGAACGCACGGACCTGTCCGACATCCCAACACTGGCCAGAGGAACGGTTCTCACCTTGATATTGGCCAGCATCCTGTCGCTCGCCTTTATGGGCTTCGCCGGCATGGGGAACGGAGGTTGAAAATGTTCGACACCGTGCTCTCCCTGCTAACCGGCGTCTTTGGCTTGATGGCCATCCTGGGACTGTGGCTTCTCTTGCAAGCCGTCGTTCGAAGAAGTTCCGGCTGCGGCGAAGGCAAGGATGTGCTCGATTATCTCGGCCACGGCTGCGGCGGCTGCAAAGGCTCCAGTTCGTGTACCAAACGCAGGAATGTCACCGGCGCGGAAACGCCGGAAAGTGAATCGAAAAATCATGAACTTGTCTGAATACGATGTCAGCAATCCCTACGCGGCCACGCTGGTAAGCAGCGAGCGCATCACTCCCGCCCAGTGGGAGGCGGAAGTCCGCCACATGGTGCTGCAACTGCCCGAGCCGCATTTCAGCTTTCGGGAAGGCCAAAGCGTCGGCGTGCTGGTCCCCGGCCCCCACGATTTCGGCAACCGGCACCACCTGCGCCTATACTCCATCGCCTCTCCGCGGGAAGGCGAGAGTGGCCGCGAAGGCGCCATAGCCATCTGCGTGCGCCGCTGCTATTACATCGACGACATCAGCGGAGAACGCTATCCCGGCAAAGCGTCAAACTATCTCTGCGACGCCGCACCCGGCGATTCCATCCAAATCACCGGCCCCTACGGCTCCCGCTTCCTCGTCCCGGAAGACGACACCAGCAACCTGTTGATGATCGGCGTCGGCACCGGCATCGCCCCATTCCGCGCCTTCGTCCGGCATATCTATGAAAAGCGCGGCGGCTGGAACGGAAAAGTGCGGCTCTTCTACGGAGCCAATGCCGGGATGGAATTGCTCTACCAGAACGAGATTAAGAAGGACCTCGCACTCTATTACGACGAAAAATCCTTCAAGGCCTTCGAGGCCGTCAGTCCGCGCCCGCACTTCGATGTCGCGCCCGCCCTAGACCGCGTCCTCACGGAGAATTCACAGGAGGCATGGGATCTCATTCAGGATCCCAAGACGCACGTCTACCTCGCCGGCCTGGTGGACGCCGCGAAGAAATTCGAAAAAGCAATGATCGCCGCCGCCGGCTCTCCCAACGCCTGGCAGGAAACCCGCGACAAACTGATCGCCGAGGGACGCCTTTCCGAACTTCTCTACGAATAGCGCGTGATCCAGAGTGTGATAGGATTCATAGCCAATGCTTCCCACCGCACTCGTCCTTCTACTGGCCCTGGTATTGCCCCTGGCCGCCCAGCACCTGCCTTCCGGCGACCCCGCCATCCTGCCGCCCGGCGCCAAACTGGAACAAATCTTCTCCGGCGGCATCCTCACCGAAGGCGTCACTTCCGCGCCGGACGGCACCATCTACTTTAGTGACGTCACCTTCACCCACGCCTCCAACATGCAGGCCGGCCATATCATGAAGTTCGATCCCAAGACCGGCAAAATCTCGGTGTTCCGCTCACCCAGCGGCATGTCCAACGGTCTCAAGTTCGACGCCCAGGGACGCCTGCTGGCGGCCGAGGGTGCCGACTACGGCGGCCGCCGCGTCACCCGAACCGACATGAAGACTGGCAAGGCCGAGATCCTCGCCGCCATGTTCGAGGGCCGTCCCATCAACTCCCCGAACGACATGACCATCGATGAAAAGGGCCGTATCTACTTCAGCGATCCGCGCTATCTGGGCTATGAGCCAATCGACCAGCCTTTCCAGGCCGTCTATCGAATCGACCCGGACCGCTCCATCCATCGCATCATCACCGACGCCGGCAAACCCAACGGAGTTTGCGTCTCGCCCGATCAGCGCACCCTCTATGTGGTCTCCAATGAGAACGGCACCACCGGAATCGGCCGCGTACCGGCATCGGCGCCCGTGGCCCGCGGCCGCATGGCGCTGCTCACCTATGATCTGGCAGCCGACGGATCAGCCAAATTTCGCGCCGTATTGGTGGATTATTCACCGGAAGACGGCCCCGACGGTTTGACCACCGATGTCGAAGGCAATCTCTACGTCGCCGTCCGCCGCATCAGCCGTCCCGGCGTGGTCATCTATTCTCCCGCCGGAAAAGAACGCGCCTTCATTCCTACGCCCAACCTGCCAACCAATGTAGGTTTCGGCCGCGGCGCGGATGCGAATCTGCTCTATATCACCGAAGGCGGCAACGTCCACCGCATCCGCATGGTGAAGAAGGGCTATCAGCTCCATTGACGATCGTTGGTACGATCCACGTTCCACTGCGGAGTCGGCTCAAAGAACCCCGGCTCCAGCAAGTGCTGCTTCACCACATCGTCGTTCAACGTGACCCCAAGCCCGGGCTTGTCCGGCACGGTGATGAAGCCTTTATTGACAATCGGCTTTTCCACGCCTTCCACTAAATCGCCCCACCACGGAACATCCACCGAGTGATTCTCCAGCACCAGGAAATTCTCCGTGGCCGCGGCGCAATGCACATTAGCCATGCAGGAAACCGGACTTCCTGCAAAGTGCATCGCCATCGCCACTCCATACTCCTGCGCCCCATCACCAATCTTCTTCGTCTCCAGAATCCCGCCAGACGTTGCCAGGTCCGGATGAATGATATCCACCGCGTGGTTCCGGCACAATTCCATAAACGGTTCTTTCAGGTAAATATCTTCCCCGGTCAGTATGGGAATATCCACCGCGTCCGTGATCTTCTTCATTAAATCCGTGTACTGCCAGGGGATCATGTCCTCCAGCCACGCCAGGTTGTACTTCTCCAATTCCTTCCCCAGCCGGATACAGCTATTCACCCCGATATGGCCAAAGTGGTCGGCCGAAAGCGGCACTTCCATGCCCACCTCTTCCCGCACCTGTGCCACATATTCCCCCATCTTCGCAATGCCTTTCGGCGTCAGCTCGGTTCCGGTGAACATGTGCTGCGTGCGGTCGCCCTGGCCGGTCGATTGGCCGGCCGGCCTCGTCACCGTGCCTGGCACCCCGTCCAAAAGATCGATACCCAGATCCATCTTCAGCCACGTGAATCCCTCATCCCGCCGCGCTTTCAGCCGCTGCCCGTATACTTTCGGATCGTGCGATTCCGTAGTATCGGCATAGCAGCGGATGCGGTCACGAAATTTGCCGCCAATCATCTGATAAACCGGCACCCCGTAAGCCTTGCCCGCCAGATCCCACAGCGCCATCTCGACCGCGCAAACACCGCCGCCCTGCCGCCCATGCCCGCCAAACTGCTTGATCTTGCGGAATACCTTATCGATGTTGCAGGGATTCTCGTTCAACAGTCTGCTCTTCAGCATCAGCGCATAGTTCTTACTTGCGCCGTCACGCACTTCCCCCAACCCATAGATCCCCTGATTCGTATCGATCCGAATGATCGGACACGGCATCGGCGCCCGCGCCACACTCACCACGCGCATGTCCGTTATTTTCAGATCCGACGGCTTGGATCTGGTGTTCGTATTTTGCGGAAGTGCTTCCAGATCCCGATTGGCCCAGAAGCCACCTCCCAGAACGGCCGCGCTAGTGAGAAACGATCGACGCCCAAGCTTGCTCATGCCTGCATCGAACCGCAATCTGCCTGCCAAACGAAAAGCCCAGCAAAAGCACCGAATCCAATCGAATCGGGCGACATCAGAGGAAAAGGGCGCGCACGAATCCGGGTGTTTTCACCCAGGGCGCATTACAATACCACTACTATGGGACCCGTCAACATCCGGCATCACATCGCCACCATCCGAACCGGTAACAAGCAGGATTGCTGGGCCGCCTCCACCGCCATGGTGATGCGCCGTCTTTCCATCGCGGGCACGGACCACGTCAAATCTCTCGTCCAAACGGCAAAGGTTCCCCTCGACGCTGGCACCCTTCCAGATTCATCCGTTTCTTTGCTGGCCCGTGCGGTGAAACTCGGCTTCAACGATTTCCAAAGCCGGCCCCTCACTCTGGAAATTCTCGCGCAACTCCTCTCCAGAGGCCCCGTAGCCGCCTTCGGCTTTTTCAACTATCCCGGAAAGCCCGATCCCTTCAAACACGCCGTCGCCATCTTTGGACTCATTGGCGATGGCACGCCCCGAAACACCACCGTCTATCTCATCGACCCCTACTCCATCGTCAATCCCTTCACCGGCGACTGGGAACATTTTGACGAACCCGTGGCCGACATCACCTTCGTCCTGTCGTACTGAATCACCCGCACCCTACTTCGCCGGCGTGTTCCACTCCGCGCTATCCATCCCGTTCAAATCCCACACCACCTTCCCGTCCCGCAGCGTCATCTCCGCCACCAGCTTGCGGGTTCCGCGCATCTTCAATCTCGCCGAATCCACGAAGCCAAAATCTCCCTCCACCACCCGCAACACCGCGATGTCCGCGCCGGCCCCCACCGAAAGATGCCCCAACTCTTCATGCTGAATCTCTTTCGCCGGCGCCCACGTCGACGCGGCAATCACCCGGTCCAGCGGCATGCCCATGTTCAGGAATTTCGACATCACGTTCAGCATGTCTTTCATGCCCGCGTTCATGCTGTCGATATGCAAATCGGTGGAAATCGAATCCGGCCAGAAGCCCTGCTTCATCGCCGGCACCGCCTGCCGGAAAGAAAAACTCCCGCCTCCGTGCCCCACATCGAAAATAACGCCTCGCTTCCGCGCTTCAAATAGGTAGGGCAGCACCTTCCCATCCCCATCCAGCATTGGAACCGCGCGCAAATACGCATGAGTGGAAATATCTCCCGGCCGCAGATGCTTCAGCACCAGTTCCTGAAAGGGACGCTCCGGACGAAACGTCGCAAAGTCCACCATCACCGGGATATGCGCCAGATTTCCCGCCTCCACTGCACGATCCACCGCGATCCATTCCGGGCCCGCATAGTGCGCTACTTTGATTCCCACCACCACGTCACTGTGCCGTTTGGCAACCTCGGCCGTCTTCCGCGGCTCCATGTCTTTCGTGTTCTGTTCCACGTCCGGCCGCCCGCCCATGCCACTGCCCACGATATTCAGCATGGCGAACACACGCGTCTTGGACCGGTTGATAATCTGATCGCGAAACTCCCCAAAATTGCGCCAGCCCGAACTGCCGGCATCCACCACCGTGGTCACGCCGCTGCGAAACGTGAAGCCGTCCGGCCGCACGCAGTCTTCACCAAGATACTCACGCCCCATGCTGCCGGCGAATACATGCGTGTGGATATCCACCAGCCCCGGCGTGACATACAGCGACGAGATATCAATCGACTTCCGCCCCTCCCCCGCCGGAATATTCGCCGCCACCGCCGCAATCTTCCCCTGCGAAATTCCAATATCCCGGATGGCGGAAATGTTGTTCTTCGCATCCACCAGGTGTCCGCCTTTCAGCACCAGGTCATAGCGCGGCTGTGCACCCGCGCTCAACACACATAACAAGAAGACCAAACTAATCCGCATCATGCCGTTATCCTTTCGCATTCTTCCTCGCCGCATTCAGAATCTCCCGCAGACGCCTGCCCACAATCAGTTCCTCGCCCGTCTGCATCGTCAGCGAGATAATTTGCAAATGGTTCCTACGCGGCGTCTTCGGATCGCCCTCGCTCACCGCGGACACCATACTCGGATTCGACGCCGTCAGCACTTCAATCCTGGGCTCGCCCTCGCGCAATTGCCGGTCGCAGTCCGCCACACTGAACTTCCACGCCGCTTCATCCCAGTGAACGGTCAGCGTCGGAAGCCACGCTGATGGTGCGGCCGTTGCCGGACGAGGACATACCATCGCTGATCCAACGGATGCGGGAAGTGATAGACGACCGCTCAGTGGAAGTGCTCCTCGCGTGGGGTAGTAGACCAGCCGCGCCACCCATCCGCTCCCCAAACTCGTTCTTGCTGGACTCGACCGCCCGTCCCGGCTTCTTGCCAAGCTGACCGTAAATGAATCCGCGTACCAAATGCGCCTGCGATTGGGTGGCAGCGGCTAGCGTAGCGTGGGCGGCACATACTCTGTTCGGAACTGGCCGATGTAAGAGAGAACACTGCTTAGAGGCAGAACATCCCCGAGGTCCATATCGATGTCTAGCAAGTTCACTTCGTGCATGATTTCGCAGCGTTCGCCAACAGCTTCAGAAGGGACAATCACCCGGAAGCTGTCTGTTGCATCACGACAGGTAGCGTAAACGCAGTGGCTCGTGCTGACGCCAGTAACAATTAACGTGTCCGTGCCGAGCCCGGTAAGACTCTCGTGGAGATTAGTACCTTTGAAGCTGGATGCGTAGCGCTTTGCGATGAGCCGTTCGCCCGGTTGACGTTCCAGACGGGGATCTAATTTGAACAATTCCTCATCGCCGGGCTTCAGATCCATCCTCACTTTCTTGTCGTGCGGTGATGGCGGCATGGCCGGGTCGTAATCCCATGTCGTGAAAAAGATGGGAATCTTTGCCGCGCGTGCGGCTCTGAGCAGGGCGCAAGTGGCTTCGACAACGGAGTCCACGTTGCTTCCTTGCGAGTGATTGCGTGGGTCGGTCCACCACAGTGCCAGGTCTATTACGATCAGCGCTGGGCGCTGTCCATAGCCCACGCGGCCTGCCCAACCGCGCTCAACATATCGTTCTCTGATTTCTGTAAGGTGCGCGCGAATGGGAGCGCGCAATTCGTCCGGCAGCCGGAGGTCATCGGAGCCAAAGGTGGGGACAGCGGTTTTGGATTCAATTACCATAATCAACTCTCCCATCGATTGTACGCATCGTGTTGCCCGCATCCTGATTGTGAAGCCGCTTTGCGCAGGCAGACCGGCTTGCGTTACGGACGCAAGGGGACAGCCTGGATCTGGATTCGACCGTGTTTCAAGCGGCATGGGCAACAACAGGAAGGAGCCACCAATGGCTACAATCCCGGCCGCACGGGGCGGCTGAGCCATCAGCCTAAATCCGGCAGTTGACCAACGCATACAACGGTAGGAAGACGGGATCTGACTCTTTGGTTTTGAGCTGATGCCGAAAGATGAAGCGTAGGAGCCAGCGCCAACGTTGGTTCAAGGTAAACCGCCCCGCAGTTTGTGCAAGACGCTGTAAGAGTTGACTTACCGAATCCAGAGCCCGTTGAATCGGCTCGGCATGCGCGTGATTGCTGGTGATGGTCAACGTCGTCTGGTTCCCGTGCTTGGTTTGGCGGGCCACGCCATGCTAGAGCAGCGGCCGGGTGGTGGTCGCTTCCGTATGCCGGTTCGGGATGGCTAACCGCGTGAACAGGCTCCACCAGTTGTAGACCAGTGCGCCGATCCGGGCCAGGATCTGGCAGCGTTTCTGATCCTGGGTCGTGAAGCCAGGAGGGTGTAAAACAGATTGTGTAAACGAGTTCTCCGATACTAAACAAGGAGAACGAGGATGGAACTGAAGGCAGAGGTATTAGACGATCTTTTAAAAGGGATCAAGACGCAGGAAGATTTGGCAGGGCCGAACGGGCTAC
>JBBRNO010000069.1:0-31883 GCA_038230275.1 Bryobacterales bacterium
CCAGCCGCCGGAGAACTCTTCGGTAAAACGTTTCCAGTCGTCTTTGTGGAACCCCAGCCCGTCCAGCACCGCGCCCACCTGTGCCTCGATGGCGTACCCATCGCGAGCCCGGAATTCACTGTCCACGCGCTGGAAGCGGTCAGCCACCTGCCGGTATTCCTCGCCCGCCGGATCCACCTCGGACATACGCTGGGTCAGCGTTTCCAGCTCTTCTTCCATCGCCTGCAGGCTGGCGAATACCGTCATGCATTCATGGAAAACCGTGCGGCCCTTCAGCGCCAGCCCGTCCTGCGGAAGATAGCCCGCCGTGATTCCTTTGGTAGCGGTAACGGTGCCGTAATCCAGCCCGTCCATTCCGGCCAGTATCTTCAGCACGGTGGATTTTCCGGTGCCGTTGGCGCCCACCAGACCAACCCGGTCCTTGCTGTTGATCAGCCAGTCGAGCTCTTGAAAGAGAAGTTTATGGCCGAAACGTTTTCCGGCTCCAGTGAGTTGCAGCATTGATGATTAATGGGTCGATCTAAGAATCTTTCCCGGCCGGGTGTCGTTTAATTTGCCGTCTTCCACTATCGGCGTGCCGTTCACCAGCACAAAGTCAAAACCTTCTGTAAACTGGTGCGGCTTCTGAAATGTGGCCTTGTCCTCAATCCGGGCCGGATCGAAAATCAGCAAATCCGCGGCCATACCTTCCCGCACCAAACCGCGGTCGCGGAACCCGAACGTACGCGCGGGCAGCGATGTCATACGGCGGATGGCATCTTCCAGTGTGATTACATTCCGCCGCCGCACAAACTCGGCAAGCACACGCGAGTTCGTCGCGTAGGAACGGGGGTGTGGCATACCGGCGCCCAATTCCCGCACCCCTCCGTCGCTGGCAATCGCCGTGTTCGGATAGCGCAGAATCCGCTCCACATCTTCATTCCCCATGGAGTGATAAACCATTTGCGCGCCACCCAGAAGAATCATGTCGAGGATGGTCTCAATCTCCGCTTCCACCGTGGCCGGCCGGCCTTTCATCAGGGTGATCTCGCTGATGTTCTTTCCCTCATACGCGGGCTCGGGTTTGAATGTAGCCACAATGGCGTACTCGTAATTCTTCTGGCCTTTACTCGCCACCATCTGCTTCATCTCGTTCACAATGCGCGCGTGGCTTTCCGGTGAGTTGATGCGTTCGTTAATCGCCGCCGCGCCATCGGCCAGCGCCCAACTGGGAAGTGTGATGCCCAGGTTCGTGCTCGAATGATCGTAGGGATACTGATCCACCACCACGTCCACGCCTTCCTTGCGATACTTTTCCACTAGCGCAAGCGACTTGTCACTCGCCCCCCAAAGCCGCTTGTTGTCGATCTTGAAATGCGATAATTGCACGCGCATCCCGGCTTCCTTGCCCACCGTGACGGCCTCGTCAATCGCCTTCAAAACATCGGCGCCTTCATCCCGCATATGGCTGGCATAAACACCCCCGTGCTTAGCCGCGGCCTTGCCCAACGCCACCACCTCTTCGGTGTTCGAGTAGGTGCCTGGAATGTAAATCAGCCCGGTAGAAAATCCCACCGCCCCATCCAGCATCGCCTTTTCAACCAGCCCTTGCATCTTCGAAATCTCTTCCGCGGTCGCCGCTCTGTTCGCGTCTCCCATCACTTCCCGCCGGACGGTATTGTGCCCGTAGAGCGAAGCCAGATTGATGCCGATCCCCTGCTTCTCCAGCGCCGCAAACCACGCGCTCAAGTCCGCCTTCGACCCGCCGCAGTTCCCGCTCACAATGCTGGTCACTCCGTCCAGAAGATAATTGTCGGCGCGCGGTATTTTCTCCAGATCTTCCACATGCGTGTGGACATCAATGAATCCGGGAGTCACAACGCGATTCGCGGCATCAATCGTCCGATCGGCGGTCGCTGGGGAAAGTTTGCCAATCGCCGCAATCTTGCCGCCCTTCACTCCGATGTCCGCCAGATACCACGGGTTTCCAGAACCATCGATGACCCGCGCATTACGAATCAGCAGATCGTAGTCGGCGGCGCGCGCGGCGGCTGCGAGTAGACAAAGGACGAGTAGGCGCGACATGGGGGTAAATTCTATTGTCGCAGATACGAACTTAGTTACAGAAGAAATCCAGAACTTCCGACAGATAGTTCTTCATTTCCGTGCGCTTCACCACCGCGTCCAGAAACCCGTGCTGCAGCAAAAATTCACTGCGCTGAAAGCCTTCGGGTAGCTTTTGCCGGATGGTCTGTTCAATCACGCGTGGACCCGCAAAACCAATCTGCGCCCCGGGCTCGCCGATATTCAGATCGCCCAGCATCGCGAAACTGGCCGTAACTCCGCCCGTCGTGGGATCGGTCATCACACTAATAAACGGCACGCGGGCTTCATCCAGCAGCATCAACGCGGAACTGATCTTGGCCAGTTGCATCAAACTCACCGCGCCTTCCTGCATCCGCGCGCCGCCGGAAGCCGACACGATAATCAACGGCATCCTGTTTGCCAGGGATCGCTCAATCGCGCGCGTGATCTTTTCACCCACCACCGCACCCATGCTGCCGCCGATGAACTTCAACTCCATCACACAGATGTTCACCATCCGTCCGTTCATTAGTCCGGTTGCCGAAATCAGCCCATCGGTCATGCCGGTGCTTGCCCGCATGGCGGCCAGGCGCTCTTTGTAAGGCTTCGAATCCACGAATTCCAGCGGATCGGTGGACGTTAAATCCTTGTCGTACTCCTCCCACGGCCCGTCAAACAACAGCGCCAGCCGCGCGCGGGAATCGATGCGGAAATGAAATCCGCACTTCGGGCACACTTGCAGACCCTCTTCCAACGTCTTGCGCCAGGTGATTTGACCACACTTGTCGCACTTCGTCCAAAGGCCTTCGGTCTTTACGTTTCGGTTCGCGTCGTCAGGCCCTTCAGGCCCGACGCCAGGTTTTTGGCGTGTCCACCAGCTCATGAGTTCACGTATTACGTTAGCGCGGGTAAGGATGGCCCCGCAACGTTGTGAACGCGCGGTAGAGTTGTTCGGCCAGCATGGCGCGCGCCAATTCGTGTGGAAAAGTCATTGCGGACAGCGACAACAGCAGGTCCGCGCGGCTCTTCCAGGCAGGGGGTAGACCGTCGGCACCGCCTATCAGAAACACCTGGTCCCTCCCTTCCAGCTCCGCCTTGGCAATCAATTCGATGAACTGCGCTGACTTCATCGGCCGCCCGTCCGGGTCCAGCAATACTTTCGCCGCCGACGGATGCTTCGCCCAAATATCGGTGCGGCCCGGATGAATCTCCCGCATCTCGCACGGGCAATACCGCGTGGTCCGCTTGATAAATTCCTCGGCGAATCCGTTGGCATACTGGTCGCGCGCTTTGCCGATGTAGTAGAGAAAAATCTTCATCAGCGGTAAGTCAGCAGCGCACGGTCGTCCAAATGCGGATGCGCGTTGAAGGAACTTAGCGAGAAGCGATCCCCGGAAAACAGGAATTCCGTATACGCACTGTTCCGCGACACCCAGACCAGCTCAATCGCTTTGTGCGGAGCAAGGTCATGCGCCAGTCCCACGGTGGCGGCAATCGGCCCACCGGAGGTGAACGCCACCGAACGGGACGACTTCGTCGCCACGGACCGAATGTGCTGGATTCCGCGCTGAACGCGCGTACGGAATTCGGCCCAGGATTCCACCTCCGGCGCGTGCATTGTCCCCAGCGACCAGTGCCGCGCCACCTCCTCAAACAGCCGTTCCAACAGCAGGCCCACCTGCGGCGAATCCGTCCCATCGCGATAGGCTTCCTGCATCTCGCGCACTGGCTGGTGCGCCTCCGCCAGCATCGGCATCAACCTGCGCATCAGCAAAGTGGCATCGAACTCATCCAGATCCCTTATGATGGTGGTTTCTGGCCAGGGCGCGCCTGCGGTGCGGTACACACCGGCAACAATTTCGGCGGTACGGATGTGCCGTTCGGCGGGACCTTGAAACACCTGATCGAACGAAACACCGCTCTTCAGCCAGAACTCTCCCAGCTTGCGCGCCTGTTGTTCGCCCAACGCGGAGAGCTTGTCGTAGTTTTCGGCCATGTAGGAAGCTTGTCCGTGGCGGACAAGCGTTAGTTGACTCATTCTGTATTAGAATAGCTTCCTCAGTGAAGAGGTGTCTTGTTCAGCGCTGAAAGTCTAAGTGTGTTTTTCCCCGCGTATAATGACGCGCCGTCGCTTCCGCTGTTGATCTCCCGCACCTTTGAAACGCTCAAAGAACATGTGGCGGATTATGAAGTGATTGTTGTGAACGACGGCAGTTACGATAACACCGGCGACGTGCTGGCGGAGCTCGCCAGACAGCACGCACCGCACATGCGCGTCATCACCCATCCGGAAAATCGCGGCTATGGCGGAGCCCTGCGCACCGGTTTTGCCGCCGCCACCAAAGACCTGGTTTTCTACACCGATGGCGACGGCCAGTACGATGTCCGCGAACTGCCAAAACTGCTGGCCTTGATGGGCCCCAAGACCGGCCTGGTGAATGGCTACAAGTTGGAACGTAACGACCCGCGCCATCGCATCTGGATCGGCAACGTCTACAACGCATTTGCCCGCTTTCTGTTTCGCATTCACATCCGCGATGTGGATTGCGATTTCCGTCTCATGCGCCGCCGTCTGTTGCAAGACCTGCAACTGACGTCCACCAGCGGGACCATCTGCGTGGAACTGGTCCGCAAGCTGGAACTCTCGCGGTTCCACGTGGAAGAGGTCGGCGTGCATCACTATCCCAGGCTGCACGGACGTTCGCAGTTCTTTCGCGTCCAGTCGCTGCTAAATACGCTGCGCCAGTTGATCCGGCTCTACTTTCAACTGCTCGGTACAATGAAGAAGCAATGAACCCCACCATCTCCCGCAGAGCCCTGTTAGCGGTCGCAACTTCCACGGCGGCACTGAAGGCGCAGGCGGTTCCTGCGGTGAAGGACATTGTTCAGCGGCACGACGAGGCCATTGCGCGGCTGCTGAAAACGCAGGATACCGATCCGTCCAGCCGTTGGCGCGGCATCCTTCCCGATGAATTTGGGTTGCACAATCCGGCAACCGCGTGCGGCATCATCAGCAGCCTGGCAACCGCCTATCTGCATCCGGAATCCAGGTACCGTCACGACGCGGAACTGGTGCAGCGGATAAAGCTGGCGGCCGGATTGCTGGCGCGCGAGATCACACCGGACGGCAATCTGGATAACCCCATCACCAACTTCAACTCGCCTCCAGACACGGCCTTCGGCGTGCGCGCCATGTGCACCGGCGCCGTGTTGGCCAAGCGGCAGGGCGAACGCGAACTGCTTGCCATCATGGAGCCCTTCCTGAAGACGGCCGGCGCCTCGCTCAGCCATGGCGGCATACACACGCCGAACCACCGCTGGGTGGTCTGCGCGGCCCTGTCTCAATTGCACGAAATCTTCGGCGAACCAACGTACCTGCGCCGCATCGATCAGTGGATGGCGGAAGGCATCGACATCGACGCCGACGGCATGTATGACGAACGCAGCACCGTGCAATACAACCCCATAGTGGATAGCGCGCTGGTAGTGATGGCCGCGAAGCTGAAACGCCCTGAACTGCTGGACTATGTCCGCCGCAATCTGGACGCCATGATGTATTTGCTTCATCCCCGCTATGAGGTGGTGACTGAGATTTCCCGCCGCCAGGACCTGAACCAGCGCGGCGATATGGGAGGCTACTGGTTCCCTCTGCAGTACATGGCGCTTCACGATAGCAACGGCCGCTACATGATGCTGAGCAACCATTACGCGCCAACGCACGCGCCGCTATCGGCCTTTATGGAGTATCCGGAATTGAACGCAGCCGGACCGAAGCCGGAACCCGTCCCCGATCAATATGAGAAGCGTATGCAGGGGCTGGACCTGGTGCGCATCCGGCGCGGCGCTACCAGCGCGTCCATCTTCACCAAAGGCAACAGCCGCTTCTTTACCCTGCGCCGTGGAGACGCGGTGATCAACGCCGTCCGCTTCGCCAGCGCCTTTTTTGGAAAAGCGCAGTTCGTTCCAGACACCGCCGAATCCAAGGACGGAGTGCACCATCTCACGCAGTCCCTGGAAGCGCCTTACTACCAACCGTTCACTCCCACCCGCAAGATTGCCGCCGGCGAGTGGGTGTCCACCCAGAAGCAGCGCCCGCAAAGCGAGGTCTGCCATTTTCAACAATCGGCGTCCATCACCGAAACAAAGACGGGCTTCCGCGTTCGCGTGCAGGCAGGCGGCACGAAAAACGTTCCGGTCACCATTGAGATCAATTTCCGCGAAGGTGGAAAACTGGAAGGTGTGGCGCCCATGCACAAGGTTGAGGATGGTTGGGCACTGGCATCGGGAAAAGGAATTTACCGCATGGGCGGCGACAGCATCACCTTCGGCCCCGCGCTGCACGAACATTCTTTCGTGCAGATGCGCGGCGGGTTGCCGAAGCTATCAGGCCCCAGCGTTTACTTAACGGGTTTTACGCCTTTCGACCATACGATCGATTTCGAACTTTAGCACCGATCAGAATCAGACCTAGGCCAATTAGAGCGATGCTGGCGGGCTCCGGCGTCGAAAAAGTCAGCGCGCCGTCTACACCTACGTCTCCAACCACGATCGCGCCCGTGTCGGGAAAATTCGCCAGCAGCGGTGTTACTTGGTCAGCAGCGTACAAACTGAACAAAAATGAACTCCCCGTTGTCGCCACTCCGCTGGGGGCAGGGCCATCGAAAGTAACCAGGAAGCTTAACGAATTCGTGAAGGTGAAACCCTCGAAATAGTCGTTAAAAGCAGTTGTATTGTCGATGCGCAGGTTTCCCGGCAGCAGGCCAGTCACGGCGCCGTTGATTTGCCGAACGCCATTGAGTTGGCCTCCTGGAGTAAAGAAATCAATTGTGATGAAAGAAGGATCAGTGACACCAGGCCCGGGATTGTATTGGAAATCCACATTACCGGTAGTCCCGGAAATTGAACTGGTATTCACATTGACCTGAACGCTGACTGGAGACGCAACGATAGCCATCCCGCAGCAAAAGAGTAAAAGGAGAGATTTGCGCATAGGTTAGAAAACTCCAGAATAAATCTTAACGACCTGGTTGATAATCACGTTTCCGGGGTTGCTGTATTGGACTGGTACCGCCACAGACTGCCCTGGCGCCAGACTGGTGTTCGAGGTAACAAATGGGCTGCCGCCGAATGACCCGGCTGCATTCGCGAGTGTGACCCCGGAAGTAAGACTCGTGAGCACTACCTGAATTGGCGAAGCAATAGTCTGCGAACCGGTATTCGTGATGGTAATCGTGCCAACGAAGAGCCGGGTTCCACGGTTGTAGCCTAGGCCTGACTGAACCACCTTCACTTGCCCCGTCACATCGCTCGCGGTAGGCAGCGAAAAATACGCCACCGCCGGATCGTGATCCGATATCCGCTCCGGTCGGTTCGCGTCATTGCGGAAGCTCTCCGGAAAATCCGAATTCAACCGCGCAATGGCAAACCGCGTGAAGCGCGGCAATATCGCCGAGTTCACTAAAACATGATCCAGCTCCTGCGCATCGCCGTCGAAGTTAAACGAATACCGCTGATCGGCGGCAAGCGTATCGGTGAGGTCTGTCAGATTCGGGTTCACCAGATCCGCGCTGGCCAGTACAACTTGATCGGCAGGCGTTGGCAAGCCTATGATCGTGCCGATGCTGTCGCCGTATCCGTCATTGAAAGCGAACGCGTTGTAATCCCCCAGCGAGATGATGTTCTCCGAAGGACTAGCCGCCTGACGCGCTTGAATCAGGTTCGCCAGAAACTCTGCCTGCGCCCGGCGCTTCGTCCGAACGCGATTTCCATCCACCGGATCGGCAACACCGCTCAACGACCGTAGATGATTCACAATTACCGTCACCGGCAGCGGCACGGCATTCGCCCCCGACGCCGCCGTAGCGCGTAACACCAGCGGCGGACGGTCATTCAGAACTGCGGGAAGCCCCGTGCCCGGGTCAGTGTAGGTCGTATTCAAGCCGTACTGCGTTACATCGACCACATTCACTTTCGTCGATTTCACCAGAAACCCGACATCGATCCCGCCAATGTCGTTCCCCTCAAACAAGAACGCCGAGTAGTTCGGACTCGGCGCCAGCGCGGCTACCGCATCGCCATTTACCTTCGCCGCCAGCGCTTGCAGCGTGGACAAATTTTCCATCTCTTCCACGCCGATGATATCCGGCGTGTTCAGCACATTGCGAATGGCCAGTGACATCTTGGTCAAGCGGTTGCTAAACGCCGCCGGCGTCAGAACCACATCGGATACCGCCGGGTCTGCCACCGTGTCGAAAAATCGTTCCATATTGAACGACGCCACCGTCAACTCGCCCGCCAGCGGCACCGGAACCGCGGTGAAGGAAACGTTCGGCCCCGCTGTGGGAACCGGTGACGGATCGGTCAGAATCGTATAGGTGCGGAATCCGAAGTCCAGCGGCCCAACCAACCCGGTAATCGTGGTGCCTGCCGTCACGTCCAACACGGTGGATCCGGGCTGCCCCTTGGTATCCACGCGCAGACGCTCAGGGTTCGAATCGAAGCGCGGAATGTTCGCCGGGCTTCCCGCGGGCAGCGGATCGGGAATCTGAATTCCCGGTTCGCGGAACGGCCGCGCGATGCCCTGAATCACACCATAGAAAACACCGTTCGAAGCAGAAGTCGCATTCGCTTCACTCACCGTGCCTTGCGTCGGACCAATCACCACCAGGGAATTCACTTGCACGCGCATCCCTTCGTATTTTTCAAGATTGTTAATCGCACTGTTGGGCGCCATTTCCAACGCCGTCAGAATCACTGCGGCAGGCAGAGTCTGGTTCGCGGCCAGCACCGTCACCGATGTTGGGGCGATCTCGGTCACGGACGGACTGGGCAGATCGCTGCTGGGAATGAATTCACTGATGTTCCCTGTCACGCAGACGGAGTTACCCACGGCCGCTGCGGCAGGCGGAGCGGTCGATGTGAATACGAAAACTCCATCCGACGTCAAGGGATTGCTATCGCCCGGGTCTGGCATTTGCAGGAAGAAGCCGTTCGATTTGCGCGCCGTTACAATTCCGCTGGTGGTCTCGCTGCTTCCCACAAATGGCGATGTGTCACCGCTGCCCTGAATCTGGCTGATGGTGTGCGTAACGGTGCAGGTGGCCGCCGCGGTAACCGAAAGTTGAAACAACGCGGACACCGTGGTGGTTGTGGCATCGGTAACTTGAATTGTGAAAATGAACGGCGAGCCAACCGTGCTGGTAGGCGTTCCAGTCAGCACTCCGGCGCTGCTGATGGCGAAATCGAACGGAAGTGTGCTGCCTGATGCCAGCGCCCATGTAGGCGTACCGGACGCGCCGCTGACTGCAAAGGTTTGTGAGTAGAGCGTGTTCACAATCGCATTGGGAAGCGGTGATATCGTCGAAATCGACAGCGCACAGCAACTCGTGTTACGCGGATTCGGCGCACCCGCCGTGAAGTCCGCCGAGTTCGAATCCGTATCCGTCGATCCGCCGCCTTTTCTAATATCGGCCGTCGTATTCGTTAACACCGGCGCAGCGGCACCCTCAAAACAATTGGCCGTCGGACCGTATCCCACCAGATCTACCAAGCCGGTAGGACACGCCACCGTCAGCGCCGTGGTACTGGACACTAGCGCCACCTTGCCAGCAGTCGCGGACATGGCGATCGTGCCGGTGGCATCCGGACTGGGCAGATTCGTAGTGCCGCCCGCACCCACCGCCTCCTGAACCAGATAAAACTTGCCAGGTTGAATGGTGCCGGTGAGGGTAGTAACCTGCCATGTGGTTCCCGTGGCCGCGCCGTATTGCACCGACCATCCAGTCACGTTGACCGGGGAAGCGCTCAGGTTATAGAGTTCGATGAAGTCGTTCTTGAAGGTGGCTCCGCTATTGCCGCCGCCGCCGTACACCTGACTGATGACGACGCTCGTACTGCCGCCGCCGAACACAGAAGATGCCGCGGAGAGTAAGAATAGTAAAGCGGAAACAATACGTATTAACATTAATCCTCCGTCACTCACGAATAAGCTACGGTAGCACACCTCCGTGTTTCAAAGAATTGCAATTCGGTGACTAAAAGATCCGCTGTTTTAGAAAGTTTCGGGAAGCGCGACGGGAAGAACGGTTAACGTAACCCGGTGCTTTCCACGCGGCAGTTTCAGCATCGCGCCAGTGCACGGAATCGATGTGCCATCCAGTTCGGCTTTGTTAGGCGCCTTGTCGAAAATCGCAATCGCCCGGGAGGAACTATCGTAGGTGAACTCCATCCCAGCCGGCAAACTGACAGCCGTCTTCAGGTTGCCATTGAAATCCAGTAAGCGCACCACCGGCTGCTGACTGGCTGCCTCCACCGAATGCCCGCCGGCCGGTAGCCATTGCGTGTTCCCGTCGGTTACCGGCCAGAGTTTTCCATCCACCTTTGCCGTCCCCGCCCACGTGAGCCCCACGCCATGTGGCGAGTCGATTGTAGTCTTCCCGGCAGTCTCGTCATAGCGTGTCACCACCGCCGCCGCGGCCGGAAGCAGTTTCAGATCGGGGGCAAGAATCGAATTCTCGAAATACAGCGCAACACGCGGAAAAGCCTGCGCCGCCACGTGTACTAATTGAAACAATTCCGCCCCGGTTTGTTGCTTTGTGGGGTAGACATCCTGGTAGCGTTCCACGATGTTGATGTCGATAGCCAGCTTCTCGGTATGCTTCGTCAACGGCTCATAACGTTTCGCGATCTGTGGATAACGGTCGGGCCCCAAATCCCAAATAGTCGCCGGATCTTCAATCAGAAACGTAAAGTCGTGCTCTTCCAGCATCGGCAGCACCCGCGCCGCATCCGCGCCAATCAGGTCCCTCATCCGTGTGTCGAACCGGTCGTCCACATGCGTCAGCACCAGATCCAGATTCGGCTTTTCATGACTGCGAATCGTTTCAATCTCCGCCATCCATTGCGACTGCATTTTACGCGCCAGACCGGCCCGGTAGTCGAGAAAATCTTTCATCCCGGCGGCATTGGCCGGCTGCAGCAGCGTGATCGGGTCAATCCCTTTCCCCACTTGATAAGCCTTGCGGACATCGTCGTTGAATGGAGTGAAGCGCGCCGGGTTGGCGGCGCCTTCCAAAGATTCGAAGTACAGTTCCGCCAAATTCACGCCATCCCAATCGAAGCGGTTAACCAGCGCCCGTGTCTCCCGCGCGGCAGCCTCAAAACAGTCCCGATTATTCAGGTTCATCAGCTTTCGCCAGTCCAGGTGCGCATCCTGCAACAGGCCGGTCTTCTCGCGCCACTCCGGATGATTGTTCCAAAATGCTTCGCTGACGTGCGGCAACTCCAGCCAGGCATACACCAGAATGGCCCGCTTGTGGCACGCCTCAATCAGCTTCTTCAGATATTCGTCCCGCTGCGCATCGGGTTCGTTGAAGTGCCACGCCGCCACGTGAATGGCGCCGATTCCGGCGGTGCGCCAGCGGCTGGCGAAGTAGTCGACATCCACCCGCGACCTGTAGCTGGAATCGAAGAATGCCCAAAGATTAGCGCTGCGGAACCGCGGTTTTGCGCCAAGGTCCACCAACGCTTGCAGAATGTATGGATAGCGCTCAAACCCCAACTTCCCCGGACTGGTAGCCAACCAGAAAACTGCACCCTGACCCGTCCGGAAACCAGCCATCAGTGGAGCCGCCAGCGTGCGGTCCTTGGCGAAGATCGTGGCCTCTTTGGGCAGTTCGAATACGGCAACTTCGACGGCTTGCCGCCATACAATTGCCAGCTTCGGATAACGGAAGTCGATCATGCCACGCACTTCCATCCGGCGGGAAGTCGCATGGATCCCCAGCGCCTCAGCTTGCGGCGAGGCCCCTTCCAGTATCAGAAAACCGCCCTTGGCCGCTTCGGCCAGACTAGCCGCTGGCGCAGGCAGCCCCACCGAACCCAGCAGGTTATCCCAAGGATTGGCCCAAATCGAAAGAGGACTCAGCAGCACCAGGCTAATGAGTAAACGCATACCAGAATCCAGCTCTTAGATCGTAAAAATGCGCTCCGCGCGGATTCCCTTCCCGGACTGTGTAGTAGCCTTTCACCGCGCTCACCGTAAAGGCCAGCGATCGTGGCATCTGCTTGGTGCGGAATTTCACTCCCGGACCCTGCTCAAAGTAATTTGCCCAATATTGCCGGTTCATATCCGTAGTAGCGTTGCCGTTCCAAAAGAACTGAAATTGCATGCTCGCCATCTCCGGCAGCGTGTAACCGAAGTGGTTTTGCGAGTAGAACAGCACGTCGTTTTGAAAGCGGCTGACGAACACCCCGTCGTTGTTCGATTCAAAGAATAATCCCTTCGATTCCGCCCCGATATTGTGGCCGGCGCTTCTTGAAAACGAGAGCCCTCCCCTGTAGTCGGGAATCATCTTGCCCACATTCGGCTGTTGGCGGTATCGCACCGCCTCGCCCGCTTCCCCCCACGCCATCAAACCTTTCCAGGGTGTGGTGGAGACGCCGGCCGCGAAGATGAATGAGTTTTCTGAAAGATACTGCGGGGCCGCGAGTCCGCCTTGCGATTCCGTGTGCCCACGGACATCGCCGACGATTCTAGTAGAAATGTAGGGATGAATTGGCAGCGACCCCAGTTTGAATTCGGTCTTGATCTGACTGTATGAAAACAGGTCTTTCCAGCGGGAAGAATAGAACGGATACGTCCACACCGTGGTGCGGACACGCGCCAGGCTGGGGCGCAGATTTTCAAATGCCCGCGACGCTTCACCGGCGATCTTCGGGTCCGGACTTTCTTTGGCCTGCTTGAAGAATCCCAGCGCCTGCTTGTCGTCGTGCAAAATGTTGTAAGTCCAACCCAGCTTCAGCAGCACCGCGTAATCGTCCGGGTTGTCCTCGTGCGCGATGCGCAGGTATTTCAGCGCGTCCTTCAAATATCCGGCTTGCAGGCTGCGCGTGGCCAGTGCCGCCGGATCCTGGCTTATACCATCCTGATGCACCTCACCCGCGCTGGCCCGTGGCGCCGCCAGCGCCTTTCGCACGCGGTCGGTTACTTCCTTATCCTTCGAGTTCAGTGCTTTCTCCAGCAGCTTTATCGCCGATTTCTTGTCATTGGTCCCCAGCAGAAGAAATCCTAACTGCGCCGCGGAGAGCAAATCGTCCGGCGCCACCGCGGTCACGTTCTGAAACTCCGCAATGGCTTCTGCCTTGTTGTTCATCGCCAAGTGAAGATAGCCCAGTTCCCGGCGAAGCTCGATGTTTTTTGGATCCAGCGTCAACGCCCGCTTGAATTCATAGACGTAGGGATACCGCGGCGGCAACTGCTCGCGGGCCATTTCCGCTACCCGAGGTTCTCCACCCCTGGACGCCGCAAGCAGCGCCGCCGTCGCATCTTCGGTATGGCTTTGCGCCTTCCACACCCGCGCTAAATCCAACAGCAACGCCCGCATGTCCGGACGCAACGCGAAAGCTTTTTCATAGTGTTCGGCAGCCAGCGGCAGGTTGTCACGCTGCTCTGCAAGTTGCGCTAGCTCATGGTGCGCACTGAAATTCCCCGGAGAAAGTTCCAACGCCCTGGTCCATCGGGTAATGCCGTCGTTCAGAGCCTTATCTATGTTGTGGAATGCGGTCTCGGCTGTGGTATTTCCGGTCTTTCGAATGCGGTCGAAAATGCGCCGCGCCTCGGCCTGCTGCTTCGTTTCATTACACAAAAACGCATATTCCAGAGCAACATGCGTATCCGCCGGATCTATGCGCATGGCCTCACCGAACTGCGTACGCGCCGATTCCGGCTCACCCACTTTCAGATACGTGTACGCAAGATCTTTGCGGATGGCCGCACTATTGGGTTCGGCGGAAATCGCCTGCTGGAAGAGCTCAATCGCCGCTTCGTAAGTCCGGGCTTGCAGCGCCGCGTAGGCACTGGCCAGCGCGGGCGCCTTGGGGGCCACGGCGTTTCCCTGCGCCTGAAGAACGGTTGCGCCGAGCAGCAAGAAAATGAGAATGCGAGTCATCTTTCGGCCTCTGAGTCATAAGGGTAGTGGGACTAGGCCTGCGGATTTCTCTGAATTTGTTGCGGGGATTAAAAGCCGAACCGTCTCGCGTCAGTGCACCCGGTCATAAACGCCAACGTTCGTAACGCTGACACCGGCCTTGTCTTTGGACGTTGTAGTAACGGTCATCACCCGCCCGTCCTTGGAAACCACACGCCGGCTGGTGGCCACCACTTCCAGGCTTTTCATGTAGGCCGCATCTACTGTATTAGAATCGATCCGCTTCAGGGAAACGGGAGCCTGCATACCAGCGGATCCCATCACAATCACTTGCGCACCGTTATAATCGGCAGTATAGGTAGAGGAGCTTATCTTTCCCTGGGCATTGGTGGTTTCGGAATGATAGCGAACTCCCATCCCCACCGATTCCATCTCAATCGTCATGGACTTGGGCAGAGTACCAGGGGCAAATCTGGACTTCTCCAGATTCAAAATCCATTTGCCTGCAAAAGGATCAGCCGCCCCCAGCAGTAGCGAGCCTGAGAGTGCAATGGAAAGCAAGAGTTTTTTCATATTTGTTCTGCAAGGAAGGGATGGGGCCGCGGCTAAGGCGGCCCCTTTGAAACACTGCCGGACTACAGCGACCGCAGGAAGTCCAGAATCGACTGCTTATCTGTCTCGCCGAGGGCGTTAAATCTATTCACCACCCCATTGGCCTCCGAAGGAGCGTAAAAGAAGGAAGCGAGATCCTTGGATGGATTGTCTCCGCCATCCGAGAAGGCGCCAGAGTAGTGGTCCTGGATCGCAACCATCAGATCACTCGTACGTCCATCATGGAGGAAGAACAGCCGCTGCCCGACTCCCCAGAGTGGTGTCGTCCGGAATTCAGACGCTCCGGCGGCGCCCTGAACGATGTTGTCGGCCATCGTCGCGCCCATGTCGTGAAGCAGCAAGTCCGAATAGAGGTTTACCGTCTTGCCTCGCAAAGCAACCGTACGCGGGCCTATTTGCTGGGCGGGCGTGGACGGATTGGCTACGCCGCGCGTCTGGAACGAAGGAGTGTGGCACTGTGCGCAGCCCACGTCGCTAAACAACTGTTTGCCCCTGAGCGCACTGGCGCTCATGACGGCCGGTTGCGGCGCGTCCACAAAACGCATGAACACGGCGAACATCAGCCAGGCGGGCATGATCTTGGTCGGATTGTTATAGTCCACTGCATCAGTGCGCGGAACGTCGAACGGTTCGTAGGCGAGATTGCAGCCAGTGTCTTCGCTTCGCGATATGGGGAAAAGATCGTTGCTGATGCCCATTTCCACGCTGTACGCCTCGCCGGCGAACACTGTGAGGGAGGCATTCTGCGCCTTCCATCCGAATCGGCTGATGGTGCCGTTGTTCGGAACCCGGTTCGGCTTTCCACTGATCCCGAGCGACCGCTTCGTCGATGAGTCAGCATTCATGTTCGCAATGATGGCGCTGTCGGAGATACTCTCGATCAATCCCAGACCAAACAGCTGCAGCGGGGTACGGAATGCAATATTGCGATTGCGCACTTGGGTTTCAAAGTCCGGCTGCTGCAAGTTGCAGTTCGGAGCATCGGACCGGCCTTTCAGAGTAAAGAGGCTGGTAACTCCTCCGTCGCGCGATCCATCCGAATTGTATTTAAAACGGACTTCACGAAACGCACCGTTCGGCAATTGAAAAGACGGCACGGTGTTGGTTCCACCCAAGCGGTGGGCGATCTTCTCCGCCGGATTAATAGCGGTCGAGGAGCCTCCGATTACCGGTTGGAAATGACAAATGAAGCATTGATCCGCGTTGAAAACCGGGCCCATGCCGGCCGAGTTGACGAGTTTCAGCGGTGAAAACGGGTTCCTCGGATCGGGATCGATCGGTGGAACGCCCTGCGGTTGTTGTGCGCAGGTGTCGCACGTTCCTTCCAGCTCGGAGACTCGCAGCAGGCTCTCATTGAACAGAGCGGTTTCATTGGCGTCCAGCCCTGGAACTGGACGGGGAATTGTTGAGGTCGGGTTAGGCCGCGGACCGGGATCGGTTGCTCTACGGCCGCGCGCCGTGTCTTGACCAAAAGCGATTGAAGTCAGAACCAGCGCCGAAGCGACTAGTCCCGCAAAAATGCGATTAGCAGAATTTGAAATGCGAATGTAATTCATCTATGGACGTGCCTCCGTTGAAGCAGCTCGGTATCACCCTTATTGCGGTGCTGATTGTAGCCTTTACGCGTAGCCGTCTGATGAATTGTACGGAAATGTTTTAGAATTATCAAGTCTAAAGTATCCCCACAAACTGCCGAGGATTGGTACTGAAATCCGTAGTCCTCTTAAAAATGTATCCCCTGGTGCCTGCATACTATGCCAGGGACGAAACCAGACCCGAAAGCACACCCCGGTCTACCCGGCATATAATCGCTAGAATGCTCATTCGACTCTGTTTCGCACTAGGCCTCGTCGCCGCCACTCTCGGCGCAGCGGACGTCACCACGCAGCGCCTCAACAACGCCGCCAACGAACCGCAAAACTGGCTCACCTACAGCGGCACCTACAACGCATGGCGCTACAGCCCGCTTGACCAGATCAACAAAAGCAATGTAACGAAGTTGAAACCGGCCTGGGTGTTTCAAACAGGTAAAGTCGAAGGTGGCTTCTCCGCAACGCCGCTAGTGGCTGACGGTGTGATGTACATCACCTCACCCTCAAACCGCGTCTTCGCCATCGATGCGGTAAGCGGCAAGGAATTGTGGCACTACTATTACGCCATTCCCAAGGAATTCGGCCTTATTTACGGACCTTGGAATCGCGGCGTGGCTATTGGCAGCGGGCAGGTCTTTATGGGCACAATCGACAATCACGTGGTGGCCCTGGACGCCACGACTGGCAAGGAAACCTGGAACGTCACCGTCGAGAGCATGAAGGAATGCGGCTGCAACATCACCGGTGCGCCGATTGTAGTCAATAACAAAGTGGTGGTGGGCGTAACCGGTGGCGATTCCGCCCACCGCGGCTATATCAACGCCTTCGACGCCAAAACCGGACGCCGAGCCTGGCGTTTCTGGACCATCCCCGGCCCCAGCGAACCTGGCAACGAAACATGGAAGGGCGACAGTTGGAAATCCGGCGGCGGCTCCACCTGGCTCACCGGATCGTTCGATCCCGAGCTCAATCTAATCTACTGGGGTGTCGGCAATCCAGCAGCCGACTTTTACGGCGACGGCCGCGAGGGAGCCAATCTTTATACCGATAGCATCGTGGCGCTGGACGCCGATACCGGAAAGCTGAAGTGGTACAACCAGCTAATTCCCCACGACGTCTGGGATTGGGACGCAGGCTATGAAATCGTATTGTTAGATCTGCCGGTGAACGGCAAGACGGAGAAGCTTTTAGTCAGCCCCAACAAAGGCGGCTATACCTGGGTGTTGGATCGCACCACCGGAAAGTTCGTCAACGCCTGGCCGATGGCTAAGAACATCAACTGGATCACCGGCATCGATAAAGAAGGTAAACTGCTAGGCCGCAAAGATCCTGAAATCGGCAAGCCCATCCTCGTCTGCCCCAGCATCGGCGGTGGAAGAAGTTGGAACCACGGCGCCTACAGCCCCAAAACAGGCCTCTTCTACACCACCGCAATCGAATGGTGCCAGCAGCTAACCGTGCAGAAGGAAGAACCGAAAACAGGCAACACGTTCTTCGGTGGAAACTTTGAACTGCGCAAGCCGCCCATCGGGAAAGAAGGCGGCCATATGGACGCGCGTGATCCGGTCACCGGAAAAATCAAGTGGACCTACGAATCGAAGTATCCCTTACTAGCGTCCGCCCTGGCCACCGCCGGCGACCTGCTCTTCACCGGCGACCCCGAAGGCAACTTCCTGGCCTTCGACGCCACCAGCGGCAAGAAACTGTGGAGCTTTCAAACCGGCTCCGGCCATCGCGGCTCACCGATTACCTATGCGGTGAACGGCAAGCAATACATAGCAGTCCCGGTTGGTTGGGGCAGCGCGCTGGCAGGACTGATGACCCAGCTGTGGCCCGAAGCGGAAGACTTTCCCGGCGGCAGCGCACTCTTCGTATTTGCCCTACCGGAATGAGAATCGCCGTCATCGCCATCCTCTCGATCTCCCGCGCGTTCAGCGCGGAGATCGACGGAAGTCAGATCTTCAAGACCCGTTGTTCCATCGGCTACTGCCACGGCTCGGAAGGCAAACCCGGCCGCGCCCCGAAACTGCGCGAACGCGACTTCACCGGAGCGTATCTGATCAAAGTGATCTCAGACGGCATCCCCAGCTCTTCCATGCCCGCGTTTAAGGAATTGCTCAAGCCGGCCGAAATTACAGCAGTAGTCAATTATGTTTTATCTCTCTCCGGCAAAGCACCAGTCCCGCAGACGGAAGCGGTGGAGGCAACACCAAGCGCAAACTTCGACAAAGGCAAAGCGCTCTTCTTCGATGCGGCGAATGAAAATAACTGCGGAGTCTGCCACGCCATCGATGGAACCGGCACCGCAATCGGCCCTGACTTGCGCAAGCTGAAACGAACCCGCACCGAACTGATCAAACTCATAGAAGATCCACGACAATCAAAACTCACAAAGATCACTTTAAAGAACGGCGACACCATCCAAGGCATCCCATCGCCAGACGGCCGCATATGGGACACCGAAGGCCTCCCCCCGGTCCTGCGCAACGTAAACAAAGAGGAGATCGCAAGCACCGAAATGATCCAAGGCCAGGTGATGCCCAAGTCGCACTTCTCGAACGATCAGCTGAACGAAATTGTGTCGTACATTCTTCAGGCGCGTCCGTAACTTGCCGCTAACACCATCTCCCGATCGGTCCCGGCGCGGGGATGCCCTTGGCGAACTTGCTGCCAGCCAGACTTCTCCAAGCCGCCATTTGCTGGGCATCCAGGAAGAATCGCTTGGGCAGGATCATCGCTAAGTTATGCGCATGGTACAGCAGGAAAAGACTCTTCGTTTCCCGAATTTCACGGATCACACTCCACAACATTTGAGAACGAGCGCTTTTTCCGCTGTACTCTATTTCGTCGGAAGTGAAAACGTAAGAACCAGCTTCGCTCAGTAAGCTCTGACTCGCGAATTGCCTCCTTGCGGCGGTCTTTGGCAGGAGGAGCATCAGGCAAAGCCAGACCACGAAGCAGAGAACGAAGAGGCTGGAATTGACAATGAAACTCCGTGCATCGTAGGAAGAATAATACACCAGCGGAATCGCCAGCACTTCGACCAACGCCAGCACGAGTGAGAAGGGCCACACCCGGCGATGCAAGTGATAGTACTGATATCGGGCCAGATCGCCAATCGATAGCGTCCCCTGCACCGCGATAGGCGTCTGCGTCGACATTCCGCAATCTTAACGCGTTCCCGGCTCCTTCGCCCTGCGATCGACCAGGCCGTTTCGTATAAAGCAGCTGGCGTCGTTAACTCGGTTAACCCTTCAGCATCCGCTCGTATATGTCGTGCGGGCCGATCCAGAACCAAGTGAAAGCGTTGCCCTCCCGCTTCGCCAGTGCCCGATAGCCCGAGCTCACACGAACAGAGCACATCAAATCAATCTGTTTGAACCTGTCTGCTACTTCCCTCCTTGGCTCAAGAGGAACTTTCTACTTGGCCGCGACATTAGATTAGTGGCTGCCCCCGGCCCTGTAAGTACTCGTTGCCGCCCGAGTGTTGATTTCAGATTGTGCGGGGTTCGGGTCAGAACTGGCGCCTGTGACGGGTGCCAGCGGACAAGTACCGCAGGCAGATTCATTCGGGAACGGACTATATAGAAGTTCCCCGATCCACGACAAACACCGATGTCCCTCCAGCAACGCAAAAATTCCAGCTGCCTGGTCGCAGGTGCGAACCTCTGCGGGAATCGGGAGGCCCACTGGTGCCAGCCAAACGTCTGAGAATCGTGGCTGCCTTTGCAGTGTTAGCGTGTGCGGGATCGGCGTTTATCCGCGTGCATCGGCGGCCGATAATGTTAGCCACGGAAAACGCGGACTACCTCACACCCCCAGGGAGCCTCAACAGAACGCTAGATTACGTGGCGGACGGGCCACTTCATTCTCAAGCGCAACCAAAAATCGCGTTCCCAACTATTTTCAACTTTCTTTCACTGAAAACAAACCACTTCCAGCTCAAGCCATCAAGCCGGCCACCAGCTCCATGCTAAACACTAGACCAGTAACTAAGGAGTGCAAGCCAATGGCAACCCCAGCCCAAACCGCGGCCAACCGCCGCAACGCGCAGCACAGCACCGGACCGCGCACCGTCGAAGGCAAAGCCGCCGTGCGCCTCAACAGCCTGACCCACGGCCTCCGAACTCACGACGCCCTACTCCCCGGCGAAGACGAAAAAGCCCTCAAAGAGATCAGTGAAGCCTTCAACCTGCAACATCAACCGGAAGGCCCAGCCGAACTCTTCTGCGTCGAAAAAATGATCCTCAGCTTCTGGCGCAATCGCCGCATCGCCAAAATAGAAAACGATCTCTACATGCAGTTCTATCCCATAAGGCCGCAAAACCAGGCCGAAATGGAGGGCGTCCTCGGCAAATCATTCGCCATGGACAGCCTCGGCCAGGACAACTTCTGCCGCCTCGCCCGCTACGAATCCAGCATCGACCGCGCCTTCTACCGCGCTTCCAAAGAACTGCAAACACTCCAGAAAACCAGAATTGGCTTTGCTCGGCAAAATGACAAACAACCCGAACCGCAAGCCGCCCAACCGCCAGAACCACAACCAATCACCACACCGGAACCACCGGCGACGCCACCCAAGCGCTACAGCCTCCAACCCAACGGCAAGCTAATCCAACTCCCTTCCGCCTTGCCGCCAACCCCACATGCCGCTACCATCATCAAGTGACCGTTCTCATCGGTGTAAACCCGATCCGCGAAGCGCTGAAAGCCAAGCGCCCCCTCGACCGCGTACTAATCGCCAAAGGCGCCGGAGGACCGCGCCTCCAGGAAATCATCGACCTCTGCCGTCAAAATGGCGTAACCGTGCGCTTTGAGCCCCGCGATGCCCTCGAACGCGCCAGCGGCAACAAAACCCACCAAGGCATCGTAGCTTTCGGCGCAGCTACGCAATACGCAAATCAAAATGACGTCATCGACGGCGCGAAAATGCTAGTCGTTCTCGATGGCGTGGAAGACCCGCACAACTTAGGCGCAATCGTCCGCACCGCCCACGCAGCAGGCGCCGATGCAATCCTGATCCCGGAACGCCGCGCCGCCGGCCTCACAGACACGGTAGCCAAAGCCGCCGCCGGCGCTCTGGAATACCTGCCCGTGGTGCGCATCGGCAACGTAACCAAAACACTGGAAGACCTAAAGCACAAGGGCTTCTGGATCTACGGCCTGGACGAACGCGGCACCCAGCAATACGACCAAGTGGACTTCGTCTCCCCCACCGTACTAGTGTTGGGCGGCGAAGGCCACGGCCTCCATCAACTGGTTCAAAAACACTGCGACTTCCTCATAAACATCCCGCTGGCGGGAAAAATCTCGTCGCTGAATGTCTCCGTAGCGGCAGGCGTGGTGCTGTTCGAATGGAAGCGCCGCCAGCCAGTGGAGGCATAGTAAACTCAATGCTAATGCGGTCGCTGGCAATCACCCTCTCCCTCGTTCTGCTCGCCGGAAATCAATCGCAGCTAAACGCTAAGCAGCCCGCGCGTACCACGCAGGCAATGGTCGTGGCGGAGGAGCCGATTGCGGCTCAGATCGGCGTAGCCGTGCTCAAGTCCGGAGGCAACGCCGTGGATGCCGCGGTGGCGGTAGGTTTCGCGCTGGCCGTAACTTTTCCGTACGCGGGAAACATCGGTGGCGGTGGCTTCATGCTAGTCCGCCTGGCCGATGGGCGCACCACGTTCCTGGATTTCCGCGAACGCGCTCCCGAAAAATCAACGCGCGACATGTACCTGGATAAGACCGGCAGCGTCACCAATGAGAGCATCGAAGGATGGCGCGCCAGCGGCGTTCCCGGCACCGTGCGCGGCTTGGAACTGGCACATCAGAAGTTCGGTCACAAGCAGTGGCCGGAGCTTCTAGCGCCTGCCATCGCATTGGCGAAGAATGGCTTCCCCGTTCCATATTCGCTCGCCAGCTCGCTGAAAGACGCAACCCCAAAGCTCAACAACTTCCCCGAATCCAAACGCGTCTTCTTGAACGGGGGCCAGGGCTTTGCGATGGGCGCGCATTTCTCGCAACCAGACTTGGCCCGAACTCTGGAACGAATCTCGAAAACCCCGAACGATTTCTACGAAGGCGAAACCGCCAGGTTGATAGCCGCCGGCATGGCAAGGAACGGCGGACTCATCACCGCCGGCGACCTCAAGAATTACAAGGTAGCCGAACGTAAGCCGCTAGCTGGCAAATACAAAGGCGTCGAAGTGATCACCGCGCCCCCGCCCAGTTCCGGCGGCATCGGTATTCTGCAAATGCTGGGCATGCTGGAAAACTCCGGCTACCAGAAACCCGGCGCAGGCTCGGCGGCTGAAATTCATCACGTAGCGGAAGTAATGCGCCGTTACTTTGCAGACCGCAGTGAATACTTCGGCGACCCCGATTTCTTCAAAGTGCCCATCCATGCACTGCTGAACCCCGCCTACATCGCCAAACAAAAGAGCACCATCGATCCCACCCGAGCCACGCCAAGTTCCGAAATCGGCCCCGGTAAACTGGCCGGCTACGAAAGCTCTGAAACCACCCACTTCTCTATTGTTGATAAAGACGGCAACGCAGTGGCCATGACGTACACGCTCAACGGCGGCTACGGCAGCCACGTCACGGTCCCCGGAACCGGAATCCTACTCAACAATGAAATGGACGATTTCGCCGCCAAACCGGGCGTTCCCAACATGTTCCAATTGATCCAGGGCGAAGGCAACGCCATCCAACCGGGCAAACGTCCGCTCTCCTCCATGACCCCCACCATTCTGGTCCGCGATGGCAAGCCGTTCCTGGTAGTAGGCGGCCCCGGCGGCTCGAAAATCATCTCGTCCGTGCTGCAAGTCATCTTGAATGTCGTCGACTTCGGCATGAATGTGCAGGACGCAGTGGACGCTCCACGCTTCCACCACCAATGGCAACCCGACGTCCTCATTATCGAGAAAGGCTTCTCGCCAGACACCATCAGAATCCTGGAATCGCTAGGCCATAAAGTAGAATCATCCAACTCAGTCGCCCGCATCGAAGCCATCGTGATTGACAACGGCTTGCTGCAGGGCGGAGCCGACGGCAGAGGCTACGGCAAAGCGGAAGGCTACTAATGAATCACGTATTATCCACACACATGTTCGTGCAACACCGCTTAACCGCGGTCTGGCTCGACCGCATCTGGGACGCCGGCGTTCCCTTGGTTGAGTTGTTCTGTGCCCGCCAACATCTGGATTACCGCGACCGTGCCCAAATCGTCGAATTGGGGCATTGGTTTAAAGACGCCGAGTTGAAGGCCCACTCCATCCACGCGCCGTTCTTCAATGACACGCAATGGGGCCGCAGTGGACCGCAGTCCATCATCGCCATCACCGAGACTACAAAAGCGAAGCGCATTGCCATGACCGACGAAATCAAGCGCGCCATCGAGATTGCCGAATACATCCCCTTCCGCTACATGGTTCAGCATCTGGGCACCGGCACCGAAGAATACGACGAGCGAAAGCTGGACGCCGCATTTTCATCGCTGGAAGAGCTCAGCCTTTTCGCCAAACAGCGAGGCGTCGAGATTCTGCTGGAGAACATCCCGAACGCTCTCTCCAGTGCCCAACGCCTGATGTCATTCATTGAGATGACACACCTCAACCTGAACTTCTGCTTCGATACCGGCCACGCCAATCTGATGGAGACGGTGGAAGGCGAATTCAACATCATGAAAGACCGCATTCGCTCCACGCACATTCACGATAACGATGGCAAGCAGGACAAGCACCTCTTTCCGTTCTTCTCCGAAGAAGGCACAATCGATTGGCGTCAGACCATGGAACTGTTAGGCTCCCGGCCCAACCAATATCCATTACTGCTGGAGTTGAAAGAACAGCCCGAGATGGGAAAGCCCTTCGAAGCGGTCAGGCAGATCTTCGAGAAGCTCGAAAACCTCGCCGTGCCGGAGCCCGTTCGATGAGCCGCGTCACCATCGCAGAGATTGGAAAACATGAAGGGGAAGTAGTCAGCATAGCCGGATGGCTGTACAACCTCCGCAAGTCCGGCAAGATCGTGTTCCCGCAATTGCGCGATGGAACGGGAATCATTCAATGCGTGGCCGTGAAGGCAGATGTGCCCGAGGCGCTCTTCGAAACGCTGAAGAACCTAACACAGGAAAGCTCGATGATCGTAACCGGTAAAGTCCGCGCCGAACAGCGCGCTCAAGGCGGCTACGAACTCGACGTGCTGGAAGCGGAAATCGTACAGCGAGTTCCCGAATCGGACCCATACCCTATCACGCCGAAGGAACACGGTACAGACTTTCTGATGGACCGCCGCCACCTCTGGTTGCGCAGCCGCCGCCAGAACGCGATCCTCCATGTTCGTCACGAAGTGATTAAAGCGATCCGCGATTACTTCGATTCCAACGGCTTCGTCCTGGTCGACTGCCCCATCTTCACGCCGGCCGCCTGCGAAGGCACCAGCACGCTCTTCGAAGTGGATTACTTCGAAGATCAAAAGGTCTACCTAACCCAATCCGGCCAGCTCTACAACGAAGCCAACGCCATGGCCTTCGGCAAGGTTTACTGCTTCGGCCCAACCTTTCGCGCCGAGAAATCAAAGACCCGCCGCCACCTCACCGAGTTCTGGATGGTGGAACCGGAGATGGCTTACGCCACACTCGATGACGTAAAGCGCGTAGCCGAAGAACTGGTGGTTTTCGTAGTAAAGCGAGTGTTGGAAAACCGCCGCGCCGAACTGGCAATTCTGGAACGCGACGTAACTAAACTGGAAGCCGTAAAGACTCCATTTCCCCGCATGAGCTACGACGACGCGGTAGCCAAGCTACAAGCGAAGGGCAGCGAAATCCAGTGGGGCGGCGACTTGGGCGGCACCGACGAAACCCTGGTAGCGGAAGGCATGGACAACCCCCTGATCATCGATCGCTACCCAACTCCAGTGAAAGCCTTCTACTTCCAACCCGACCCGGACCGTCCGGAAGTAGCCTTAGGAGCCGACGTAATCGCCCCGGACGGATACGGCGAGATCATAGGCGGCGGTCAGCGCATCCACGATCTGGACTTACTCCTAAAGCGTCTGAAAGAACACAACCTGCCGCAGGAAGCCTTCGACTGGTACGTCGACCTGCGCAAGTACGGCTCCGTTCCCCACGCCGGCTTCGGTATGGGCGTCGAACGCTGCGTAGCTTGGATCTGCGGCCTGGAACACGTCCGCGAAACCATAGCCTACCCGCGCATGATCTACCGGACCCGCCCCTAATGTCCACCATACTCACAGGTCCGGTGCCCACAAAACCCCGATGCCTGTCGACCATAAAACCCACGTGTCTGTCGTTCACAAAACCGATAGGCCGGTTTCCCGCAATATCGACAAGTCAATCATCGATAAAACCCAGCTGTCAGTGTCCCACCATAACCAGAGATCCGTTGCCCACAAAACCGCAATGCCTGTGGACCACAAAACCCACGGGTCCGCCGTCCACAATTCCTACAAGCCCGTTCCTTCCGAGCAGCGACCGTAAGGGAGCGGCAGCCAATCCCCCGCCGGCCACTCGCAACTAACCCCATGCCACGCACAAGAATCGCCATCATCGGCGCGCCGATGGACCTCGGTGCCGGACGCAGAGGTGTGGATATGGGGCCCTCCGCCCTACGCTTGGCCGGCATCAACGAACGCCTCGCCTCCCTGGGCTACGAAGTGAAGGATCTGGGCAACGTGCAAGTAGCCCAGCCGGAAAGCCTCCCGGTCGAGCGCGAGACCGCTCGCTACCTCCCGCAAATCACCCAAACCTGCGGCCGGCTGGCAGACCTGGTAGAAGCCGCCGCCTCCGAAGGCGCCACGCCGCTAGTACTAGGCGGCGATCACTCCATAGCCATCGGAACGGTAGCAGGTATGTCCGGGCACCTGCGAAAGCACCAGCACAAACTCGGCCTGATCTGGATCGACGCCCATGCCGACATGAACACTCCAGACAGCAGTCCCAGCGGCAATGTCCACGGCATGCCGTTAGCCTGCTGCATCGGTATCGGCCCCCAGGAACTAACGCACCTCGGCGGCTACGCTCCAAAGGTAGACCCGGCAAACGTCGCGCTGGTAGGCCTCCGGGATGTCGACCGTGCCGAAGTGCCTTTCGTACAGCGCACCGGAGTCCCGGCCTTCACCATGCGCTCTATCGACGAGCAAGGTCTGCAATCGGTCATCCGCCAGGCAATCGGAATTGCCTCCGACGGCACCGCCGGGTTCCATCTATCCTTCGACATGGATGCAGTGGACCCCGATGAAGCGCCCGGCGTAGGCACACCCGTGCCCGGCGGCCTCACCTATCGCGAGGCCCACTTAGCCATGGAGATGATCTGCGACTCGGCGAAGATGCTCTCCATCGAAATCGTGGAAGTGAACCCGGTGCTGGATCAAGCCAATCGCACCGCGGTGTTGGGCGTAGGGCTCGTAACCTCGGCACTGGGAAAGCGAATCCTATGAAGCTATCGGTAGCGGTACTCTACGGCGGAAGAAGCGGAGAACACGAAGTATCCATTCGCTCGGCCGAATCCATCATGAACGCGCTCGACCCGGAGCGCTACAGGATCATCCAGTACTTCATCTCGAAGGAAGGCCAGTGGCGTCCGCGGGCCATCGTGCCGGAACCCGGCCGCAATCCCGAAATCGATGTGGTGTTCCCGGTCCTCCACGGCACCTTCGGCGAAGACGGAACCATGCAAGGCCTGTTGGAACTGGCCGAACTCGCCTATGTAGGGCCGGGCGTTCTGGCATCTGCCGCAGCCATGGACAAGGCAATGACCAAACGCATCTGCCGCGACGCCGGTCTCCCTGTGGTCGAGTTCGTGGTAGTCACAGGCCCACCAGACCTCGATGGAATCGAGAAAGCCTTCCCCTATCCCATGTTCGTCAAGCCGGCTAATTTGGGTTCATCCGTAGGCATCTCGAAAGCGAAGAATCGCGAAGAGCTGAAAGCCGCCGTCGAGAATGCCGCTCAGTACGACCGCAAGGTGATCGTGGAACGAACCATCGTCGGGCAGGAACTGGAATGCTCGGTCCTAGGCAACGACGATCCAAAAGCAACCATCCCGTGCGAGATTCTGCCCTCGCGCGACTTCTACGATTACGACGACAAGTACCTTCTCAACAAGACCGAATTCCGTCTTCCCCCGAACCTCACCGAGGCGCAGATCCAACAAGTGCAACGTACAGCCATAGACTGCTACCGTGCGCTAGGCTGCGAAGGGATGTCGCGGGTGGATTTTCTGCTGGAACAAAGCAGCGGCAAACTCTACATCAACGAGATCAACACCATCCCCGGCTTTACCTCCATCAGTATGTATCCGAAGATGTGGGAACACTGCGGCCTGCCGTATCCGAAGTTGTTGGACCGGCTGATCGAATTGGCATTAGAACGGCATAAGGCGAAACGCGCGCTTCGTTACACACGTTAGACTGAGTGTGGTGAGTTTTTCATTTTTAACCGCGTTCTGGTTGTTCTTCGCTCCTGCGGCGAGCGATGCTTTGGACGACCAGTTGAAGAAGTTCTTAGACCTGTTGAAAGTCGTCCAGGCCGAAAACGCCGAACCTGTCGATGGCGCCAAGGCATTCCACGAAGGCGCCATCCCCGGTATGCTGAAGCGGCTCGACCCGCACTCGGTGTTCTTCGATCCGGGCCAGTTTCAGCAGTTGCAGGAGATGCAAAGGTCCACCAGCAAGGGCTTCGGGACCGTAGTATCGTTATTGCCCGGGCGGGTCATCGTATTGCAGACGTTGCCCGGAACGCCGTCGGCAAAGTCGGGAATTTCTCCCGGTGATGAGATCATCGGCATCAACGGAATTCCATTGAACCGGCTCGAAGTGGAGCAGTTGGTGCAGTTGCTGTCCGAATCCCGGCAGCAGAAGGTCGGCCTGGATGTTCGCCGCCCCGGCAATGCCCGCGTGCTGCAGTTCATTCTCACGCCGGAGGAAGTAGAGAGCCCTTCCGTGGATCGAGCTTTCTTTCTGAAGCCGGACATCGGCTTCGTTCGTGTCGCCAGCTTTGACAACGACACCGGAAAGCTGATCAAGGCCGCCATTGAAAAGCTGGGCGGCAACAACTTGAAAGGTCTAATACTTGACCTACGCAACAACCCCGGTGGCGTGCTGCCTGCCGCACTTGAGACTGCGGGACTATTCCTCAAGCCGGGCCAGCGTATCCTAAGCATCAAAGGGCGCGCTAAGAAAGACGACGAGGCCAACGTGAAGGCTGACGCAACGCCGTACACCTTCCCCGTCGCGGTGCTGGTGAATGCCAAAAGTGCCAGCGCTTCTGAGATTGTCGCCGGCGCGCTGCAGGACCATGACCGGGCCACTATCGTCGGCGAGCCGAGTTACGGCAAGGGAATAGTGCAGAGCGTTTTCCCACTCTCCCACGGCACCGGCCTGGCGTTGACCACCGCCTTTTACTACACGCCGAGCGGCCGCTCCATTCAGAAGCATCTTGCCGGTGCGCTGGATGAAGCGACAGCCACGGACCGCGCCGAAAACTCCATCGCCTACCACACCGATTCAGGCCGGGCGGTGAAAGGCGGCGGTGGCATTCAGCCGGATCAGATCGTCCATCCCGAAGGAGTGACGCAGCTTCGAATTGTGCTGGAAACCACTGGCGTGTTCCCCACCTTTGCCACATCCTACGTGCGCCGGCATGCCGAAATTCCAGGCGACTTTGAAGCCCCCAGTGCGGCGCTCGATGAGCTCCAGGTACTGCTCTCCCAGAACAACATTCGCCCCAGCGTCAGTGAATGGTCACAGGAAAGGGATTGGATCAGGAACCGGCTAAGCCAGGAAATACTCAACCAAGCTCTCGGTGTGGCCAAGGGGGATGAAGTGGAAGCCAGGATGGACCCGCAGGTAAAAGCCGGACTGAAAGCTATTGGTGCGCTTTAGCGCCGCGGCGGGACTTGATCACTTCAAAAAGAATCGGCAGCACGGAGATCAGGACAATCAGAATCACCACTTTTTCAAAGTGCCGCCGCACTAGCGGGATGTCTCCCACAGAGTAGCCGAGCAGCGTCATGGAAGTGACCCAACCGATACTGCCGATGACGTTGAACATGGCAAACCGCGCGTAGGGCATCCGTGCCACGCCGGCCACGAACGGCGCAAACGTCCGGATGATGGGCACAAACTGCGCGTAGATAATGGTCTTCCCGCCGTGCTTTTCGTAGAACGCCTGGGTCTTCCGCAGGTACTCCTGTTTGAAGAACCGGGAATCTGGACGGCTGAAAATCCTGGGACCGGTATGGCGTCCCAGCATGTATCCGGATGCAACCCCGGTCACTGCCGCTACAATCAGCACCAGGATAATGAGGGCGATGTCGAGCTTGCCCGCGCCAGCCACGGCGCCAATCGTAAACAGCAGGGAGTCCCCCGGCAGGAAGAAACCCACCAGCAGTCCCGTTTCCGAGAAGACGATTGCGAATAGCAGCGCGTAACCCAGCCACCCGCTGACGAACTGAGAGAGAAACTCGATCAGCAGATCCGGCGTGGTCAGCGTCCGGAAGACGAAATTCAGAAGTTCGTGCATTCGCTAGCTGCGATAGCTCGAACCCAGTTTCTGGATCACTTCCGGGTACTTCTTGATCTTGCCTTCTTTGACCAACTGCGTAACCAGTCCGTCTTCGAACAGTTCCTTGCGTTCGCTGGACTTGCGCTTTTTCAGAGCCAGCAGCATGTCATCCCGCTTGGCGGCAAACTCCTTCAAGTCCGCCGGAACCAGTTCGGCCACCTTGCAGAAGAAGATCTTGTTATCCACCGTCACCGGGCCAACCGTTCCGCCCACGGGCTTGGTGAAGGCTTCTTCCAGGTAGGATGCCGGCCCGATTCCGTCCGCTGCCCCATCGCGGCTGAAGGCCGCCGTGGACTTGACATCAAGACCGAGCGACTTCGCCAGCGCCTTTAAATCGGTGCCGCCGGCCTTCATTTTCACCGTCATCTCCGCGGTCTTCTCTTGAGACAGCTTGTTTGTCTTCTCGGTGGTGAGCTGCTTCTTCACCTCAGCCTGCATCTCTGCGAACTCTCCCTGCCGCACCGGTGTAATAGCCGTTTCCACGGCAATGGCAAGCTTGCTCGGTCCCATCTGGAAGACGGGCGAGACTTCGTTCACTTTCAATGCCGCCACCGCCGTATCCACTTCACGGCTGGTGCCGAACTCCGGGAGCGATTCGTTCGGCCCGTGGTTCACGACACGCTGGAAGGTCAGGTTGTTCTCGCGGGCGATTTGCTCGGCTTGTTGCGGGTTCTTCAGCAACGCCACTCGCGCTCTGTCCACCATGCCCTGCATCCGGTCGAATACCATCTGCTTCTTCAGACCAGTGGCCAGTTCGGCTTTCACTTCATCGAACGGTTTCAACCGGGCCTCTTCTTTTTCCAGCGCCTGGACAATGTGAAAGCCGTAATCGGTCTTGACCAGATTGCTGATCTCGTTCGGCTTCAAAGCGAAACTCGCTTCTTCAAACGGCTTTACCATCTGGCCGCGCGTGACCCAACCGAGATCGCCGCCCTTCTGGGCGCTGCCCGGATCGTCGGAGTTCTTCTTGGCCAGTTCGGCGAAATCCCCACCGGCGCGAATCTGCTTCAGGACGCCGGCAGCCTTGGCTTCCAGCGCCGCCTGTTCTTCCTTCGGCTTGTTCATGGTGCTGATCAGAATATGGCGTTCCTTCACGCGTTCCGGTGTGCGGTATTTGTCCCGGTTCGCATCGTAGGCCTTGCGAAGTTCCGCTTCCGGCATGTCGATGCCGGCAGCTACCTTGGCTTCTTCCGCCGTAAGAACGTCGAAGCTGCGGCGTTCGTTGGTCATGAAGCGGCCCTTGTTCTTGGTGTAATAATCAAGCTCTTCCGCTGCCGTAGTCGTCACCTGGCTCTTCAACTTGGCCGGATCGAAAACAACATACTCAAGCTTGACCTTATCGTTGCGGCGATGATACTCGCTTTCCACTTCCTGCGGGCTAACCACCACCCCTTCCATTGCAATGTTTCTCAGCTTCAAGACCAGCAGATTTTTCGCGATGTTGCCTTCAAACTCGTTTACGGTGAGGCCTTGCTCGGAAAGGAATCGCTGATAGATCTCTTTGTTGAATTCGCCCGTCGGGAACAACTGCGTGAGCACGCTGCGAATGGCATTGGCCGTTTCCGCCTCCGTCACTTCAAAGCCCATACGCTTAGCCTGATAGGCCAGGGCACGCTCACTGATCATCTGTTCCACCAGTTGCGGCACATACAGCTGGACCATCTCCGGCGGAATGGACTTGTTGCGCATCATTCCCTGCAGCGTGGTTTGTACTTCGCGTACGGTAATGGATTCCTTGCCAATGTCTGCTACCACTTGCTCGGTGGGGCGCGTCGCGCTGCCAAAACCGGGAATGAGCGTGATCACCATGGAAAGGGCGACAAGGCCCAGCAGGCCGCCAAGCAGATAGCGCACAGCTTTATCGCGGCTGCGAAACAGATCAAACATGAACGAAATTCTCCTCGGGAACAGCGATTGGACGTAGCCTTAGCCGTAACCTTCAGTGTACCGCAGGCCGCTACGCTTGCGGTACCTGAGAGTTATCCAATACAAGATGATCCTGAAGGGGCACTTGATTCCAATACGAGATGATCCTGAAAATAGGGGAGGATGTGTAGGCGTGTTGCGGTTGGATGCAGATACGTATGGAAAGCGCCGAAGCATTGACCGGGAAGC
>JBBRNO010000070.1:0-31737 GCA_038230275.1 Bryobacterales bacterium
AAGGCGCGCGGCGAATGCACGTTTTGATCCGCGACCTGTTGCTCTACTCTCGGGTTACCAATGTAGAGACCTTGGCGATTGCACCGGTGTCTCTGTGTTCCGCCGTCGAGTGGTCGCTCCAGAATCTGGAATTAGCCATCAACGAAGCGGGAGCGGCAGTAACGGGCTACAAAGATCTTCCCATCGTCCTTGCGGACCGCATCCAGATTGTGCAGTTGTTCCAGAATCTGCTTGGAAACGCAGTAAAGTATCGAAGCGAAGTGCCGCTGGAGATTGCGATCGGCGCGCAGGAATCCGGCGGCGAATGGACTATTTCCGTGCGCGACAACGGCATTGGCATCGACTCTCGCTTTCACGACCGCATCTTTGGCCTGTTCAAACGGCTCAATCGCGAGAAGGCGGGAACCGGAATCGGACTGGCCATCTGTAAGAAGATTGTTGAAAAGCACGGTGGAAGAATTTGGGTGGAGTCGGAACGCGGCCAGGGTTCCACCTTTTTCTTCACCATAAGCAGCGCGGTTGCGCCGCTTAAAAGGACAGACCTCAATGCCGCCAAAAATACTGCTGGTGGAAGATAACTACGCCGATGTAAAGTTGATTCGCCTGGCGTTACAGTCACTAGGAATCGTTTCCGAGATCACCCATTTCGCCGACGGCCTGGATGTGGTGAACGCCTTGTTCGAGGCCGATGATGAGAGCCAGGTCCCAATCCCCGATCTGGTCCTGCTGGACCTGAACATGCCCCGCGTGGACGGCTTGGAGCTATTGCGAAGATTTCGGGAGAACGAACGTTTCAAGCAGGTGCTGATTGCCATTTGCACGTCATCCAGCTCACCTCAGGATGAGGCAGATGCCATGTCGCTGGGGGCGAACGCGTATATCCGCAAACCCGTGGAGTTGGAACCGTTCCTGCAAGAGGTAGGGCAAGCCGTAAAGGACATCCTGGACGGCCGGAAGCCGGCGCCCTGCAAGGCTTCGGGACGGGTGCAGGCGCGGTCTTGGCCGGTGTTCCTCGCCAGGGCTCGCGTCACACGGCGTAAAGTGCGGCGTGGCTTCCCCGGCACGCAACACTAGCAACTTTCCGACAAATAACTGGACACAAGAACCGGCTTGCTGACGCGCGCGGCTCGGTCTCGAACGGTAGATTCCGAGCCGCAACTGTAAAGGAGCGGTTTCCGGCAGTGTCCACCCAATTCGCGGACACTCCACTAGCCACTTTCCGAAAGCTGTCGCGAGTAATTGGCGTAATCGAAGTGGCCCCGCGATTCGAAGATCAGGCCGTCGCCGCCGAGTTTCCATTCTTCGAACCCGCTAATGCGAATGCTTCGTCCGGTACCTCCGGGCCCCGTGTTGATGCCGGTCAATGTCCAATGGTAGACGGTGTGCCCGCTCTCGTTTAGCAGCCCGTCCATGATAACCTGCATATCCGGAAACGCGGTCATGAAGGCCGCTGCGGCCTCTGCGATGGCAGCCCGCCCCACGCACGCCGCGCCGTCGTTGATGGTGAGCGAGCCCTGCGGTGAGTAGTGCGCAGCCACGCTTGCTGGATCGCCACTGCACCACGCCGCGGTATAACGCTTTGCCAGATCAAGCAAAGGCTGCTGTTCCATTCTGATGTTCCATTCGAACCTCAAAACTCAGCATAAGCTATCATTTGACGTGACCGGTCCGCCTCCGCTTCCTGGCCCTCGCCGTCACTTCGTGCGTTGGGCCGGAGTGGCGGCGGGAATTCTATACGGCATTTTCTTCCGCTTTTACCACGCCTATCTGGTCTTCGACCTGATGTCCAAGGCGTTCCTCTTCGGAGTGCCCTTCGTCCTCGGTTTTGTGCAAGTTTACATCTCGGAAAAATATGGCCCGCGCCGCTGGTGGGAAAGACTCACTATGCCTTGGGTGCCGGCGCTACTGTGCCTGGCGGCCTCCATGATTTTCTTCTGGGAAGGGTTGATCTGCGCGGTGTTGTTCGCCCCGCTCACGTTGGTTCTTTCGTCGCTGGGCGGAATCGCCGCCGGAATTGTTCGCGATGCCGTCCATCCGCAGCGTAGAAATCTGGTGTTTCTCTGTTGCCTGATGCTGCCGGTAGCCATCGCGCCCGTTGAGAATCTTCGCCCGCCACAGGAGCAGATGAGGACCGTGGCCACGGCAATTGAAATCGACGCACCGCCCGCCATCCTGTGGGATCAGATCAAAAGCGTGCCCGCCATCCGAGTGTCTGAGTTGCGGGACTCCTGGACGCACCGCATCGGCTTCCCGCGTCCCGTCCAAGCTACCTTGTCGCACGAAGGAATCGGTGGGGTCCGCCGCGCCACCTTTGAAGGCGGCGTGCTCTTCATCGAAACCGTCACCCGCTGGGACCCGCCCCACCGCCTGGCCTTCACCATCCACGCCGGCACGGCTTCCATTCCGCCCGGCACATTGGACGAACACGTTACCATCGGCGGACCTTATTTCGACGTGTTGGAAGGCGAATACATCATCGAGCCGTCCGCCGGGAATCGCACCACACTGCGGCTATCCAGCAGGCACCGGCTGTCCACTCGTTTCAACAGCTACGCGGCACTATGGTCGGACGCAATCCTACGCGATATCCAGGAAGAGATCTTGCTGGTAATCAAGCACCGCTGCGAACAGACTTACCGTAATTGATGATCGATCTCTTCCAGCCAGTCCGGCCGCTTCAGCACCTCACGCGGCTTGCTGCCATCCGGCGGACCAATGATCCCCTCGCGCTGCATCATGTCCAGAATCCGCGCCGCCCTGCCATAGCCAAGACGCAGCCGCCTTTGCAGCGTGGAGGTAGATGCTTTCCCCATCTCCAGACATACGCGTACGGCATCGTGATACATGGGATCTTCCTGCCCATCGAACTCTTCCTCGGCAGTCTCGGCCTCGTCCTCGGAGGGCGGAGCCATCAGGAACGTCTTGTCATAATCCGGTTGCGCTTGTTCCTTCCAGAACTCCACCACCGAATTGATTTCCGTCTCGGAAATGTAAGCGCCGTGCACGCGCGTCAACCGCGCCGAACCCGGCGGCAGCAACAGCATGTCTCCCTTGCCCAGCAAATGCTCTGAGCCCATCACGTCCAGAATTGTCCGCGAATCCACCCGCGTGGCCACCCGGAAGCTGATGCGCGTGGGGAAGTTCGCCTTGATCAACCCGGTAATCACATCCACGCTGGGCCGTTGCGTTGCCAGCACCAGGTGCATACCCACGGCGCGCGCCATCTGCGCCAGCCGCGTCACCGATTCTTCCACATTCGCCCGCTCCAGCATCATCAAATCGGCAAGCTCGTCAATCAGAATCAGGATGTAGGGCAGCGGCCGGAGCTCTTCCACCACCGGCTCGTCGTCTTCAAACAGGCTGCGCGGCACTTGCTTCATCTGGCGAATTTTGCGGTTGTACTGGTCGATGTTGCGCACTCCCTGCGCCGCCAGCAGTTTCAGCCGCCGCTCCATCTCCAGCACGGCATTGCGAAGCGCGTTGGTAGCCTTGCGCGCCTCGGTGATCACCGGCGTCAGCAGATGCGGGATGCCTTCATAAATCCCAAGTTCCACCCGCTTCGGATCGATCATGATAATGCGCACGTCATCCGGCGTCGACTTGTAAAGCAGCGACATGATGATGGTGTTCAGCATGACGCTCTTACCCGAGCCGGTTGAACCGGCAATCAATAGGTGAGGCATGGAATCCAGCGCCGCCACTTTGATGCGGCCGCTGATGTCCTTGCCCATCGACATCGTGAGCGGCGATGGTGAGTCGCGGAACTCCGGCGATTCCAGAATTTCCCGCAGGCTGATGGTCTCGCGGATCGTATTCGGCACTTCAATTCCCACCGTGGGCTTACCCGGAATCCGCTCGATCAGGATCGATTCCGCCTGCAGCCCCAGGCACAAATCTTCCATTAGCGCCGTTATGCGGCTGTACTTGATGCCCGCTTCGGGCTTGAACTCAAACGTAGTCACCACCGGACCGGGATTGATTTGCACCACCGAACCCAACACGTTGAACTCTTCCAGCTTGGCCTTAATACGCGCCGCGGTGTCTTTCAATTCCTGGCTATCGTAGGCGGTGCGTGCCTGCGGCTCATTCAGCAAGTTAGTCGGAGGAATGCGGTAGGGAGAACGCCGCTTCTTCACCGGTTTGCGCTCCGGCACGCTGTTTAGTATCCGCTCCGAATCGGGATCGGGATCGGAGGCCTTCGGAACCACGACGGGCTCCGGTGTCGACGCCGCTGGCTGTGGCGCCCAGTCGTCCAAGGTGCGAATGGGAATATCGTCCAGCCAGGGAGCAGTCTCTTCCTCAACCGCGGTCACCTCAATAGGTGCGGACGGCCTTGGTTCCAGCGTCCCCTCGGCAGGTTTTTCAGCCCGGCGGCGTCGGGCCGATAGCGGAGGAGCGTCCACATATTCAGCCTCGGGCGGAGCAAACTTCTGCCGGGCCGCAAAGGCTTGGGCGGCGATTCGCTCGGCCTCGCGCCGCTTCTGCTCGCGCATTTCCGCCTTCGCCGCCGCACGTTCCAGCGCTCGCTGCCGGCGCATCTCCCGCCATGCCCGGAAGCTCTCCACCATGCGCCGGATTAGTCCGATTGGACCGGACAACCAAATTGGCAGCTTGGTGACCGAAAAAGTGGATACAAGGTAAAGCGACAAAGTCAGGCACGCCGCGTTTAACAACACCGCGCCAGTGGGATTCAGTATGGAAACCAGATAGTCGGCCAGCAGAATCCCCAAAAGTCCGCCCGGCGCCACGGTCCCGGAAAAGGGATTCCAGTTTGGACCCAGGGAGAGCGCGGTGCAAAAGCCGAGCACCAGCATCAAAGACCCGGCCACCTTCACCCACTGTGAACCGATGGGGTCTGAACGAAGCCATTTCCAGGCCAGTGCCAGCAGCAGAACGGGAATCGCGAACGCAGCCAGCCCTAGCAACTGCAGCGTCAGATCGGCAACGTGCGAGCCTGCCTTGCCAATCAAATTCAGCGGGCGTCCGGCGGCAGTTGCCGTATCGAACGACGCATCTTGTTGATGATAGGAGACTAAGCTCAGTATGAAACAAAGGCCGAGCAGTAGAAACACCACTGCCATTCCTTCGTTGAGGCGTGCGTGTCGAGTTGGTCCAAGAAGCTTCATACCGCCGGATGACGGAAGAATGAAGCCAGAGCGATTACTATTATGCCAAAAACAATCCGATAGTAAATGAAGAACTTCAACGTGTTCGTCCGAAGATACTTGAGGAAGAAACCGATCACCACGCAGCCCACCACCGCGCTAACCACCATGCCGATCAGAAACTGCACCCGGACTTCCGGCGTCAGTCCGCCGTGCTTCAGCAAGTCGTAGAAGGATTTGGCGGCGGCGGCGGCAATCGCGGGCGTGGAAAGCAGGAACGAAAACCTGGCGGCGGATTCGCGGTTCAGGTCGCGGAACAGCCCGGTGGTGATGGTGATACCGCTGCGGGAGGTCCCCGGCACAATCGCCAGCGCTTGCGACAAACCAATGACGATGGAATCGAAGTAGCTAATCTCGCCAATGCCGCGCCGCTGCTTCCCCACCCACTCGGCAAACGCCATCAGCAATCCAACCAGAATCAACATGGTGCCGATAATGTATGGACTGCGCCACGTGGTTTCGGCCTGTTTGCTGAAGAGGAACCCAAACAATCCGATGGGCAGCGACCCAACCGCCAGCATCCAAAGCAGAGACCGGTTCTTAGCCAGTTCGGCATCGCCCGCGTAGCGCAACCCCAGGCCCTGGGCGATCACCTGCACCCAATCCTTGAAAAAATAGATCAAGACCGCCGCCAAGGTCCCCAAATGCAAGGCGATATCGAAGGCCAGGCCGGGGTCTTCCCAACCAAAAAGCCACGGGGCCAGAGCAAGGTGCGCCGAACTGCTGATGGGCAGAAATTCGGTCAGACCTTGGACGACAGCGAGAATTATCACCTGCAGTATGGACATAATGGGTAGAAACGTCATCGTACCGCACCCAAATCATGCGAACCACAAAAATCGTAGCCACGCTTGGACCGGCAAGCGATCCACCCGGCGTACTCCGCCAGATGTTCCTCGCCGGCGTGGACGTCTTCCGGCTGAATGCCTCTCACGGTGTCCAGGAAGATCACGCACGAAGATTGCGGGCCGTGCGCGAATTAGCCGCCGAACTGAAAGTCCACGTCGGCATTCTGATGGACCTGCAAGGGCCAAAGATCCGCCTCGGCACATTTGAAAACGGCGGCTGCCTGTTGGAGACAGGCTCAAAATTCTGCATCACCACCGAACCGGTGGTGGGCACCTGCGAGCGCGCCTCCACCAGTTACAAAGAGTTCGCCAAGGACGTCAACCCCGGCGACCAGGTGCTGCTGGCCGATGGTAGTGTGGAACTGCGCGTGGTCAGCAAGACAGATAAGGAAGCGCATTGCGAGGTAATCAGCGGCGGCCCCATCAGCGACCGCAAAGGCATCAATCTGCCTGGCGTCGAAGTCTCCACCTCGTCGCTCACGAAGAAGGACATTTCCGATCTCCGCTTCGGCCTCGAAATGGGCATCGATTTTGTGGCGCTCTCCTTCGTCCGCAAGCGGGACGACGTCTTGAAGCTGCGGCTGTACCTGGAAGAAGCCGACGCGCACGTGCCCATCATCGCCAAGATTGAAAAGCCCGAAGGCTGGAAGAACCTGGACCAGATTCTGGAAGAATCCGACGGCGTGATGGTGGCGCGCGGCGATCTGGGCGTCGAAATGGCGCTGGAAAAAGTGCCCTTCATTCAAAAGTCGATCATCGAGCGGGCGCGCCAGCACGGAAAGTTTGTAATCACCGCGACGCAGATGCTGGAATCGATGATTGAGCATCCCTATCCCACGCGCGCCGAAGTAAGCGATATTGCCAACGCCATCTATGACGGCACTGACGCCGTGATGTTATCGGCGGAAACTTCCAGCGGAAAATATCCGGTGGAGGCGGCGCGCATGATGGGGCGCATTGCCCTGGAGGCCGAGGCCTCCATCCGCACCCATGGCTACAAGGATTTGCCCAAACGCGAGACGGCCCCCAAGTATGCCGAGATCGTCGCGGATTTAGCCTATCGCGCCGCCAGAATGCAAGGCGCAACGGCCATCATCGTATTCACCGCCAGCGGATCCAGCGCCAGATTGGTGTCGCGATACCGGCCGCCGGTGCCCATCTTTGCCTTTACCGCTAGCGAGTCGGTAGCGCGTCAGTTATCGCTGATCTATGGCATCCGGCCAGTGCTTGCTCCCGACCCCACTAATACCGATGAAATGATGTCCACCATGGACCGTATTTTGCTGGAAGGCGGCTGGCTGAAGGAACGCGACAGCGTGGTATACATTGCCGGCCAACCGATCGGCAGGCCCGGCACTACGAACTTCCTGAAGCTGCATCGCATTGGTGAGCTCTGGTAAGCGAATTCCGTTCGATGTGACAGGATGGAAAAGGAGCAAGCCTTATTATGAAAGCTGTGGAATTTGAAGCCACGGTCGCGCCGGGCGGTCATATCGCACTTCCCCCCGAGGTAGCAAGCGAGATTCCCGACGGCGAACAACTCCGCATCGTGATTATGTGGGAACCGTCAGACGTCGACTCCGCGTGGCGGATGGCCGGCCACGAACGGTTCGAAACGGCATACTGCCCCGAGGATGCCGTTTACGAGCAGTTAATCGATCACCCTGCTATTCGGTGAAGTCGTATTAGTTCGCATTCCGTTTCATCAGGGGACCAGCTCCAAGATTCGTCCCGCAGTGGTTTTGCTGGATACGCGCGACAACGACTTTGTTGCGGCGCCAATCACATCGCGGGCGAGGCGCTCCGAATACGATTTGGCGGTAGAAGATTGGCAAGGCGCCGGGCTGAATGTCGCATCGTACATCCGTGTCCACAAGTTGACTGTTTTGGCAAAGGCTACCATCATTAGCAGCCTCGCTTGCCTGCCGGAACAAGATCGAAAGACGCTCGTGCGCGTTCTTTGTCTCGCCTTTTGCCAAAGGATGAAGGGAGCGTAGCGGAAGGGTCGCGCAAAATCTTGTCTGTCGGCCCGAGTCCAATCGTCTCACCTGAGTGCGCGGGCACAAAAATATCCCGCGCGTCTTTGTGAAGAACTTCTAGCTTGTGATCGTGGCGCTACGACTCAGGCGGCGATGGTAATGCGCTGGATACCGATGAACTCAAGACTCTGTTTGGGAGCACCTTGCAATGCAAGGCAAAGCTCGATCGCCTCGCGAATGCGTTGAGTCACCTCGTCCAAGGACTTCGCTTGCGTATGACATCCCGGGAGTTGCGGAACCGATGCTACGTAGTGCCCCTCATCGTCGCGTTCTATGATGACATCGAACTGGCGTAACACCAAATTAACCTTTCTTTCCATTGTAAGCCTCGACGCCCGAATACGTGGTGCTGGACATCAACGAACGGTCAAAGGCAAGATGCTCGCCTGTCTAGCTAGGTGTCCCCCGCCAGCAAAGAAATTAACGACGTGGAACTCTTAGTTAACGAAGATCCCCTCGCTTTCGTGAAGCCGTTTGCGATATGCGTTCCCTTGATTCAGGATTGCCCTGAATTGCGCAAATGGAATGACCAATGAACACAACGTTCTCCTCTCAGCGCCTACCCCACACTTCGCACCGGGGCCCCTGCCCCGGCCGTTCGCACCTCCGGCCTGATGTACGGCCGTATCCATCACTTTTCCATCGACAACCCCGTCATCCTATTAGATGCTGCAAGGTCGTTGGGTGGAAGTCCACTTAAAGAAAATCGCGCAATATAAGGCAGACTTTCTGATGGAGACACGTAATTGAAAACCCAGGGCAGCGCACAGGGGAAATGCAGTCATCCATCCTATCCGCGCATATTTGCGCTTATACGCGGCCAGTTGTCAAACCACCGGGGAGTTGGCCCTTGACACATTTTAATGAAAGAGTATACTCCAGCTAACAAGGAGTTTTGGCACATAATAAGACATTTTGTCAACGATGCTTTTATTAATTCTATCGGCCACCACGGCGTCGTCTGAAGAAGTAGGCAAGCTCACGGCATCCAAATCAGCAATACAAATCCGTGACGATTTTGGTCACTCATTGTCGACGGTGTTCTCGGACCTGAAGCCTACCAATAGACCAGTGCAGCTCGATTCACAAATGCGGCGCAACACTTGCCGTGAGCAATCGAGTCTATTAGGCAAGCTCAGCTCACTGCTAAGCCTGACTACTGTGCACGCAGCGACGTGCATTCCTGGGGCTTGCGGCGGACGCTATTTTGTTGCATTCTAAGCTCCATGTGGGTACCAATGTATAGCTGGAAGCAAGGACCAGTTTCAACAAAGGTCATGGGCCGATCCGTGTTCGGGCTGGCAATATGATGGGACCTGCACTTGTGGATCTTGTCAGGACTGTCAGCAAACCGGTTGCTCTTCGTGTCCTTAGGAGGTTGAAATTACTAATATGAATCCAACAAGATGCCGTAGCCTAATCGCTCTTTTTTTCACAGTCCATGTGGCCGTCAATGCCCAAAGTGCGCCAGGGATCAGACTAGATCCGTCCGATTCTGCGGCTGAAGTAACTTTCGTGAAGTTTGAACATGGCTTTTTTTCCAACTTTGACACTCCCCTCACGGGCGGAACGTCAACGCCGGTTCATGTCTACAATCGCGCCGGCCGGCGTGTGCTGCAACTAGCTGTAAGTGTCCCGCAGGCGATCGAAAGTGGAGTTACCGATGTGGCGCTTTCCGGAGATGGGCGAATTGCTGTATCCGGAGGAGCCACCGCACCCGACTCTCGAAGTACCGGGATGATCGCTTTCTTTGATTCCAAAGGAAACGGCCTCTCTATCGTACGGACCGCAACATTCGTTCCGCTGAAGGTTTCTTTTGCCGAGGACGGTACACTTTGGGCCTTGGGCTACGAACGGGATGCCAATGGGAGGGTTCCATCTTATAGCATGCTGCGGCAGTATAGTGCCGCGGGAACGTTGGCCCAATCGGCTCTGCTTAACAGCGCTGTTTCTGTGGATAAGCGCGCCAGCCCGGCCAATGGAGCCCAACTGGCCGTTTCCGGCGGCGTGGTGGCGGTGTATGTCCGTAGTGAAAACATGTTCGTCGAGGTATCATCGCAGACCGGTGAGATCATTCAACAGTTTCCGGGACCTTCGAGGAGCGCCTGTACCGTCCGGCATTTCGGCCGCACTAAATCGGGTTCTCTTTTTGCAACCTGCGAATCACGTTCAAGTGCGGGTATCTATAAATTCGAGACCCTCAGTAAACTGTGGAAACCGGTTTCGGGGCTCAGCGGAACCATTGTCGGCACCGATGGCGACCAAGTGGTTTTATGGACACCCACTCAGTCTGTTATCTGGGCCCAGGGGCTCTAAACGAGTTCACATAATTGAGGTTATAGGCGTGCCAGAACAGGCGAGTTCGGTGCAGAGTGACAAAAACATCTTTGCGTGGCTGCCGATCTAGATTTGTTGCTAGCCATCAACAGGTCGTACCTGCGAGGCTGGCCGTTATTGTAGCGAGTACCCTAGTGACGGAGACAAGGACGACAGTTGTTCTTCGTACCCGATTTGCCCCTGCACGTATTTCTAGACGCTAGGAGATAAGTATTAAGGAGAATCAATGACGAAAAGAATAATATTCAGATTGTCGCTTATGCTCTTAGTCTTCGCGCCTGTGATCACGTACATCTCGTTAACGAAACACCCCAGCGTTATTCACGCGCAGGTGAAGCTTGCCATGCAAGATCCTATTCCAGCGTTCACGGCAGTATTCAGCGAGCGCATCCAGGGGAAAGACAAGCCATCGATTGAATCAATGAGAGTGACGTACATGAAGAACGCAGCTGGAGCCTGGCGTTACGAGCACCAACAAACCGCAGGTTTTCAGATATCGCAGGTAGTTATCAGGCGACCGGACGGACTCATGTCGACCATGTACCCAGACGTTAGAACTAGACGAACAATCATGGCGCCGTCAACGGAAGTTGCACTTTGGCAAAGTTCCCTCTTTGATCCAAAGCAAAGCTGCGCTACTCCGATCTACGGAACAAGCTCTCCTAGCCTACCCACAGTCACACGGACGGAAATGATCCAAGGTACATTAACGTACAAGTTAACCACGGGTAGGGCTGGAACCACTGAGACTGTGTGGCGAGCACCGAGCCTGGGCTGCATTGAAATTAAGCGCCTCTCGGAGTACGCGGACAATTCCTCGACATCAGAACTACAACTTCTGAGCGTAACGTTTGCTGAGCCGCCACCAATCATGTTCGAACCCGACCAGACCTACGAAGAAATGAAGCCATCCGATATGGAAAGGCACCGGCTCAAAGCTAAATTTTCACATTTAACTGAAGTACAAATACAACATCATCTTAAGGCATACGAGAGATTAGATCAGACTTACGCATCACGCCACCTACCGTAGATCATCTTGCACTCTTGCGGAGTACATATGGAATTGTGTTCTCCGAAAGAGTGCACCTAACGCAGGCCATCGGCACATTTCACTACTACTCAAATCTATGACAGGCGACGGCGTTCCATGCTTGAAAGCGCCGCGCATGATGTATCGACTTATCTTGCCGAGGCGCAGTAGCTCCTCTGGCTCCGGCGGAACGGCCATATTTGGCTCCGTTTCAAACCGGCACTAACAACGCGCTGCCATGGGTAAGGACATCGAATGTTGGCACCGATGGCGACCAAGTGGTTTTATGGACACCCACTCAGTCTGTTATCTGGGCCCAAGGGCTCTAATCGAGGTTGCCTCAGAGGGTGCTTGGTGTGCTGCGGGACGTCAACGAACGGTCAAAAGCAAGAAGTTCATCGGTGGGTGCGCGTCCGGCCGGGCATCACTCAATAGCGCCCCGCAGCAAGGGTTTTTTCGTGTACTGTGCGGGAATAGACTCAATCGGTTCCGGCAAAACCGCATCACTCCGGCGGCGGCCCACCACACGAGCGTATCCCAAATATTCACCGCGGTCGGCTTCCAGCGCCTTGATCTCCACTTCATTGTGAGGGGCGATCACTCGATGCCAGTCCAACCACGCCTGCCACCCATCGGGCAACGTATCGGCCAGCTCCATGTCCATGAAGCCGGTCCGTTCCCAGTGCCGGCGCAACCAGGCTGCCGAGTGCAGGGACCATAAATCAGGCGTCCACCACGCCCGCAGATGCTCCGGCAGCGCGTCTTCGATCTCCTGCATCAGGCCTGCACCGGCAATTCCTATCTGGCCACCCGGCTTCACGAAGCGCGCAAGATAGTTCAGATAGAAGTCGTCCGTCCCGTAATAGGAGAAAGCATCCATACTGACGATGGCGTCGAAGAAGTCGGTGGCGAACGGTAGTGAGCGGGCATCGGCATGGACCGGAAACACTCCGTCGGCCACACCGGCGTCCTGGATTCGCTGGCTGTTCTCAGAAGCGCTGAACCACAGGTCGGTAGCCCAAACCTGCACGCCAAATTCGCGGCGCAGGAAGATTGACGATGCCGCCCGCCCGCATCCCAGGTCCAGCACCTTCATACCGGGCCGCAAGTCCAGCGCCGACGCAAGCCACTCAGTCACCCACAACGAATTCGCCCCGCCGCTGGCGCTAGCAATCACCCATTCCGGGTTGTATTGCGACGCGCGAGGAAACCGCTCGGAGACCAACCGGGTGTCTGACGGCACGTTATGGCACCACTACCTTTGTCAGCCCGACATTACTGGCGCTATCGAAGACTCGAATCACAATCAAATGCTCACCCGCGGTCAAGTTCTCCACCCGCAACCGGAACTGTTCCTGAAGCCCATCCAACACCCCATCCACCGGATCCATCGGAACCCACGCACTGGCATCCAGCGAGTACTCAGCCCGCCGCAGCGCGGAGACCGCATCGCGCGCCTGTATGTCCACTTCCACCACAGTGCCGTTCCTGCGAGGTGCACCAGCGCTAACCGCGGGTGGCGTATTGTCGAACAGAATGGGCGCACTGATCAACTCCGTTTCCCGCGCCGCACCCGCTGCGTTGGACATCTTATCAGAAGCAACCAGGCGAAACAGATATTTCCCGTCCGCGAAGACTTCCCCGTCCAGCAGCATGGAACTATCGGCGAAGTTCGCGCGCAGCATTTTCCACTGCCGCTCCTCTTCGCCGCGGAAATATAGCGTATACAGCAGCCTGTCGCCGTCGGCATCTTCCGCCTGCCAGGATATTTGAATCTGCTGCGTCAGCCCGCGGGAAATCATTTGCGTCGGCGTCCCCGATAGGGAAGACGCGCCACTCTCGCCGGTATCGGTCACCGTAATGCTGTACGTCCCGGTGGAAGCCGCCGGCAGGGGAGCAGATTTGCTGCCGCTAGACGATGCGCCCACCTGCGTGGTCACATTCAGCGTCTTCACCACCGGCGGCGTGTTCTGCGGCAGGTAGGAAAGATTCACACCAGTCAGCACCGGAGAACTGCCGCTGGTGCCTGCAAATTCGGCCTTCCATTGGACAAACCGTGCATTCGGGCTCGAAATCGCAGAAGCATTCGGCGAGGAAAGCGGATCAGACCAATCGCTCCACGTCTTATCGGGACGCGCCGAATTCCCTGCCCTGGTGCGGAACACCAATGTGCTCTGCGCATCTTTTTGCGCCCGCCAGCTCACCTGTCCCCAACGCGCCACCGCGGAAGCATCGTGCACCGGCGATTCGAAATAGCCAGTGGGCCCCGCCGTGGTGCTTAACCGCAGAATTTTGCCCATGGTTCCGGTAGCCGCAATGATCGATCCCGCGGAAGCGAGCAGCCGCGTCGTCTCGCCCTCATTCGTCTGCACCAACAACGTCACGCGCCGGTCCGGCGACAGCCGGTAGATGCGCCCCTGGCCATCGGTGGAAAAGTAAATCTGATCGCCCGACAGCATCACGTCGTAGGCATTCTCTTCCTTCGAACTCCAAATTGTCTCCACGGTATTATCCGCATTGATCTTGTAGAGCGCCGACTTTTCAACGCCGGCCATCTCCACCAACGGGGAGGACACAATGGGCTGAGCTGCCGCCGGTTGCGCCTTCGGAGCTTCCGTCTTCGCCTTCAGATCTACCCCGGCTTGTGCCGCCTCATCGGTCACGGTGATAGAAGTCGGTTGGCCGGTCACCTGCGTCACCCCGGTACCGCCGGTCCCCGCCGCGCCGGCAGCTGATGTTCGCTGACTCAGCGAACCACCCAGCGCGGCCACGTACACAGCCCCCGACGGATCCACCGCAATCGCCCGGATCTCCGGCAGATTCGCGTCGTAAAGGACGAATGCCTTCTCCTTCGCGGTGATGCGATAGAGCACTCCATTCGGTTCGCTTCCGGCAAGCAAACGGCCTTCGGCGTCGATGGCCAGGCACGTCACGTTGGCCTGCCCTGTCTCGTAATAGACTTCGCCCGCCCCAGCCGCGGTCACACGAAACACCTTGCCCTGATCGCCGGTCCCCACATACAGCGCGCCGTCTTTTCCAAATGCCAGTGCCCAGATATATTTGGCGCCCGGTGAGAAATATTCGGTGGCCTTGCCGCCTTGAATGCGATACACCTTTCCATCGGGCGAAGTGCCCGCATAGACCGCTCCATCGGGGCCCACGGTAATGGCAAAGATCTCCGGCTGCGGAGCAGTCCATAGAAGAGTGCTCTGGCCCGCACCGTCCACGCGAAACACACGGCCCCGGTGCCCGGTGCCCAGGTAGAGCTTCCCGTCCGGGGTCTGCGCAACGCTCCAAATCGATGGCTGGTCGGAAGCGAAGATGGTTTCCAGGCTGGGCGCCAGCAGGATGCGGCCGTCGCGGGTCAACGACACTCCCTGAAATCGGCCGCGAGTGAAATCCTGGTAATTCGACATTTCCCAGGATGCCGTGCTGGCGCCAAAGCCCAACACAGCTCCCAACAGCGACACGCAAAGCAGCCTCATCATTCCTTCACTTCCACTTGGATGGTCTTGGAGCCGGAAATTACAAACTCGCCCGCGCTGAACTCCATCTCAGCCACCGTCGACGGACGGGATGCATTCGCCGGCGTAGCTTGCGAGCGAGCCAGAATCATAGTCACCGATGGCGGCGGATCAGGCATGTCGTGGCCGTCTATCTGAAATGTCGGATCGGCCCGCCAAACCCGCAGATAGCCTTTTCTATTCCCACGGAGTCCATTCAGAAATGACACGATCTCCACCGCCGGGCGAGGCTGGGTGACACTGAACTGCCTCGCCTCCGCGCTGTTGGTGGTGCTGCCGTCCGCCACCGTGAAATAGAGCAGCCCCAGCGGAGCGCCAATGGGAACGGTGTAAGTCAGCTTCTTGGTCACCTCCGATCCATTCTCGCCAGAGAGCAGCGCCGTCACATCCACCGGCTCGCCTGGACGAACCGTGCGCTTGGAGGCCCACACTCCCTCAATCTGCATCTGCTTCTTCTGCGGGAAGGAATCGATCACCAGGTTGATGCGCTTCAGGCTGAGCGAATCCACGTTGTTCTGCAACGCATACGCCACCGGCATCGCCGTGGCCAGCGAGGCCAGCAGCGGTGTGTTGAAATCCCCGGAATAAATATTGTCGAAACGAACCGCCTCTGGTCCATTCTCAAACTCCACCGTTCCATGCAACCCGATGCTGGAGGGTCCCAAGGTACGCTCGGTGGAATCCAGCGCCGAATACATCGCCATCTGCATCAGCAGGGGCGAAAGCAGACGGTCATTGACAATCTCCATCTGATAGGTGGATGTCCGCCCGCCGCTGTTTACCGCAATCGACAACGGGACCATCCGCGGCCGGCGGCCCAATTCGCCCGCCACCGCGGTGTTGTGATCGGAGGTGATGGCGCCCAGCCATTCGCCCGATGACGAGATCTTAAAGGAAGATGACAGATTCGCCAACAGCGTGATCACCGAGGCGCGCGCGAAAGGGAGTTCCGTGCTGCCCACAGACAGGAAGCGATGCCCAAATGCGTAGATTTTGTTTCCGTCAATGTGCGTGACCGTTCCATCCGCACCGATGCTCAGATCGCCGGATGCCAGTTGAACGGAGATCATCGAGCCCGGCTCGAGCGGCCCGCTCGCTGGCTTTGCAGCGCTGGACGCACCGCCGGATACGCCCTGCCGCGGTTCCAAGCCTAAGGAGCGCAATTGCGGCGCGAAATGTTCCAGGGTTCCGGCGCTGAATCCACTGAACGATACCGGAGTGGCGATGTCGATGAGCTTGGAATCGAAGACGTCCCGCTTGGGAAACTGCGCCATCAAGTTGTCACCGGCGAGGGAGAATCCAGCCCGGACTTTTCCCTCGGAGCCCGCCTGCCCGGCCACCATTTCTTCAATCGGACGAATACCGGCGATCGGTTCTTTCGAAAACGGGAATGCCATCGCCACCGCGCCCACAAGCTTGCCGTCGATGTAGACCGGGCTGCCGCTCATCCCCTGCATCACGCCGGTCTTTTCCAGGGGGCCGCCAGAGAGACGGGCGAGAATGATGGACTGCTTCGGACCGCTATTTTCCAGGACTCCCAAAATCTCAACATCGAAGTCCTCTACCTTATCGCCCGCGAAGACGGTCCTTCCCTTGGCGTGCATACCCTGGCGCAGGTCCTTCAAGGGGAAGAAGGCTGGCGGCGCCGCGGCAAGACTGGCCGCCATTGTAAAATAGAGAATGAACCGGCTGTTGAACACTATCTCCATTTTAGACGCCTCCCAAGGGTCTGAATATTCAGACGTGTGTGGTAGTCTGTCGGTTGTGGGTGATTGCAGCAGTTTTCCACCAAGCCGCTTCCGATGAGTTCAGTAGCAAATCCCGCGCCGCCTCCGGCCGTTGAGCTGGACTCCAAGGCGCAACCCCCGTGGCTGACCATTATTTGGTTCTCCGCACTGTTGGTTGTCTGTTACTTTCCCATTCTGCTGCAATTGGTACGTAAATGGTACAACGACGAAGACATGTCGCACGGTTTCTTTGTTCCCGTGATTGCCGCCTATATTGCGTGGCAGGATAAGGACAAGCTACTGAAAGGCGGCCTGCGCAGCAACAATTGGGGCTTGGCGATTATTGTTTTGGCCGGGCTGCAACTATACGTTTCCACTTTAGCCGCCGAATTGTTCACCCAGCGCACCGCGTTTATCGAATCCATCATCGGCGTTGTCGTTTTCCTGGGCGGGATGCCGGCACTGCGCATTCTCTCCTTTCCCATCGCTTTATTGTTCTTCATGGTGCCCATCCCTTCGGTCATCTACACGCAGATCACGTTCCCGCTGCAGATCTTCGCCAGCCAGGTTGCGGAATTCTGTTTGAATTTGATGGGTTATGCGGTGCTGCGAGACGGGAATGTGCTGGAACTGGCCAGCCAGAAACTGTCGGTGGTGGAAGCTTGCAGCGGAATCCGCTCGCTGATGTCGCTCACGTTTCTATCTTTGGTGTACGCCTATTTCTTCGACACCCGCGTGTGGATGCGCTATTTCCTGTTTGTGGCAACCATTCCCATCGCCATCCTAGCGAACTCGACGCGCGTCACCCTCACCGGTATATTGAGCGAGATCCGGCCCGATCTGGCACATGGCTTCTTCCATTCGGCGTCCGGTCTGGTCATTTTCATGATCGCGCTATTCATTCTCGTGTTTGTGCACCAGACGATCAGCCGGATCATCAAGGCAAGTTCTCCGAATGCAAACTAGCGATCAAGGCTTCCTCAAATCCCGCCAGGCAAAAATTCTCAGCGCGGTCCTTATTTCCCAGGCATTGCTGTTCTATGGGATGTCCCGCGCGGAAGCGAATCCCGAAAGCCGGCCGCTGAGTGAGTTGCCGGAACAGTTGGGAAGCTGGAAGATGTCCAAGCAAGGGGTGATCGACGACGAAACCCGCGAAGTGCTCAAAGCCGACGAACTGCTGAACCGTGGTTATATCAACATGGCGCTTAGAGTGGAGGCGAATCTGTTTGTTGCCTACTTCAAAACCCAACGCACGGGACAGACGCCGCACTCCCCAAAGAATTGCCTTCCTGGAAACGGCTGGACCCAGACGCAGTCGGACACCATCAACGTGACCGTCCCTGGCCGCGCGGAGCCGATTGAGGTGAACCGCTATCTGGTTTCCAAGGGTGAAAATAAGAGCATCGTTGTCTACTGGTATCAATCCCGCGATCGAGTAGTGGCCAGTGAGTACCGGGCGCGGTTCTATACCGCGGCCGACGCCATCCGCTTCAATCGCACTGACACCGCGCTGGTTCGTGTGGTGGTTCCTGTTATCGATGGCGACGATAAGAAAGCAACCGATGCCGCAGTGGATTTCGTGAAGAATTTCTTTGTTCCGCTGCGCCAGCACTTCCCCGCTTAGCCGAATGAAATTGGCGGCCGGCCTGTTCCTCTATTGCGCCATCGGCCTGGCGCAAACACCAGCACCTGCACCCGTTCCTGCCGCAACTCCGCGTAATGACGAACTCGCGAAAGCAGTGGATCATCTCACGTGGCGGATGGCACTGGGCGACGTGGCCGACGTCGACGAGATTTCCTATACCAGCCTGCCGCCGCGCAACAATCCGAATCCCACGGCGCAAGGCGCGGGCAATCCACTGATCGTTCATGCGCTGACTTTCATTCCGAAGAAACTGGACCGCACCCAAAAGCATCCGTTGCTATTGTTTGCCCACGGCGGAGTCCACGCCAACTTCGACACCATGTACATCCACATCGTGCGCGAGCTCATTGGGCAAGGCTACAGCATCATCGCCACCGACTATCGCGGCAGCACCGGCTATGGCCGCGACTTTTACGACGAGATCGACTATGGCGGCCGCGAGATCGACGACGTGTTCGAAGGCCGGAAGTGGATGCTGTCGAACTACAGCTTTCTCGATCCGGCGCGAGTGGGCATGATGGGCTGGAGCCACGGCGGACTCATCACGCTGATGAATATCTTCCAGCATCCGCAGGCTTTCGCCGTCGCCTATGCCGGAGTGCCCGTCAGCGATCTGGTGGCGCGCATGGGCTATAAATCGGCAAGCTATCAGGCTGTCTTCTCAGCCAAGAATCACATCGGAAAGACGGCGGCGGAAGACGTGAAAGAGTATCAACGGCGGTCGCCTCTGTTCCACGCCGCCAAACTGGCCACGCCGCTGCTGATCCACACCAACACCAACGATGAAGACGTGAACGTTTTAGAGGTGGAGCGGCTGATCGCGGCATTGAAAGCTGAGGGCAAGAAGTTCGAATACAAGATCTACCAGGACGCGCCGGGCGGTCATGAGTTCAACCGGATCGACACCGATCTGGCAAAGCAGTCCCGCGCTGAGATCTACAAGTTCCTGGCGTCGTACCTGAAGCCCTAACGCGTGACTGGGTTTACGAAGGCGCCGTTTCCAGCGACATCCCAGACGGCATAACGAGCCCATTTCCAACCCGGCGCAGTCGTGCGATGTTCCATGGTGCTGGTGGCGAAAGCGGGTGTCCGTTCCAATGAGAAGGTCTGGCGGTGAGTTTCGGTACCGTCGCCCCAGACAATCTCCGCCATCCGCAGCGGGAACGTGTTCCGCACCTTAGCCTTCACCACGATGGCGCCGGCGTCTCCGGCCGCGATGTGTACCTCGGGCAGCAGCACTTCTCCCGTGCTAACGAAGAACTCTCCCTTGGTTACCGCATCCAGTAGCTGGCCGTAATTGTCATAGGACGGCAGCGAAGGGATGCGCACGTAGTTCACATTCATGTGCGCGTAAAGCTCGTGAGTGGAATCAACCTGGAACATATCCACCTCGCCGAAAATGCGCTTCTTCATTCCCCAGTTGTTCATATCGTCCAGCAGCTTGAACGAACGTTCGCCCAGGCGCGGCGACGACAGGTCTGAGGGCATCGCCTTCCATCCGGCGCCGAAGTAGCGGGGATCGCGAAAGTGTTCCGTCTCACGGATCTTATCCGGGAACCCGGTGGAGCCTTTGGTGCGCGGGTGGGTCTGGTACATGATTCCTTTTTCCAGCCGGACCATTTGCAGCAGTTCCTTCTCATCGGCCACGTTGTAAACCTTGCCGTACTTCGCGTCGTTGGCCAGAAACGGCGTGTCGCCCTTGCGGTTCATGTGCCAGTAGACGGGCTTGGGAAAGACGATGCCCCAGTGGCCGCCCAGATGGACGTTCGCTTCCTCGGCAGGAATCAACAGGTAGTCCGGATCGGTTTGTGCGCGGGTGGCGCGGAAGTAAGCATCCAATTCGTCGAGACGCAGATTCGTCATATCGGCCGGATGCCCATCGCCGTGGAAATCCATGATCATTGCCGCATCGATGCCCAGCGCCTTCATCACCGGCTTGAACGGTGGCACCCAATCGTTGCCCTTCGCCATGGCCTGCACGGTGTAGGCCAGGTGCCAGTGCGGGGCAAACGTCTTGTATCCGGGCAATGCGGGGAAACGATCCCTGTTGGTGTAGCGCAGCACTTCGTCCAGCGCAGACTGCGGCTTCTCCGTGCTCACTAAGTAGAAGACGCCGAGGTGCTGTTCGGTTCCCGGCGGCGCGTTCATCCACGGATAGAAGGGCGAATTGTCGTCGGGCAACTGGCGCACTCCGATGGAGACGTTGCCGCGCCATTCCACGTGCCAAAGGTTCGCCATGTTGGTGCTGTAGTCGCGGGCGAAGAAGTATTGATGCGGCGAGGGGAACACCGCGACGCTGCCGTTCTCCATGCGCGCGGCGATCGTGCGATAGCGGACTGCCAGCGGCACCCGGTCCGATCCGGAGGATTGCGTGGTCTGGAACTCGCCCTTCGTATCGTAGTAGGCAATCTGCGAATTCATGTTGTTGCCTGGGGCGCGGTCCGAATCCGCGGTCATCCGCAGGCCGGTGTCGTAGTAGAAAGCCACATCTTGCTCTGTGGTCTTGACGACCGCCTGTTGCTGGATGAGACGGCTGCCGGGGTAGAAGGTGTAGGAGATGGCGCCTTCAAAGATGCCCATGCGAAAACCGTAGAAGGTGAGGGTTACGCGATCTCCGGCTGTGGCCGCTTTCGCCGAACTCAACTTGAACTGGCCTTCGAAGCTGCGTGTACCTTCCGGGTGGCTTGGCGGGAAATCAAAGAACGCGTCGAAGCCGCCGCGGCGTTTGCCGGTGGCGCAGCGATAGATTGGCTGGGCCCGGTCGATGACGCGCTTACCGTTCGAGGAGATGGCGGTAATTAGCGGCTTGGCCGGGTCCAGTGAAAAGTCGGCGCGCCAGGACCGTGAGCTTTCGTCCAGCCACGACACTCCCACGGAATCGGCGGTCGATGTCACTTCCACTGGTCCTGCGCGGACAGCGGAAAGATCCAGAGGCACGGTCGCGGCGTTGCCTGTGCAGACCAGCAGCGCTGCGACGAAGACTCTCATGCGATTCTTAGCGGTGTCCAGCCTTGGATGGTTTGCCGTCCTGGAAATCCACTTCCAATAGCTTCTCACTCAGCGGGATCCAAGCCACGGTCTTCTTCGTTTTCGTGTCGATCACCCCGCCTTGATCGGGATAGGCGTACTTGCCGTCGATGCTGAAGGTGATCCAGCCCGGGTGCGGCTGGTCTTTGGGATCCTTGAAGAGCGGAATGCTGGCCACCAGCTTCGGGGGGTTGACGGTGACATTGTAGGCATAGACATAGCCGTAGACGCCATCCACCATCCACACTTCCTTCTGATCCGGCGTGATGTTGACTCCGTGGCTTGGTGTGCTGTGCGGTTTGTGCGCCGGCGGTACTGGAATCTGCGCCAGTCGTTCCGGCGGCGTGTGCGCTTCCACGCGTTCCAGCAACTTGCCGCCCCATTCCTTTCCAGTTTTGGCCGCGCCGATTTCGAAACCCAGGAACGCGTCGACACTGGCGTAGACTTTGGTCTCATCATCGCTCACCGCGAAGGGGCGGACGCCTTTAGTGAACGGTCCTACTTTGCCGATCACCTTATTAGTCGCGGTGTCGGCGATGAAAACGTAGGGGACGGTGAGAACCTCAAGGTACATCCGCTTGCCATCCGGACTGGGCCACGTATTGTGCGCTCCTACCGGATTGCCGATCGGGTTCACGTCGTAGTTCTTGCCTTTGGCTACGGGGATCTTGGTAACGACCGCACCATCGGCGGCATTGATCACCCACCAACTGTCTTCTTCGCGGAACGGCATGTAAAGCGTCTTGCCGTCCGGCGTGATGGCGGAGCTGTCGGCATACTTGCCGTACTTCTTACGCCAAACGATCTGATCGGTCATCAGGTCCAGGCAAATCACTTCGTCCTTCAGATATGAGGTCACAAAAAGCTTGCCCAGTTGCGGGCTGGCGGAGATGCCTTTGTAGCCGCCGGAATCCGGAATATCGATACGGCGCAGAAGCTGGTGTCCGTCGTTGATATCGTAGACGCTAATGCCCGTCTTGTCGGTGACGTAGAGCAGCCGCTGCGTCTTGCCGATGGCTTTACCGGTTTTGAGCGGGGCGGAGCCGCCCGTGGATGCGCAGCATAGCGCGAGTAGCAACAGTGCGGTTCTTCGGTTCGTCATTTCGTGGGGAGTATATCATGTGATTTTAGGCTCACGATGATTGCGTTCCTGCTACTTGCCGCCGTTAGCTATAGCCGCGACATTGCCCCTCTGCTGAGGAAGCATTGCGGGGCGTGCCATGGCGAACGGCGTTCGGTGCCGCGCGGCGACTTCAGTGTGGCTACATACGAAGATCTGATGCAGGGCGGCGGACTGACGCAGACGATTGTTCCGGGTAATCCGGACCGGAGTTTGCTGGTGCACTTCGTCGAAGGGCGGCGCGGAGAGATGTTCCGGATGCCTTTGAATGCGCGTCGGTTGACGCGCGCGCAGATCGACTTGATCCGCCGGTGGATTGCCGAGGGTGCGAAGCCCGATAGGTAGATGTCACCGGGTTCAGCTTCCAGCCACACATGCTGGAGTTGCCCTTAAAATGGAAATCCCCGAAGCGGATCTTCGTCAATTCCATGAGCGACCTGTTTCATGTGGATGTGCCGCTTTCCTACATCCAGCAAGTGTTCGACGTCATGCGCCGCGCTCATTGGCATCAATTCCAGGTGCTCACAAAACGAGCGGAGAGGATCGAAGAGCTAAGCCCCAATCTTGACTGGGCTCCGAACGTCTGGATGGGCGTCAGCGTCGAAAACGAAAAATACGCCTACCGGATCGATCACCTTCGGAGGACCGGCGCAAAGACCAAATTTCTGTCGATCGAGCCGTTGATAGGGCCGGTTGGAAAACTAAACCTGCGTGGCATCGATTGGGTAATCGCCGGCGGGGAATCGGGGCCGTGAGCGCGTCCAATGGACGCAGAATGGGTCACCGGCATTCGGGATCAATGTCTAAAGGCGAATGTTGCCTTTTTCTTCAAGCAATGGGGCGGGGTCTTCAAGAAGAAAACGGGCCGTGAGCTGGAAGGCCGCACATGGGATCAAATGCCTGAACTATTGAGCCTCTGAACGCCGGCCATGTACACGAGAAGCAGAAAAGGCCGGGTCGTCCAATCGCCCCAACCCCTAACTGCTTTCTTATTATTCTGGTGCGGAGAGGGGGACTTGAACCCCCACGAGATTGCTCCCGCTAGCACCTCAAGCTAGTGCGTCTGCCAATTCCGCCACCTCCGCAAAGCCGTGGCTACTACTTTTTCTGCTCCGGCATCGGCAAGGGCAACGTCTGCCCCGGACTCTCCGGCATAACCGGTGCCGCCGTAGCCGGCTTCGGCGCGGTCGCGGGCGTCACCGCCTTCGACTTCGACTGCCGTTCCAACACCGACCTCGAGGTTCCCGCACTTCTAGTCGTAAAAATCGCCAACGAAAGCGAAGTGACCATAAACAGCGCCGCCGCCACCGTAGTCGCTTTCGACAATACCGTCGCCGCGCCCCGCGGTCCAAATGCAGTCTGCGAACCCATCCCGCCGAACGCACCGGCCAGATCGGCTGCCTTGCCGCTCTGCAGCAGCACCACAATCACCAGGAACAGACACACGATGACGTGAAGAATCGTTAACAAAATAACCATACGGGAATCCCTAACTAGTATAGGTTACGCGGCAGGCAGCCCGCAACGATTCAGGCGAATTCCTCACTTATAAGCCGCAATCCCGGTAACCCGCTCCCCAATCACCAGCGCATGCACGTGGTCGGTCCCTTCATACGTCTTCACCGTTTCCAGATTGCAAAGGTGCCGCATAATTGGATATTCCTCGGTAATCCCGTTCGCCCCCAGCAGATCCCGGCTCACCCGCGCACAATCCAAAGCGATCGCCACGTTGTTCCGCTTCAACATCGAAACGTGCGCCGGCTCCAGCTTGCCCAAATCCTTCAACCTTCCGGCATGCAGCGCCAACAACTGCGCTTTCGTGATCTCGGTGATCATCCAGGCCAGCTTCTCCTGCACCAGTTGATGGCTGGCAATCGGCTTATCGTCAAACTGCTTCCGGTCTATCGAATACTGCCGGGCCGTCTCATAGCAATCCATCGCGGCGCCAATCGTACCCCAGCCAATCCCGAACCGCGCCTGCGTCAGGCAAGCCAGCGGAGCCTTCAATCCTTTCGCCAGCGGAAGCACACAGGAATCCGGTACCCGGCAATCGGTAAAGGAAAGGCTCGACGTAACCGACGCCCGCATCGACATTTTTCCGTGAATATCAGTTGACGTAAAACCCGCCGTTCCCTTCTCCACCAGAAACCCCTGAATACCAGCCTCGGTCCGCGCCCATACCACTGCCACCGCTGCAACGGATCCATTCGTGATCCAGGTCTTCTCACCGTTCAGAATCCAGCCATCGCCGTCTTTCCGCGCTTTGGTCAACATACCGGCGGGGTTTGATCCAAAACCCGGCTCCGTCAGTCCAAAGCAGCCAATCGCCTCTCCGGACTGCATCTGGGGCAGCCAGCGCTCCTTCTGCGCCTCCGATCCAAAGGTGTAGATCGGATACATCACCAGCGACCCTTGCACCGACGCGAAACTGCGAACGCCGGAATCGCACCGCTCCAGTTCCTGCATGATCAACCCATACTCCACTTGGCTCATGCCGGCGCAGCCGTAGCCTTCCAGCGTGGCGCCAAAAAACCCCAACTCGCCCATCTCTCGGACCGTTTCCATGGGAAATCTGCCTTCGCGGTAACAGTCTTTAATCTGCGGCATCAAACGTTCATCGGTGAATCGGCGTGCGGTCTGCCTCACTAACAGCTCCTGCTCGCTGAGCTGAGAATCCAGCAACATGTAATCTACGCCGCGAAAGGCCATATAATCCATGGTAACAATGGATCAACCATGTTGAATCCACAAGCGAATCCATAAGTGATACAACTATTACCCAGGTGGAAAGCTATTAGCCTATATACTGGTATCGTGCATGCGCTTTTCTGTTGACGCTCACGCCATAGGCCAGCACTTAACGGGGAACGAAGTTTACATCCGCAATCTCATGGGTGGGTTTGCGGGATTAGACCAATCGTCCGAATTTATCGCCTACCTCTCCGCGAACGAACGCGACGCGGCAGCCGGGGTGCCAGCCCGTTTTGTGCGACGGCATGTGTCGAACAATTCGTTCGTTCGTCTAGGCTTCGACCTCCCGCGCCAATTGAGGCGGGACCGGCCGGATTTGCTGCATGTCCAATACACCGCCCCATTAAACTGCTCCGTGCCCGTAGTTGCCAGCGTTCATGACGTTAGCTTCCTGGAACACCCCGAATATTTCCCCTGGCTGCGCACCATGCAATTGCGCATCACCGTGGAGCGCACCGTCCGGTCGGCCGCGAAGGTCATCACCCCAAGCGAGTTTTCCCGGCGCGCCATCGCCAAGGCTTACTCCCTCGACGATTCCAAAATTGAGGCCGTGCCCATCGCCGTTTCCTCCGCCTTCCACCCCATCTCACGCGAATTGGCCATCGGGAAAGTCAAAGCCCGCTTCCGCATCCCGGCGCCGTTCATTCTGACGGTAGGCGATCTACAACCGCGCAAAAATCAGATCGGCCTGATTCACGCCTTTGAAGCCCTCATTAAATCGAACCCCAACCTCACGCACCATCTCGCCATCGTCGGCCAGAAAACCTGGTACGCGGATCATGTAGTCAAGGCCGCGAAGTCTTCTGCTGTATCCAGCCGCATCCACTTCACCGAATTCGTTTCCGATGAGGAACTGCTTCATCTCTACAACGCTTGCGAAGTGTTTGTGTTCCCGTCGTTTTATGAAGGGTTCGGATTACCGATTCTGGAAGCGATGGCCTGCGCCCGGGCCGTGGCGTGTTCCAACAGCTCCGCCATGCCGGAGGTGGCAAACGCCGCCGCCCTTCTTTTCGCCCCCGAATCCACTGAACAAATGACGCGCGCCATCCGCGACATCCTATTAGATGCGGAATTACGTGGAAGAATGGAGCGATTGGCGCAGCATCGTGCGTCATTATTTACATGGGAACGAACAGCCCGCAAAACATTGGAAATTTATTACGAAATCGCCGGCCGGAAAGAATCGCCCGTACGGCAAAAGGTGAAGCCCATCTCCATCGTGCGGCCATGAGATACCTGGCTCTGCTTTCGCTTACCGTAAGCCTCTACGGCCAAGCCGCGTTAACCGCGGAGTTGCGTGGCGCAGCGGCGGAAGAGAAGAAGGTGGCGCAGAGCGAAACTCTGCGCTACAGCATCAATTGGCCCAGCGGCCTCAGTCTCGGCGAAGGCCAGCTCTCCTCCACCCGCACCAAGACCTCAGCCGGAGATCGCTGGGAATTCACCCTGAATCTGGAGGCGGCCATCCCTGGCTTCCCGGTGCAGGAAACCATCTCATCCAAGGCCAGCGCAGGTTACTGCAGCACGGATCTGGAAAAGAATTCGGTCCGGGGAAAGAAGACTTCCAAGGAAAGTACCTCCTTCGACGCGGTGAAAATGTCCGCCACCAGGACCACGCTGAATGGAGGCGGCAAGTCCGATACCTCCATTCCCGCCTGCGCTAAGGACGCCCTGGCCTATATCTTCTTTCTCCGCCGCGAACTAGGGCAGGGGCGCCTCCCCATTATGCAGAAGGCATACTACGGGGCCGCCTACGATACGCGGGTGCAGTTCATGGGGACACAGATGATCCGCATCGGCGACTCGCAAATGGATACCGATCGCATCCTGACAACCATCAAAGGTCCCGCATCTGAGAACACCATCGAGATCTTCTTCGCTCGCGACGCCATCCGTACGCCAGTGCTGGTAAAGGTGCCGCTGCCGATGGGAAAATTCAGTATGGAGATCATCCGCTAACCATGCGGCTGGCTTTCTTCTCTCCCCTGCCGCCTGTGAAGAGCGGCATCGCCGACTATTCCGCTGCCTTGCTCGATTCCTTGCAAAAGCGGGCCGAGGTCTCGGTGTTCACCGCCGCCGCGGCTCCCTCTGATCTTTCCCGATTCGACGTGGCGCTCTACCAGATCGGCAATAACCCGCATCATTCGTTTGTCTATGACCAAGCCATGCAAACACCCGGGGTCGTGGTGCTGCATGAGGCGAACCTGCACCACCTGATTGCCGACGTCACCATTCGCCGGGGCGATTGGGACGCCTATCTGCAAGAGGTGGAATTCGACGGCGGCTCGCAGGCATTGAATTACGCATTGAACCACGTCAGAACCTTGGAACGCGGGCCCGATTATGAAGGAGTGCCCATGTTGCGGCGCATCCTGAGTGCGTCAAAGGGCGTCATCGTTCACAGCCATTGCGTGGAACAGGCCGTGCGGGATGCCGGCTTCCACGGTCCAGTCGCCGTAATTCCCCACGGCGCCTGGCTGCCCGATACCGAAGGATCGCTCTACCGCCGGCGCTTGGGAATAGATCCGGCCACACCGTTGATCGGAATCTTCGGTTTCTTGAAACCATACAAGCGAATCGCCGAATCGCTCCGTGCCTTCCGCCGCTTGCTGAAGGTGCAACCTAACGTGAAGATGATCCTGGTGGGTGAGGCTCATCCAGAGCTTTCGCTGCAGTCGCTGATCCAATCTCTCGGACTCGCAGCCAGTGTACGCGTTATCGGATTCACACCCATAGAGGATTTCGTCGGCTACCTGGCGGCGTGCGACATCATTCTCAATTTGCGCTTCCCCACCGTTGGCGAAAGCTCGGGAACGCTGCTCCGCTCGCTGGGACTTGGAAAGGCCGTAGTCGTCTCCAATATCGGTTCCTTCGCCGAATACCCGGATAGCGTCTGCCTGAAGGTACCGGTGGATTCCACGGAAGAAGATACCCTTTTCGAATATCTCAATCTTCTCGTCACCCGTCCTGATCTGCGCCAGGCCATGGGCCAACAGGCGCGCGATTGGGTGCGCCGGGAGTGCAACTGGAATCTGGTGGCCGAACGCTATACAAGCTTCTTGCAGTCGGTAGTCGCAGGCACCGAATGGCGCCCCTCTTCCAACGTGATGAAGACTGCGGCAGCGCCCGTTCCGGACGCCACGCCATCGCCGGTGGTAGAGGCGGAATATGTCGTCAGCTGGGCCGCGGATCCAGGCGCGCGGGAATACATCAAAACGCATATCACGCGCCTCTCCAAAACGCTGCAGATCACACCGCCCGGCACCGCGGAAGACAGCATTCTGGAAATGGGCGCGTACCTGCAAATCACACCCTCGCTCAAGACGAAGCTCGGTTACGGCGAAGTGCGCGGATGCTATTACGGCCCCGCCGGAACCGTGGCGCACCGCATTGTTGAATCCGAGTTGGGAGATCGCTTCGAATGCGATATCGATCTGTTCGATGCCGAGAAAGACAAATTCCCCTACCCGAGTGAACACTTCAGCACGGTGCTTTGCTGCGAACTGATTGAACATCTCCCCGGCGACCCGATGCACATGATGGCTGAAATCAATCGCATTCTCAAGCCCGGCGGACACCTGGTTCTAACCACCCCGAACATCGTCTCCCTGCGCGCCTTATCGGCGGTATTGCTGGGTTACCATCCGGGCTTTTTCCCGGCCTATCTTCGACCCGGCGAACCCGGGCAAGAGGTGGATGCCCGCCATAATCGCGAATATGCGCCGCGTGAAATTGCGGACCTGATGGCGGACGCCGGCTTTGAAGTCACGTTGCTGGAAACCGGCGAGTTTCTGGATGAACCGAAACCGGAGCATCATTGGGTGCGCTACATTCTGGAGCAGTGCCAATGCCCAACCGACCTGCGAGGCGACGGTATCTTCGCAGTGGGCATAAAACGAGGCCCCATCCGACAGCGCTTTCCCAAGTGGCTCTATTGCGGGAAGGATTGAATCCTTGAGCGTCGCCTATTTGAATCCGCGCTTCGATCTTGACGAAGAGGCGCGCTCCATCGTGGCAAATTTCCGCATCGTCAATCAGTCCAATCGCACCTGGCGACGCGCCGAAGGGTACTCACTGGGATGGCAGATTTTCGATCCCGAAACCGGCACATTTATCGCGGAAGGGGACTGGCTGCCCCTGAGTAAGGATCTGGCTCCGGCCGAGACCGAAGCGGTGGAAGTCCGCGTAACCCTACCGCCGGAACGCGGCCACTACCACGTCTACATATCACCCATTCACGCCGGCGAAGGCTGGTTCTATCAACGCGGCGCCACATTTCTGCTGGTGGATGCATTTGTGGAAGGCGGCAGGGCGCAATTGACTGAGGCAGTCGCCACCACGCTCAGCTCCTTGCGCCGCCGCAATCTGCGTCGCGCTTTCGGCAAGGCATTCACTGTGCCGTGGATCAGCATCTGGACCAATCGCGCGCTCATCCGTTCCATGGTGCGCCGCGACATCATGGCGCGCTATCGCGGCAGCTTCGGCGACGTGTTGTGGACCATCCTGAATCCACTGCTGCTGATGGCGACATACTTCTTCGTCTTCGGCGTGGTGCTGAAGGCGAGAATCGGCCCCGACGACAGCCGCACCGGCTTCGCTCTTTACCTTCTGGCCGGAATGCTGCCGTGGCTGCCGTTCGCCGAGGCCGTGGGCCGCGCGCCGCAATGCATTCTGGAGCACCGGAACTTCGTCAAGAAACTGGTGTTCCCGGTGGAAACGCTGCCCGTCAATCAGGTGTTCGCCGGTCTGGTTACGGAGGTATTCACGCTAGTCGTATTCCTGATTGCGATGCTGCTAGCACGCGGCACCGTGCCGCCTACCGTGATGTGGCTGCCAGTGCTGCTGATCCCTCAGTTGCTGCTCACGCTCGGCTTCAGTTGGTTTCTGTCGGCTCTGGGTGTCTACATGCGGGACCTGGGCCAGATCATCGGCTTCCTGATCATGCTGTTGTTCTACATGACGCCTATCTGTTACGCCGAAAACGCGCTGCCCGCCGGAGCCGCGGCCATCCTCACCAAGAATCCGATCTTCACTTTGGTTCACGGCTACCGCCAAATCTTCCTCGAAGGCCGCGCGCCGGATTTTCACTCCATGTGGAAGCTCTGGCTGCTTTCGGCAGCCATCTGCATTGCCGGCCACGCGTGGTTCTATAAATTGCGGAAGAGCTTTGCGGACGTCGTATAGTTGGTACATTGGATCTCGAAAAGACACTGCTGCATAAAGTAGGCGAGGCAGTCACGCGCTTCAAGATGATTCGCGAAGGCGACCGCGTCGCCGTAGGTCTGTCTGGCGGAAAGGACTCCGTCACTTTGCTGGAAGCCCTCATCCTGCTGCAGAAGCGCGCCCCCATCCACTTCACCGTTTGCGCCTTCACCGTGGAGCAAGGGAAGTTCCTGCGTCCCATTGCACCCTTCGGCGAATATCTGAAAAGCCGCGGCGTGGATTGGACTTACAAAACCGACGGACCTTCGCTTCGCTTGATTGATGAGGCGCCCGATCACGGTTGCGACATGTGCAGCCGCTTCCGGCGGCGCGCGGTTTACGAAATCGCCCGCGGGCTGGGCGCCAACGTAATCGCTTTCGGCCACACTGCCGACGACTTCTGCGAATCGTTTCTCCGGAACGCCATGTTTACCGGGCGCATCAGTGCCCTGCCCGCAGTCACGTATTCCCGCAAGAAGGACTTCCGTCTGATCCGCCCGTTGGTCTATGTGAACGAGCAAATCACCACGGCCTACGCAGCCTCGCTCAGCGCTCCCGTCATCCCCTGCGGTTGTTCGCAAAAGACCGGCACGGTTCGCCGGACGCTGCGTGACATTTTCCGGGATCTTGAGAAAGAGCATCCCCATATCCAAGAGAACATCCTGTCTGCCTTGGGCAACATCCAGCCACAGCGATTGCTCGACACGCGGTATCTGGACCTGGACGAAGGCGACGAACAGCAGTCTTCTACCGAACTCTTCCCCGTCTTGACCGAAGCGTAGACCGCCGGCCGTTATATACTGGCCAGCATGAATCGTCGAGATTTTGGAAAGACAATCCTCACCACAGCTGCGGCCGCGGCCGCCGTGAACGCAGCGACACCTCCATGGCCTTCCGAGCGGGGGGCAACGTCGAAGCGGCCATGGGCTCCCGGCGTCAAGATTTCGGTTCAGATTTCCGGAGACCCTCCAGATGATGAACTGCAGTTCGTGCAGCAACTCGGCTGCACCTACGTCAATATTCCCGGTGACGCCAAGACGGCGTCCGCCGAGAACTACATCCGGTTGAAGAATCGCGCTGAATCGTTCGGGCTGCGCGTCTGGAACATCGGCAACGCCAGCGTGCACAACATGGAGGAGGTGACGCTCAATCTTCCGGGGCGCGATAAGAAGGTGGAGGAATACAAGCAGTTCCTGCGCAATCTGGGCAAGGCCGGCATCCGCTACACCACCTACGCGCATATGGGCAACGGCATCTGGAGTTCGGACCCCGGAGTAACCCGCGGCGGAGCGAAAGCCCGTACGTTCGACATCGCCACCGCG
>JBBRNO010000071.1:0-31510 GCA_038230275.1 Bryobacterales bacterium
GACGCGTTCGACCGGGAATCGCTGGCATCCATCAATCCCCGCCCCTCCATCGCCATTGTTTCCGGACTGCATGAGCTGTTTCCCGATAACCGCATGGTGGCCCGGTCGCTGTTGGGAATCTCGGAAGCGCTCACCGAAGATGGGTATCTCATCTACACGAATCAGCCCTGGCATCCGCAATTGGAAATGATCGCTCGCGTGCTGGATAATCGCGAAGGAAAGCCATGGGTGATGCGCTGCCGGGCGCAGGCGGAAATGGATGAGCTTGTGCGGGCAGCGGGTTTTACGAAGTTGGATATGTTGATTGATGTGCAGGGAATCTTTACCGTATCGCTGGCGCAGAGGACGAACGATAGTGGCAAGTGACAACACGGACGCGCGGGTAGCGGCACGTTGACACCGCGAGTCCATCCTTGCGCTGGACTGCTGGCCTCTCTTGCCAGGCTGGTCACCGGCGCCAACTCACGGTGGATCGACTGTCCGGTCGAACCCCGGCAGAGGCTCTATTTCGCAAACCACACCAGTCATCTGGATTTCGTTGCGCTCTGGGCTGCTCTTCCGGAACCGCTGCGTTCACAAACGCGCCCCGTGGCAGCGCGCGAATACTGGAAGCGGAATCGCGTGCGGTCTTACCTGGCGACCAATATTTTCCAATCCGTGCTGGTGGCACGGCCCGATCCGGCGGCGGAATCGAACGGGTTTGGTCTGGCCGGCGGACGCACCATACTTTCGCCGCTGCTGGATGAACTGGAGAAGGGCGGGTCGCTCATTCTGTTCCCCGAGGGCACCCGGGGAAACGGGGAGGAAGTGGGTGAATTCAAGGCAGGCCTGTATCATCTCTGCCGGTCGAACCCAGACATCGAAGCCGTTCCCGTTTACCTGGAGAACTTGAACCGGATCCTGCCCAAGGGAGAGTTCCTGCCCTTGCCGCTATTAAGCCGGGTCACGTTCGGTCCGCCCATCCGGCCTGAGACCGATGAGGGCAAGAGTGAGTTTCTTCTTCGCGCCCGCCGCGCGCTTTGCCGGTTGAAAGACCTATGAGCATGGCTTGGCTCTTCGGCCTCAATATTGCATTCCTGGCCGCCGGCACTCTGGTTGGTCAGATTCTGAAACGTACCGTTCGGGCTGACGGCGCCCGGGCCGTTGTGGCGAACATGAACCTGCGCATCGTCACCTGGTGGGCGTTGTGTGCGATGGTGGGCTTGGCGTTTGCTCTCGGTGATGCGGTGGTAATCGTGTTGTTCGCCCTGTTCTCGTTCCTGGCACTTCGCGAGTTCATCACCCTCACGCCGACCAATCGCGGCGATCACCGTTCGCTCTTCTGGTCGTTTTTTGTGTTCACGCCATTGCAGTACGTTTTATTGTGGATGCAGTGGTACGGAATGTTCAGCATCCTGATTCCGGTCTACGCCTTTCTTTACGTTCCCACGCGCACCGCCATAGCCGGAGACAGCGAACACTTCCTTGAGAGAACAGCGAAAATCCATTGGGGGCTGATGATCAGTACTTACTGCTTGAGTCACGCTCCGGCACTGTTGATCCTGAACATACCCGGGTACGCAGGCCAAAATGCCAAGCTCTTGTTCTATTTCCTGCTCATCGTCCAACTGAGTGATGTGCTGCAGTATGCCTGCGGAAAATTATGGGGCAAGACACCGATTGCTCCACGCATCAGCCCGCACAAGACGTGGGAAGGATTTCTGGGTGGCATCGGGCTTGCCACCGCCATCGGCACGGCGCTCTACCGGGCCACGCCCTTCGCTCCCTGGCAAGCCGCTGCGCTATGCCTGATCATCACTCTGATGGGCTTCGCCGGGGGCCTCACCATGTCGGCCATCAAGCGCGATTACGGCGTGAAGGACTACGGGACCATCATTGCCGGCCATGGCGGCGTGCTGGACCGCATCGATTCGCTCTGCTTCTCGGCGCCGATTTTCTTTCATCTGACGCGTTACTTCTTTGCTGTGTAGAGGGCGGGTCTACTTCGGAGAAGTGGACTGGCTGGATGAAAATGTGGGTTTCCGGCCGTTGAAGCTTCCGCCGCGGGACGTTGGCTGCACGGCTGGACTTTCGGACACGAAATCGCTGGCCGGAGGAGGCACCTGGTTCGGATCGGCAGTTGCCGCCACTTCGTTCAACGCCACCAGACCGTATCTGGTGCCGGAGATCTGGCCTATGGACTGGTGATTCCTCACCCGGTCTATTCTCTGGTCCGCGGTCAGAAGTATCGCGCGCGCGCTCGCATGTCCAATTGAAATTTCAGAATCCGATTTTTCATGATTGGTCAGTAGATCCCGTCGGCCATCATTTGGCCTTTTGGCACGGTGAGGCCGGACCCGGTGTAAAACATCCGCAGCATGTACCATCGGTCAGCAGCCGAATCGATCAAATGTTATGGCCGCCGCCCGGTGCTGTATCCTAGGAAGTTTGTGGAGGATTCGCTGTGAAAGGTATCGTACTCGCCGGTGGAACGGGCAGCCGGATGTATCCGCTGACGAAGATCACCAACAAGCACCTGTTGCCCATCTACGACAAGCCGATGATCTATTACCCCATCCAAACCCTTGTGGATGCTGGGATTAAAGACATTCTGCTGGTTACCGGAGGCCGCAACTCCGGTGACTTCCTACGCCTGCTGGCCAATGGCAAGGAGTTCGGCCTGAAACATCTGAACTATACCTACCAGGAAGGCGAAGGTGGCATTGCAGACGCGCTGGGGCTGGCGGAACACTTCGCAAATGGCGAAAAAATTTGCGTGATTCTGGGCGATAACATCGTTGAGAAAAGCATACGCCACGCCGTGGAGTGCTTCGAGAAACAGGAACGGGGAGCCAAGATACTGCTCAAGGAAGTTTCCGATGCCGAACGTTTTGGCGTGGCTGAATTCGACGGCGACCGCATCATTGGCATACAGGAAAAGCCCAAGAATCCAAAATCCAATTACGCGGTCACCGGCCTGTACATGTACGACGCAACGGTTTTTGAGAAGGTCCGGAAACTGGTTCCGTCCGGACGCGGGGAACTCGAAATTACCGATGTGAATAACGCCTATATTCAGGAAGGCTCCATGACCTATGCCTATTTGGATGGTTGGTGGACCGATGCCGGAACTTTTGAATCCCTGCTGCGTGCGACGAACCTGGTGGCCAAATCCCGTCCGGAATCGGCAGCCGCCGCCGGGGCGGAAATACTCTGATGCTCTGGTCGGATGTCCAGCCACTCAGCTATCCCAAGTGTGAAAAGGGAATTGGGAAGCTGATTCAGTCCCCTACATCGGCGGATTTAATAGCTGGCGTGATCGTAGAACCCCATCCCATCTGGCCCGACGATCGTGGCTATTTTCTGGAAGTCCTGCGCCTGGGCAAGGGCATCGCCGGCCACTTTCCACCAGACACTACGCAAGTTTCCGCCGCCCTCAGCTATCCCGGCACCATCAAGGCATTCCACTATCATCAATACCAGACAGATTTCTGGGTACCCGCTTCCGGCATGTTCCAGGTAGCGCTGGTGGATTTGCGCACTGAATCGAAAACCTTCGGCCAGCGCAACACGTTTTATGTCGGCTCGCTGCGTCCGTGGCATCTGTTGATTCCGCCCGGCGTGGGCCACGGCTACAAGGTGATTGGCGCAGATCCGGCAATGCTGGTCTACGTGACGGACCGCACCTACAACCCTAAGGACGAGGGCCGCATCGCCCACAACCACCCCGATATTCAATACGACTGGGAGACGCAATATAAATGAAGCTGATAGTCACAGGCGCCGCCGGGTTCATTGGTTCGTGCTTCGTCCGGCAGGCCCTGTCCGTCGATTCCGGCATGGAAATTGTAGTGCTGGATAAGCTCACCTACGCGGGCAACCTGGAAAATCTGGCGCCCATCGCGCAGGATCCGCGGTATCGTTTTGTGAAGGGCGACATCTGCGACGCTCCCTTGGTCAACGAACTGTTTGAGGAAGCGAAGCCGGATGCGGTGGTCCATTTCGCGGCCGAGTCGCACGTGGACCGCAGCATCCTTGCACCGCTGGCATCGTTTGAAACGAACCTCCGCGGCACGTTCGTATTGCTGGAAGCAGCGCGAGCGCACAGGTTGGGCCGCTTCGTCCATGTGTCGACAGACGAAGTGTACGGCAGTTTGGAAGCTCCGCTCGAAGCCGATGAGTCGTATCCGTTGAAAGCCAGCAGCCCCTACTCTGCCGCGAAGGCTGGTTCCGATCTGCTTGCCCTCAGCTACCACACCACCTATAAGCTGCCGGTGGTGGTGACGCGCGCCTCCAACAATTACGGCCCCTACCACTTCCCGGAAAAGCTCATCCCGCTGATGATTTCCAATGCCATGGAAGACAAGCCGCTGCCGATTTACGGCGATGGGTTGCAGATCCGCGATTGGCTCTACGTGGAAGATCACACTCGGGCCATCCGCACCATTCTTGAGAAAGGCCGCGATGGGGAAGTCTACAACATCGGCGGCAACCGTTCGCTTCCGAATCTGGAAGTAGTCCGCCAGATTCTGGCCGCCACCGGCAAACCGGACAGACTGATGAAGTTCGTTGTGGACCGTCCGGGACATGACCGCCGTTATGCATTGTCCAGCGAAAAGCTGATGAAAGAAACCGCTTGGGCGCCCCTGATGAACTTCGAAGAGGGCCTGCGGAAGACCGTCGATTGGTATCGCGCCCATCAGGATTGGGTGCGCCGCGTGAAGTCCGGAGAATACCAGAATTACTATTCGAAGAATTACGACGATCGCCGGGGCGAATTAGCCTCCATGTCATAATAGTCGGCAGTGAAGTTTCCTCAGGATACTCAAAATCACGCGCAAATTGCCGTCATCGGTCTGGGTTATGTGGGCTGTGTGACGGCCGCCTGCCTGGCGAATTTGGGCCATCGTGTCATCGGAGTCGACCGGGATACACATAAGGTAGAAAATGTTTTAAGCGGTAAGGCGCCGTTCTATGAACCGGGGCTGGAAGAACTGGTTCGCAGCACCGTTGCCTCCGGCCACCTCTCCGCGTCCACGTCGAACGAAGAAGGTCTGCGCGATGCCGACGTAGCGCTCATTTGCGTGGGAACGCCCTCGGAGAAGAACGGAAACCTGGGCCTGGATCAACTACGCCGCGTGGTCGCCGATATTGTGGAACTGCTGCCCCAGCTTTCCAAGCCGTTGATTATCGCCATCCGCAGTACAGTATTCCCCGGCACGTGCGAGGAGATTGTGGAATCGGCGCTGCGCGATCATCCGGCGGTGCGCGTCGTCTCCAACCCGGAATTTCTTCGCGAAGGCACCGCGGTGCGCGACTTCGTGGACGCGTCGTTCCTGGTTGTAGGAGGAAAAGATCCCGCTGCTGTGAAGCGGGTGGCGGATCTCTATGGGCCGCTGCCAGTGGAGCCGTGCCTGGTATCGCTGCGCACCGCGGAGATGATTAAGTACGCCTGCAACGCCTTCCACGCGGTGAAGATCTCATTCGCCAACGAAATCGGCGCTCTGAGCTCTGCGCTCGGAGTGGACGGGCGCGAAGTAATGGACACGCTTTGCAAGGACGCGAAATTGAATGTTTCGGCGGCATACCTGAAGCCGGGATTCGCGTTCGGGGGTTCCTGTCTGCCGAAGGATTTGCGCGCACTGGTCTTCCGTGCCAATCGCCTCGATTTGAAATTGCCGCTGCTTGAATCCGCGCTGCCCAGCAATCAGCAGCAACTGGAGCGCGCCATCGCGGCCGTGCTTGCGCTGCCGGCGGAGCGTATTGGAGTGGTTGGCCTGGCATTCAAGGAAAATACCGACGATCTGCGCGAAAGCCCGGTGATTTCTCTGCTGGAGCAGCTTATCGGCAAAGGCCGCAGCGTCCGTGTGTTCGATCCGCACATCCGTATGGACAACATCTACGGCGCAAACAGGAACTTTATCCTGAATGCGATTCCACACATTGGCCGGCTCCTGGACAATACGCTACAGGATCTTCTCGGCTGGGCCAACTGTCTGGTGGTGACGCAGAAGCCCTCTGCCGAAGCCGCCGCGCAAATCGCCGCCAGCGGATTGCCCGTTCTTGATCTGGTGGGATCCTCCGCCTCTGCGCCAATCGCCTCACTTGTCCCGTAATCCTATGAAAAGAGCTTTAATTTCGGGTATTACTGGCCAGGACGGATCGTTTCTGGCGGAGCTGCTTTTATCCAAGGGTTATGAAGTGCACGGCATTGTGCGCCGCGCATCTACGTTTAATACGGAGCGGCTGGATTCCATCTACCTGGACCCGCACGAACCGAACGCCAGCCTGCATCTGCACTACGGCGACGTTACCGATGGAGCGTCTTTGCGCCACATTATGGACAAAGCGCAGCCGGACGAAGTGTATAACCTGGCCGCCCAATCGCATGTAAGAGTCAGCTTCGATCAAGCCGAGTACACGGCGGACGTGGTAGCCACTGGCACCCTTCGTTTTCTCGAAGTGGTACGGGATTACGTTGCTCCAAGCGGCAAGCAGGTGCGCTTCTACCAGGCCGGGTCGTCGGAAATGTTTGGCGCCGCCAATCCGCCGCAAAGCGAGAGCACCGAATTTCATCCGCGCAGCCCCTATGCTGTCAGCAAGGTGGCGGCGCATTGGTACGCGGTAAATTATCGCGAAGCGTACGGCCTTTTTATCTGCAATGGAATCCTGTTCAATCACGAATCGCCCCGGCGCGGAGAAACCTTCGTAACCAGAAAAATTACCCGCGCGCTGGGCCGTATCAAACTGGGCATGCAGGAGAAATTGTTCCTGGGAAATCTGACGGCCAAGCGCGACTGGGGTTACGCCGGCGACTACGTGGAAGCCATGTGGCTGATGCTGCAGCAGGATGAGCCTGACGACTATGTTGTGGCCACCGGCGAATCCCATTCCGTGACGGAATTTCTGGATCTGGCCGCCTTCCACTATGGCATTGACGATTGGCGTCCCTTTGTACAGACCGATTCCCGTTACTTCCGCCCTACCGACGTAAATTATCTGTTGGGCGACCCAAGCAAGATCCGCCGCAAACTGGGCTGGCAGCCGAAAGTCACCTTTGAAGAACTCATCCGGAAGATGGTGGCGCACGACATGGAGCTTGCAAAACAAGAACAGACCCTGACGCATGCCGGCCACAAGGTTGTCATGCGCGGGCTTTCGCATGGATAGCGGCAGCAGGATTTTTGTCGCCGGGCATCGTGGCCTGGTTGGTTCCGCCATTTGCCGCAGCCTTCAAAGCCAGGGTTACACCAATCTAGTCCTACGCACCCGCGCCCAACTCGACCTTCGCCATCAGACTGCCGTGCAGCAATTTTTTGAGGAGATCCGTCCGGAATTTGTATTCCTGGCGGCCGCGAAAGTGGGCGGCATTCTCGCGAATAGCACCTATCCCGCCGACTTCCTGCGAGATAATATCTTTATTCAAACGAACGTGATCGATGCCGCTTATCACGCCGGCGTAAAGAAACTGGAATTCCTGGGTTCTTCCTGCATCTATCCCAAGCTTGCTCCGCAACCCATGCGGGAAGAATATCTGCTGACCGGCGAATTGGAACCCAGCAACGAATGGTACGCCATTTCCAAAATCGCCGGCATCAAGATGGCACAGGCCTACACGAAGCAGTTCGGCTTCAACGCCATTTCGTTAATGCCCACCAATCTCTATGGGCCGGGGGACAATTTCGATCTGGAAACATCGCACGTACTGCCGGCGATAATTCGAAAATTCCATGACGCGAAGACCACGCACGCCTCCGAGGTTGTGCTGTGGGGAACGGGCACACCGCGGCGCGAGTTCCTTCACGTGGATGACATGGCTGAGGCCGCTGTGTTCCTAATGCGGCATTACAACGAGCCGAGCATTGTAAACGTTGGCTCCGGCGAAGAGGTGACCATCCGCGAACTGGCGGAGCTGGTGCAACAGATCACCGGATTTCAGGGCCGCATTGCATTCGATCCTTCAAAACCCGACGGAACTCCGCGCAAGCTGCTGGACACTTCCCGCATTACCGCGCTGGGATGGACGCCTGTGCGAACGCTGCGGTCGGGAATCGAGGCGACCTATGAATGGTACAAGAACCGGTGATAGATCTCAGCCATTCGCCGGGCTGATTGTTCCAGTGAGAACCCTTCACGAATAAACCGGCTCGCATTCGCGGCCAGCTGACTTCGCAAAGATTCGTTCTCAACCAAGGTGCGTAGATTCGCCGCCAAAGCGGCCGCGTCGCCCGGAGGGAACAACAGACCGGTACTGTTCGGCTGAACAAGTTCTATGTTGCCACCGGTGCTGGACGCGGTAACCGCGCAGCCGCACGCCATCGCTTCCATCAGGGAATTCGACAATGCCTCGGAAAGGGACGGCAGTACGAAGACATCGATCTTGCGCAGCCAATCCGCCACCCGGTTTGTGGCCGGCTCAAAGTGGCAGCGATCCAGCACACCCAGCGCCGCCGCAAGCCGTTGCAGTTCGGGAAGCATCGGTCCACTGCCGACAATCACCAGCCGTGCATCGGGCACCTGGGCAAACGCTTCCACCAGTGTGGGCAGCCCTTTCTCCGGTCGCAACGCGCATATCACGCCGATTGTGACCGGGTTCCCGGGGCTTCGCAGTCCGGGCTGAAACTCCGCCGTATCGATGCCGTTATAGCAAACGTGAACCCGCTCGGCGGGGACTCGCTCATCGGCAATCAGATGCTGACGGATCGCTTCACAGTTCACCACTACGCCATTCACCAAGTGGTCCGTCAGGCGCAGCAATCGCCGGTGTATCCCCGGTGTCAAATCGCGAAAAGCGCGCTGGCTGGAAAGCACCACGGGTGTACGGTATGCCCGCGCCACGGGCACGCCGAACAGGTTCATCGGCACGTCGAAGGTGTGCACCAGTCGAATGCCACGCTGTTTCAAGTAGCGGCCCATCTCGCGCCCGGCGCTCAGGGTCGATGGCCGGTAGAGAGACTGCACCGGGAATCGCACAATCGGTACGCCGGCTGCCTCCAGTTCCGCGCCTCGCAATCCCGCGGCATAAAGACATCCGACGTGGGGTGTAAATTGACTGCGATCCAGTGCGCGCGCAATCTCAGTAAGCTGGCGCTCCGTGCCGCCCAAACCCAGCTCACGCGCCATCAAGAGAATGGGAACCGGTGCGCTCACCGCTTGGCTTCCTTCCAGAAATAATCATTCGGAAAAAATAGGATGGAGCCCGCGCAGAACGCCGCGGCCATCAACACCACGAACGTGCGGATCGGAGAAGTTACCCGTGAGTTAACCAAGGCCAGGGCGTAGAACAAACCCTGCCCCGCAAGCGCGATAGTTCGCCACGGCGCCGGTAGCCAGAAGCTGGAAACGGCCATCAACAGACAAGCGTACGGCAACAGCAACCGGCCCAGCTTGTGCGAAACGAAGTCAATCCACATTCGGTTTCCCGGACCCAGCAGAGCCGGATACGCACCAATCACCTGGTAGACTCCCGCCTGCGTACGGACCTTGCGCCGGAATTCAGCGTCTAGCGGTGTGGGATAGTCGAAGGCCTTCGCGCTCGAATCGAAAATTACGCGGTATCCGCGGAAGAACGCAGCCAGCGGCAGGTACATATCATCCACTAGGGTGCCTGCGGGCAGCGCAGTTGCAAGCTCACGGCGCATCGCGTAAATGCAGCCCGTGGCACCCATCACCGAATCGATTTGACTTAACCGGTTGCGAATCCACTTCTCATAGCGCCAATAGAGCCCCACGCTGGCCTCGCCATGCGTCTTGCCGTCCAGGATGATCAACTCGCCGCTCGCCGCTCCCACGCGCGGGTCCGCAAAGCAGCTTACCAGTTGTCGCAGACTATCCGCCGCCAAGGGCTGACGGACATCGGTGAAGAACAGAATCTCTCCGCTGGCTTTCGCGATGCCTGCATTCAGCGCAAGCGCCTTTCCACCGGCGGGAAGTCGAAGCAACAGGACGTTTGCAAATTCCGCCGCAATCGCGTCTGTAGCATCTTCGGATCCGTCGGAGATTACGAAAACCTGCAACAGCTCCCGCGGATAATCCAGCGCGAAGATCGATTGCAGCTTCGCGCGCAAGAACTTCTCGCCGTTCTTCACTGCCAGCAACACAGAAACAGTTTTCCATTCCTGTGCTTTTCGGACTGGCTGCGCCCGCAGCCGTGCCCGCACTGCAAGCAACAACGGATAGCCGAACAGAACGTACAACAGAAACGCGGCGCCGGTGAGGAAGAGAATGCTCGCGATCACTGTCGTGCCGGAATGGCGCTGTGGTGGCTTGCCAAGTGCTGCGGCGTAACCGCGTCTTCAAAGTCGCGGAACCAGAGTTCCAGCATCAACAGCGACCAAAGCCAGTGGCTGTTATCGCGCCGCCCGCTGGCATGTTCGGCCAGCAGAAATCTGACGAACTCCCCGGACACCATGCCGCGGTTCAAAAATCGCGAACTGGTCAAGTGGTCCCACAGAAAATCGCGCAGCGTGGTGCGGAACCACAGCGCCAGCGGTACTCCGAATCCCATCTTGCTCCGCGTCAGCAACTCCGGCGGAAGCCGGTCTCCAATCGCCTGCAGCAGAATATCTTTGCCGCGGCCGTTCTTCATTTTCCACGAATGCGGAATGCGCGCCGCCAATTCCGCCAGTTTGTGGTCCAGCAGCGGGCACCGGACCTCCAACGAATTCGCCATCGACATCCGGTCCACCTTCACCAGCATGTCTCCGGTCAACTTCGCCGTCGCCTCAAAGAAAGTCACTTGCGACAGAATATCAGCGTCATTCGAGGGCAGGCAATCCGGAAACGTCCGCCGCAGGAATTCAGTGGACGACGGCACCATCCACTCGGGCCGCAGCAACCGTTCGCGCAAAAAATAAGGCGCGTAGTTGTACTCAAAATACCGTTCCAGCGGATTGGGACGGCTGATCATGCGCAGATAATTCTTACCGTAAGCCGAGTAGGGCAGCATGCCCGCCGCCATGGACGCCATCCGCCGCACCATCTGCGGAATTGCATCGAACCGGCGCAGCTTCTCGATAGCGAAGAAGCTCTCATACCCGTCGAAGAGTTCATCGCCGCCGTCCCCGGTCAGCACTACTTTCACATGGCGCGCCGCAAATTCGGAAACGATGAACGTCGGAATCGCGGACGAGTCGGCGAATGGCTCATCAAAGTGGCGCACCAGCCGCGTCACCAGATCTATTGAGTCCGGCTTCACTACAATTTCGTGATGCTCTGTCTTATAACGCTTCGCCACCATGGAGGCGTACTGCAATTCATTGAACGCCGCTTCTTCAAATCCGATGGAAAATGTTTTAACCGGCTCAGAGGACTGCAGCGCCATGGAGGCAACCACGGAACTGGAATCTATTCCGCCGCTCAAGAACGCACCCAGCGGCACATCGGCAATCATGCGAATGCGCACCGATTCGTCGAACAATTCCCGCAATTGGCGCCGCGCGGCTTCCTGCGAAAGTGACGGGTCGGGCCGATCCGCGGGCACAGGCATCTTCCAATACTTGCCTTGGCGAATGGCGCCATCGCGATCGCAAGTGAGCCACGAACCCGGCGGCAGCTTCCGCACATTGCGATAGGGACTCAGCGGATCGGGAATGTAGTTGAACTGGAAGTACAAGCGCAACGCATCGTCATCGATTTCCAGCGGCACACCCGCAGCCCGCAGGCACTTCAGCTCACTGCCGAAATACAATCCCTTGGCTCCCGCGGAATAATACAGTGGCTTCTTGCCAAACCGGTCCCGCACCAGCAGCATCTGTTGCTTGCGCGCGTCCCAAATGCAAAACGCGAACATGCCGCGCAGCCGCGCGATGCCTTCCACGCCTTCTTCCTCGTAGAGGTGAACGATGGTTTCGGTGTCGCTCTTCGTTGCAAAGCGGTGCCCTTTCCGGACAAGATCCTCGCGCAGCGATTGATAATCGTAGATCTCGCCGTTGAAGACAATCCAAACCGTGCCGTCCTCATTCGAGATTGGTTGATGCCCAGTGGCCAGATCGATAATGCTCAGCCGCCGCATGCCAATGGCGCATCCGCCATCCACGTGGAAGCCCTCATCATCGGGCCCTCGATGGACAATCTGATCGCACATGGACTTCACGCGGGCAACCGATCCCTGCCCGTCGCGCTCCCAATAGCCTGCGATGCCACACATCCTTCAAGTGTAACTGGGCCGCCCAGTTACCATGAGAGAGCCCGTGCGCACGCGTAAAGAATTGATGTTCCGAGCCAGGCAGGAACTAGCGAATCTGGCAATGTTCGCCGAGCCTCCGCTGCTTCCCGCTGCCATCGATCAACCGCCTCCACTGAACCTGCCACCCGTGCCGGAATACGACCCGCTGCCCATTGCGGAAAAGATCATGCGGCACCGGTTTCCCATTCTTGGAATCGAGATCGAGACCGGCCCGCAAATTGAGTGGCGCCGCGACTACGTTCACGGCATCACGACGGAGCCGAAGTATTTTCGCCTGATTCCCTATCTCGATTTTCAGCGCGCCGGCGACCATAAGATCGTCTGGGAATTGAACCGGCACCAGCACCTGGTTGTCCTGGCACAGGCGTGTGAAACGGATGAGATCGTCAGCCAGTTGCGAAGCTGGTTCGCCGCCAATCCCTTCCTGCGCGGCATCAACTGGACCAGCGCACTCGAGGTAGCATTCCGCGTCCTGTCGTGGACGTGGGTCTACAGCCTGATCGGCCACAGGATGCCTGAAGCATTCAGGCGCCGGTTTCTCAATGGGATCTTCCAGCATGGCTGCTATCTGGAAAATAACTTGTCCGTCTACTTCTCGCCCAACACGCATCTGCTGGGCGAAGCCGTGGCGCTGCACGCACTGGGCGTGTTGTTTCCCGCGTTTCCCGCTTCTCCACGATGGATAGCACGGGGCGGCGAAGTCGTCCGCGAGGCACTGCAAAAGCAAGTCCGCGCAGACGGCAGTCATTTCGAGCAATCCACTTACTATCACGTCTACGCTCTGGATTTTTTCGAGCTGCATCAGGCGCTGGGTGAAGCGCTTCCACAAGAAAAGCTGGATCGCATGGCGGAATACCTGGCAGCGATCATGGGGCCGCGGCGCGTTCTCCCTTTCCTGGGCGATGACGACGGCGGACGCCTCTTCCATCCCTATGGCGACCGTGACAAATTTGGACGCGCTACATTAACGGGCCGGCCCGCGCCGCCTGCGGTTTCCCGCTTGTTTCCCGATGCCGGCGTGGCAGTTTTAGTAGACGGTGATCTGCAGATCATCGCCGACTTCGGCAACTTCGGCGAAGGCTCGGGCGGCCATAGCCACTCCGACACGCTCAGCATCGTCGCGTTCCTTGGGGAGGAAGAAATCCTGATTGACCCCGGCACCTACACCTATATCGCGGAGCCAAAAATGCGCGACTGGTTCCGGGGCTCTGCCGCGCACAACACAATCCGTGTGGATGAATTGGATCAGGCGACGCCTGCCGGTCCGTTTCGCTGGCGCGATCCACCCGTGTGTCAGGCGAATGGTCTTTACCAAGGAACCTGCCGTTATCGCGGCATCAGGCATCACCGGAAACTGTCGCTGGAAAATCATCAGCTGACGATTGAAGATCGAGTGGAAGGGCCCGCCGGCGAGCATTTGATCGAACAGTTCTGGCATCCCGGCGAAGCGATGGTCCAGATCTCTCCCCGTACATTTCGTATCGGCACAAGGGCAACGCTCGAATTCGACCCCGCACTGGAAATCGCAATCGAAGACGGTTGGCGATCGCGAACTCTCGGTGAAAAGAGTCCGTCGCCCTATCTACGCGCGCACAAGCGTTGTCTGTTGCCAGCGTCGTTCAAGACGATACTGAAGCTTCCTGATAGGATCTCAACATGAAAGCACTCTGGTTATTCCTGCTATTCGCTACGGCGCTTCTGGCTTCGGGGCCCGCGGTTAAATGCGAAGACCTCGCTGCTAGGCCGTTCGGTAAAGACGTCACAATGCGCTCAGCTACCCTGATGCCCGCCAAAGGCGACATGCCGGAGCATTGCGACGTCCGCGGCGTAATTTGGCCAGAGGCAGGTTTTGCCATCAAGCTGCCAGCTGTGTGGAACGACCGTTTTCAAATGGTGGGCAACGGAGGCACGGCCGGTACGATCAGCATGGGCGCATTGGACAACGCGGTGCGCAAGGGCTTCGCCTCCGCATCCACCGATACCGGGCACGACGCGGCGAAAGAAGCGCTGGCTACTTTTGCCTACGTCACGCCTGAAAACCCCAATGGACACCGGAAATTTCTCGACTTCGGCTATCTTTCGGTGCATGAGACGGCAGTGCTGGCCAAACAAGTGATCCAGGCATACTACGGTACGGCGCCGCGCTATTCGTATTGGGTGGGATGTTCCACCGGTGGACGCCAGGGCCTTCAGGAGGCACAGCGCTATCCGGAAGATTTTGACGGCCTCGTTATTGGCGCGCCGGGGCTGTACAACACTGGAAACGCGATGCGCCGCATCTGGATCGGACAATCGCAATCGGGCGATGGCGCAATTCCAGCCGAAAAGCTACCACTGCTAACAAAGGCCATCTATGAGAAGTGTGACGCTTTGGATGGACTGAAGGATGGACTCATCGACGATCCGCGCCGCTGCCCGTTCGATCCAAAGCACGACTTGCCGAAGTGCAGCGGCGCGGATGGAATGGACTGTTTCACAGGGTCGCAGGTGGATGCCCTTAGTAAGATTTACGGTGGACCGCACGATTCCAAAGGCAAACAGCTTTTCCCCGGAGAGCCCGTTGGCAGCGAACCCGTGTGGCCCGACAATTTGATCGCTCCGGTGAAGACGGTGTTGCCGCGCGCGGAAAGCCAGATGAAGTTTGCAATGCTAGACCCCGCGCCCGGCCCCTCGTGGATTTACACCATGTTCAACTTCGATGTGGACCCGCCTCGACTTGCCAAAGCCGCCGGGGCACTGAATGCGCGCAACACGGATCTGGCTCCGCTGAAAAAACGTGGAGGGAAGATCGTGCAGTATTCCGGCTGGGCCGATCAGCAGGTGAATCCGTTCCCGGCCATTGAGTATTACGAGGAAGTCAGCCGCCGTATGGGCGATTCGGCGACACGCGATTTTTACCGGCTCTTCATGGTGCCGGGCATGTTCCACTGCAATGGCGGACCTGGCTGCAATACAGCCGACTGGCTGGCAACCGTGATGGACTGGGTAGAGAAAGGTGTGGCCCCGGCGCAATTAATCGGTGCGCATGTGGAGAGCGGAAAGACCACCCGCACGCGGCCGCTGTGCCCGTATCCGCTGGTGGCCCGGTACAAGGGAAGTGCCAGCATTGACCAGGCGGCCAATTTCAACTGTATCGCGCTGCAGTGAAGCCAGCTTCACTTACCCACCAGCTCACGATAAAGACGCACGACAGCCTTCACGTTCTCATCGCCGCCAGTGCCGTGCACCGCGCGGGTCAGTTTCCCCGATAAGCGCCGTTCAATGGCTGTTTCCAAAGCTTCTTCGTCACACGCAGGAATCAGATCGCACCCACCGGGACGCATGCCATTGTTCGACGCAATCACCGGAGTGCCCAAGTGCAGCGCCTCGCGCACCGAAATCGAATCGCCATCGTAATGCGTGGTCCGCAGCAGCACATCGCATTGCTGAATGGCACGCAGCGTCGACGCATGAGCTACATCTCCGGCCAGCAAAATGTCTTTCCCGTAAGGCTTCGAAGCAATCATCGTCCGCAGTTCAGCTTCCATGCTGCCTGACCCAATGATCAGCAAGCCCACTCCTGGAAACTGTTCCAGCACGTCGATCTGCAATTCCAAATCGTACTCCGGCTCCAGCAATCCCACCGTCAGCAAGACGTGCTGGTGGGAATTGAAGAACTGCTGCACCGGCTCCGGCATCGGTGTGTCTTCCGGAGGCGCAGCCAGCGAGTGCGGCCAAATCATCCGCACCCTTGACGGGGAGGCGCCGCAGCGGACGAAGAACTTTTCGATCTCCGTGTTCACCGCAATCAAACGGTCGAAACGCCGGAATACAAATCCCGCGAAGCTGCGCGGACCGAGTTCCAAACCTTCGGCCGACGCCGGAAATCCACCCGAATGAAATGTCAAAACAGCCTTGGCGCCCGGCATGTTCGCGCAGAGCAAAGCGAGTCCAAGCAACCGGCCTGTCAGGTTGCCGCCGATGTGCAAATGCACCACGTCGTACTGTAGATGGATCAGCAGTTGCAGCAGTTCTTTGGCGTTGTGGGGATAGTAGACATCATCCGCATCGGGTTGCCGGTGCCTGGTCAAATTGATCACCGGCGCCGTCGATCCCTGTTGCAAGAGGTAATTCCGGATCGCCACCAGGTTCGTCTGCACTCCCCCGTGCGGCGGCGGATAAGGTCCAAGTTGAAGCACTCTCATTCGCTAGTCCAGGTTGATCGCGCAAGGGGCAAGCGTCCGTGCCGATTCCATCATGCGCAAGCAGCCGATGGTGGCGCGCGCTCCATCCAGCACCGTAACCTCTGACGCTTTCCCCGCGCGGATACCGCTGATGAAGGCGGTCATCTGTTCCGTATAGCCCTTGTCCGCGAACCATTTGGAACTGGTGCGCCTCAGGCCGCCCGCAATTGTCAGTTGTTTGAAGTCCTCCGTCATAGCACCCACGCCCTGCGCGAAGACTTCTACGCGTTCCCCGCCCGATGTCTTGCTGCCCACCGTGCAGTACGTCAGATTCGCGATGGAACCATCCGCGAAGCGAAAACACGCAGCCAGATTATTCTCGCCGATCGGGTCCTTCTTGTCCGTTGGCAGGGAGTACGCGGAGACGGACACTGGCTCTGATTCCAACATCCAATAAACCAGATCCACGAAGTGACACGCCTCTCCTAGAATGGCTCCGCCTATGGCCGGGTCCGCCATCCAGTAAGCGCCGGAGATCCCCGGCGAATTCACGCGCATATTCACCACCGCTGCACTGCTGCGGCGGCTCAACTGCTTCTTCACTTCCACATAGTACGGAGCGTAGCGCCTGTTGAACCCCACACAAAGCTGCTTGCCTGACTCCGCCACGGCGCGCCGCAGATCGGCGCACTCTGCATCGGTCAACGCCATGGGCTTCTCTACAAAGACGTGCTTGCCCGCCCGCAGCGCCGCCACCGCCTGTGGTGCATGGTCCTGATTGCGGCTCACAATCAGCACGATGTCGATGGAGGGATCTTTCAGAATCTCGTCATATTCCGAGCAGCAGTAAGCCGCACCGAAGCGAGCACCATAACTTTTACCGCGCACGCCGCTGGCCGAGTAAACCGCGTGCAGCACCACGCCGTCGATCTTCTGCAGATTCGGCAGATGCTCCCAACGCGCCAGATTACCCGCACCCACCAGCGCCACACGTAATGGATTGCCTTCCTTCGCCGGGCCAATCGAAACTTTCCGGACAGGTGCAAACGCAGGCGGATTCTCCGCGGCCGCTGGATACTTCAACAGCACCGCCAGACTTCCGGAAGCCGGATTCAGAATCGTCTCGTACGCCTCGGTTGCTTGTTCCAGCGCCAGGGAATGAGTAACAAGCGGTTGCACCTGCACGCGCCCCGTGCCCAGCAACCGGAGGAACTCAGCCATGTTGCGGTTCTCCGTCCATCGCACATAAGCGATTGGGTAATCCATCCCTTTCTTCTCATAAAGGGGATCGTAACTGCCCGGACCATAGGCACGCGACATGAAGAGCTGAATCTCCTTCATGTACATCTCGCCCCACGGGAAACTCATTTCCACTGCGCCCACTACCACAATCCGCCCACGATCCCGGCAGATTTGCAGCGCCTGTTGACAAGGCCCGGCCGACTTCGCCGCAGCCGCCACAATCACGCAATCCACGCCCCGTCCATTCGTAAGCGCGTTCACCGATTCGCGGACTGCCCCATCGCCTAACATGCCGTGCTCAGCACCCATCGACTTCGCCAACTGAATGCGATCCGCCTTCAGATCGATCGCCACCACTACCCCGCCCTGCACCCGCACCAACTGGCTGGTGAGTTGCCCCACAAGCCCCTGCCCAATCACAGCCACCGTCTCTCCCATCCCGATGTTTGCGATGCGCACCGCATTCATCGCGATGCTGCCCAGCGTGGCAAAGCACGCGTGCTCAAACGGCACTTCATCAGGGACTTTCGCCACCAGATTCCTACCGGTCAGAATGGTTTCGCCGTGGCCCGTACCCTCACCTCCGTAGGCCACACGGTCGCCCACTTCCAGGTCGGTCACGGTGGAGTGTTTCTCCGCTATCACGCCGGCCCCCGAATATCCCAGCACTGCGTATTCGCTAAACTTCGCGTGCACTTCACGAATAGTACTAACGGGTCCGGCATTCTTCATCACATCCCACACCTTCTTGATGTGCGACGGATTATCCGCCACCTCTTTCATCAGGCTGTCGGTGTGGATGCTGGCAGTCTCGGTCCCGCTGCTGATCAGCGAATAGGACGGACGCACCAGCACGTGATGCGGAATGACCACTGGGTCGGGAACATCCTCCACAATGATATGTTTCAAACCCTTTCGGATAACTTGTTTCATGGTTGATTGAGAACTGGATGGTTGACCGGGAGACGGGACGATTCGTAAGCCGGAATCACCCAATCCAAATATTGCCGCGGGTCCCCCGTCTTGCCCGCCGCAGCCGCACGCACCAAGTTGTACATCTCCCTGGCCGTCACATAGTGCAGCACATACTGGAAGCCATCATTGTAGCGTCTTTCCAGATACGTCAGCCCCCGGTCCAGATGCCCGCCCAACCACTCTTCCATATCCTCATCGGTACTTGCGCCGTGGCCATGGATTTTGACGAACACCCAGTCCGGACGCCCCTGCACGTGAACATTTGCTTTCACCCAAAGGTCTACGCGGCGCTCGTCAATCGGATCAGCCATGTGGACGTTGCCGTCTTCAATTCCTATGAACAGCTTCCGTGGACTGAGCGTGGGGAAGAGCATCAGCGGACCTTCGATCAGCACCAAGGCTTCCTGGTTCACCGGTTGCCCGGCACGCAGCGGTCTTCCTGAGTCATACGATTTCGGCCGGTCGTCGTCCACCGCTTCAAAGATGCTGTTTACCAGGCGCGGTTGCGATTCGTGAAAGATGCTGGGGAATGTATAGTCCGCAAAGCAGCCCAGACCGCGCAGCAGGTCTAACTCGCGATTCGCTCCGCAGGTATCGGGCTGGTTACTGTTGTCCAGGCTCCAGTTCCCGTGGATAAACCCGAAGTGCGTCTGGCCATCCACGGTCTTCAGGAAATGGAACTTCTGGAAATACTCTACCGCTGCCGCGAATTTCCTGGCCGTTGATTCCTGCGTGTCGCTGCCGTGGTGATAGTGCAATTCCACCTCGCCGTTGCCACCTGCCACCAGCCGCTGCAGCGATTCCATGTTCCTGTCTATCGGCTGCTCTCCCGGATAAAACCAACTGTGCCGCGGTTTGCGTCCACTGCTGTCGCGGTGCTTGGCCGCCAGCTTCGGATACTCCGACTCCCAGCGTTGCATGCGGTCGAATCGTTCGCCAGGCTCGAAGTGGTCGGCGAACATGACAAACAAATGAACCGGCTTTGTTCCGTTGTCGCTTGCCTGAATGCGACTCTGAACATAGCCAGGCAGCCAGATGTAGAGTTGCCGGTCATAGCAGCGATACGCAAACGCCAGAGAATATAGAACCAGGGCAAAGATCGTAAATCGGAACAAGGCTCGCATGGCCACTCGCTAACGCGGTCACGGCACCCTTTCGACAAGAGCGGGGGCTTGGGTGCGGGTCCGGGTAAAGCGAAGTTTTACCACACCCCAAAGCGCTTCCACAATAATCGGGAATGCAATCTTCGATTTGCCCAGATTGCGCTCATAAAAGATGATTGGAATCTCGGCGATCTGCAAGTTTAGTTTGTGGGCTCGATATGTTGTTTCTATCTGAAACAGATAACCGTTAGAAAATACGCGGTCGAGACCAATCGACACCAGTGACTGCCGGCGCCAACATTTGAACCCCCCCGTGGCGTCGGAAAATTTCATCCCCGTCACAATCTGCACATACTTGGTGGCAAGTTTGCTAAGTATCAGACGTTTGAAATCCCAATTCACCACGTTGATACCATTGAGATAGCGCGAACCCAGCACCATGTCGTTCGACTCGATGGTTTTCAGAAAATCAGGCAAATACGAAGGGCTATGCGACAGATCGCAGTCCATCTGCAGGATAATGTCATAGTCCATCTTGAGCACGTGTTTGAAGGCGGCTACGTAGGCGCGGCCCAAGCCTTCCTTCTGCTCGCGATGCAGCACGAAGACTTCCCCGGGGAATTTTCGCGTTAGATCGTCGGCGATATCGCCGGTTCCGTCGGGAGAATTATCGTCGGCAATCAGGATGTGAATATTGCCTGGCTGTTGACGGACTAATGAAACGAGGTTCTCTAGATTCTCCCGTTCGTTGTACGTTGGCACCACCACAATTGACTTCATTTACTCGCGGAACTCCTGGCTTCCAAACTCCTCCGGCTGTAGATCTTGTAAGCTCCCCGGTCCAAAACCAACTGGAAGTCACGCCCCATCATAGCGGTGACGTAGCGGTAGGCGGGCGGGTCCTGTTGTTCAAGCAGCGGAATCCATTCCTCATAGCGGTTCTTATCGATAACCACGAAGTCCGGCTTCTTGCCACTGCGGAAGCCGAGCCTGTAATCGTCAACGACATTTGCATCGAATCCCAGCTGAAAGGCGAGTTCTGAACTGCCAAAAATCAACTGCGACGGCGACGCGTGCTGTTTCAAAAAGCCGGTCGTCGGCAAATACGCATTTTGATAAGGATTCTGCGAGATGCGGTGCCCGATGGCGCCAAGTTGAACGACCGCAACCGTCAAAACCGTTGCCATCAAAAGCCAGTGCGGCAGAGTGCGCCGCTCCCAGCACCAGGAAACCCAAACCGCAAAAATGACGATGAGGAAAATTACGAAGTGGATCAGATAAAAGAAGTGAACCTCCCTGTCGACAAACATCCAGGTACCGAAACAGACGGCGCAAAGCAGTAAGAGAGCCCGATAGCCCTTGTGATTCCGAATCTCCGGATTCGCCCAGGCTCCTACGAAACCGGCTGCGTATGCAAGCAAGATTACAATCTTGAGATGGCTGAACCCCTTCGTATCCGGAGCAAGCCCGAACATGTAAAGGTAGCGGTCCATGATTTGCAGCCGAACCATCTCCAGCGGGGAGGAGGCGGAGAGAAAACGACCCGCCGCATTGCCGCCGAACTGCGCCAGGAACAACGGGAGGTCTTTCATGATATAAAGCCCCCAGCCTACGGCGCCTGCCAAGTACGGCACGGCGGCGAGAGCAATGTAGGAAAGCCGGAGCCGGCTTCGATCATAGTAGATCGTCAGGAACAAGAGGCCGGCGAATGCGCCGATACCCATTGGATGGCTGAGCCCCGCCGCCACTACCAGCGCCTGGCTCACCAGTAAAGCCAAGGGGAAAGTGCGAGTTCGCAAGAAAAGGTAGGAGGCGAAAGCGGCTTGCCCCAACGCGGCGCACATCATATCCATGCGGCCGACTGAAGCGGTCCATTGAAATGTGAAGTCGATGCTCAGCAAGGCGACCGCCAACGTCGCGGCGCGCCGGTCCCCCGATAGTATTTTGATCGTGGTATAGCAAGACGCTAAAGCAATCAGCCCCAGGGCAACCGAGTAGAGGCGCAAGGAAAATAACCCGAAACCAGTAATCTCATACCAGGCAGCTTGCGTGAGGGGGTAAAGGGGTACAATCCAGTACGTATACCTGTCGATGCCGGCGATCCGATTGAGGCGAAAGTCGGAGGTGGGGTCCAGCACCGACGTTCCAAAAGTGCCCTTGGTAATGAGATTCAGCGCCGGACTGGAAAACCACGCCTCATCGCACCAAGGCAATATGGTCCGGAGTCCGCCAACGGCGAGCAAAAGATACAAGCCAATGATGCAACAAAGAATGGATTGATGTCGGAGATTCGTCAAAAAGCCTGCCATGGACTAGTATACTGTCGCAATGGACGATTCCACCCCAACCATCAAATCAAGTGCACCGCTGCAGTGGTATATCTGGGCTGCTTGGGTATTGGTCATAATCCGCCTTTGGATCCAGCCGATGAGTTCCAGTTTCTGGCTGGATGAAACGGGTACGTTCGTCCTTGTGCAAGGCACGTTTTCCGAGATGCTGGAAAAGTGCGCGCGGTGGGTGGGGCAACCCACTTTCTTCATTGCCATCGTTTGGCCGTTCGCCCAACTGCCGGGACCCAGAGAAGTCATCTTGCGCCTGCCGTCGTTCCTCGGGTTGGCTGTCGCAACTGTCCTCGTCTACCGAATTGGAAAACGCTTGCCCGGAAGCGAATCCGCCGGCACTGCGGCATTGATCTTCGCGACGATCGCTTCCTACTATGCCTGCGATGCACGGCCATACGCGCTTGGGTTAATGGCCGCCAGCGGAGCGATTCTGATGTTGATTCGCTGGCTGGATAAGGGTAAGTTCATCGATGCGATTGGCTACGCCTGCTTCGCCGCCCTCACTGTCTATTTCCATTTTCTGTTTTCGGTGATGTTCTTCGTACAGGCCGTCTACATCGGTTTGCGGTTTTGGAGAGACCGCCGGCCCTCTCCCGCCACACTGATAACGGCGATAGCGCTAATTTTGGCGCTGTTACTGCCGCTCGCCCGCCGCTTTGTTCAGGTGATGTCTGCCCGGGGTTCCTTTAATTTCATTCGCAAACCGCGGCTTGCTTCGATTGTGCTCGATACGTTTCCGGAGTTCTTGTACGCGTTCCTAGTGTTTGGATTCCTGCTTGTGATTCTGCTTTGCTCCGAAGTGAAATTCTCACGGCCGCGCATCATTCAACCGGAAGTCTGGATGCTGCTGCTGTGGGCCCTGGTGCCCCCCGTCGCCCTTTACGTCATCTCGTATGTAAGTCCCACCAGTCTACTGCTCCCGCGTTATTTTTCGGTTGCTCTACCGGGCCTTGCGCTCTCAGTGGCCTGGGTCTTCTCCTCATTTGGACCCGCGCCGGTCCGTGTGATTCTGGTACTGACGTTGGTTGCCGGGGCGATTCTGGATCGTGGCGGATCCCTGCGAAACGTGCGGCACGCCAACGATTATTGGCGCGAAGCGATGGCCGTAGTGAAACAGCAAACGGATGCTGCTTCGATGCCGGTTCTGGTCCGCAGTGACTTCATCGAATCGGCTGACCCAGCGATTTTCACCGACCCGGGGCAGGCGGACTTCCTGCTTGCTCCGCAGATTGCCTACCCGGGTGGAGGCGTCACCATACCGATTCCCATTCATGCGGAGGCATGGTCTTTCCAGCGCTTGGACTCGATAGTCGATCAAGTCCTTTTGAAAGGAGACCGATTTCTGTTGGTCGGCTCGAAACTCGACGAAGGGTACCAGAATTGGCTCAAAGGCCGGCTCCACTCGGAGGGATTTGCGGGCCGTCCCCTGGGTAAGTTCGGAACGGTGGTGGTGTTCCTGTTCGAAAGGAAATAATCTCCGGTCAATGCACGCGCTGGAATACCTGGTAGCCCGGTGCTTCAAAAACCTTGGAATATTTCTCGGCCAGCAACCTCGAGACGTATTGGTGCACTTCAGGCGCTGTCTTCTTGAATGCTTCGAAAGCAGAGGCATAATTCCGTTCGTCCACGATCACCATCTCCGGTTGCCGGTGCGTGTAGAATCCCAGGGTTGCGTCGTCCTTGAAATTGCCGAAGAAGCCGAGGCCAAATCCAAGCTCCAGGCTTCCCACAAGCCCGCCGTTGACCGTCGCGTTCTTCCTGACGAATTCCACGGTGGGTTGGTAGGAATTGCGGTAGAGGTTCCGCCGAATGTTGTACGCTGCCCAGCTCAGTTGTAGAAACACCAGCGCACCTGCGCAGGCCAACACCAGAAGCTTGGGAACCCGCTGCTGCGTCCAGCACAAGTAAGTCCAGGTCCCAAATACGGCGGCAAGAAATGGAATGATGTAGATCAGATAGTAGTAATTCTTGTGCCCTTCGAATACGGACATGCATAGGAAATAGAGCGCGGCCAGCATCAGCAGCACGCGGCAGCCGGCAGTTTGACGGACGCCCCGGTTGACAACGCATCCAATTATTGCCGCCAGATAAAGCAACGGAATCAGCACTCGAAGCCGGCTGAGGCCGGTGGCGTAAGAAGGCAAATACCAAAGCTCCAGATACCTTACCCGGATCTCCCTTACCGGGCTCATTAGCAGGCCCGAAATTCCTTGCCACCTGTCAGCGAGATTGGCCGCGAATTGCAGCCGGAAATCTTCTGGGTGCGGCAGAATGTAAAGCGCCCAACCGGCGGCGAAGCACGCAAACGGAATGGCCGCTAGCGCGAGATGAATGAAACGCAGCCGTTTGCGGTCGAAATACAGCGCGAGGAACAAAATACCAAACAAACCCAATCCGGCATTCGGATGGCTGAACCCCCCCGCGGCGAGAAACGTCTGGCTCAAAAGTACTGCGTGATTGAGGTTGCGGTCGCGCAGATGAACGTAGGCCGCAAGCGCGGCCAGGCTGAATGCGCCCGCCATCATGTCCGCGCGTCCGTCCGCCGCCGCGAACACAAAGGCGTAATCAATGGTGAGAAAAAAAGTAGCCAAAAGAGCGATCATCCGGTTTCCGGTGAGCGCGGCAACCAAGACCCAGGCCGCTGCCAGCGCCACGAGCCCAAATGCAACGGAAACCATCCGCGTCGAAAGAATACCAGCGCCAAAGATCTTGTACCAGGCTGCGTGCACGTAGATGGGGAAAGGCATCGTTAAATAGAGATGCTCATTGATTCCAGATAGCACCTTGCCCACCGCAATGGAATTCCCAGTAGGCTCCATAGCAGTGACGCCAGTGGAACCTCGGGCGAGAACGTCCAAGGCAGGGTTCGCCGTGAATGCCTCATCGCCCAGTGGGCGTTTGGTGAGCGCCGTACCGATCGCCAACAGCAAGTACAAGGAAACAACGCCGCCCAATGCGAGCCGGTAGAACAGCGGATGCGCGGGGAAATTTGGGCTCGTCATGCGATTGGCTATTCTTGAGAATAACGCACCCTGGCCGGATGCCGAAGCCATTCGGCCGCGCGGCGTTTCCGGCGGAATGAGTCGAGCGGCTATGATATCATCGCCAAAATGCCTCCGCTACTTCTGGACTATATTGAAGCGCTCCTATTCGTATTGGTGTGCGGGATTGGATTTGCATTTCCCCAATATTTTGATGCGGTTATCAAACTTGCCGCGCGGGCGTTTTCCTGGATTTGCAGGCGGCCCCGAGTTGCCTATCTGGTGGCCGGACTGACGCCGGTTGCCTTACGCCTTGCAGTTCTACCTCTTTTTCCGGTCCCGGTCCCCTCAGTCCATGATGATTTTTCGTATCTACTTACGGCCGAGACGTTTTCACTGGGCAGAATCACCAACCTTCCGCATCGCTTCTGGCACAATTTTGAAACGATTTACGTTTTGCAGCAGCCGACATACACGGGTTATTATCCACCGGGAACTCCTGCGGTCCTTGCCGCGGGCATTTTCTTTTTCGGCCACCCTTGGGTTGGGGTGTTGATTGCAACTGCCCTGATGTACATGGCTTTGTTGTGGATGCTGCGGGGGTGGCTTCCGCCGAAATGGGCGCTGGCCGGGGTCGTGATGGCGTTCGGGCGCATCGGATTAGTCACCTTTTGGATGGGGACGTATTTAGGTGGCGCCGCGCCGGCGATCGGCGGCGCTCTCATTATCGGCGCATTGCCCCGGATGCTCGGCGGTAAGCCAATTTCAAGCTCCTTTTTGATGGGCCTTGGTTTAATGATTGCCGCGAATACGCGGCCCTACGATGCTTGTCTGCTTGCACTTCCGGTGGCGGTATATCTTCTCCTCTGGTTGGCGAAGAACAGGCGGTGGGCCTCGCCGGCACGATTGTGTGCGATCCTCGTTCCGCTCAGCATAATGTCCGTGATTAACTTATCGATAATCGGATATTACAACTGGAGGGTTACCGGTAGCGCAACCACAATCCCTTATCAACACAGTCAACGGCAGTACGGTGTTCCGCAGACGTTTCTGTTTCAGGCGCCTGTTGTTCTGACGAGCTTTCCGAACCGGCAGATCAAAGAGATGTACGAGTGGCAACTCCAGAGTCACGACGGTGTTCGCGGTCACGTCTTAGAATTCGTTTTCGATAAGTCGTTACGAATGTGGCAATTTGCCATGGGGGTTTCGTTGTCGGTGCTCCCCTTCTGCTTTCCGCTGGTCTACCGCCGGAAGAAGCAGCAAACGCTGGTGCGATTCCTATTCGTGCTGGTGGCGTTTTCCATTGGCGGACTGATGCTCTATGGTTTTTATACCTCGGCTCACCTGGCCATGAGCTTGAGCGCTATGCTTGTCTTGTTCATCAGCGCCCTTCGGTACCTTCGCACCTGGAAACGGGAAACTTCCGGCACCGGGCTCAGGCTCTCCCGTTGCGTTCTGCTAACGCTGGCTCTTCTCCCAACCACTTTAGTCTTTAACCAGTTACTGGCTGCACACGGCCCTCCGGCAGTGGCAAATCGCTTGAGAAGACTTTGGATAACCAGAGAATTCGTCAGCCCTCCGTGGAGCCTTGAACGGGCGGCGATAATCCGGGACTTGAAGGCTAAGGGCGGCGGTCATCTGATCTTTGTCAGATATCCCGAGAATCACGACCTGACCCATGAATGGAACTACAATAGTGCGGATATCGATGGATCTGCCGTGGTTTGGGCTCGCGAGGTAGACCCAAAGACTGATCGGGAGCTGATCCAGTATTTCCAGAACCGGACTGTCTGGATATTGGAACTTGGCAAACCACTCAGACCCTACAATTAAGCTCAAGTTGGGAAGGGGCGGCTTTGATACTGGGGCCGCCCCTAACGGCTTGCTACGGGGTAGCCAAGACTTGCGTTTCGCCCGTCTTAATCAACACCGACGCTGCGCTCCAGTACTTCAGGCGATACCACATCATCCGTTGTGAAAGGGCCGGAATGACCGGGGTGCAGCCGGAGGAGCAGGACAGCCGAGTGTAAGTATCCGCGGCATAGTAGTAGGGAGTGGGCCCAATGGTGCTGCCGACGGCCACGCAAGCCTCTTGGCGGGAATGGCAAAAGAATGAAGGCGAATAGCCGAATTCTACGGTCACCGTCGAGGCTCCGGCCGGAACACTCGACACCTTCACCGGGATCGGAATCCACGAATTCCGGTTCGTTCCGCGCTGTACGCCGGGATAGGGCGGAACTTTTACCATCATCGAAATCATGTTGGCGCGGCCGGCCACCATCGTCCAGTTGATTTGGTAATCACCATTCGGAAAGTTCGGAGCACTCCACAAGCCCCCTGTCGCGCGCGGAGCGGATAGAGCGTGAGTGAGAATACGGGCACCCGAGTTGTAAGGATCGTGAACAACCGGGTACTGCACGGTGGCATTCGTATAAGCACTCTGCATGATGACGCAGATATCTGTAAATACCGGATCGCTGCCACCCGCGCACTGATAGGTTCCAGGGCTCGCTTCCGCTGCGTATCCCAGCGACTGCTTGGCGACGTTTGGTACATTCACGTAAACGTCGCCCACAGCGCTTCCCGCCCGGCATTCCCCGGCAACGTGCGTTAGGCAGTAGGTGTAGTTGTACGGCGTCGTGTCTGGCAGGATGAACCCCGAAGCGCTCACGTCGTAGCCAGTTCTCGATCCCAACCCCACGTAGAGTTTATGGCGCTTTTCGTCGAACGCCTGCCCATAATTGTCATAGTCAGTCACTTTGAAAACGTAAGTTCCGACTTTAGTAATGACGGTGTTCTTGACGGGGCCCGTTGTCATCGCCCAATACGCCTGCATCGGTCGTGCATCCGTAAAGCTGGCGTCCGGGCCGGTGGTGTAGTTCTGGACGGAACTTGGATGCTTTTCGAGGAACTGTCCAAACCCGTTACCTGCCTTTCCATCGAACGTCGGATTGCCTTTTACGCAGCCGTATGCCGATGTGGGGGCTTTGATGTGGTTCGGCCATGGATAGCTGCGGGTTGCATAGTAGGCCGTGCTGACCGTGGTGTCGTCCGAGCAAGTGAACTCCGGGCTCAGATATCCCGCCGCCACGCCCCCCGAGTCACTCACCGACAGGGATTTGTACGAGAACAGATGTGAAGCGTCTTTCAGAGGACCGTCCACAAATATGCCGTTCAGGTTCTGCGAATAAGGATCTGTACCCGTCTCTCCGTGCGGCGCATTGACATAATCCCACCAGCGTGGATAGATATTGCAGAACATGTTGAGTTTGAAGTTCGCTGTTTGATTGACGATTGAGGTCTGCTCCTGGCCGCGCAGCACGATAATCCGTAAGCCATTGATTGCCACAATGCGGACACGCTCGCCGTTTTCCGATCCACTGTTACCAGGAGCTCCTGTGGTGTTGCGAACAGACATCGTGTCGCCTACGCGAATGCCGGTATTGTTGCGAGTGTCATTCGCGGGAGTTGCGCCAGCCGGGGTGATCGGTATGGCATTCGTAAGAGTGATAAGCGAACAGGAGGAACCGGATACCCCGAGAACGTTGGTTTGGCCTTCGGAGGCAATCTTCGTGGCACAGTCTCCGATATCACTGGTACTATTCAGCGAAGCTGAAGTGGGGAAAAGCTGGTAGGGTCCGTTACCGATTCCAAAATTACCGCTCCCATTGTCACCAATCAGTTCGTAGGGAACCCATTGCACCGCATCTGCTTCAGGCCATGAAAAAAAGGTGTGATTCCCACACCAGCGAGCATTGGCGTTCTTCCATGTATTCATACCTCCTACAACTTGTTTTGTGACTGGGTTATAAATTCCCGCATAACCCAAACCGTTCTGCTGTTCTCCTGCAACCGCCGTGCACCCAAACGTGGTGACGGTAGTTTTGGGTGTTGCTATTAAGGCGCAAGGAAGCCCAATAGTCTCTGAGTCGAAGGCATTTACACGGTCGGTAAACGTGTTTGGTGCTGGCGTAGTGGAAACACACCTTCCAAACGAACTGCGAGAGGCACTATTATTGGCATCTATATGTTGATTGGAGCCGATGTCCTGGAACATCCCAAAGCGAGTATCTCCGATATACCGGCACGAGAAAATTTCCTGCTTACCGCTGACCGTTCTCATTTCAGTCGCAGCCGGTACTTCCGGGTATGGCGCCACATCGTCACCACGGAACGAGAACAGTCCAAGGTAACGAATGTCTGGAGGGTCTACTGCTGTGTTCACCCAGTACTTATCCGCTCCCGCGCCATCTCCGTTCAGCAGTGTGCAGAGCGAACCCTTGGTGGTTCCTTCCTTCCAGATTAAGCCGCCGCCTCCATAAAACACGTCGAAAGATCCAGTGGCGTCGGATGGAAATGATCCACTGGTAGTTCCATCACTACCCGTCAGTGTGATCTCTGTTCCCCCGCTGATCTGGGTAACCAGGCTAACCACCCATGTGCCGTTTGCTGCGACGTTTCCAGGCACATCCCGTACCTGTACTGTATCTCCAGCTACAATCGCCCCCAAAGGGATCAGTGAAGTCGTGGTTACCTTTATAGGAGATGTATTCGTGGCCGCGTTGTAGTTTAGATTGGTTTGCCCACCAGGAAGACCAATTCGGTAGCCGGAAGGATAGACAGCGGCGGTACACGGAATGACGGAACCGCTTCCGTTGTTAGTGTTGTAAGTTCCGTTCAACGTCGGGATAAACTGCATTGAATCAATAGAGAGAGTTCCAGTTCCAGAACTGCGCCGTACCATGAATCCGAAGTTTGCCGCAGACCAACCGGTATTCGTGTAGTTGGAAGGTGGCGCGGTATTCAATGTCAGTTCACTTCCTGACGTAACCGATGCCACTGTGTAATCGACGCTGTTGTATAAGAGGTGAGTGCCTGTAGTCCATCGCGGATCAAATGCGCCAGAGAAACTGCCAGAATAGAGAGTGAGTACCGCTCCCACATTGTTGGCCGTTCCACTACGAATACTGGTATCGTATTGTGTCGGTAGTTTTTGGTACGCGGATAGCCACGATCCAAACATAGCCGGATCGGAAGAGACGTTAACAGTGGGGAGAGTGTCACCCACATTTACCGTAGCCCCGAGTGACCCTACGGGAAGAGCGAATGCCACCCATGGTCCATAACACGTCGCGCCGTCAATGGATAGACAGGCTTCGGAAGTTGTTCCCGAAGCGTCCCGGAAGCCATGGACCGCCAAAGTCAGACCTGTCATGCTCAAAGTCGACTTGGGGTATACCCAGGTAGTGTACACTCGCAGCGGATCGGAACTGCTGACGGTAGCAAGGGCCGCGTCGTCCACCAACACATTAGTCTTGTTGGTCCAGCCACCCGCACCATCGAAGGCATATTGAAACGCCACCGGGTCAATGGTCTGCAATCTCTCATTCATGTTTCGGAAGCGAGCAATCTTCACGCCTGTTGTCGGATCGATGACGGCGGCCGTCCCTTTCCATGGCACTTCAGGCCAAGCCACGTCACCTAAGCGCGCCGGGTCAATAGGCTCGGGCGTACCTGGGAAAGTATCCCCCACCGCGATATTAGCTATGCGTGCAATACCGGATGCCGTATCAGGGCCGCAAGTGATCCGGTAATAGTGATTGGTGTTGGTTTGGAGAGCGCGGGAGGTGGAGGCGCCGCTCAACGCGACCGTGGCGAATCGCGCTCCTGTGCCCGCTGAGCCTACGACAAAGATCCTTTCCCGCCCTTGCGCGCCGTTGCGGTCATCCCGGTTCGCATTCGTGAAGAGCGATGGATTCACATCGTTGACCAAGGGCGAATAGGTTGGCGACTCAGACACCTCGATAGTACAAGCTGCTGGTGTTGGGGCCACGTATCGAACTACAAACTCAATATTCGTGGAGTCCGTAACACGGACGTTGGTGATCGCCGCAAACGAGGGCGACACTGCTAGTAGGAGAATTACGATAATATTTCGCATGATTATGGGGGCTCCTGTCCGGAACATTAGTAACTTGGGTACCATTTCGCCGCAGTAGCATCCCAGACGAATCGAATTGCTCGATTCACCACACCCGTGGTGCCAAGGGCGATGTTCCCGCCGGTGGTGGTGGCAAAGGCCGCGTCGGGAATCAGTGTCAGAATCTCGCCGTCAATCATGCCGGCCGCACCGATCGTGGAAACCGTGGAGGTTCCCGAAACATGGTGCACACGGCTGGTTGGAGTGATAGTGGACGCCGATGCCAGCACAGCGCCCGTCCCCGGCGCCAGGGTGAAGATTGGAATCAGCGCCGTGTTGACCGAAAGAGTCTGGGTATGTCCGCTGGTGGCTGAGACCATTCCCGCGCCGGTCAATGTGCGGCTGCGGCTGAGGATCCCGCGCAATTCCGTCCCGCCGCTCAAATCGAAAGTGCCGCTAGTGGTGGTCCATGTGGCGAGTTGCAAATCATCGGTACCGAAAGCGGCGCCCGACACCGGCGTGGTGCAGCCGCCCATTCCGCTGCAAGTGACCGTCAGACCGGTGCTGAAATACACCTTACCCACCGGCGGAGTTACCGATGTGTCCAGTGCCAGGCGA